>NZ_CP115165.1:2147500-2747500 GCF_028622095.1 Deinococcus aquaticus | reverse complement strand
GCGATTCGTCCCAGGGCATCGACTCGCGGCACCAGGGCATCGCGCCGTCCCGGGACTGCGTCACGCCGACCTCGCTGCCGTAGTACGTGCAGGGCACGCCCGCGTACCCCATCAGCAGCGTCACGCCCGCCAGGAACCGCGTGCGGTCGTTGCCCAGGCGGTACAGGGCGCGCGGAATGTCGTGCGATTCCAGCACGTTGAACATGCTCAGGGCCACCTGTGGCGGCAGCGCGTGATACGCGTCCCACAGGATCTCCACGAGTTCCTCGCCGCCCAGGCCGCTGGGTTCGAAGGTCATGTTCGCCCGCGCCAGCCACTGCATGACCGGCAGGCCGAACCCGTGGTAGTTCATGCTGCCGTCCTCGCCCTGCCCGTCCAGCGCGTGCTCCGGGTCGTAGAAGCGCTCGCCGAACACGTACGCGTCCGGGCGTTCCTCACGCGCCGCCCGCTTGAGGGTGCGGTGCAGCGGCAGGTTGTCCTCGTCCGTGCCGCCCGAACCGATCATGTGCGCCACGTCCAGCCGCCAGCCGGCCGCGCCGCGCCGCAGCCAGTGGCGCACGACGCTCTCCTCGCCGCTGAAGAATTCCTGCACGGCCGCCTCGTTCCGGTAATCGATCTTCGGCAGGGTCGGCACGTCGAAGAACGCGTGGTACGGCAGTTTGCCCGGCTCGTCCCGCCACGTGAACATCCCGCGCTCGGGGGCACTCTCGGCGTCCAGCGCCGCGCGGAACAGGGCGTTCTCGTTGCCGACGTGGTTGAACACGCCGTCCAGCATGATCTTCACGCCGGCCCGGTCGGCGGCCTGCACCAGTTCCTCCCAGGCCTCGTCGCCGCCCAGGTGCGGGTCCACGTGCCGGTAGTCGGTGATGTCGTAGCGGTGGTTGCTGGGCGACACGAAGATCGGCGTGAGCCACAGCCCCGTGATGCCCAGGTCCGTCAGGTACGGCAGCGCCTGCGTGATCCCGTTCAGGTCCCCGCCGTAATGCCCGTGAATGTCCCCCCAGCTGTCGATGGGGGTGGCCCACTCGACCTGCTCGACCACACGGTCGCCGTACACGTACTCGCCAGTCTGCACGTCGTTGCTGGGGTCACCGTTCCGGAAGCGGTCCGGGAAGATCTGGTAGAACACGCTCTCCCAGGCCCACTCGGGTGCCGTGTGGCCCGTCAGGTACGTGAACCACGAGCGGAAGCCCCGGCGCGTGCGGTGCAGTCCCAGGGCCGTCAGGTGCAGGTGATCGTTCGTGAAGTTCAGTTGCCACGCGTACAGCACGCGGCCCTCGTGAACCGGCAGGTCCGCCTCGAACCAGCGGCCCGCGCCGTCACCCAGCGGCGTGACCTCGCGCGCCGGGACGGACTCGATCTCACCGACCCGCACGAACTTCAGGTGAACGTCCGTGACACTCAGGGTCGTGCGGACGCGCACGCGCACGGAACTGCCCAGCGGCGCGCCGAGCGTCTCGGTGTAGGCGGGCGTGTGGTCATGTTGGGTGGACAGCAAGGGAAACACGGTCATGGGTACAGCCTCCAGAAGTCAGATGCGGCGTTCGTGCGCAGCGCAGCAGAAAAGCCGCCGGGCACGGCCTGGGCGCACAGCGTCACGAATGACAGTGCGGCCAAGGTCGTGCCCGGCGGGCAAGCGTTGCCTTTGAACTTTGCGCCACAGTCTGAAGGCCGCCGCACCCTCCGGTCAAGTGGCCGGGGGGGCGGCGCACCGGACGGCGGTCGTAACGCTCCTTCCTGACCATCCCGCATGGCGGCGCGTACACTGGGCGGCATGAACCGTCGTCAGACCGTCAGCGTGAACGTCGGAGGCGTCATGGTGGGCAGCGCCCACCCAGTCGTCGTGCAGTCCATGACGAACACCGACACCGCCAACGCCGAAGCCACCGCCATCCAGATCGCCCAGCTGGCCCGCGCGGGCAGTGAGATCGTGCGCGTCACCGTCAACACCCGCGAGGCCGCCGCCGCCATCCCCGACATCGTCGCCCGCCTTCAGGAGGTCGGGATCGAGGTGCCCATCGTCGGGGACTTCCACTACAACGGCCACATCCTGCTGCGCGAATTCCCGGAGACGGCGCGTCTGCTCGCCAAGTACCGCATCAACCCCGGCAACGTCGGGGCCGGTCAGCACCACGACGCGAACTTCGCCACCATGATCGAGGTCGCCAGGGAATTCGACAAACCCGTGCGCATCGGCGTGAACTGGGGCAGCCTCGACCAGCAGGTCCTGGCCCGCCTGATGGACGAGAACACCGCCGCCGGCAGCCCCAAGACCGGCACGGACGTCATGATCGACGCGATGGTCGTCTCCGCCTTGGAAAGTGCCCGCTACGCCGAATCCCTCGGGCTGGCGCACGACAAAATCCTGATTTCCGTGAAGGTCAGCTCTGCCCCGGAACTCTGGCAGGTGTACCGCCAGCTGGCCCCGCTGTGCGACTACCCCCTGCACCTCGGCCTGACCGAGGCGGGCATGGGCATGAAAGGCATCGTCGCCAGCAGCGCCGCCCTCGCACCCCTCCTGATCGAAGGCATCGGCGACACCATCCGTGTCAGTCTCACCCCGGAACCCGGCGCGAGCCGCAAACTGGAAGTCGAGGTCGCCCAGCAGATCCTCCAGAGCCTCGGCATCCGCCAGTTCCTCCCGCAGGTCACCAGCTGCCCCGGCTGTGGCCGCACCACCAGCGTCTTCTTCCAGGAACTCGCGCAGAAAATCCAGGATTACATCCGCGACACCATGCCCGACTGGAAAGCCCGCTACCCCGGCGTGGAGGACATGCAGGTGGCCGTCATGGGCTGCATCGTGAACGGCCCCGGCGAGAGCAAACACGCCAACATCGGCATCAGTCTGCCCGGCACCGGCGAGGACCCCCGCGCGCCCGTCTACCAGGACGGTAAACTCCTGACCACCCTGCGCGGCCCCCGCATCGCCGAGGACTTCCAGGAACTGATGGAGAAGTACGTCGAGCAGCGCTACGGCCGCCAGGAGGTGACCGCATGAGCGCCTGGGGCACCGGACCCTTCGAGAACGAGGCCGCCGCCGACTACGCCCGCGAGGTCGTCCAGGACGGTCCCTTCGCCCTGGCCGAGGCGCTGGACGTCGCCCTGGACCCCGACAACGACTACCTGGAAGCCGAGGAAGGCCACCGCGCCGTCGCCGCCGCTGAGATCCTGGCCGCCATCCTGACCGGCGACACCAGCGCCCTGACCGACGCCGCCCTGCGCGCCTGGGTGCAGGGTGCTGACCCTACCGAACTCACGCACCTGCGGGAACACGCCCTGGAAGCCCTGGACCGCGTGACCGGCCCCGGCAGCGAACTCCCGGAGTTGTGGGAGGACAGTGAAGATGCCGACGCGTGGCGGGGAGACATTCAGCGCCTGCGCGCCGCCCTGAGCTGAACGTGGAACCGGGCGTGCTGCCGTGGCTACGGGACGACCTGACCCGCGCCGACCCGCACGCCCCGGCCCGCCTGACGGCTGACCTGCACCGCTGCGCCCGCGAACTCGGCTGGACGCTGACCGGCGGGCTTCACACCGACCCGCTGACGGGCGTGCGGGGTCAGACCCTCCAGTTTCCCTTCAGTCAGCAAGAGGTGAGGATGCTGGCGCACACCGACTGGCCGCTGATGGCGTTCACGGACGCCGCGCATCCGGGGGCGACCTTCCCCCCTTACCTGAACCCGCCCGGCCTCGGCTCATGGTGGCAGGGGCGCGGTTGGATCGTCCCGGACGCCGCGTGGCTGAACGGTACGCCTGACCGCGCCGATTTGGATCGCCTGACACCCGGTACGGCGAAGGGAGCGCGGCACCTGGGGTTTTCACGTGGCGACCTGCTGTTCCAGTACTGGTAAGGGTCAGCCTTCCACCGCGCCACTCTGCCGCTCGTAGCGTCGGGTGAACATCAGGTTGCCCCGTCTCATGCCCAGGCCCTCGTAGAACGGGACGAGGTTGTCTTCGCAGCCCAGGTCCACGGCGTACAGGTGCCGCAGTTCGTCCTGCATGCGGGTCATCAGGGCGCGGCCCACGCCCCGGCCCTGCCACTCGGGCAGGACTTCCAGCAGCGGAATGTACGCGGTGAGCACCCCGTCACTGATGGCCTGCACGAAGCCGATGACCTGCCCGCCGCTGACGGCCAGCACCACCCGGTACGATCCGGCCAGCACGCGGTGAAAGGTGTCCGGGCTGGGCGGATTCGGCCAGTCCACGAAGAAGCCCTGCAACTGCCCCGGCGTGACGCCGTCCAGGGTGGTGTGCAGGGTGTAAGCGGGTTCGGTGGTCACCTGCCCAGTCTGTCAGAGCACAGCCGGGCAGGTGGGTGCAATTGCGGTCAGAAGCGCAGTTCCAGGCCGACGCCCGCGCCGATCTGCCCGGCGCTGCTGGCCCGCACGAACGCGCGCCATCCGGCGGGGCCGAACACGGGGCCGCGCAGGCCGGTCTCGCCGTACAGCGCAAACCTGTTCTCGCTGCCCTGGGCGGTGGGGGTAGTCAGTTGCCCGCCGACGGTGGCGAAGGCGTCCACCTTCGTCAGGGGGAGGTTCAGGTCGCGCAGGGTCACGCCGGCGGCGTAGCGGTTGTAGGTGGTGTCGGTCGTCTGCCAGGGGCGTTCGGCGCTGCCTTCCACGCCGACCGTGCCGATGAACGGGATGGGCAGCAGGGCGGTCCCGGCGTGCACGCCGTACCCGCTCGTGGTGGCGTCCACACCGGCCCACACGGCGGCGGCACTGGCGGGGGCGGTCAGGGTGGCGGTGAGGCTCAGGGCGGTCAGGGGGTGCATGCGTTCAGGCTACCGGACGCCGCATGAGGATGCCCGCAGGGTTGCCTGCGGTGGTTACGCGTTCAGGCGCACGGCGGCCACGCTGGCCAGCATCCGGAACGTCTGGAACAGGTGGAAGGCGTTCTCGCTCTCCCAGCCGACGGTCACGGCGTCGATGCGGGTGATGCCGGGCACGCGTTCGCAGGCGTCCGCGCGGGCCTGATGATCGAAACTCAGTTGCGCGGCGGCCGGGAAGCGCGTGCCGTACGGCTGGGGCGGCGACCCCAGCGCCTGCGTCACGGCCCGGAATGCGCCGTCGCGGATGCGGCGCTGCGCTTCACGCGGGTGCAGGTGCGTGGCCGCGAAACTGCTCAGGCCCTCCTTGACCGGCACCGTGATCACACCCTCGCCCAGTTCGGCGGTGATTTCCGCCATGGCCACGTCGTCCCCGCACGCGAACAGGACTGGCACGCCGTAATGCCCGGCGAGCAGGGCGTTCAGGCCGTACTCGCCGGTGCTCATGCCGTTCACGCGCACGTCCCGGATGAAGCCGTTCCAGGTGTGTGCCAGCGGCCCGCGTACGCTTCCGGCCCGCGCGTGGTAGCCCACGAACAGCAGGCCCAGCACGCCGGCCTCCTGCACGCCCTGCACCATGCTCAGCGGCTTGTCGTTCCCGCTGGTAAAGCGCACGCCGTCCGGGAGCAGTTCCGGGATCAGGTTGCGCATGGTGTCGTGACTGTCGTTCACAAGTACGTCGGTCGCTCCGGCGTCCAGCGCGCCCTGCGCGGCGGCGGCCGCTTCCAGCGTCATGCGTTCGCGCGCCCGCTCGTACTCGGTGCCGCTGACCAACCCACCGAACTCGGGTGGGCTGACCTGCACCCAGCTGGCTACGCCAGTCACGCCTTCCATGTCCACGCTGATCACGACGCTGCGCGCCCCTGTGCCGCTGTGCTGGTCACTCATGGGGGCCAGGGTACCGTGACGCGCGGCAGGGAAGGGCGCGCCGGGCCGTGTTAGCCTCATGCGTTATGAGCCGCGTTTCCCTGAAATCCGCCCGAGAGATCGAAGCCATGCGCCGCGCCGGGGCGCTCGTCGCGGAAACGTTCCGCGTGCTGGAGCCGTACGTGAAGCCCGGCGTCACCCTGAAAGAACTCGACACCCTCGCCGAGGAACACATCCGCCGTGCCGGCGCCACGCCCGCTTACCTGGGGTACGGCCCTAAGAACAACCCCTTCCCCGGCACCATCTGCGCCAGCGTGAACGAGGTCATCTGCCACGGCATTCCCGACGGGCGCGTGCTGCTGGAAGGCGACGTGGTCGGCGTGGACATCGGCGTGCTGATGAACGGCGTGTACGGCGACGCCTGCTACACCTACACGGTCGGGCAGGTCAGCGCCGACGTGCAGGGCCTCGTGGACACCACCCGCGAGTGCCTGAAAGCAGGGCTGGACGTCATCCGCCCGAACGCCCGCACCGGCGACATCGGGCACGCCATCCAGACCCTCGCCGAGGCGCGCGGGTACGGCGTGGTCCGCGAGTACACCGGGCACGGCATCGGCAAGAAACTGCACGAGGAACCCACCATCTACCACTGGGGCGCGCGCTACACCGGCCTGAAACTCCAGCCGGGCATGGTGTTCACGGTGGAACCCATGATCAACCTGGGCCGCCCCGAGACGCGCCTGCTGGCCGACGGCTGGACCGTCACCACCGCCGACGGGCAACCCAGCGCGCAGTTCGAGCACACCCTGGTCGTCACTGATAAGGGCTACGAGATCCTCACGCTGTAACTGTCAATGGACACGACCCGCCCGAACGCCCCGAAATTCCCACGCGGAGGTCTGCGCGCCCCGCCGCCCGGCCCGCTGGAAAGCGAAACCGTGTACCGGGGTCTGGCGCTGGAAGGCGATCTGATCGGCGCGGAGGCCCTGAACGCCGTGACCTTCCAGGGCTGCGTGTTCCGGCAGGTGAACCTGACTGGCGTGCACTGGCGCGGCGTGCGCCTCACCGACGTGCGCTTCGAGGGCTGCGACCTGAGCGGCGCCCACCTGGAAGACGCGGCGCTGGAACGCGTGCAGTTCACGGACTGCCGCCTGCTGGGCGTGCAGGCCGCCCACGCGCGCCTGCGGCACGTGGCCCTGACCCGCGTGACCGCCCCCCTGAGCGTGTGGGTGAAGGCCGACGCGGCCCACCTGCGCCTGGACGACTGCGACCTGACCGAGGCCGTCTTCATGGACGCCGACCTGCCCGGCCTGATCCTGCGGGCGTGCCGCCTGCCCCGCACGGACCTGCGCGGCGCGCGACTGGCCGGGGCCGACCTGCGCACCAGTGACCTGCGCGGCCTGCGCGTCACCCCCCGCGAACTGGAGGGCGTGACCGTGGACGCCGCGCAACTGCCGGACCTCGCTCACCTGCTGGGCGTCCGGGTGGGGGAGACCCTCCCGGACCCGGACGCCCTTCCCTGACCACCGGTTCGCGTCAGTGCCGGACTACCGCGCCGGTCAGTTGAACGGGCAGCTGCTGCGCACGTCTGAGTAGGTGGTGCCGACGGCCGGGGCCGGGCACAGGAACGGGCTGTAGCGCAGGTCGTTGTCCACGAAGCGTTTGAGCCACGCCACGCTGGCCCGCGCGATGGGCGTGTTCGCGGAGTTCGGCACGAAGTGACTGGCGCCGCGCAGTTCCAGGTACGTGCGGGGCAGCGTGGCCGCCAGGCTGGTGTAGAACGGCACCGAGTGAGAGGCGACCGGCGCGACCGTATCGGACTGCGCGCCAATGATCAGGGTGGGCGTGCGGAGTTCTGGCCAGGTCTTGTCGGTGTTCCAGGGGGTCAGGGCCACGGCGGCCTTCAGGGCGGGGTTGGTCTTGGCGGCTTCCAGGCTGCCGCCGCCGCCCATGCTGTGCCCCATGACGGCCAGCCGCGCCGGGTCGATGCGGCTGCGCACGTCGCTGCTGCCCGTCAGGTACCGCAGTGCGGCAAGAAGTTGCGTGCCGCGCGACGCGGGCTGGTCGTAGACGCTGTTCGTGTCGATGATGAACACCACGAAGCCCTGCGAGGCGAGGCGAGGCCCCAGCCACGAGAGGCTGCTCTGCGTGGCGGTGTACCCGGGCGACATGGCCACAGCGCCGAAGGTGCCGTCGCTGGTGGTCGTCGGGTAGTAGATGGTGCCGCCCCCGAATCCACTGACCCGCAACCGGGACACGGTGGTGGTGGCCGTGGCGTACGGCCCGCGCGTCGCTTCCAGGCTGGCGGTGGTCGGGGCGGGGCCACGCTCGTACGGGTTGAGCGCCAGCGTGGTCACGGTCTGGTCCTGCGCGGCCGTGACGGGCGGTTGCTGCACGCTTCCGCAGGCAGCCAGGAGGACGGTCAGTGCGAGGCCGACAGTTAAGTTTTTCATTCCAGATCAGTCTGTCTGATGCCGGTACGGGCCGTCAAGAGCATCTGACCAGCGCGTCAACTCGGGTCGATTCTGCCCGGCCGGGTCATTTCTGAAGCGGCGCCGCGCCCAGGTTGCGGGCGGCTGCATCGAAACGGGCGGTGTCCAGCGGGGACGGCTCAAAGCGGTCGCGCAGGTAGTGTCCCTGCGTAAGGAGGCGGCTGGCGCTACCGTGATCCTGCCGCAACGCGCCGTCCACGCCCTGGCTCAGGTGCTCCAGCTGCTCACGCAGCAGCCCTTCCGGATCGCGGCCCCCGGCGCGGAGCTGCTCGCGCGCGGCGGGCGTCAGGTTCAGGTAACTGCGTAGCGTATCCGGCAGGTACTCGAAACGGATCTGACCCAGCAGCGCCCGCACCTGCGGCTCCTGCGCCGGGGGGGCGTCCTGGAGGCGGCACAGCAGCGCCAGCGCGTACAGCCGGTGCGGTTCCGGCAGCCGCAGGGCCAGCGCGGGCGCGTCGTTCTGCGAGCTGTCCTGCGGGCCGTCGGGGGCGGACGTGCCGTGCGCCGGAGCCTGCTGGGCGCGCAGCAACTCCAGCCTGTGCCGGTGAATCATGGCGCGCCGCGCCAGCGGAAAACCGAACACCGAGGCGAAAAAGAACAGGGGAACCAGAATATCTTCCACAGGGAAACCTCGACTCGGAACAGGGCACTCGGGGCAGGGCGTGACGGCAGCGGAACACCGCCAGCGTATCCCCACCTCTGCGCGCGCCGCGTCACCCTTAAGGCGGAGTGGGGGTGGCTGCCCGCCCAGGCCAGTAAAATCCCTGGCATGAGTCAGATTCAGAGGTCCCGTCCATAACCGGCGTCGCGTTTAAGGGAAAGCGGTCACGCGAACTGTCCGCCGATGCGGCCGTCAGTGTCGTGGACGTGTTCAAGAGCTTCAGGTCGCCGACAGGCAGCGAGACGCGCGTGCTGGACGACATCGACCTCGACATCCGGCGGGGCGAGTTCTTCAGTCTGCTGGGCCCCAGCGGGTGCGGCAAGACGACCCTGCTGCGCATCCTGGCGGGTTTCGAGCAGCCGGACGCCGGGCAGGTCATCATCGGCGGTCAGGACATGACGGGCGTGCCGCCGCACCTGCGCAACGTGAATACCGTCTTCCAGAGTTACGCGCTGTTCCCGCACCTGAGCGTGCAGGACAACGTGGCGTTCGGCCTCAAGATGAAGGGCGTGCCCGCCGCGCAGGCCCGGCAGCGGGTCATGCAGGCCCTGGAGCGCGTGCGTATCGCGGACTTCGCCTCGCGCCGCCCCGATCAGCTGTCGGGCGGGCAGCGGCAGCGCGTGGCACTGGCCCGCGCCATCGTGAACGAACCGCAGGTGCTGCTGCTCGACGAGCCGCTGTCCGCGCTGGACCTCAAACTCCGCAAGGAGCTCCAGGTAGAACTCGCCAACCTGCAAGAGAGCCTGAGCATGACCTTCGTGTTCGTCACGCACGACCAGGAGGAAGCGCTGGTCATGAGTGACCGCATCGCCGTCATGAACCGGGGCCGCGTGGAACAGCTGGGCCGGGCCGAGGAACTGTACGAGCGGCCCCGCACGGCGTTCGTGGCGAACTTCCTGGGCAGCAGCAATCTGATCGAGGGCACCGTCCTGAGCGTGGATGGCCCGGACGCCACCGTGCAGACCGTGCACGGCCCGCTGCGCACCACGCACGGCGAGGGCCTGCGCCCCGGCCAGAACGTCACGCTGTCCGTCCGGCCCGAGAAGCTGCGCATGGAACGCGACGACGAGACCGAAGGCAACGAGATCCGCGCGACCGTGGACGACATCGTGTACACCGGAGCCGAGAACCAGTACCTGCTGCGCGCCGGCGGCCAGCAGCTCGTGGTGTTCCAGCTGAACGCCGACATCGGCGCCGACGAAGACTTCGACTACGAGGAACAGGTCACCCTCTACCTTCCGCCCGACAACCTCGTCGTGCTGGAAGAAGCATGACGGGGGTTGATAGTCGAAAGTTGATGGTTGATGGAAAACCCCTCTATCAACTATCAACCTTTAACCATCACCTCACCGCAGGTGCCCCGTGCTGACGGTCCGGCGCTTCTTCGCCACGCTGGGGCCGGGGACGCTGTGGCTGGCGGTGTTCCTGATCGTGCCGGCGCTGGTGATGCTGGGGTACTCGTTCCTGACCCGCACGGACCTCGCGCAGGTGGGCGGCCCGTGGACGCTGGAATCCTGGCAACGGGTGTTCGGGTACGACGCGCTGTTCCAGGAGTGGACGGCCGACAACGCGCGCGTCCTGTGGCGCAGCGTGTGGGTGGCGGGACTCAGCACAGCGCTGTGCGTGCTGATGGGCTACCCGCTGGCGTTCTACATTGCCCGGCAGGACGCGCGGCGCAAGAACCTGCTGCTGCTGCTGCTGATCATTCCGTTCTGGACGAACTTCCTGATCCGCGTGTACGCCTGGATTCTGATCCTGCGGCCCTTCGATCTGGTGCCCAGCCTCACGGCGACCCTGCTGGGCATGGTGTACGCGTTCGTGCCGTTCTTCGTGCTGCCCGTGTACTCCAGCGTCGAGAAGATCGACTGGCGCCTGCTGGAAGCCGCGCAGGACCTCGGCGCGCCGCCCTTGCGGGCCTTCATGACGGCCGTGTTCCCGCAGACCCTGCCGGGCCTTGTGGCGGGTATCCTGCTGACCTTCATCCCGGCGCTGGGCACCTTCGTGGTCAGCGACATCCTGGGCGGCGCGAAGACCGCGCTGGTCGGGAACCTCATCCAGAACCAGTTCGGGCAGGCCGGAGACTGGCCGTACGGCAGCGCCCTGAGTTTTCTGCTGATGGGCGCCGTGCTGCTGGGCCTGTGGGCGTACGCCCGCACCGCCGGGCAGAAGGGCCTGGAGGAACTCGTATGAGTGCGCTACGCGCACTGTTAAAGGTTGATGGTCGATGGTTGATGGAACCTCTTTCAACCATCGACCATCACCTATCAACGGCCCGGAGGGCATCGTGACCCGGCGGACGCATCCGGCCCTGACCGCGTGGGCGTGGGTGGTGTACGCGTTCCTGTACCTGCCGATCATCGTGCTCATCGTGTTCTCGTTCAACGATTCGCGCTTCGGGGCGACGTGGGCGGGCTTCACCACGAAGTGGTACGGGGTGCTGTTCGCGCGGTCGGACGTGCGGGAGGCGCTGGCGCACACGCTGGAGATCGCCCTTCTCAGCACGCTGGTCAGCACGGTGCTGGGCACGCTGGTGGGCCTGGGCCTGTGGCGGTACACGCTGCGGTTCCGCACGGCCCTGACCGGGCTGCTGGTCCTGCCGATCGTGATTCCGGACGTGGTGATGGGCGTGAGTCTGCTGATGTTCTACTCGTTCGTGCGCTCGGGCCTGGAACGCCTGGGCTGGACCTTCGACAACGGCTTCTGGACGGTACTGCTGGCGCACGTGACCTTCCAGATCAGTTACGTGTCCCTGACCGTCCGTTCGCGGCTGGCCGGGTACGGCCCGGAACTGGAGGAGGCCGCGCGGGACCTGGGCGCCACCGGCCTGCGGTCGTTCACGCACGTGGTTCTGCCGCTGGCGCTGCCGGGTGTGCTGGCGGGCGCGCTGCTGGCGTTCACGCTGTCCCTGGACGATTTCGTGGTCACGTACTTCACGAGCGGGTCGGGCTTCAGTACCCTGCCGGTCCTGATCTACACGAACGTGAAGCGCGGCGTCACGCCGGACATCAACGCCCTGAGCGCGCTGCTGGTCCTCGTCACGGTGGTCGCCATCGTCGCCGCGAACGCCCTGCTGCGCCCCCGGAGGCAGCCATGAAGCGCGCCGCCCTGAGCGCCCTGCTCGTGCCCGCCCTGCTGAGCGGCTGCTACCGCGTGCAGAAACCGGCCGCCGCCACGCCCGACGCGCCCGTCACGCGTGGCGACGGCAAGACCCTGCGGGTGTTCATCTGGTCCGAGTACATCGACCCGGACCTCGTGAAGACCTTCGAGAAGCAGAATGGCGTGCGCGTCGTGCTGGACACCTTCGAGAGCAACGAGGCCATGCTCGCCAAGTTGCAGGGCGGCGGCGCGCAGTACGACATTGCCGTGCCCAGCAATTACGTGGTGCAGACCATGGTCCGCGCCGGACTGCTGCAACCCCTCGACAGGAGCGCGCTACCGAACCTGAAGAACATCGCGCCCGGCTTCCTGAACGCCGCGTACGATCCCGGCAACCGGTACTCCGTGCCGTACCAGTACGCCGCGACCGGACTGGCCTTCAACAAGGGGCGCTACGTGCCCGGAGACACCTGGGCGGAACTGTTCGGCCCGGACGACACCCGCACCTTCGTGCTGCTCGACGACCCGCGCGAGGTGATCGGCGCGGCCCTCAAGTACCTGGGGTTCAGCGCCAACACCACCGACCTGGGCGAACTGAAACAGGCGCGCGACCTGCTGCGCCGCGTGGTCGCCAAGAAGGGTTTCCAGGGGTTCGACGGCGGCCCCGGCACCCGCAACAAACTCCTGGCCCGGCAGATCGACCTCGGGCAGATCTACGTGGGTGACCTGCTGATCGCCACCGAGGAAGATGGGAACGTGCAGGTCATCCTGCCCCGCCAGGGCACCACCATCAGCATGGACACCCTGGTTGTCCTCAGACGCAGCCCCAACCCGGACCTCGCCCACCGCTTCATCGATTACCTGCTCGACGCGGACAACGGCGCGCAACTCAGCAACTACACCTACTACGCCACCCCGAACGCTGCCGCGCAGCCCCTGCTGGACGACTTCCTGAAGGACATTCCCGCCCTGAACCCACCCGCCGCGTGGCTCACGGACGGCCGCCTGGACTTCATCGGCGAGTTGCCCACCGGCCGCCCGCAACGCCTGTACGACCGCATCTGGACGGAACTCAAGAGCCGCTGAGTCACAGCCCAGAAGCCAAGAAGCAAGGCGCCCCCGCTGAACGTGGGGGCGCCTTGCTATCGGTAGGGCGTCAATCCGGCTGGTTCACGGGGTGCAGGGCGTCCAGCCAGCCCCAGTCACGCAGGTACGCGCGGAACTCGCCGATCAGCTCGCGGGCCTCGTCGCGTTCCGATTCGTGCAGGGCGCGCAGCCACGCCTCGCCGGTCGCGCGGGTAAAGGCCCGCAGCGGCGCGGGGCGGCCCAGGAAACTGTCCAGGGCCTCGAGCAGTTCCTCGGCGCGGGCGCGCGTCCAGGGGCGCTGGCGGGTCACCTCGTTCAGGAACTCGTCGGCGGCGTGCTCCAGCAGCGGCGCGCGGCCCACGATCCACGGGGCTTTCAGGGGCGGCAGGCTCACGGCGTTCACGCTTTCCAGCCGGGGAAGCCCTCGATGGCGACCAGCGTCGGGCGCGGGACGTTCGTGCCGGGTTTCGCCGCGAAGTTTGAGCGCAGCTTGTCCAGGCTCTCGCTGTCCTCGCCCGGGTGCTGAATGGACAGGAACAGCGTCTTGCCGTCGGGGCTCCAGACGGGGCCGGTCATCTCGGCGTCCACCGGGCCGACCGCGAACCGCTGCGCCTTGCCGGCGTCCGGGCCTTCGGTCGCGAAGAAGAACATGGCGTTGTTCCCGTGGAAGCCCTTGATGGGGTTGCTGGCCAGGTCGCTGTTATCCGTGACCATCCACAGGTTCCCGTACGGGTCGAACACCAGGTTGTCGGGACTGGCGAAGCCGCTCTGCGGGCCGCCCACCGCGAACACTTCCCACAGGAAGGCCGTGGCGGCCGCGTCGTCCTTCGCCTCGCGGAACTTGATGATCTGCCCGAAGTAATTCCCGTGCTTGGAGTTGTTCGTCAGGGCGACGTACACCTCGCCGGTGCGGGGGTGAATCTCGATGTCCTCGGGCCGGTCCACGGGCGTCCCGCCGACCGCCAGGGCGCTGGCGCGGGCGTCGGCCAGCACGTCGGCCTGACTGCCGAACAGCGCCTTGCCGTCTGCGCCCTTGGCGTCCTTCAGTTTCGGGTTGCGGTCGTAGTCCAGCAGCACCCAGCTGCCGTTCCCGAAGTTCGCCACGTACAGGTCGCCGTCTTCCAGCAGTTTCAGGTTCGCGGCGCGGTCCGCCGGGTTGTACCGGCCGCGCGACACGAACTTGTACACGCAGGCGTCCTGCATGTCGTCACCCATGTATCCGACCACGCGGCCGTCCGGCGCGACCGTGATCGCCACGTTCTCATGCCGGAACCGGCCCATGCCCGTGCGTTTCTTCGGCGTCCAGGTCGGCTCGAACGGGTCGATCTCGGTCACCCAGCCCTGGTGCATGGCCTCGTACCCGCTGCCCGCCCAGGCCTTCACGTAGCCGTCCACGTTCTCCTCGCAGGTCAGCAGCGTGCCCCACGGCGTCTGCCCGCCCGAGCAGTTGCCCACGCTGCCCTTGACCATCGTGGCGCCCTTCACCGGGGCCGTGCCGCGCACCGGGCCGGTCAGCTCGATGTCGGTCAGCGCGTCGATGCGGCGGTTACGGGCGTCCGGCACGACCTTCCACTCGCTGCCCTCCCGGCGCACCCGGACCACGCTGACGCCCACGGCTTCCATCTCGGCCTTCACCTGCGCCGGCGTGCGCTCCTTGGTGTCGCCCCCCACGAACAGCGCGTTCACGTACTCGTGATTGATGGTCAGCAGGGCATCGGTGCTGCTCTGCCCACCCTGAAGCATGTCGAGCGGGAAGAACCCCACGTAATCATGGTTGAAGCCGATCTCGCGGCCGCTGTCCGTGAACTTCTCGCCCCACGGAGCCAGCACCTGATACCGGTACCCGGAGGGCAGCGTCAGGGCGTCCGCGTTCGTCACCGCCACCGGACGGAACGGCGCGACGGTCTGAGGTTTGATTTTCTTCGCGTCCACCGTGACGGGCCCGCCGTTGTTCGGCTGCGCCTGCGCGATGTTCAGCGGCAGACTCACGGCCGCAGCCGTCGCGGCGGCACCGCCCAGCGCCGTGCGGCGGGTCAGTCGGGTGTCGAGCAGACGATGCCAGAAACTGGCTTCAACCTTGTCCTGAGAGGTCATGCCACGCAGTCTGGGTGCGCCGGGTCAGCGGACCTTCAGCGTCCGGTCAGGCGAATGTCATGTGAATTTCAATCCGGGACCGCGAGTCCATTCGGGGCGTCCGCTTCAGGTCTGCCCTTCCAGCCACCCCAGCACCTGCGCGGCGCTCCGGTCCGGCGGAAAGATCGGGTAGAACACCTGCTCAATCACCCCGTCCCTGACGATCAGCGTGATGCGCCGCAGCAGCGTCTGCCATTCACCGGCCGGCACGCCGGGCACGTCGAAAGTCGGGAGGCGCAGCGCGCCGGTCAGGCGCAACCCGGCGTCGCTCAGCAGCGGGTAGGGGAGGTGCAGCCGCCGGGCCGCCTCCTGCTGGTAGGCCGTGCTCTGCGTGCTCAGCCCGAATACCCTCGCGCCCAGTGCGGCCAGTTGGGCGTGATGGTCACGGAACGCGCAGGCCTGAGGTGTGCAGCCCCGCGCGCCCGGCATCACGTCCCAGCCGTCCGGTAAAGGATGGTCCGGGCGGGCCGTCATGGGGTAGCCGTACACCACCGACCGGCCCGGCAGCTCCGACACCCGCACCTGCGTGCCGTCGGTAGCGGGCAGCGCCAGCGCGGGCCAGGGCTGACCGCTCAGGTGCGCCGCGCCGCCATCGTCCTCGGGAGCGGGCAGGTGGGCGGGTAAACGGTGCAGATCAGTCATGCTGGTCAGGATACGGGCATGTGAATACCCCGCCGCACGTCCGTCTGGACGCAGGGCGGGGCGGTTCAGGTAGTGGATTACTCGTCGGTGCTGAGGACCGCCAGGAACGCTTCCTGCGGCACCTCGACCGTCCCGAACTGTTTCATGCGGGCGCGGCCCTTCTTCTGCTTGTTCAGCAGTTTCTTCTTGCGGGAGATGTCGCCGCCGTAGCACTTGGCGAGCACGTCCTTTCGGAAGGCTTTCACGGTGGCGCGCGCGATGATCTTCGCGCCGATCACGGCCTGCACGGGCACCGGGAACATCTGGCGGGGGATGACTTCCGCCATCTTGTCCACGATCTTGCGGCCCAGGCTGTACGTCTTGGTTTCGTGCACGATCACGGCCAGCGCGTCGATGACCTCGTTGTTCACCATGATGTCGACCTTGCGCAGGTCGCCCTCGCGGTAGCCGAGCTGTTCGTAGTCCATGCTGGCGTACCCACGGCTGATGCTCTTGAGGCGGTCGTGGAAGTCGTACAGGATCTCCGCGAACGGCACCTCGTACAGCAGCTCCACGCGCTTGCCGACGTAGTTCATGGTGATCATGGACCCACGGCGTTCCTGTAGCAGCTGCATGACCGGCCCGACGTGCTCCTCGGGCAGCATGATGCTGAGCTTGATGTACGGCTCCTCGACGAGTTCGATGCGGTCGCGGGTGGGGAACTCGGCCGGGTTCTGCGTCTCGAAGATGTCGCCGTTCGTGAGGGTCACGCGGTACACCACGGCGGGCGCGGTGGCGATCAGGTCCAGGTCGTACTCGCGTTCCAGGCGTTCCTGAATGATCTCGGCGTGCAGCAGGCCCAGGAAGCCGCAGCGGAAGCCGAAGCCCAGCGCTTCACTGGTCTCGGGTTCGAAGGAGAACGCCGCGTCGTTCAGTTTCAGTTTTTCCAGCGCGTCCCGCAGTTTGCGGTAATCCTCGGTGTCGGTGGGGTACAGGCCGGAGAACACCACGGGCTGCGCGGGTTTGAAGCCGGGGAACGCCTCGGGCGTCTGCCGGTCACGTTCGGTCAGGGTGTCGCCAACTTGCGCGTCAGCTATGTCCTTGATGCCGGCGGCGACCCAGCCGACCGAGCCGGCCGGAAGGGAATCCCCGACGACCAGTCCGGGGCTGAAGGTGCCGACCTTGTCCACCTCGAAGTTCTTGCCGGCGTTCATCAGGCGGATCTGATCCTTGGGGGTCAGGGTGCCTTCCAGCACGCGCACGAACAGGATCACGCCCTGGTACGCGTCGAAGAACGAGTCGAAGATCAGGGCCTTCAGCGGGGCCTCGGGGTCGCCGCTGGGCGAGGGAATGCGGTCCACGATGGCTTCCAGGATCTCGGTGATGCCGATCCCTGACTTCCCGGACGCGAACACGGCGTCCTCGGCGGGAATGCCGATCACTTCCTCCAGTTCCTGCGCCGCGCCTTCCGGGTCGGCGGCCGGCAGGTCGATCTTGTTGATGACCGGCACGATCTCGAGGTTGCTGTCGATGGCGAGGTACGCGTTCACGATGGTCTGCGCCTCGACGCCCTGCGAGGCGTCCACGAGCAGCAGCACGCCCTCGCACGCGGCCAGGGACCGGGAGACCTCGTAATTGAAGTCCACGTGGCCGGGCGTGTCGATCAGGTTGAAGGTGTACGTTTCGCCGCCCGTGCCGTCTTCCTGCGCGGGACGGGTGTACTGGAGGCGGACGGGGGTGGATTTGATGGTGATGCCGCGCTCGCGTTCGAGTTCGAGCGTATCGAGGGTCTGGTCGCGCTTGTCGCGCTCGGTCATCGCGCCCAGACGCTCCATGATGCGGTCCGCGAGGGTCGATTTCCCGTGGTCCACATGGGCGATAATGGAGAAGTTCCTGACGTTCACACAGAGCAGTCTAGTGCATTTGAGGCTTCCAGACCGGGCGCAGTGCTGCGGAAATTCCGCGCCGGGCCAGGGTGGCCGCGTCTGCCCGGCACGCACCTGAGGCAACCCGCACGGCCCGGGGTGCGTATGGTGCAGCACAGATGCCCAGACCGCTGCACCCGCTGCCCACCCGGCCTCCTGTTCCCGCCTGGAAGGTGTTGCTGCCTGTCTTGCTGGCCGGGGGCGTGGGCTGGGGCGCCTGGCACGCGGCGTCCCGACCGGTCAATCCGCCTGCGCAGGCCGGGGCACAGCGCATCAGCGCCGCGCAGGACTGGGAGGCGCTGATGCGCTTCGGCCCGCGCCAGACTGGCAGTGAGGGCCTTTCCCGCAGCCTGGACTGGGCGCAGGCGCAGTTCGAGGCGCTCGGGTACCGCGTGACCCGTCAGGCCCTCCCGGACCGCGTACCCATGCCGGTGCAGCGGGAGGCGGCCGTGCAGGTCAGTGGCCCCGGCGGCCCGCAGACCCTGAACGGCGAGGCCCTGCTGGGCGTGCAGACGGCCGAGCAGACCGGCACTCTGGTGCGCCTGCCGCCCGGCGTGACCGACGAGCAACTGGATGGCCTGCTGGGCAAACTGGCCGTCACGACCTGCCCGGACGGCCCGTGGCGGGACCTGACCGACCGCGCCCTGAACGCCGGCCTGCTGGGGCTGGTCATCGTGAACGACTGCCCGCGCCCGCCCGCGTACAGCCCGCTGGGCAACGTGGCCCTGCCGGTCCTGAGCGTCACGCCCGGTGTGGGCCGCGCCCTGCTCGCCCAGGTGGGCCGCGAGGTCACGTTCATCACCACCGTCCGCACGCAGGACACGCCCGCCTGGAACCTGATCGCGGCCCGCGTGGACGCCGCGCCGGAGGTGCTGTTCGGCGCGCACCTGGACAGCGTGCCCGGCAGTCCCGGCGCGAACGACAACGCCAGCGGCGTGCTGGCCGTCCTGAACGCCGCCCGGCAGGCGGCCGGCACGCCTCTGGCTGGCCGCGCGTGGTTCGTGCTGTTCAGCGCCGAGGAACAGGGCCTGCTGGGCAGCCGCGCCTTCGTGCGCGCCCACGCCTATCCGCTGCGGCACACGCGCGCCATGCTGAACTTCGACATGGTCGGTGTGAACGCCGCGCCACTGGGCATCGACGCGCACCCGGACCTGCTGACCCTGGCCCGCCGGGTCCGCCCGGACCTGCGCGCCTTCCGGGACGCGCCCACCACCAGCCGCGAAACCTTCGGGCGGTCCTCGTCCATCACGGGCCGCAGCGACTACCTGCCGTTCAAGCAGGTGGGCGTGCGCACCGCCTTCCTGTACCGGGGCGAGGACCCGCACTACCACCGACCCACCGACACGACCCTGAACCCCGCGCTGGCCGTGGACGCCGCCGACCTGGGCGCGCAGCTCGCGCAAGCAGCGCTGGACGCCCCCTGGACGCCCAGGGAACCGTGCGGCATCACGGGCCGCAACTGCCAGTAGGCCTGCCGGGCCTGCCCATTCCTGAAAACTGTTAGATTCTTCTCAATGAAACCGGCCGCCGTTTCTTGCCTGCTGAGCGCCGCCCTGGCCGTCACCATCAGCGCCTGCGCCGGTCAATCCAGCCCCGCACCCGCGCCGGTCAGCGGCAGCGTCATCTTCCCGCCAGCCGCTGGACTGGCCGTGTTCACCGCCCGCATCGGCGGGCAGGACCGCGACGTCGCGCAGGCCAGCGTCACGGCAGACGGCGCGTACCGGCTGACCCTGCCGGGCACCCTGACCCTGACCGAAGCGGCCGCGCCGGACCTGCTGAGCGTCAGCGTGCGCAGCACGTACCAGACCGTGACCTGCCAGGGACCCCTGACACTGCAACCCGCCGCCGCCCGCACCGCCACCATCAGCGGCGGCCGGTTCCTGATCGGCGGCAGCGTCACGGCGGCGCTGCAACCCGCCCTTCAGGCGACCGGCCTTCAGAGCCCCCTGTCCCCGCAGGACGCCTCCATCCGCGCGCGGCAGTTCGTGTACAGCGACCGCGCCGTGACCATCACCGCGTCCCAGACCTGCACCTTCCGGCAGGACGACCGCACGGTGCCCGGCACGCTGGACGTGCACGAAACCCTGCTTCCCGGCTGGAACATCCTGGAAACCAGCGCCCAGGTCCGCGCGAACACCGTCAGCGTCCGCGTCAGCGCCGCTGGTCCGCTCACGCCGGTCGACTGGCTGTACCTGCCCCGCCCGTACTGACCCGCTCTCCCGCTGGAAGAGTAGACCCTGGTCGGTCGCCCCATCCGGGTCAGGTGTCTGTCAGGCAGTGTCATGCGGGCAGTGTCATGGTTGCCGGCTGTGGACCGGTGCGTCAAGTGGCTGATGACGCGACCCCCGCCGCGCCGTTACTCTGAGAGACGTGCCCCGATCGCTCGCCTTTCACACGGACCTCACGCTGCGCCGCAACGAGGGCAGCGTGATCCAGCAGGACGCCGGGCACGTCGTCATCTGCTCGCCGGACAATCCCACGTTCTGGTGGGGCAATTTCCTGCTGATGCCCGCCCCGCCGCAGCCCGGCGAACTGCGCCGCTGGGAGGAGCTGTTCAGCCGCGCCTTCCCGGACGCCGACTGGCGCAGCTTCGGCGTGGACACCGCGCACAGCGATTCCGTGAACGTCAGCGAATGGCAGGCCGCCGGGTACGAGGTCCTGCGCGACACGGTCCTGACCGCCGCCCATACCGTCCCGTCCGGGCGGAGCCGCGCCGCCTCGCGCGACGTGCAGTTCCGGCCGGTGCATTCGGACGCCGACTGGGAGGCCGCCGCGCAGCTGCGCATGGCCGTGAATGCCGAGGGCCCCAACCCCATCGAGGCGGCCGGGTACGAGGTGTTCGTGAAACGCAAACTGGCCGCCTACCGCGCCGTGCAGGCCGGCGGGCGTGGCGCGCTGTTCGCCGCCTTCGACCGCAGCGGGGCCGCCCTGAGTTCCCTGGGTATCTTCGACGCCGGGGGGGCCGTGGCCCGCTACCAGAGCGTCGAAACGCACCCCGCGTACCGTTCGCGCGGACTGGCCGGCACCCTGGTCCACGCGGCCGCCGAATGGGCGCACATGATGATGGGTACCCGCACGCTGGTCATCGTGGCCGATCCCGACTACCACGCGCAGGCCCTGTACGAACGCGCCGGCTTCCGCCCCACCGAGACGCAACTGTCGTTCCAGAAACGCCCCCCGGCCCCCTGAAGGCCTGCGGGCAGGCTCAGCCCGGGTCGCCGAACAGGGAGTCGCTGAACAGGGACGCCGGTTCGCTCAGCAGCGCGCGGATGGGCGCGAAACTCCGGCGGTGCGCGTCGGTCACGCCGTGTTCATGCAGTGCGGCGCGGTGGGCGGGCGCGCCGTACCCCTTGTGCCCGGCAAACCCGTAGCCCGGGTGCTGGGCGTCGAGTTCCAGCATTACGCGGTCGCGTTCGGTCTTGGCAAGCAGACTGGCCGCCGCGACCGAGTAACTCAGGGCGTCCGCCCGGGGCGGGGCGCTGAGGGGCACGCTGACGCGCAACTTCAGGTAATCCGTGACGAGCGCCTGCGGGGCCGGGTCCAGCCGCGCCAGGGCGCGGTGCGCGGCGGCGTGCGTTGCTCCCAGGATGTTCAGGCGGTCGATCTCGTCCGGCCAGGCGTGCTCGACCGCCCAGCTGAGCGCGACCTCACGCACCACCTGCGCGTACTGCTCGCGCTGCGCGGCACTCAGCTGCTTGCTGTCCCGGAACGGGTACTCGGCGGCCGAGCCGGGCAGGATCACGGCCGCCACCGTGACCGGCCCGGCCCACGCGCCCCGCCCGGCCTCGTCCACGCCCGCCACGCGGAAGTGCCCGCGCCGCCAGTGCTCACGCTCGAAAGACCAGTCGGGAGTCACGCTCGGGGGGGCAGCCATGCCCGGAACGCTAGCGCACCGGCCCCTACCCGTACCACTACCAGCCCCACCGGACGCCATGAACAGTCGCGGCGCGCGGAATGTGCGACTCTGGAGGGCGTGACGAGCAGGCCCAAGCAGAAGATCAGACTCAACCGACCCTCCGGGGCCGCCTCTCCTCCCACCGGTTCCGGCCCCAGGAGTACCGCCGCGCCCGCCCAGGCCGCGCCGTACACGGACGTCCGGCGCGCGCGTCTGCCCGAGAAACTCGATCGGCTGACCGTGCTGACCAAACCCGGCGTGCGCGGTTTCCCTGACGTGGACGCCGCGCAGGCACTGCTGGCCCAGACCATGCGCCGAGACCGCGTGCGCGGCGACCTGCTGGACCTGAGCGCCATGGGCGGCCTGATCGGCGCGCTCGACAGCGTGAAGCTGCGCGCCGTGGAAGGCAGCGCCGCCGCCCTGACGGTCCTGCAGGCCGCCGGACTGGACGCCCACCCCGCCATTCCCGGCGACAACCTACTGGAGCGCTGGCCGGAGCGCGCCCGCACCGTGTGCGTCGTGCTGGCCGGCGACCGTGGCAACGCCTACGCCGAGGCGCAGGTCGCCTGGGCGCACGCCTGCACCCCGCCCGGCGGGACGCTGTACATCGCCGGGGACCGCGACAAGGGCTTCGACCGCTACGTGCGCGCCGCCGGGAAGGCCTTCGGGGCCGGCGAGACCATCGCCCGCGACGGCGGGATGCGCGTGGCGAAACTGGTGCGCCGCCCCGGCCCCACGCCCCCGCAACCCGGCTCCGAGACCTTCGAGGCGTTCGGCGTGAGCGTCGTCGGACTGCCCGGCGTGTTCAGCGCCGGGAAGCCCGACAAGGCCACCACCCTGATGCTGGGCGCGCTGGACGCCCTGGATCTCGACGGCCTGGACGTGCTGGACCTGGGCTGCGGGACCGGCATCATCGGCGCGTGGGCGGCGCGGCGCGGCGCGAACGTCACGCTGGTCGACGGCGACCTGCAGAGCGTCCGCAGCGCGCAGGCGACCCTGACCGCGTCCGGCCTGACCGGCGAGGCCATCCACTCGGACGTGGACGCCGCGCTGGGCGAACGCACCTTCGACGTGATCCTCACCAACCCGCCCTTCCACGTGGGCCGGGGCGTGGTGCTGGACGTGGCCCGCGAGTTCATCGCGGCCGCCGCGCGCCGCCTGCGTCCGGGCGGCACGGTGCACCTCGTGGCGAACGAGCCGCTGCCGTACGAGGCGGACCTGGGCGTGATCGGCCCGGTCCGCGAGACGCTGCGTGAAGGCGGTTTCAAGGTCCTCTCGGTCACGCGCGCCTGAAATCTGAAAGGCTCCGCGTCAGGGAAGCGGGCACCGTCCACCGGTCCGGGAACTTTTCCGGCGCGACCCGCGTACTTTGCCTGATGGACCGGAACTGCGTTCACCTCGCCCTGTTCACCCCGAGCGCACACGCCCCGGCCTGCCCGGGAGCGGCACGCAGCGGCGCAGGAAGCGTTTGCTAGACTGACGCGTTCAGGTTTCCGGCAGGCTGCCGGAACAGGCCCCCCGGAAGCCCCTTTCCCGCTCGATCCGCCGCTGGCCGTACCGTGTTCACTCCTGCCACTCGCAGCGCAGCCGCCGTACCGATCCCGTTTCACCCGAACCTTTTCACTGATAAGCGCCCAAGCCCGCAGGAGGCCGCATGGCAGATTCCCCCACCGTCCGCACCCGTAAGAAAGTCGAAGCGCCCACCGACGGCGCCGCGCCCGCACCCAAGCCGGTGCGCCCGCGCGCCCGCGTGGCCGCCGGCACGCCCGTCAAGGACAGCGCCGCCCCTGCCGCCGACACTGCCCCCATGGCCGCTAAAGCAGCCCCGGTCAAGGAAGTGCCTGCCAAGGAAGCGCCCGTCAAGGCCGCTGCCGTGAAACCCGTGGCGGCCAGCGCCCCCGAAACGGCCGCGCCCAGCGCCGAGGCTCCCGCGCCGAAACCGGCCCGCGCCGCTCGCGCCACCGCGAAACCCAAGGCCCCGGCCGCCGACGCCGACGCTGCTCCGGCCGAGCCGAAAGCCGCCGAACCGAAGGCCAAGGCGCCCGCCAAGCCCCGCGCGGCCGCCAAACCCAAGAAGACCGACGCGGCCCCCGCCGCTCCGGCCCGCACGCCCGGCAAGGTCACCTCGCGCGCCGCGAAACCGGCCGCGAAATCCGCCCCGGCCGCCGGTGGCGTCGCCGAGAAACCGTACTACTCGCACGCCAGTATTCAGGAACTCCTGAAGGGCGGCCGCGCCGCCGGGGTGCTGGCCAGCGAGGACATCGCCACCGCCCTGGCCGCCGCGCTGGAAGCCAACGGCCTGGACCCCGAAAGCCCCGACGCCTTCGAGGACATGCAGCTGTACCTGGGGTCCATCAACATCGAGGTGCAGGACCTCGATGAGGACGAGGACGACGCGGACGCCGACACGGACGACAGCCCCGTCGCGGCCGCCTCCGCCTCGCGCCAGCAGGAAGACGACGAGGAGAAGTACTTCGACGACATGCCCCGCGCAGTCAGCAACGACCCCGTGCGGCAGTACCTGCACGAGATCGGCCGCGTGCCCCTGCTGACCCTTGAGGAGGAAATTGCGCTGGCCCGCCGCATTGAGGAAGGCGAGGAAGCCCGCAAGATTCTCGACGAGGACCTGGAACTCGACGACCGCGGCCGCCGCCGCCTGATGCGCCAGATGGAAGACGGCGCCGCCGCCCGCCAGGGCCTGATCGAGGCCAACCTGCGCCTCGTGGTCTCCATCGCCAAGAAGTACACCGGGCGCGGCCTGGGCTTCCTGGATCTGATTCAGGAAGGCAACCAGGGCCTGATCCGCGCGGTCGAGAAGTTCGAGTACCGCCGCCGCTACAAGTTCAGCACGTACGCCACGTGGTGGATCCGTCAGGCCATCAACCGCGCCATCGCCGATCAGGCGCGCACCATCCGCATCCCGGTGCACATGGTCGAGACGATCAACAAACTCACCCGCACCGCCCGGCAGCTCCAGCAGGAACTGTCGCGCGAGGCGACGTACGAGGAGATCGCCGAGGCCATGGGTCCCGGCTGGGACGCCACCAAGGTCGAGGAAGTGCAGAAGGTCAGCCAGGAACCCGTGTCCCTGGAAACCCCCATCGGTGACGAGAAGGACTCCTTCTACGGCGACTTCATTCCGGACGAGAACCTCGACAGCCCGGTCGAGAACGCCGCCAAGACCCTCCTGAGTGAGGAACTGGAAAAGGCGCTGAGCAAACTCACCGAGCGCGAGGCGATGGTCCTGAAGTTCCGCAAGGGCCTCGTGGACGGCCGCGAGCACACCCTGGAGGAGGTCGGGCAGCGCTTCAGCGTGACCCGCGAACGCATCCGCCAGATCGAGAACAAGGCGCTGCGCAAGCTGAAGTACCACGAGAGCCGTACCCGCAAGCTCCGCGACTTCCTGGACTGAAGACCAGCCGCCCAGACCGCCCCACCCGGATCGCCCCGCGCCTGCCCAGGCCGGGGCGGTCTGCTGATGTAGCCAGCCCGTGACCGCCACGCATGCCGGACGGCCGCGCGCACCTGCGGGAACCGGGGCGCGGGTGGGCGCGTATCCTCGGTCAATCATGATCTTTCCTGCTTTTGCGCCGGGCCGGTGGCCCGACTGTTGCTCTTGGTGCGCCGCGTGTTGAACGCCGCGCCTCTGGGCGTTACGGTCCCGCCCTGGACGGCCTTCGGGCTGGCGCTGCTGCCCCTGTGTCTGGCCGGCCTGCTGCCGCTCTGGTCGGTGGCGGCGCTGTGCGCTCTGTTCGCGCTGGGCGTGCGCTGGCCCGCCTGGGTGCAGGCGCGCGTGCTGGGCACGCAACTGCTGATCGGGCTGGGGATGCTCTCCGGCCTGCCCGGCAGTCTGGGTGACGGGGCGGCGCTGGTGCGGCTGGCCGGGCTGTACCTGCTGGCCAGCCTGGGCGGCTTTGCCCTGAGCGCCGCCGCGCACGCCCTAGAGGACGGCCGCCGCCGCGCCCTGCTGGTTCCGCTCGCACTGGGCCTGCTGGGCCCGCAGGTGGGTGTGTTGCTGGCCCTGCTGGGCGGCGCGCTGGCCCGCCCCGGACCGGACGCCCGCCGCACCGACCTGACCCCCCCGGAACCTGCGCGCCGCTGGTGGGTGACGCTGGCGCTGGGAGTCGCGCCGCTCCTGCTGCTGGCGCTGCTTCTGCCCACACCCGCGGCCGGACCGGATGGCCGGGACGTGGCTGGCTCCCCACCCGTCAGTGGGGCGGCGCCCGACGCCTCCACTTCAGGCCTCGCCCCGTCATCCGGTGGCCGGGCGGCCGGAGCGCCGCTGCTGCAACCCTTCCAGCCGCCCGTGATCCTGAACCTGGGTCAGTCGGGCCTGCCGGTGGAACTCATGCTGCTGGGCGGCCTGCTGCTGGCGGGCGCGGCCCTGAGCGTGCCCGCCCTGCGGCGCGCCCGTGGGCAGCCTCCCCACCCGGCCGAGTGGCTGATGGTGGCGGGCCTGTTGCTGACGGGCCTGCTGTGGGTGGTGGCGGCCGTCCTGCTGTACCTGGGCGAGTCGGGCGGTTCGGCGGCGCTTCTGCCGGCCGCGCGGGAAGCGGAGGGTCGGCCGGGAGCCGGGGGTGGCCCTGCCAGCGTGGACGCGGCGCACGTGATCAACCTGTCCTGGCTGATGCCCACGCTGACCTGGGCCACCCTGGCGCTGGTGCTCGCGCTGGCCGGGGCGCTGCTGTGGCTGCGGCGCCAGGGCACCCCGGACCCGGCCCCGCCCGGCGACCCGCCGGAAGTGCCCGCCGACGCGCCCGCCACCCAGACCGCCGCCACGCACCGGGTCCGCGAGGCGTACCGCGCCGCGCAGACTGCTCTGAGCACTGCCGGCTGGCCGCGTTCCGCCTCCGAGACACCCGCCGCTTATGCCGCCCGCCTGGGCGCGCTGCACGCCCCGCTGGCCGGCCCGCTTGCCACGCTGACCGCCGCGTACGAACCCGTCCGCTACGGCGGCCGCCTGACCGACGAGGACGCCACCCAGGCCGAACAGGCCGCCGACCTCCTGACCCGCGCCCTGCCCCCCGCACCCACCAAGGACACCCCATGACCCAGACCCTGACCCCCATCACTTCCGCCCCCACCCCCACACCGGACTTCGCCCGCGCGGTCCTGGAGAACGTCGCCCGCGTCCTGGTCGGCAAGGAGGCCGTGACCCGCCTCGCGCTGGCTGGCATTCTGGCCGGCGGGCACGTCCTGCTGGAAGACGCGCCGGGCACCGGCAAGACCATGCTGGCCCGCGCCCTGGCCCTGAGCCTGGGCCTGGATTTCCAGCGAGTGCAGTTCACGCCGGACCTACTGCCGGGCGACGTGACAGGCGTTAGCGTGTTCCGCCCGCAGTCCGGCACCTTCGAGTTCGTGCCCGGCCCGGTCTTCACCGGGGTGTTGCTGGCCGACGAGATCAACCGCGCCACGCCCCGCACGCAGTCCGCGCTCCTTGAGGCGATGGGGGAGGGGCAGGTCACGGAATCCGGCGTGACCCGCCCGCTGCCTGCGCCCTTCGTCGTGATCGCCACGCAGAACCCCATCGAGAACGAGGGTACGTACCGCCTGCCGGAAGCGCAGCTGGACCGCTTCCTGCTGCGCCTGTCCGTCGGGTACCCCACCCACGAGGAGGAGGTGCGGATGCTCGCCCGCCTCCAGACACAGCACCCGATTGCCACGCTGGGTGCCGTCAGCACGCCCGCCGCGCTGCTGGACGCGCAGGCGCAGGTGCGCGCCGTATTCGTCGCGCCCGAGGTGCAGGCCTATCTGGCGCGCCTGAGTGCCCGCACCCGCACGCACCCCAGCGTCACCCTGGGAGCCGGGCCGCGTGCCAGCCTCGCGTTGCAGGGTGTGGCGCAGGCGCTCGCGTGGCTGGCCGGGCGGACCTTCGTCACGCCGGATGACGTGCAGGCCGCCGCGACCGGCGTGCTCGCCCACCGCCTGAGCCTGCGCATCGAGGCGCGGCTTCAGGGCGTGCCTGACCGTGAGATCGTCAGCGAGATCCTGAAGGCCGAACCCGTCCCCGCCGAACTCAGCTCCAATTCCGTCCGGTGACGACTCTGACCGTTGCCCTGATCGCCGCGCTGCCCTGGCTGCTGCTGATCGGCGCGGCCCTGGCAGCCCTGTGGTGGGGGTCGCGTCGCCCGCCCGGCGTCACCGTGGAACGCCTCGTGCCCGCCACGGGCTTCGAGGGCACCCGCGCGGCGCTCACCGTGCGCGTCACGCTGCGCAGCCGCCGCCCCCTGCGCGTCCTGCTGGACGACCCCACCCCGCGCGGCGTCGTCCCGGCCGTGACGCCCGAACTCAGCGTGCGCCTGCTCGGACACGCTCAGCACGACCTGAACACCACCCTCACCCTCAACCGGCGCGGCGCGCACGACTGGCCCGGCGGCACCCTGCGCTGGGCCGATCCGCTCGGCCTGTTCTGGCACTCCGCGCCTCTGCCTGCCCCGCCCACCACCCTGGATGTCTTTCCCGGTACGCACGGCCTGATGCTGCCGGACCTGTTGCGCCCCCTGCTCTCGGAAGGCACCCTGACCCGCCGCGTGGGCCTGGACGACCCCCTGAGCCTGCGCGGCGTGCGCGACTACGTGGCCGGCGACCCGCCCGGCCGGGTCCACTGGCGCCTGAGCGCCCGCACCGGCACCCTGACCGTCCGCGAACCCGAACGCACCGCCGCCAGCAGCCTCACGGTCTTCGTGGACACCAGCAGTGGCGGCGAGGTCTTCGTGGACAGCGCCGCCCGCCTCGCCGCCAGCCTCGTCCGCGAGGCCGCCAGCCTGGGCCTGCCCGTCGCGGCCGCCACCAGCGCCGCCCTGAGCCCCAGCGGCCGCGACCCGCTGTCCATGCAGGCCGCCCTGCGCCTGCTGGCCCGCCTCGCCCCGGACCCCGCCCCGCCCTACCTGCCGCCCACCCGCAGCGGCGGGAACCTGATCCTCCTGACCGCCAGCCCCGGCCCGGACCTGCTGACCCAGGCCCTGAGGGCGCGCGCCACCGCCGCCCGCGTCACCATCGTCGCGCTGCCCGAAGGCTACTACCTGGAACCCGGCGAGAGCCCCCGCCGCCAGTGGACCGGCCTGCCCGACGCGGTCCGCGACCTCGAACGCCGCGCTGCCGCGCTGGCCGGAGCCGGCATTCAGGTTGTCGTGCTGCGCGGCAACCAGAGCGTCCTGACTCTGGCCCACTGATACGGACTGCCGTCTGTCTCATTCACAACCCGGCACGGCACCGAGTTGCCAACTCCATGCCCGGAACTCGCAGGGCTCCCACTCGCATCCGCTCGGATTGAACTGGTTTCTCAGGCCATTTAATCGGAGTCCGTATGAGCGACCCCAGCCTCAACGAACGGTGGGCTGCACATGAAGAACCTTTTCAGGCGCCCCGGCGCCAGCGGCAGTAGCGTAAGTCATGACCGACGACAAACGCCACGACGCCAACGACACCCAGCAGGACGGCACCGAGATCCGCAACGTCGACCTTCAGTTCATGGGCAAGACCGACGAGCAGAAGGAAATCGAGGCGGCCGTCGACGCCGAGAGCAAAGCGCCGGGCCAGTACGCCGAGCGCGGTATGGACAAGCAGGACGTCGCCTCGGCCCAGAGCATGGACGCCAGCGACCCCCCCAGTACCAACATGGGCACCGAAGACTGAATCTCACGGACGTACGCACAGACTCCGCGTAAACATAGGCCCCGCCGACCAGCCCAGGTCGCGGGGCTTTCGTCTGGCTGCCGTCCTGGCTGGCCTGCCCGCTACCCGTCGTGGTTGTCAGATCAGGAGGGCCCGTAACCCGTTTCGCTGCTCCTCGCGACCGCCCGGTTTGGATGGGTTGTACAACCCCTTCAAACAGAGTCCATAGGATCACCCAGTTCCCGGATACAGTCTGCGATACGGGGCAGCGCGCCCCCCGGCCCGATGCGGGTCAGGCCGTCCAGGGCGGCGCGGGCCTGCAATGGCGGCTGCGCGGCGTGCGTGACCGCCTGCGCCACGGCCTGTGGGTTTGCCGTGACTACCGTCAGGGCGCGCCCCAGCAGCCGCGCCTGCCGCCGTGCGAAACCGGCCGTGAACTGCGGCCCGGCTGTGGGGAACGCCACGACCGGTACGCCCAGTCCCGCCAGTTGCTCGTTCGCCGTGCCGGACGTGCCCACCGCGACGGTCGCCGCGTGCGCCACCGCCCCGAAGGCCCGCCGCAGGACCGTCACGCGCGTCTGCCCGTCCGTAGCTTCCGCCTGCTCTGGTCCCTGCACCGCGAGGGTCCAGCCGTCCGGGAGGGTCAGGGCGTCCCAGTCGTGCGGCCACGCCACCAGTGCCTGCCAGCCGGGCAGCCGGGCGGCGGCGCGCAGCATCAGCGGCAGGCTCTCCCGGTGATCCTCCCGCGATCCTGGCAGCAGCGCCAGTACGGGCCGCCCATCCAGCGGTAGCGGGCGTTCCGGGGCGCTCAGCACGTCCATGGCGAAACTCCCGGCGAAGGCGGCCCGCACACCCCGCGCCGCGTAGTACCGCGCAGTGGCGGCGTCCCGGACGAACACCGCGTCGGCGCGGCGGGCCAGGGCCAGTTCGTACTCCATCGGGCGGTTCGCGCCCAGCGCGTTCAGTTCCGCCAGCGCGCCCCGCACCCCCAGGCCCTCCAGGTACTGCGCGCTCAGCAGCGGTTGCACGTGCACCAGCCGCGCGCCCGCCTGCCGCGCCGCCAGCGTCCCCACCATCAGCGCGTAGGCGTCCCCGACCACCACGACCACCTGCGCCGCCCGCGCGCCCCGGCAGGCGTCCAGCCACTGCCCTAGCGACTCGCGGATCAATCCGGCCCGCAGGTCCGCGCGCAGATTCGCGGCGCTCCCGAACGGAAAGCCCCCACTGGGCAGCCGCAGCGTGCGCCCCACCTTGACCGCCCCGGCCCGCGCGTACGCCTGCCCCTCACCCACCAGCGGCGCGTAGCTCAGGTTCACTTGGCCCCGCAGCCGGGCCGCCAGCGCCGCCCCGATCAGGTCCTCGGCCGTGCCGTTCGAGATGAACAGCACGCCGGGCCGCGTCCCGGAACAGGCAGAATCTGCGTCAATGGTCACGCAGGCCAGAATAGCCGCGCGGCGCCGCGTGGTACGAATGAGGGGATGACCGTCCTCCGCGCCGCTCTGCCCGCCCGGCCCTCCACATGAGCGAATTCGATGAACTGCAGGCCGTGATCCGCCGTCACGCGGAGGCCCGGCAGGCCGAGCAGCGCGCCTGCGAGGCGTTCCTGAACGCCCTGTACCACGCGCTGCGAACCGCCAGCGGCCCCGGCCTGCCGCTGAACAACGTCACGCTGGAATTCACGGCCGACCCGGCTGTCCGCCTGCGCCCCGCCCCGACCGGCAGTTACCACGCCGCGTGGCTGCGCCTGGGCCTGTGCGAGGTCCTGGTCCGCGTCCGCCGCGCCGACGGCAGCTTTCAGGGCGAGTACGGTCCCGGCTGCGCCTTCCGGCTGGAACTGACCAGCGAGGACGACCTGCTGGCCCTGGCCCGCACCCTGTTGCGGGACGTGACGGCCGCGTACGGCGGCGAGCAGGTCACGTCTCACCTCAACTGACCGCCGCTGTTCTCCACAACCCACTGGCACAACCCATTCGCCCCTCTGCCGGGTCAGGTCAGAGGGGCGAATGGCGTCCGGGCGGGGTCAGGCCGCGCCGGTCAGGGACGCCCGGGTCAGTCGCGGTCGCCGTTTCGCAAGAACGCGGGAATGTCGTAGTCCTTGGGGTCGTACGACACGCGGTTGCGGCTGGCGGGTTCAAACATGCTGACGCTGCCGGTCCCGCCGGCGATGGTGGTCGGGACCTCGTTGAAACCGGTGGCGATCACGGTGACGCGCACCTCGTCCCCGGCGGCCTCGTCGGGCGTGATGCCGAACAGGATGTCCGGTTCGTCGAAGCCGGTCGCCTGACGGATCTTCTCGACGATCTCGTTGGCGTCGGTCATGCTCAGGTCGAAGCTGCCGGTCACGTTCACCAGGATGCGCTGCGCTCCCTCGATGCCGCGCTCCAGCAGCGGGCTGTGAATGGCGCTCATGGCGGCTTCCTCGGCCACGTTCTCGCCCCGGCCCGCGCCGATGCCCATCAGGACCGTGCCGCTGCCCGCCAGCAGGTTGCGGACGTCCGCGAAGTCCAGGTTGATCATGCCTTCCACGTTGATCACGTCACTGATGCCTTTCACGCCGTAGTACAGCACGCGGTCGGCAATCAGGAACGCCTCGCGGAACGAGACTTTCTTGTCCACGGCGGTCAGCAGTTTCTCGTTGTTCACGACGATCATGCCGTCCACGCGGGCGGCGAGTTTGCTGATGCCTTCCTCGGCCACCCGCAGGCGCTTGGGCCCCTCGAACTTGAAGGGCCGCGTGACGATGGCGACCGTCAGGATGCCCATCTCGTTGGCGATCTCGGCGACCACCGGGGCGCTCCCGGTACCGGTTCCACCGCCCATCCCGGCGGTGATGAACAGCATGTCGGTCCCTTCCAGGTACTCCTTGATGCGTTCACGGTCTTCCAGCGCGGCTTTCTCGCCCACTTCGGGGTCCGCTCCGGCGCCCAGTCCGCGGGTGAGGCGGTCACCCAGTTGAATGCGGATCTCGGCGTGGCTTTTGGCCAGCACCTGAGCGTCCGTATTTCCGGCGATGAACTCGACCCCTTCGAGTCCCGATTCAATCATGCGGTTGACGGCGTTATTGCCGGCTCCGCCCAAGCCAATCACACGAATTCTGGCCGCTTGCATCAATGCTCTCCTTACGTGACGAACCGACCCGAGGTGCAGGCGGCCGTTCTTCTGCGGTGTAGTTTAGCGCACGATATCAGGCGCGCGGCGGCATGACCGGCAGGCTGCGGCTGCACCGGCCCTTCAGGGTACTCATGCGGACTCGGATTGAAAGTCTTTCGATCCGGGCGGAACGAGTGGGAACCCCGCGGGTTCCGGGCCTGGAGTTGGCAACCCGGTACGGTCTCCGGACTGGGGACGAAACAGACGGAATGCGTATCACGCAGATGGGGGAGGCGGGGCGCAACGCCACCGTTCCCTCCCCCAAGCGGAATGCCTTCCGGGTCTGTGTCCGGGTTACATCCAGTCCTTGAACCAGATTTTCATACGTTCCAGGAAGCTCAGCCCGGACTTCTGGGGAGCGGCCGGGGGCGGCGTCTGGTCGCCCGCGCTGCGGCCGTTGGTGCCGGGCGTGGGGACCGGCTCGGGCAGCGGCTGTTCGGCCGGGGTGGGGCGGGGGTCCGGCCGGGGGGTGGGTGCGGGGTCCGCACCGACGAACACCGACGGCGGCACGCGGCCGTCCTCTCCGATACCGTACAGCACCAGTCCCACGCTGGCGGCGTCGGCGGGTCCGGCGACAATGTCGGTCAGGCCGCCGATACCGCGCGGGCGGCCCACACGCACCGGCAGGCGGAAGCGGTCGCGGGCCAGTTCGGGCGTGCCGCGCAGCATGGACGCCCCGCCGGTCAGGATCACGCCCTGCGCCACAAGTTCCACCGGGCCGAGCGCCTGGTCGATCTCGTCGCGGATCAGGCCGAAGATCTCGGACATGCGCGGCTTGATGATCCGTGACAGTTCGAAGGCCGTCAGGGCGTGCGTGCTGCCGGAGGACGTGGTGATCTCCAGGGTCAGGTCCTTGTCGGCCAGGTCCGGCAGGGCCGCGCCGTAGCGCCGCTTGACGTTCTCGGCTTCCTCGCCGGGAATCTTGAGGATCTGCGACAGGTCGGCTGTGACGTGCTCGCCGCCGATGGGAATGCAGGCGGAGTGCACGAGGTTGCCGCGTTTGAACACGGCCACGTCGGTGGTGCCGCCGCCCATGTCGACCACGATCACGGTCTGGTTCTGCTCGGCGGCTTCCAGGGTGGCGAGGCCGCTGGCCAGGGCATGCAGCGCGAAGCCGTCGACTTTCAGGCCAGCCTCCTGCACGCAGCGGCGCAGGTTCAACAGCGGCCCGGCGGTGCCGGCCACGATGTGCACGTCGACCTCCAGGCGCACGCCGTGCATGCCGACCGGGCTCTTGATGCCTTCCTGGCCGTCCACGACGTATTCCTGCGGGAGGGTGTGAATGATTTCGAGGTTTGGGTCGAGCGGCACGGCGCGGGCGTTCTCGATGGCGCGGTCCACGTCACTCTGCCCGATTTCCTGGTTGCGGCGGATGGCGGCCAGCCCGTGGCTGGTGATGGCCTTGGCGTGGTTGCCGGCGACGCTGACGAAGACGCTCTCGACCTTGACGCCGCTGACGCGTTCGGCGGTCTGGACGGACTGTTTGATGGCCTGCGTGGCCCGTTCGAGATTCACGACGCTCCCGCGTTTCATGCCCTCGCTGTTCACGGTGCCCGACCCGATGATGTCGACCATGCCGTGCGCACCGACTTCACCGATGACCGTCGTGATTTTCGTGGTGCCGATGTCCAGGCCCACAATGATGGTATTGTCTTTCATTCCTGGACGCTCACCCCCCAGGGGTAGATGGAAATGTCTTTATTGGGATACATGCTGATACTCCCAGCATACTTCAGGAGCGCCTGTGGATCGCCACTCCAGACCGACCCGGAAGGCAATTTCACCGTCAGGCCAGTCGGCGTGAACACGACCGACTGCACATTGTAGCGGGACAGAGCGCTCAGCACCTGCAGAACGTCGCCCAGACGGGCCGGCCCCCACCCGCTGACCAGCGGCAGGGTCTGCGTGTTCAGCGCGCCGGGAAGCGGCGTACCGTCCCCGGCGACCGTCAGGACCGACCCGTCCGGCTGCTGAAGCCGCACCCGCGCGACCCGCTCGGTGACGCGAATCCGCACGGTGCCCGGAAAGACCCGCGTGACGGTGGCCGACGCCACCCACGGACTGTCCAGCAGCCCACGCGCCCGCCACGCGCCGTAGTACAGCCAGCCGAAGCCCGGCTGTAACCCGGCCAGTTCCAGCACCCGGGCCTCCGGGAGCCGCTGGTTGCCCTCGACTGTCACCGTCTTCACGGGCAGCGCGTACCAGCCGCCCACCCCTGCGCCGACCAGCAGCGCAGCCGCCAGCGCCCCCCGCAGCACCCGCTCGCGGCGCGAGAGAACCCGGCGGGGCCGCGCCGCCCCCCCCGCGTCGGTGGCTTCTGCCCCCGCACCGTCCGCAGAGGACGCCGCAGACGCCGCGTCCTGCGGCGCACCAAACGAAAGGTCCAGCGGCGCGCCGTACTCGGCCGGAGCCACGCGGCGGTTGCGGGGCTGGCCGTCCGGTCCAGTGGAATCGGGGCTCACGTTGCCGGGCCGTCCCGGTGCGCGTCAGGCTGATGCGGGTCGGTGGTCTGTGAGCCAGGGCTGTGCAGGCCGGGCAGCCGCTCGGGCCACAGTTCGTACTCCAGTTCCATCGGCACCGGCACACGCGCGCGGATGGCGTCCAGCAGCGCGTGCACGTCGGCGGCCGTCGCGCCGCCCAGGTTCACGATGAAGTTCGCGTGCTCGGGAGCGATCAGCGCGTTCCCGGCCCTAGTGCCCTTCAGGCCCGCCTCGTCGATCAGCCGCCCGGCGCTCACGCCGCCCGGGTTCTTGAACGCGCAGCCCGGCGTTTTCATCTTCGGCTGCCCCTTGCGCGCATTGTCCGCGAAGTCCATCTTCTCCAGCACGGCTTCCGGGGTGCTGGGCCGCAGCCGCAGCCGCACGCGCGACACCACGTGGTTGCGCGGAATACCGCTGTCCCGGTAGCCCCACTGAAGGTCGGCGGGCGTGACCTGCCGTGTCTCCTGCGGCGTCACGATCTCGATGGTGTGCAGGCCGTCGAACATCTCGCCGTAACGCGTACCGGCGTTCATCCAGACCGCGCCGCCCACCTGCGCGGGAATCCCGACCGTGCCTTCTAGGTTGCTCAGGCCCAGCTTCTGAAGCTGCCGGATCAGGCCGGGCAGGGGCACGCCGCCGCCCACCCAGCCGGTCACGATCTCGCCTTCGGTGCTCAGGTGCGGGTCCGGTTCCAGGTCACGTTCGGCCAGCGGTCCGCTCAGGCGGATCACGCGTTCCGGCACGCCCTCATCGGCAATCACGAGGTTGCTGCCGCCACCCAGGATGCGGTACGGCTGTTCCATCGCCTCGGCCAGTTGCGCGTGGTCCGACACGAACCACACCTCGGATTCGCCGCCCACGCCCAGCGTCGTGAAGCGCGCCAGCGGCAACCGCTCCACGCGCGCGCCTGTGCGGCTGACCGGCGCGGCCATCACGCCGTTCCCCCGGCCAGTTCACGTGACAGTTTCCACACGTCCCCGGCGCCCATGGTCACGATGATGTCCCCCGGCGCGGCTGAGGCGCGCAGTACCCGCAGAATCTCCTGGCGGTCCGGCAGGTACGTGACGCCCGCGTGGCCGTTTTCCAGCATGCGCCCCGAGATCAGGGTCGCGTGAATGCCCTCGATGGGCGCCTCACTGGCCGCCGCGATGTCCATCAGCAGCACCTCGTCGGCGTCCATCAGCGCGTCGGCCAGCCGGGGCCAGGACTGCTGCGTGCGCAGGAAACGGTGCGGCTGGAACACGATCCGCACGCGCCGCCCGGTCTGCCGGGCCGCCTGCACGGCCGCCGCGACCTTCGTGGCGTTGTGCGCGTAATCATCCACGATCAGCGCGCCGTTCAGCTCCCCGATCCGCTGCCAGCGCCGCCCCGGCCCCCGGAACGCCCCCAGCGCCAGGGCCGCCCGCGCAAAATCCCCGCCGTGCAGGTGCGTGACCGCCAGCGCTGCCAGGGCATTCAGCACGTTGTGCGTGCCGGGCAGTCCCACGCGGGCCTCGCCCAGTACCTCGCCCCGGAACGACACCGTGAACGACGTGCCGTCCTCGTCCGGGCGCAGGTTCACCGCGCGGTAATCGGCGCCCTCGGCCTGCCCGTAACTGAGGCGTTCGGGCGCGCCCGTCACCAGTTCATCCAGGCCCGGCCAGTCGGCGCACAGCAGCACCCGCCCGGACTGCGCCACGAACCGCGCGAAGCCCGCGTGCTGCTCCTCGACCGTCTCCCAGTACGTCGCCTGATTGCCGCCCACGTGGTCATCCTCGGCGTTCGTGAACACGGCCGTCCCGCAGCCCAGTTCCGCGAAGGCCCGGTCGGATTCGTCCACCTCGGCCACGAACGGCCCGGCGCCCACGCGGGCATTACTGCCGAACTCCGGCACGATCCCGCCCACGAACGCCGACGGGTCCAGCCCCGCGCCCTGCATGGCGACGGCGATCATGCTGGTCGTGGTCGTCTTGCCATGCGTGCCGATCACGCCCACGCTGGGGCCGGCGCGCAGCAGGTCACCCAGCAGCGCCATGCGCGGCCGTACCAGCGTGCCCGAGGCGTGCGCCGCCACGAGTTCCGGATGCGATTTGGGAACCGCTTCCGACGCGACCAGCACGTCCACCGGCCCGAACGGTGCGTCCAGCACATGCGCCGCCGCGTGCCCGGTCGCTACGGGAATCCCCTCGGCCTGAAGCTGCGCCGTCAGTTCGGTCACGGACTCGTCGCAGCCGCTCACGCGGTGCCCGGCCGCCGACAGCAGCCGCGCGAAGGCGCTCATGCCGATGCCGCCCACGCCCATCAGGTGATAGTGCAGCGGCGCGGACTGCTCAGTGGCCCCCGCGCGACCCGGCGCGGAGGAAGAAACGGATTGGGACGCCACGGACTCGCCGGGCGGTGTCAGCTGGGAGGATAGATCAGTCATGGGAGGTCAGGGGTGGCCCACTAACGCAGGTGCCGTTCGATCAGGTCCGCGAACCGCCCCGCCGCGCCCACCTGGGAGCGCCCGAGGGCCGCCTCGCGCATCGAGGCGCGCGGACCCGCTGCCGCACACTCTAACACCGCCTGACCCAGCGTTCCGGGAACGTCCTTCTGCTCCACCACGCGCCCCGCCCCGGCCTGCTGCACCGCCACGGCATTGTGGAACTGGTGGTTCTCGGCCGATTCGGGCAGCGGCACCATGATCAGCGGCACCCCGTGGAACGCCGCCTCCGCCAGGGTGCTCGTCCCGGCACGCGTGATCGCCAGGTCCGCCACCGACCACGCCGCGACCGCGTCCACGAAGCCCACGGCCTCGTACCACTCGAGGTCCTTCACGCCGCGTGCCACGTCCGCCAGCCAGCGCGGCCCGGTCGAGTGCAGCACCTGCACGCCCCCCCCCGCCCGCGATCCCGTGAAATCCAGGTCCACGCTCAGGCCACCGGCACTGGCCTGCGGGGCTAGCAGTCCCTCCCCGCCAAACAGGTGCCGCAGCGTGTCCGGCACGGCGTTGTTCAGGAACAGCGACCCCTGCGACCCGCCCATCACGAAGATCGTCAGCGGGCCGTCCTGCAACCCCAGCCGTTCCAACGCCTCGGCACGCGGCATTCGCGTCTCGCGGACGGGCATGCCCACCAGCGACGCCCGCTTCGGGTCCAGTCCGATCACCCGCTCGTACGCCGTCCCGACCGCCCGCGCGCCCCGCACCGCCAGCCGCTGCGTCAGGCCCAGCCGCGCGTTCTGCTCGTGCAGCACCGTCGGTAGGCCCAGGCTCTGCGCGGCCAGCACGCCCGGCAGGCTCGCAAAGCCCCCGTACCCGACGACCGCGCCGGGCCGCGTGCGCGCCAGGAACGACCGCGCCTGCGCCACGCCCTGCCCGGCCCGCAGCAACTCGCGCGGGTCCGGGCGGCCCTGCCCGCTGCGCGCCAGTTTCCCGGCGTCCACCCCATGAAACGCGAGGCCCTGCTCGGCCGCCACGCGCTCCTCCATGCCGCCCCGCTGCCCCAGCAGCAGCGTCTCATGCCCGCGCGCCATCAACTCACGTGCCGTCGCCACCGCCGGGTAGATGTGCCCACCCGTGCCACCTGTCGCCATCACAACCAGACTCATTGCGGGCGAGTGTAGCCCGTGAGGGGTGTGGGATGCAGGCAGTGGAGAGCGGGAAGAGTAACAGCATGGGGCGGGAGCCGCCGCCCCCGCCCGGAATCTGTTCCTGCAACCTGCTCCCCGCTCGCTCAGTCGAACAGGTCGCCCAGGCTCTTGCCGCCGCTGCTGCTGTCGCTGCCCATGCCGTGCTCGAATTCCTCGTAGGGTTGCACGACCACGAAGCCGTCGCCCTGGAAGACCATCTGGTACGTCTCGCCGCCGCCCCGCCCGATCATGGAACGCAGGCTGGAATCCATCCGCAGTTGCGGTTGCAGGTTCCCGCTCCAGGCGATGGTGGCGTTCGGGTCCGTGAAGATCGGTTCGTTCGGCGTCACGCGCAGCGTTAGCGGTTTGCCGTGACTCAGGATGGCGACTAGTCCCTGCCCCTGCACCTTCACGCTGAACAGCCCCCCGGCCGCCATGCCCGCAATGCGGCGCTGCATGGTGATGTCGTACTGCACGCTGTCCTCGAAGGCCAGCAGGTCGTTGCCGTTCACGTTCAGGCTGTCGCCCGCCAGCCGCAGGATCTGCACTTCCTTGCCCTGGTCCGCCAGGTACGCCACGCCGCGCCCCTCGATCTTCGCCAGCGGACTCATCTCCTGCGACACGGCCCGCTTCAGGGCCTTCATCAGGCCGCCTTCCAGGGTGCCCTCGCGTTTGAAGGTCAGGTTGCCCTTGTAGGCGACCATGGCGCCCAGCTTGCTCCAGATGCGGCCGTTCACCTTCACTTCCAGCATCTTGCTGCTTTCCAGCTCGAACACGTCGCCGGGATTGTCCCGCTCGGCGGTCTGCGCCAGGAAGTCGCGGAGGCTGTACGTGCCGTCACTGCCGGGATTCATGTCTGTCATACCTGTTCACAGTACGACGCGGCGCGTGCCTGGGTTCCGGGTGCTCATACGGACTCCGATTGAGTGGCTTGCAGAGCCGTTCAAGCCGGGCGGATGCGACTCGTAGAGCTGCCCCACAGAGTAGGAACAGACGGAATCCATCAGAGGTAACGCGCCGTGACGGACCGTTCCACGCCGCGCAGTCCGGCCGGGGAACCGCTGTACAGCACCTCGCCGCCCGCGCGTCCGCCCTCGGGGCCGAGGTCGATCAGCCAGTCGGCCTGCCGGATCACGTCCAGTTGATGCTCGATCAGGATGACCGTGTTCCCGCCGTCCACCAGCCGGTCGATGATGCCCAGCAGCAGCCCGATATCGCTCAGGTGCAGGCCCGTGGTGGGTTCGTCCATGACGTACACGCTGCCGCGCTTGTGCAGTTCGGTGGCGAGTTTCAGGCGTTGCGCCTCGCCGCCCGACACGGTGCTCAGCGGTTGCCCCAGCGTCAGGTACCCCAGCCCCACGTCGTTCATGGCCTGCAGGACCGCCCGGACGGGTTTCTCGGTGAAGAACGCCAGCGCCGTCTCGGCGGTCATGTTCAGCACGTCGCTGATGGACTGCCCCCGCAACTGCCAGCGCAGCACGTCCGGGCGGAAGCGCTGGCCCTGGCAGGCCTCGCAGGTCGTCGAGAGGCCCTCCATGAACGCGAGGTCCGTGTACACGACTCCCAGCCCGGCGCAGTTGGGGCAGCTGCCTTCCGAGTTGAAGCTGAACAGCGCGGGGCTCTGGCCGCTGGCCTTCGCGAACGCCCTGCGGATGGGGTCCATGATCCCGGTGTACGTGGCGGGCGCCGAGCGGCTGTTGGTGGTCACGCGTGACTGGTCCACCACGACCGCGTCCGGGTGCCGCGGCAGGAACACGTCGTGAATCAGGGTGCTCTTGCCCGACCCGGCCACGCCGGTCACGACCGTCAGGACGCCGGTGGGAATGTCCACGGTCACGTCCCGCAGGTTGTGCCGCCGCGCGCCCTGCACGCGCAGCCACCCGGTCGGGACGCGCACCTGCTCCTTCAGCGGCAGCGGGCGACCCAGGTGCCGTCCGGTCAGGGTCCCGGCCTCCAGCAGCGCCGCGACCGGCCCCTGGAACGTCACCTCGCCCCCACGCACGCCCGGCCCGGGGCCAATGTCCACCACGTGATCGGCGGCCAGGATCACGTCCGGATCGTGCTCCACGACCAGCACCGTGTTGCCCTTGTCGCGCAGCGCGCCCAGCAGCCCGGTCAGGCGCGACACGTCCCGCGCGTGCAGGCCCACGCTCGGCTCGTCCAGGATGTACAGCATGTCGGTCAGGCTGTTGCCCAGGTGCCGCACGAGTTTCAGGCGCTGGCCCTCGCCGCCGGACAGGCTGGCCGTCTCGCGGCTCAGGCTCAGGTACCCCAGCCCGATCTCCACGAGGTGCGACAGCCGCTGCGTGAGGTGCCCCGCCACGCGCGCCGCCGCCGGGTCGCTCAGACCCCGCAGAAAATCCAGCAGCTCGGTGGCCTCCAGATCCGAGAGTTCCGCGATGTTCCGCCCCTCGATCCGCGACTCCAGCGCCGCCGCGTTCAGGCGCGCCCCACCGCACACCGGGCAGGTGCCGCCCGTCACGAACTGCTCGAACACCGCGCGGCTCCGGTCGGACATGGCCGCCGCGTCCTTCTTCAGGTACATCCGCCCGAAACGGTCCACCAGTCCCTCGTAGGTCATGTTGATCTCGCCCAGCGACACCTTCAGGTCCCGCCCGTGCAGCAGCAGGTGCAGGTCGTGCTCGCTGTAGTCCTGCACGGGCCGGTCCAGGTCGAACAGGCCACTCAGCGCGTAGGTCTTCCACAGCCACTTACCGGGCCTGAAATCCGGGTGCTGGATCGCCCCGCCGTTCAGAGACAGGCTCCGGTCCAGCAGGCGGTCCAGGTCAAGCTGCGTGGTGCGCCCGATGCCCTCGCACTCCGGGCACATGCCCTGCGGCGTGTTGAACGAGTATGCGAACGCCGGACCCGCTGACGGTTGCCCCGCGCGGGAGAACAGCACCCGCAGTGGCGCGGCGATGTCCGTGTACGTGCCCACTGTCGAGCGCGCCCCGCCCCCCACCCGCTTCTGATTGATGACGACCGGGGCGTTCAGGTGGCTCACGCTGTCCACGTCCGGCTGTCCGTAGTGCGGCAGGAAGCCCTGCACGAATGCCGTGAAGGTCTCGTTCAACTGCCGCTGCGCCTCGGCGGCCAGCGTGTCGAACACCAGCGACGACTTGCCGGACCCCGACACGCCGGTAAAGACCGTCAGCTGCCGTTTGGGAATGTCCAGCGAGACGTTCTTCAGATTGTGTTCGCGCGCGCCCCGCACCTCGATGAATGCCCGGTCTGTCATGTCTGTGCCTCCCTGTGCCCCTCCAGCGTCTCTGAGCATCATGTGAAAACCCCCCACGGAAGAGCTTCATGGAAGCTTCACGAAAGGGGTTATCAAGGGGATTCAGCCCGTCAGGTCAGCCCTGTCAGATCAGTAGGGTGCCGATGCGGCGCAGCACCTCCTGGATGGTGTTCAGGTCGGTCGCGTAACTCAGGCGCACCTGTCCCGGCGCGCCGAAATCCGTGCCCGGCACGACCGCCACCCGCGCGTCGTCCAGGATGCGGCGCGCGGCTTCCAGTTCGTCGGTGTGGATGCGGTCCGTGTTCGCCATCACGTAGAACGCGCCCTGCGGGGTGGGAGTGGGCAGACCCATGGCGTTCAGGCCGGCGACGATCACGTCGCGCCGCTCGCGGTACGCCCCGCGCGCCATGTCGATAAAGCGCGCCGTCGCCTCATGCTGATCCAGGGCGGCCAGCGCCGCGTACTGCGAAACACTGCTGGCGTTGCTGGTGCTCTGGGATTGCAGGGCGTTCATGGCGGCGATCACGCCCCGGGGCCCGCCCGCGTACCCGATGCGCCAGCCGGTCATGGCGTACGCCTTGCTGGCCCCGTTGATGGTCAGCGTGTGCTCCGGCGCGTACAGGCCGATGCTGACCTGCCGTGCGTCGTACACCAGATGCTCGTACATCTCGTCCGTCACGATGATCAGGCCATGCCGCTGCGCCACGCCCGCCACCGCCTCCAGCACCTCCGGCGTGAACACCGCGCCCGTGGGGTTACCGGGACTGTTCAGTACGATCATGCGGGTCCTGGGCGTCACGCGCGCCTCCAGCGCCTGCGGGTCCAGCTGGAAACCCGATTCCGGCGTGGTCGGCACGGCCACCGGCACCGCGCCCGCCAGCGCCACCATTTCCGGGTAGCTCACCCAGTACGGCGCGGGAATCAGCACCTCGTCACCCGGATTCAGCAGCGCCAGAAAAGCATTGAACAGCGCCTGCTTGCCGCCACTCGTGACCGTCACGCAGTCCGGCGCGTAGCTCAGGCCGTTCTCGCGCGCAAATTTTGCGCTGATCGCCTCGCGCAGTTCCGGAATGCCGTTGACCGCCGTGTACTTCGTCTTACCAGATTCAATGGCGGCAATGGCAGCCGCCTTTACGTGCGTGGGCGTGTCGAAATCCGGTTCGCCCACGCTCATGCTGATCACGTCCACGCCCTGACGCCGCAGTTCCAGCGCGCGGCTGGTCACGGCGACCGTTGAGGACGGCTTGAGGCTCAGGGCACGGTCAGACAGCAGAAAGGGGCCACTCATGCCCCGCAGGGTACAGGCGGCCCGCACGGACAGGGGCGAGAGGTTTAGAAGCGGTACGTCAGGCCCAGGCGCAGGGTGGGGGAGGGCAGCGCGAGGTCCTCGGCTGGCCGCGCGGACTGCCCTGCCGGAACCGGTTCATGGCTGGTGAGCAGCCCGCGCACCACTGTGTAGCGCACGCCACCCTCGACGAAGAGGCCCAGGTTCGTTCGGGTGCGGGCGCGGTACCCGGCGACCGCTCCGGCCCGCCAGCCACCGTCGCCCGTGACGATCAGCCCGGCAGACGGCCCGCCATACCAGCCGGTGTCCGCGCGGCTGAGCAGCAGGTCGGCACTCAGAATGGTGATCACGCCGGCATCCACGCCCACGCGCGGCATGACGGTCAGCCCGCCCGCCTGACCGACCGGCGCGGAGACCGACAGTTGCACGACCGGCACGATGGTTTCCAGGCCCAGGCCGGTCCAGACGGCCGGGCGCTCACGGGTGTCGGTAGGGGTGGTCTGGGCCGCCGCGAGGCTGCCGGTGAGCACCAGCAGGGTCGCCAGGGTGGCCTTCAGTGAAGATGTCTTCAGGGTTCTCATACTCCGGCCACTCTAGCAGCGTTCCCGGACGGCCAGCGCCGCACATGAGGCGGCGGGAGCCACGCTGCCGTGACCCCCGCCGCGCCCGGGTGGGCGATTCAGTGCAGCAGGCCGATGGAGCGGGCGCGGCTGACCGCCTCGGTGCGGTCCCCGGCGTCCAGCTTGGCGTACAGGCGCGCCAGGTGGTCCTTGACGGTGTCCGGGCTGACGCCCAGGTTCTTGGCGATCTCCTTGTTGCTGTAGCCCTGCGCTAGCAGGGGCAGTACCTCGGATTCGCGGGGCGTCAGGCGGGGTACGTCCACGTGCGGCAGGCGGTCCACGTCGGGGTTCGCCACGATGTCGCGCAGTTGCCGCGCCAGGCTTTCCGGGTCGGTCTCCTTGCTGACGTACCCGCGCGCCCCGGCGGCGCGGGCGGCCTGCACGATGGCGGGCTCGGCGAAGGTGGTGATCAGCACGCTGACCAGCCGGGGGTTACTCTGCCGCAGGCGCTCGCAGACCTCGATGCCGGTCATGCCGGGCATCTTGACGTCCAGCAGCGCGGCGTCGGGTTGCAGGGCGCGGCAGGCTTCCAGGGCGCTCAGGCCGTCGCTGGCCTCGGCCACGACATCGAAGCCCTGGTGAATCAGTGCGTATTTCAGGCCCATGCGGAACAGCGGGTGGTCATCGGCGATTACGAGTCTCATGGTGTTACCTCCGGCAGTGCGAGAGTGAAACGGGTCAGGTGGGGCGTGCGGTCGTGCGTGGGGGCATCAGGGTCGGGGGGCGCGGCCGGGTGGTGGGTGGGCGCGGTGCCGGGCACGTCACCCGGCGTCTGTTCCGGCAGCCGGTCAGGGTGCAGCCGGTCGTAGTGCAGGTGCCCGCCGTGCGCCTCGGCGATGCGGCGCACGATGAACAGGCCCAGTCCGGCGGTCCCGGCGGTGTACTGCCTGCCGGCAATGGTGGTCGGCTGCGAGTTGAACGGCTGCGCCAGTTCACTCAGGGGGCCGGACAGTCCGGGGCCGTCGTCGGTGACCTCGATGCCGCGCGGCGTGACGCTGATGTCCACGTGCCCGCTGGCGTAACGCAGGGCATTCACGGTCAGGTTCGTCACGGCGCGGTCCAGCAGGCCGGGGTCCACGTCGGCGTGCCCCTGCCCGCTCACGCTGAGGGTCAGGTGCGGCGTCACCTGCGCGTCCAGCCGGGCGGCCACCTGACTGGCCAGGGCGCGCAGGTCGGTGGGCACGGTGTGCACCTGCACGTCTTCCTGCTCGAAGCGGTGGGCGTCGGCCATCTGCTGCACCAGCGACAGCAGGCGCGTGGTTTCCGCCTGAATCTGCTCGCCCACCGCGCGGCGCTCCTCTTCCGGCAGCGGCAGCGTGGTCAGGGCGCGGGTCAGGTGCCCGGTGGCGATCAGCGGGGTTTTCAGGTCGTGGACCAGCGTGGCCATGAAGGCGTTGCGGCGGCCCTGTTCGGTGCCCAGGCGGCCCAGCAGCCCCGTGAACGCGCCGCGCAGGGCCAGGATCTCGCTGGGGTCGTCCGGGTGCGGCTGCGTGAAATCGCCGTGTTCCACCTCGGTCTGAAGGCGGCTGACAGCGCGCAGGAGCGTCCCGCTCAGGACGTACCCGACCAGCGCGCACAGGAAGCCCACGATCAGCATCCAGGCGGTCAGGGTGGAGGCGGGCACGCTGGGCTGCGCCGTGATGGTCAGGACCACGTTCGGCAGGAAGGCCAGCATGAAGATCACCAGCGTGAACTGAAACCGCATTGTGCCGCGTCCCAGCGGCCCCCGCCGGGGTGGGCGGGGAGGCGGGGACAGTTCGGCCTGACTCATGAAACTCAGGGTACGTGCCTTGTTCTGACAGAACCGTCACGCCCTTAGGGCCCCTGGGGGAACCTGTCAACCCCCACCCCCGCCGGAGCCCCCCGCCTCAGCGGATCCGGTAGAAAGGCCCGGCTGGAGCGAATTGTCAGGTAGGTATGAGGGGCTAATAATTTCACGGGCAAGCAAAATCGTGAAACTATTCACTTAATTCCCTGAAAGAGAGGGGAAGCAGGTCACCCCACTTCCCCCATCCGTCAGGCGATCAGGCCTGGGGCTGCTGCAGCTGCGGGCCGTTCTGGGCCACGTAACCTTCCAGGGTGCCGTAGTCATCCTGGAAGTGCATCAGCACGCCGCCGAACAGCGTGTCGAAGGTCTCCTGGGGCATCTCGGCCAGGGTGGGGTAGAAGCCCACGTACTCCAACCACACGTTGCCGTCGGCGTCGATGGAACGCGCGAAGGCCCGCTCGCGGTTGCGGTCGTTGAGCATGTTCACGACCTCGTTGCGGCGGTCGTTGTACTGCTTCTGGGTCACGCAGGTCACTTCCAGACGGCTGGTGTTGTTCGGGCCGTCGTTCACGCTGACCAGCACGGCCGCGTCGCCCATCTCGAAGCGCCAGCCCATGCGGATAAACCGCTGACCGTTGTTCTCTTCCATGTCCAGCTGAACTTCTTTTTCCTTGAGGTACTTCGCAAGGGTATCCAGGGTCAGTAGAGCCGTTTCCATCGTCATTGAAACCATCCTCCTCGGGGGGTGAAGCACATCAGTCAAAGCGTCTGTCTGTGGTTGAAACCCGAACGATTCTAACACCTCTGCCGAGCCCGCCCCCGCGCAGATGGCGTTCCGGCCGCGCCGGGCCACTCCGGAAGGCCGGGAAGGCCGACCTAGCGCAGCACGTCCACCCGCACAGGCGCGATTCCCTCGCTGAGAATTCCCAGCGCCGACGCTGCCTCGCGGGACAGGTCGATAATCCGGGACGGCACCCCGAACGGCCCGCGGTCGTTGATCAGGACGTCCACGCTGCGGCCCGTCCGTTCATGCGTGACCCGCACCCACGTTCCGAACGGCAGATTCAGGTGCGCGGCCGTCATGACCGTGCGGGCGTCCCGGCGGCCGCCGTAGTACACGGCCTGTCCGCGCTGCCCGACCGCCTGCGGCGTTGCCGGCACGGCTGCCGCGCGGACCGTCGCCTGCGCCGCCGCGCTCCCGCCCGGCACGGTCAGCACCTCGCCCGGCCGGATCACCCCGTCCGTCCGGCCGTTCAGGTCCAGCAGCGCCTGCACGCTCACCCCGTGCGCCCGCGCGATCTGCCACAGCGTGTCGCCGGACTGCACGCGGTACGACCCGGCCTGCGCCGATCCCAGCATGCCGGCCAGTGCGGCGGCGACCAGGATCGCCCGTCCCGCTCTGGAGAGACTCACACGACTTCCTTCTCGCTGCGGCTCAGGACCTCGAAGCCGTCATCGGTGACCAGCACCAGGTCCTCGATGCGCACGCCGCCCACGTCCGGCAGGTACGCGCCGGGCTCGACGGTCACGATCATGCCGGGCCGCAGCACGTCCTCGCTGCTGCCGCGCAGGCTGGGGCCCTCATGGACCATCAGGCCCACCCCGTGCCCCAGCGAGTGCGCGAACGCCTCGCCCAGCCCGTGCCCGGTCAGGATGCCGCGCGCCAGGGCGTCCAGTTCCGCGCCGCTCACGCCGGGCCGCACCGCCTGCACCGCCGCTTCCTCGGCCTCCAGCACAGCCCGGTACACGCGGCGCATCTCGGGGCTGGGCGTGCCCACGGCCACCGTGCGGGTCATGTCGCTGTTGTACCCGTTCAGGCGCGCGCCCATGTCCACCGTGACCAGTTCGCCGTCTTCGATCACGCGCTCGGACGCCACGCCGTGCGGCATCGCCCCGCGCGGCCCGCTCGCCACGATGATCTCAAAGGCACTTTCGGCCCCCGCGCGGCGCAGCAGCGACTCGATCTCCAGCGCCACGTCCAGCTCACGCACGCCCGCACGGATCATGGGGCGCACCTGCGCGAACACCCGGTCGGCCAGCGCCTGCGCGTCCCGCACGGCCTGCACCTCGGCCGGCGTCTTGATCATGCGCAGCTCCGACAGCACCCCGGCCGTTCCCACCAGCGTCGCCTGCGGCCAGAACTCCCGCAACTGCTCCAGTTCGGCCACGGTCAGGCTCTCGGCCTCGAAGCCCACGCGCAGGCCCGCGACGCCCGGCGCGGCGTGCTCCAGCGTGGCCGGGGGGCGCGCAATGAACTGCGGCATGCGCGACTCCTGCTCCGCCTGCACCGTGTACCGCGCGTCGGTGTACAGCGTCTCGCCCTGCGGCGTGACCAGTACCTTGCCGTCCTTGCCGCCCGTGAATCCGCTCAGGTACCGCACGTTCGCCGCGTCGCTGATCCACAGGGCGTCCACTCCGGCGCGGCCCATCACGGCCCGCAACTGCTCCAGTTGACTCATGAACGGCAAAGTAACACGCGCCCCCCCGGCCCGTCTGCCCGCCCGGCGGTGGTCCCCGGCCCCCGCGCCGGGCAGGCCGGGCCGCCGGAATGCTGTACAGTCCGCACTATCCAGCGTTCAGACCCATCCCGACTGTCCCCGCACCGGAGACAGTGTGAACGGGATCACCTGTCATGCGCTTATACTCGTTTATCGGGACAATCGACACGGCCTGTTCAAGGTCTGGAAACACCCCCAAGGAGGGATCACCGTGAAACTTCACGAGTATCAGGGTAAGGAAATTCTGCGCCAGTTCGGCGTCAACGTTCAGGACGGCAAGGTCGCCCGCACCCCCGACGAGGTGCGCCAGATCGCCCGCGAGTACGGACAGCCCGTCGTCGTCAAGGCCCAGGTGCACGTGGGCGGACGCGGCAAGGCCGGCGGCGTGAAATTCAGCCCCACCGAAGACAAGGCCTTCGAGAACGGCGAGAAGATCCTCGGCATGGACATCAAGGGCCTGACCGTCAACAAGGTCCTGGTCACCAAGGCCGTCGACATCGACGCTGGCGTCGAGTACTACGTCGGCATGATCGTCGACCGTAACGTGCAGAGCTACACCCTGATGGCCAGCGCCGAGGGTGGCATGGAAATCGAGGAAGTGGCCGCCGCCACCCCCGAGAAGATCATCAAGCACCGCGTCGACCCCGTCACGGGCCTGCGCCCCTACGAGGCGCGCGAGGTAGCTATCAAGGCCGGCTTCAAGGGCAACCTGAATAAGATCGCCGACATGATGGTCAAGATGAGCGAGGCCGCGCTGAAGCGTGACGCCGTGCTGGTCGAGATCAACCCGCTGTTTGTCGGCCCCGACGGCATCCCGCTCGCGCTCGACACCAAGTTCGAGATCGATGACAACGCCATGTACCGCCACCAGGACCTCGCTGACTGGCGCGAACTGGAAGCCGAGCACCCCCTCGAAATCGAGGCCAGCAAGTACGGCTTCGCCTACGTGAAACTCGACGACGGCAACGTCGGCGTGCTGGGCAACGGCGCGGGCATCGTGATGACCAGCCTCGACGTGGTCAACCGCGCCGGCGCCAAACCCGCCAACTTCCTCGACATCGGCGGCGGCGCCAAGGCCGAGATCGTGTACAACGCGGTCAAACTGGTCAGCAAGGACACCGACGTCAAGGCCATCTTCATCAACATCTTCGGCGGCATCACCCGCGCCGACGAGGTCGCCAAGGGCGTCATCCAGGCCCTGAACGACGGCATCCTGACCAAGCCCGTGCGCATGCGCATCGCGGGCACGGCCGAGGACGAGGCCAAGGCGCTGCTCGCCGAGGTGGGCAGCCCCCTGATCCAGATGTACGCCACCATGTTCGAGGCCGCCGACGAGGCCGCCAAGGACGCCAACGCCGCGGAGGGCAAGTAATGGGCATTCTCGTTGACAACAACAGCCGCGTCATCGTGCAGGGCATGACCGGACGCGAAGGCGCCAGCCACAGCCGCGCCATGAAGGACTTCGGCACGCAGGTCGTCGCGGGCGTCACGCCCGGCAAGGGCGGCACCGACTTCGAAGGCTGGCCCGTGTACAACAGCGTCGCCGAGGCGAAAGCCGCGCACGACGCCAACGTCAGCATCATCTTCGTGCCCCCGGCCGGCGCCGCTGACGCCGTGCTGGAAGCCGCGCACGCCGGCATGCCCCTGATCGTCCTGATCACCGAGGGCGTGCCCACCGTGGACATGATGAAAGCCGTGCAGGAAGTCAAGACGCTCGACGCGGCCAGCCGCGCCGAGGGCGGCCAGGGCGTCCGACTGATCGGCGGCAACTGCCCCGGTCTGGTCACCAACGGCCAGGCGAAAGTCGGCATCATGCCCAACAAGATCTACACCAACCCCGGCCGCATCGGCCTGATCAGCCGCAGCGGCACCCTGACCTACGAGGCCGCCAAGCTGCTGAACGACGCGGGCATGGGCACCAGCACCACCGTCGGCATCGGCGGCGACCCCGTGATCGGCACGACCTTCGCGGACGTGCTGCCCCTGTTCGAAGCCGACCCCGACACCGACGCCATCGTCGTGATCGGCGAGATCGGCGGCGCGGACGAGGAAGCCGCCGCCGAGTACATCGCCAAGCACATGAAGAAGCCCGTCGTGGCCTTCATCAGCGGCCGCAGCGCGCCCAAGGGCAAGCGCATGGGTCACGCCGGCGCGATCATCATGGGCGACGTGGGCACCCCGGAAAGCAAACTGGCCGCGTTCGCCGCTGCGAACGTCCCGGTCGCCGACACCATGCCCGAAATCATCGACATGGTCAAGGCAGCCCTGAACAAGTAACCCCCCGGTTACGTGGCGGCCCGGCTCACCCCAGTGGTGGGCCGGGCCGTTTCTGGTGCCGGTGCGGGCTCTGATGTGCCGTGCATGAACGGCGCGCGGGGGCGCGGTCACACGCCCGTCAGACTCGCGCGTAGACTGTACGTATGAACCTTCGACCCTTCCTGATCACGTTGTCTGTGCTGTCTGCCGGGCAGGGCCTGGGCCTGACCATCCGGGGCAGTGTGGAGGGCAGCGGCCCCGCTGACACGCGCGTGGCGGGCTTCGTGGTGTCCCCGTTCGGGCAGGCAGTCGAGGAAGTCACCAGCGTCCCCCTCGAGAACGGCCGCTTTGTACTGGAAATTCCCACGGCGGCCCCCACGGCCCGCGCGCAGGTAGACCTGACGCCGCAGAACGTCACGTGGCCCGGCGTGATCGACCCGGTGCAGGTGTCCGGGCAGGCGCGTGTGGCCGAACTGAAGTTCTTCGTGTACCGCGACGCGAACAACAATGGCCGCCGAGACGATAATGAACCTCTGCGGGACGTGCTGCCCAGTGTGGGCCGCGCCACCCTGTTCGTGGCGTGGGTGAATACCGACGTGACCGTGAAGGCCAGCAAAGGCTACGCAGCCACCCTGAAACGCGGCTGGAATGCCCTGATCGTGGACGTGGGCCGCGCCGTGGCCGTGCAGCCGTTCAGTGATTCCACGACGGTCACCGTTCGTCTGACCCGCTAAGCAGGATCTGGACGGCAGGGCCCCTCGTTCACGCAGGGACCTGCGCCACTGGGGAGGCGAGGCACGGTGCCACGCCTCCCTGAATCATGCGTTCAGCAGGTCAAACAGCCTTGGCTCCCAGTATCAACAAATCATTCACGATCTATCCAGATCGTGAAACTATTCACTTATACTGCATGTGCTACATGATGTCCAGGGAGGGAAGATCTTCTTCCCCCACCCGGCCGCTTCCCTCAAGCCAGGGCGCCCATTACCGTGCGCTCGTACGCCCGGATGTACTGCGGCACGATCTGACTCTGATGGAATTTCGTCAGCGCGGCCTGACGGCCCGCCGCGCCCATCTGCAGGTACAGGTCCCGGTTCCGCAGGATCTTCAGGGCGGCGTCCGCCATGCTGTCCACGTCGCCCACGTCGGCCATGAAACCAGTCACGCCCTGCTCCACGACCTCCGGAATGCCGCCCGCATTCGACGCGACGACCGGGACCTCGCAGCTCATGGCTTCCAGCGCCGCCAGCCCGAAGCTCTCCTGGCTGCTGGGCAGCACGAACAGGTCGCTGATGCCCAGCACCGTCTCCACATCCGGGAACGACCCCAGGAAGTGCGTGCGGCCGATCACGCCCAGCTGCTGCGCCAGCTCGAACACGCGCGGCCGTTCGGGGCCGTCCCCGATCATCAGCAGCCGCGCCGGAATCTCGCTCGCCACCCGCGCGAACACCTGCACCACGTCCTCGGCACGCTTGATGGGCCTGAAGTTACTGACGTGTACCAGCAGCGCCTCGTCCGGATGCGCGAACCGCGCCCGCACCGCCGGGTCCGTCACGCGCACGAAGCGGTCGCTGTCCACGAAGTTATGAATCACCTCGATCTCGCGGTCCAGGCCGAACACCTCCTGCGTGTGCTGCGCGAGGTAACGCGACACGGCCGTCACGTGATCGCTTTTCTGAATGGCGTGCCGGGTCGTGTGCCGGAACGCGGGTTCCAGACCCACCAGCGTCACGTCCGTGCCGTGCAGCGTGGTCATGACCCGCGTGCGGCCCGAAATGGCCCGCGCGTGAATGGCGGCCGTGGCGTGCGGAATGGCGTAATGCGCGTGAGACAGCTCCACGCCGTGCTCCAGGATCACCTCGGTCAGGGTGTTCGCGGCCGCCAGTTCCGGGTACGGCTGGTCGAACAGCGCGTACGCGTAAGCGCTGACCTGATGAAAGTACGGACCGTGCATGCCGCCCTGCCCGCCCAGCCGGAACGGCTGCGCCGACCCCACGAAATGCACCTCGTGGCCCGCGCGGGCCACCTGTAATCCCAGCTCGGCGGCCACCACCCCGGACCCCCCCGCGCTGGCGTGACACAGTACCGCGACCTTCACCGCGTCCGCCCGCGAACCTGACTGCGTTTCTCATGCTTCATGACTGCGGAGTATAGACGGGGAGCGCCGCCGCAAACGTCGCCCTGAACGCCATCCAGCCCACACCGCTCCGCGCCGTTTACCGGACAGAAACCTGACAGTTCCGTGTATGAAGACCCCCCGCCGGGCGGCAAGCCGGAAATCTCACAGAGTACCGCCCCCGGAACGACTAGAACACAGACATATGATTGCCGTTGTCACCGACTCCACCTGCGACCTGCACCCTGACAGTGCCCGGCAACTCGGTATTCAGGTCATCCCACTTCAGGTGCGGATGAACGACCGCACCCTGCTGGACTGGCAGGAAATCGACCCGGACGCCGTGTACGACCACATGCGCGCCGGGGGCAGCGCCACCACCACCCCCATCAGCGCCGACACCTTCGCCGCCCGTTACCGCGACCTGCTCCAGACGCACGACAGCATCCTGAGCGTGCACATTTCCGGCAAGCTGTCCGAAACCGTCCGGAACGCCCGGAAGGCCGCCGAGACGCTCGGTATGACCAGCCGCATTCAGGTGGTCGACAGCGAACTCGCCAGCGGTCCCCTCGCGGAAGCCGTCATGGCCGCCCGTGACGCCATCTGGGCCGGCGCGGACCTGGCAACGGCGGCGCAGGCCGTACACACGGCGCGCACCCTCATGCACTCCGAACTGAGCGTCGCCAGCCTGGAGTACCTGCGCCGCAGCGGCCGCATCGGGCGCGCGCAGGCTTTCCTGGGCAACGTGATGTCCGTCCGGCCCATCCTGAACTTCGAGCAGGGTGAACTGAAAGCCGTGCGCCGCGTCAAACTCGATCAGGCGACCAGCGAGATGCTGACCAGCCTGCGCGACCGCTTCGGCGCGAAGCCCCTGAGCGTCACCATCATGCACGCCGGACGCGACACCGCCCGCATCAACGCCCTGCGCGACGCCATGACCACCAGCGGACTGAACGTCCAGAAAGGCCGCGTTCAACTCATGGGCCCCGTCATCGGCGCGCACGTCGGCCCCGGCACGTACGGGTTCACCGCTATCCCAGTCGAGAGCTGACCACCCGGGGTTGATGAACAGAACCGGGGAGGGGCCGCGTCACGACTGGACGCGGCCCCTCTGTCTGCCATGCCCCCCTCACCCCGACTCTGCGCAGTGGTGAGAGGGGTTCCTGCTCAGTTGTGGCTGGTCGTTTCCAGGCGTTCCAGGTAGGCCGTTCCGCCTTCCAGTTCCGCCTCGAAACCGGCTGCCGTTCCGAACACCAGCGTCTCGGCGAGCGTTTCGCTCATCAGGTACTCCTGCCAGACTTCGGCGGCCGCGCGGGCGTCGCCGCTCAGGTTCAGGTGCAGGCTGATGCGGTCCTGCACCTCGAAACCGGCCTTCTTGCGGGCGTCCTGCACGCCGCGCACGAGGTCGCGGGCCAGGCCCTCCAGTTCCAGTTCGCGCGTCAGGGTCGTGTCGAAGGCGACGAGGTATCCGGCTTCCTCCTGCGCCGCGAAGCCCTCGGGGGACTGGGCGTCCACGAGCACCTCGTCCGGCCCGAGTTCGAAGCGTTCACCGGTGGGCGAGGTCACCTCGAACTGTCTGCCGTCGCGCACGAAGCGGGCGATCTCGCTGGCGTCGGCGGCCTGCAGCGCGGCGCGCACCTGCGGGACGGCCTTACCGAACTTCTTGCCGAGCAGGGGCAGGTTCGGGCGCAGCACGTAACTGACGAGTTCCGTGAACTGGTCGATCAGTTCGACTTCCTTGACGTTCAGTTCCTCCTTGATCTGCTCCGCGAAGCGCCCGAGGGCCTGCGTCTGCTCGGCGCTGCGGGCGCGCAGCATGACTTTCGGGAGCGGCTGGCGCTGGCGCATGCCGGTCTGTCCGCGCACGGCGCGGCCCAGGCTCACGACGCGCAGCACGGCGTCCATCTCGCCTACCAGCACGGGCGCGGCCAGCGCCTCGTCCACCACGGGCCACGTGGCAAGGTGCACGCTCTCGGGCGCGCTGTCGTCCACGCTGCGCACGAGGTTCTGGTACAGCGTCTCGGCCAGGAACGGCGTGAACGGCGCAGTCAGCAGCGTCACGGTTTTCAGCGCGTGATGCAGCGTGGCGTAGGCAGCCGTGTCCACCTCGCCGTCACCAGCCCAGAACCGCCTGCGGTTACGGCGCACGTACCAGTTGCTCAGGTCCTCGGTCACGAAGTCCTGAAGCGCGCGGCTCGCGCCGGTCGGGTCGTAGTTCTCCAGCGCGGCCGTCACGGTCTCCACCAGCGCCTGCACTTTCGCCAGCAGCCAGCGGTCCACTTCGGGCCGGTCTGCGGGAGCGGGCGCGGCGTTCAGGTCGGGCCGGTCGAGGTTCGCGTACAGCACGAAGAACGAGTACGTGTTCCACAGCGTCAGGAAGTAACTGCGGAACGCCTCGCCCACGAGGTTCATGCCGAAGCGGCGGCTCAGTTCGGGTGGCGCGCTCACGTACATGTACCAGCGGGCGGCGTCCGCGCCGTACTGCTCGAACACGTCCCAGGGGCTCACGACGTTCCCCTTGCTCTTGCTCATCTTCGCGCCCTTCTCGTCGAGGATGTGCCCGGAGCAGATGACGCTCTTGTACGCCACGGAGTCGAACACCATCGTGCCGATCTGGTGCAGGCTGTTGAACCACCCGCGCGTCTGGTCGATGGCTTCCGCGATGAAGTCGGCGGGGAAGCCCCCGTTCTCGAACTTCTCCTTGTTCTCGAATGGGTAGTGGTGCTGCGCGAAGGGCATGCTGCCGCTGTCGTACCAGACGTCCATCACGTACGGCACGCGCCGGAAGGTCTTGCCGCCGTCCTCGAAGGTGATGTCGTCCACGAATGGCCGGTGCGGGTCGAAGTCGGGTCCCGTCAGTTCGGGGCGGCCGCTCAGCTCGGCCAGTTCGGCGTAACTGCCGACCACGCGGTACTCGCCGTCCTCGGACTCCCACACGGGCATCGGCGTGCCCCAGTAGCGGCTGCGGGACAGGTTCCAGTCGATCAGGTTCTCCAGCCACCCGCCGTAACGGCCGTTGCGGATGTGCGCGGGGTGCCAGTCGATGGTCTGGTTCAGTTCGATCAGGCGCTCTTTCAGGCGGGTGTTGTTCAGGTACCAGGACTCGGTCGCGTAGTACATCAGCGGCGTGCCGCAGCGCCAGCAGTGCGGGTACGCGTGCAGGAAGTTCTTTTCCTTCCACATCAGGCCGCGCGCGCGCAGGTCGCGCACGATCTCGTTGTTCGCGTCCCGGAAGAACACGCCCGCCCACGGCCCGAAGCGGTGCTTGCCCTCGCCGTCCACGCCCACGATCACCGGGAAGCCGTAGTTCCGCGCCAGACGCATGTCGTCCTCACCGAAGGCGGGCGCGGTGTGCACGATGCCCGTGCCGTCGCTGTCGGACACGTAGGTGTCCAGGCCCGACATCCACACGGGTTTGCCTTCCCCCTCGGCGTCGTACGCCTCGGTGAACAGCGGCGCGTACGTTACGCGTTCCAGTTCGGTGCCCCGGAAGGTCTTCACGACCTCGGCCTCCTCGCTCAGCACCTCGGCGCGCAGACTGGCGGCCAGGATCAGCACCCGGCCCTCCTTGTCCCGCGCGGCCACGTACTCGAAGTCCGGGTGAATGGCGACGCCCACGTTGTACGGCAGGGTCCACGGGGTGGTCGTCCACACCAGGAACGCCGCGCCGTCCGGCAGGCCCAGGCTGGCGGGGTCCTTCAGGGCGAACGGCACGTACACGCTCGGATCCTGGATGTCCTTGTAGCCCTCGCTGACCTCGGCGTTCGACAGGGTCGTGCCGTCCTTCGGGCAGTACGGCGCGACGCGGAAGCCCTTGTACAGCAGGCCCTTCTGGTCGAGGTTCTTGACGCTCCACCAGATGCTCTCGATGTAGTCCTTGTGCAGCGTCATGTACGCGTCGTCCAGGTCCACCCAGTAACCCATGCGTTCCGTGAACCTGCGCCACTCGGCCTCGTACTCGAACACGCTGGCGCGGCACTCGGCGTTGAATTTATCGATGCCGTACGCCTCGACTTCCCGTTTGCTGTTCAGGCCAAGTTTCTTCTCGACGCCGATCTCGACCGGCAGGCCGTGCGTGTCCCACCCGGCCTTACGCGGCACGTGGAAGCCCTGCATGGTCCGGAAACGCGGGAACAGGTCCTTGAAGGAGCGGGCCTGCACGTGGTGCACGCCGGGCTGCCCGTTCGCGGTGGGCGGCCCCTCGAAGAACGTGAAGGTCTGCGCGCCGCTGGTCTGCTCCAGCGACCGCTCGAAGATGCGGCGGTCCTGCCACCACGCCAGGGTGTCCTGCTCCAGGGCCGGGAAGTTGGGGTTGCCCTGAACGGGCTTGAAGGGAGGGTTGGTCATCGGAACTCCAGAAAACACGGGAAAGAGGGTCGGGTGCACGGGTGAGTCAGTGGGTCTGTGATGTCAGGAGGCGGGGATCACCCGCGCCGGAATGCCTGCTGTCAGGCTGGGCAGACGGTGTGCCGGGTGCGGGTTGCCTGGGCTGTTGCGGGTCACGGGTTCACCTCCGGGTGCGGGAGTGAGTGGGGCTGCGGGGGGGGCGTCAGTCCACGATGAACAGCGTGGCCCCCTCCTGCGTGCTGGAACGGTGCGCCTCGGCCCCGTCGGCCACCTGATACGAGTCGCCGGGCCGCAGCGTGAAGGTCCGCCCGTCCTGCAACTCGGTTTCCAGTTGCCCGGTCAGGACCAGCAGCACGTGCCCTTTCTGGCACCAGTGGTCCGCGAGGTACCCGGCAGAGTACTCGACCATCCGCACGCGCACTGGTCCACCCGGCCCGGCCCCGAACTGCCGGGTGCGCCACCGCGCCACGCCGCGCTCGCCCGGGTGCTCGGTGGTGGGAACGTCCGGCCAGTGGGTCACGCCGAAAGGAATGTCGGTCAGGTGCATGCGGGGGCCTCCGGAGGGCAGGAAAAGGGGGCGGCGCGTCTCAGCGGTCCGTTCGTCCGCCCGCCGGGAAGACGGGCACGAATTCGGTGCTGGGACGCGCCGCCCCGGAGGGGGAGCGGGTGCGTGGTACCACCCAACTTCACCGCCCCCTGCGGGGCAGCCTCGTTGCACGGTCCCTCTGTCGGGGGGCGTCCGGACGGGTCTACTGCCCCCCGGTGCGGGGGGGTTCTTCCGTCAGCGCGGGAGGTGATCGTCGGCTGGGAGTGACGTGCGTCAGGCTCTCACCGTCCCTGACTCGCTCGTGCGTCCCCGTGTCCGGCCGCCTGTCCTCACGTTCGCAGTGTGATGGTCTCACCCCAGTGTGGGGCTCCCCTCATGGTAGGGCGGCAGGCTGATCCGGTCAACGTGCCGCGCGCCGCGGTACCGGGCGGGGTATGCTGAGCACCGATCCGCCTCACCGTCTTCCTCATCCGATCTGCGCGTGGCCCACCTGCGGCCGCAGGTGTTTACAATCACTGTCAGGGAGAACGTTAATGGAACTTTTTATCAACACTGCTATGACCAGGCCGCGCCGCGCCGACCGCGCCGCGCGCAGGGAACTGGCTGCCGGGGGTGAGGTCAAGCAGTGAGTGACCCCACCCGCGCCGGCCTGCCCTTTCACGAACTTCAACAGAAGATCCTGCCCGAACTGCACCTGATTGCCGCCGGGTACGGCATCGAGAACTACCGCAAACTGAAAAAAGACACCCTGGCGCTGGCCATCATGGAGCACCAGGCGGACGCCGAGGGGCAACTGCTGGCCCGCGGGTTCCTGGAAATCAGTGCCGACGGGTACGGCTTCCTGCAGGCCGACCTGCTCGACCCCAACAGCCGCACTGTGATCATCACGGCCGGCCTGATCAAGCAGTTTCACCTGCGCACCGGTGACGAGATCATCGGCCGGGCCCGCAAGCCCCGCGAGAACGAACGCTTCGGGTCGCTGGTGCAGGTGGAAGCCGTCAACGGCCTGGACCCCGAAACGGCCCGGCGCCGCCCGCGCTTCGACGACCTGACCCCCACCTTCCCCGAGGTGCAACTGGTCATGGAAGACCCCAGCATGGACGACGGCCTGAGCCTGCGCGTCGTGGACCTGCTGGTGCCCATCGGGCGGGGCCAGCGCGCCCTGATCGTCGCGCCGCCCAAGGCCGGGAAGACCACCCTGCTGAAGAAGATCGCGAACTCCATCGTCAAGAACTACCCGGACGTGACCGTGATGGTCCTGCTGGTCGACGAGCGCCCGGAGGAAGTCACGGACTTCCGCGAGAGCGTGCAGGGCGCGCAGGTCATCGCCAGCACCTTCGACGAGCCGCCGCAGCATCACGTGCGCGTCGCGGAGTTCGTGCATGAACGCGCCCGCCGCATCGTGGAAGAAGGCGGGCACGTGGTGATCCTGCTGGATTCCATCACCCGACTGGCCCGCGCGAACAACCTCGTCACGCCGCCCACCGGCCGCACCCTGTCCGGCGGTCTGGACAGCAACGCGCTGCACTGGCCCAAACGCTTCCTGGGCGCGGCCCGCAACATCCGCGAGGGCGGCAGCCTGACCATTCTGGCCACCGCGCTCGTCGAGACGGGCAGCCGCATGGACGACGTGATCTTCGAGGAATTCAAGGGCACCGGCAACGCGGAACTCGTGCTGTCGCGCCGCCTCGAGGAACGCCGCATCTTCCCGGCGCTGGACATCCTGAAGTCCGGCACGCGCCGCGAGGAACTGCTGCTACAACCCGAAGTGCTCAAGAAAATGTGGCTGCTGCGTAAGGTCATCAGCGATATGGACCCGGCGGACGCCATGGAAATGCTGCTGTCCCGCATGGGTAAAACCCGGAACAACGTCGAATTCCTGCAGGGCCTCGCCGGCGGTTGACGTTGTCTATTCTCGACTCTGGAGTTCACACTTGCCTTTTCCCTTTCCCCGCGGCCTGACCTTCCGGGCCGCCGTGACCGGCGCACTGCTGAGTGCCGCCATGACCGCCCAGGCCCAACAGGCCACGCCCCTCGAACAGCTGCTCCTGCCGCTGCAACCGAACCTGCAGGTCCCGGCCGACCTGACCCTGGACCGCGCGCCCCGCACGCTGGACATCCTGACGAACGGGACCACGCCGGCCACGGCAGTCGCGCGGCGCTACGGCGTCCCGGCGTCCGCCGTGAAGGTAAGCGCCACCCGCAAGGGCCTGCGGTACGTGCGCGTGACCCTCGCGGACCGCGACCTGACCCGGCGTCCCCAGCGGCCCGCCACGGTCGAACGGTACGTCGTGCGCCCCGGCGACACCATGGCGCGCGTGGCGGCCCGCTTCGGCATCACGCTGGTGGACCTGCTGAGCCTCAACCTGAACCGCAACAGCCTGGACGACCTGAACGCCGGAGCGGTCCTGAACGTCCCCACCGGTGAAACGGGCCTGCTGGTGCGCATCAAGCCCGGCCAGTCGGCGCTGTCCCTGATCGCCGGGTACGGTGCGGACATCGTGGAAACCGCCCGCGCCAACGACGCCCTGCCCACCGAGTTGCAGGTGGGCGACCTGTTGCTGCTGCCGGGCATCCGCGCCGAGAGCTTCGTGGAGACCCTGGCGAAGAAGCGCGAGGCCGAGCGTCAGGCTGCCCTGGCCGCCGAACGACAGCGCCGCTACGACGCCTACCTCGCGCAGAAGAAGCAGCGGGCCCGCGAGCGCCTGGAAGCCAGGTACGCCGCGCAGGAGAAGTACGAGGAGTACCTCGCCTGGAAGAGCAGCCCGGAGCGGCAGGCCCGCGTCGCCGCCTACGAACGGCAGGCGCAGTACGAGGCGGCCCAGGCGGCCAGCCGCGCCCGCCAGACCCAGGCCCGCGCCGCGCAGACCCGTCAGAGTGCCGTGGCAGCTGCCAGCAGCGGCGCGTCGTCCCGCTCCGGGCTGGCGTGGCCGATGCGTTCGTACCGCATTACCAGCCGCTTCGCGGAGCGGGACATCGCGTTTCACCAGCAGGTATTCCACGGCGGCGTGGACTTCGCCGCTCCGTACGGCACGCCCATCTACTCGGCGTCCGCCGGGACCGTCACCGAAAGCCGTTACGGGGCGTTCGGCCTGAACGTCTACACCACCGATGGTGACAGCACCATCATCTACGGTCACATGAGCCGCACGGCCGTCTCGGCTGGCCAGCGCGTGGGCCAGGGGCAACTGCTGGGGTACATCGGCTGCACCGGCGTCTGCACCGGCCCGCACCTGCATTTCGAGGTACGGATCGGCGGGCGTCAGGTGGACCCGCTGGGCATGCTGCCGTGACGCTCGCCGGGCCGCGTCTGCACCTGCTGGTCGTGGATGACGAGGAGCAGATCCTGGAACTGCTGGACCTGACGCTGTCCATGCAGGGGTTTCACGTGACGGCGGCGGCCAGCGGCCCGGCCGCCCTGAGGCAGCTGAAGGCCGCGCCGGTTGAGGTGATCGTCATGGACGTCCTGATGACGCCCTGGGACGGGTTCGACACGGTGCGCCGCATGGCCGAGCAGCGCCGCGCGGACAACGCCGCCGACCCCGCGACGGCCTCGCCGCTGCCACCTGTGGTGTTCCTGTCCGGACTGGCCCGCCCGTCCGTCATGCCGGAACTGGGCGACGGCGTGCTGTCGGATTACCTCGTGAAACCGTTCCGTCCGTCGCAGCTGGTCGAGGTGATTGAGCGCGTTCGGATGCGCTGGGAGCAACTGCACGGCTGACCCCGCCCACCTGGGCTGCCCGATCAACCTATCGGGAGCTTTTCCAATCTGACCCCACCCACTCCCTGAATCTGACCCTTCCCCTGGGGTCAGATTCGTCCTATGGTCTGGGCATGACCGAAGCGAACACCGGCACTCCCGCCCTGAAGCAGGGCTTCGCAGAAATGTTCAAGGGCGGCGTCATCATGGACGTCGTGACCGCCGAGCAGGCCCGCATCGCCGAGGCCGCCGGCGCGACCGCCGTGATGGCCCTCGAACGCGTCCCCGCCGACATCCGCCAGGACGGCGGCGTGGCCCGCATGAGCGACCCCAAGATGATCAAGGAAATCATCGCTGCCGTGACCATCCCCGTCATGGCCAAGGTCCGCATCGGGCACATCGTGGAAGCGAACATCCTCCAGGCACTCGGCGTGGACTTCATCGACGAGTCCGAAGTCCTGACCCCCGCCGACGACCAGTTCCACATCCTCAAGCACGACTTCAAGGTCCCGTTCGTCTGCGGCGCCAAGAACCTCGGCGAGGCCCTGCGCCGCGTGGGCGAGGGCGCCAGCATGATCCGCACCAAGGGCGAGGCCGGTACCGGTAACGTCGTCGAGGCTGTTCGTCACGCCCGCACCGTCCTGGGCGAGATCCGCGCCATCCAGTCCCGCCCCGCCGAGGAACTGATGACCGTCGCCCGCGACCTCCAGGCCCCTTACGAACTGGTGCGGTACGTGCACGAGCACGGCAAACTGCCGGTCGTGAACTTCGCTGCCGGTGGCATCGCCACGCCCGCCGACGCCGCCCTGATGATGCACCTGGGCCTTGACGGCGTGTTCGTCGGCAGCGGCATCTTCAAGAGCGACAATCCGGAGCGCCGCGCGCAGGCCATCGTGAAGGCCGTCACGCACTACCAGAACGCCGACATCTTGGCCGAGATCAGCGAGGACCTGGGCGCGCCCATGACCGGCATCAACATTGATGACCTGATCCCGGCCGAGCGTCTCGCCAGCCGGGGCTGGTAAGCCGTGAGTGCGCCCCGCATCGGCGTGCTGGCCCTGCAGGGCGCGTTCCGTGAGCACCGCCAGCGCCTGGAGAGCCTGGGCGTGGCGGTCACGGAAGTCCGCCTGGGCAGCGACCTGCACGGCCTGTCCGGCCTGATCCTGCCGGGAGGGGAGAGCACCACCATGGCCCGCCTGATGACCGAGTACGCCCTGTGGGAGCCCGTCCGGGCCTTCCACGCGGCGGGCGGGCACCTGTGGGGTACCTGCGCCGGTGCGATCCTGCTGTCCCGCGAGGTGCAGGGCGCGCCCCCGCAGTTCGGGCGGCAGGACAGCCTGAACCTGCTGGACGTGACCGTGCAGCGCAACGCCTTCGGACGGCAGATCGACTCGTTCACCACCGACCTGCCCGTGCGCGGCCTGAATAACGGATTCGCGGCTGTGTTCATCCGTGCCCCCGCCTTCACCCGTGTGGGAGAGGGTGTGGAAGTGCTGGCGTCGTACGGAGAGCAGGCCGTGATGGTCCGCTCGGGCCGCGTGACGGCCACTGCTTTCCACCCGGAATTGACTCCCGACGTGCGCCTGCACGCGATGTTTGCCGGTCAGTGCGCCGCGCCGGTCGTCACGGTCTGAGAGAGCCTGCCAGCAGGGGGAGGGAACGGATTTCTCGTTCTCTCCCCCTGAACATTTGGAAGGGCCCAATTAGGACCAGACAAATCCTTCACGAGTCGGATAAATCGTGAATACTTTCACTTTTTACGCAACCCAGCATGATTCCCACGCCTGAACCGTAAGGTCGTCGTAACACCCCACCCGGCCGCCTCGCCTATGCTGCGCTGGTGAGTTCAAGCACCTTCCAGCAGGACGGCCGGTCCCTGCACGTCACCGCCAGTGGGGAAGGGCCGCCCGTCGTGCTGATTCACGGTCTGAGCGGCTCGCGCGGCTGGTGGCGGTACAACATTCCCGCGCTGCGGGCGCATTCGCGGGTGTACTCGCTGGAACTCAGCGGCTACGGGCATGCACGCCGACAGCGGTCCCTGAGCGTGCGTGACATGGCGGCCCTCGTGGCCGCGTGGATGGACGCCGAGAACCTGCGCGACGTGACACTGGTGGGCCACTCCATGGGCGGGCACATCAGCATGCACGTGGCGGCCCTGGCCCCGGACCGCGTGCGGAATCTGGTGCTGGTGTGCGCCAGCGGACTGCTGCGCTCGCAGGCGTACCGGACGGCGCTGCACCTGCCCCGCGCGGCACTGATCGGTCGCAAGCGGTTCCTGACGCGGGTCCTGACGGACGCCGTGCGCGCCGGACCGCTGAACCTGTGGCGGAACGCCGTGGACCTGCTGAACGACTCGGTGCAAGACAGCCTGCCCCTGATCCGGGCGCGCACACTGATCATCTGGGGCGAACGGGACGTACTGGTACCGCTGACGCTGGGGCAACTGCTGCGGGAGGCTCTGCCCGGCTCCCGCCTGGAAGTGATTGAGCGGGCCGGGCACATCGTGATGGTGGATGCCCCGCAGCGGTTCAACAGGTTACTGCTGGACTTCATAGCAGAGACCGCGCCCGCACCGCACGGGCAGGCTGAGGTCCGGCATGACTGACGGACACTCGTTGGTGGTGCCGGTGAATGGCCTGAGCACGCACGCCTGGGTGCGCGGCCAGGGCCAGCCGGTCGTGATCGTGCCTGGCCTGGGGTGCGCGTCGTGGATGTACGCACGGCTGGCGCGGGAACTGGCCCGCGAACGACGGGTCTTCGTGTACGACCCGCCCGGTCACGGGTACAGCGAGGGAGTCCGTCACTACCCGGTGTGCATCTCGCATCTGACGGATCACCTGGCCGCCTGGCTGACCCGCCTGAACCTCCAGGGCGTGCCGCTGCTGGGGCACTCGCTAGGCGGGGAGGTGATCATCGACCTCGCGGCGCGCTACCCGCACCTGAGCAGCGCCCTGATCGCCTGCGCGCCCACCGGAATTCCGGAGAACCCCAGCGTGCGCATGCAACTGCTGCGGTTGCTGAGAGACCTGCCACTCGAGCGTCCGGGCCTGTTGATGCCGGGCCTGAAAGCGTACGTGCACTGCGGGGTGCGGCGCATGGTCAAACTTGCCCGCGATCAGGAGGACCACATGACCGGCCCGCTGCTGGGCCGCGTGACCGTGCCGACCCTGCTGCTGGACGGCCTGTCGGATCTGGTGATCCGTTCGTGGACGGTCAGGCGTATTCAGTCGGATATTCCGGACGCAGTGATCCGCCAGATTCCGGGCGCGCCGCATGGCCTGACGGACACGCACCCGAAAGCAGTGGCGAGTTTCACGCTTGAATTCCTGCGGCAGCAGGGGCTTTGACAGGACAAAACAGCGAACTAAGTAGAGGAGGCTACTCTTTTCACGAAATAGCAAAATCGTGAATCATTTCACTTACCGCGGCATATCTGTAGCTTCCAGGGGCCAAAACAGACAGGGAGGAGGGTCGTGGATAAGCACGACCCTCCTCCCTTCACTTCAACCGGTTACTCCGGGGCAGGTGCTTCGGCTACGGCGGGCGATGTGACTTCCAGGCCTACTTCCGAGAGTTGCGCTGCGTCGACGGGGGAGGGCGCCAGGGCGAGCAGGTCTGCGCCACGGTTGTTCTTGGGGAAGGCGATGACCTCGCGGATGCTGCCCGCGCCGCTCATGACCATGATCAGGCGATCGAAGCCCCAGGCGATGCCGCCGTGCGGGGGCGTGCCGTACTCGAGGGCGTCCATGAAGAACCCGAATTTCTCGCGGGCCTGCTCGGCGCTGAAACCGATCGCCTGGAACATCTGGGCCTGCACGGCCGGATCGTGAATTCGGACGCTGCCGCCGCCGACCTCGAAGCCGTTGAGGACCAGATCGTATGCCTGGGCACGGATCTCGCCCTGGCGGTCCGTGCCGAACAGGGCCACGTCGTCGGGGTGGGGCGCAGTGAAGGGGTGGTGCATGTACGTCCAAGTGCCGCTGTCTTCATCGAATTCCAGTTGCGGGAAGTCCGTGACCCAGGACACGTGGAACTGCGGGCCGCCTTTCGTGAGGTCGAACAGGTCGCGTAGGGCGAGGCGCACGGCACCCAGGGCCGACACGGCCTTCTTCCAGTCTCCGGCGGCGAACAGCAGCGTGCCGCCCTGGCCGACGCCGGTGCGGGACAGCAGTTCGGCTGTCTGGGCGGTCACGAACTTGCTGACGCCGCCCGTGAAGCCGTCGCCGTCGCGCCTCAGCCACGCGAGGCCGCGCGCACCGTTCTGCTTGGCGACCCGTTCGAGTTCGTCGATCTGCTTGCGGGTCAGTTCCGGCGCGGCGATGACCTTGACCGTCTGCGCCTCCGCGAAAGCCTTGAACTCGCCCCCTTGGAACAGGTCCGTCACGTCCACGAACTTGTGGTCGAAACGCAGGTCGGGTTTGTCGCTGCCGTAGTCGTTCATGGCGTCGAAGTACGGGAGGCGCGGGAACGGCACGGGCAGTTCCACGCCCAGCGTCTCACGGAACACGTGCGCCATCAGCTGCTCCTGCGTTTCCAGAACGTCGTCCTGTTCCACGAAGCTCATTTCCATGTCCAGCTGCGTGAAGTCCGGCTGGCGGTCGGCGCGCAGGTCCTCGTCGCGGAAGCAGCGGGCCAGCTGGTAGTAGCGGTCGTACCCGGCGATCATCAGCATCTGTTTGAACAGCTGCGGACTCTGCGGCAGCGCGTAGAACTCACCGGGGTTCTGGCGGCTGGGGACCAGGAAGTCCCGCGCACCCTCGGGCGTGGACTTGGTCAGCATGGGCGTCTCGACCTGCACGAAGCCCTCGCGGTCCAGGTACGCCGTGACGGCCGCCACGGCGCGGCTGCGCAGCATCAGGTTGCGCTGCATCTCGGGGCGGCGCAGGTCCAGGTACCGGAACTTCAGGCGGATGTCCTCGGAGACGCTCTCACCTTTCTCCAGTTCGAAGGGAGGGGTCTTGGCGGTGTTCAGGACGCGCACGCGCGACGCGATGACCTCGTAGTCGGCCGCACCGCCCTTGCGCTGCCCTTCCGGGCGGGGCTGGTAGGTCCCCTCGATCTCCGCGACGTACTCGGCGCGCAGACGGTCGGCGTCCGTGAAGGCGGCCGAGTCGGGTTCGACCTGCACTTGTACCAGTCCGCTGCGGTCCCGCAGTTCCAGGAAGATCAGGCCGCCCAGGTCGCGGCGGCGGTTCACCCAGCCCTGCAACGTGACGGTCTGGTGGGCGTGCGTTTCGTTCAGGTGGCCGATCAGGGCGGTGCGTTTCATTCGTTCTCCAGAATCACGGGGTTTGCAGGGTGCGCGGGGCTGTTGAGCGTGGGGTCGAGGTGGGCCTGCTCCTGCGCGGCGAGGAAGGCGGGCAGGTCGCAGAGCATCACCGTGAACTGCTCGGCGCTACGGAGATTCTTGAGTTGCACGGTTCCGGCGGCGGCTTCCTCGGACCCGATCAGGCCTGCGAACAGGGCGCCGCGCCGCTCGGCGTCCCGGAAGGCGTTCCCGGGTTTCAGGGAGCGGTACGCGAATTCAGCCCGCACTGCTGTACGTGCGGCCAGGGCGGCGGCGGCCGCCGCCGGCACGAGGCTGTCTTCCAGCGCCGCGACGTACACGACCGGCCCGGCCTGGGCGGGCAGCGGGTGCCCCTCGGCTTCCAGCGCGATCAGCAGCCGTTCCACGCCGAACGCCCAGCCGATGCCCGGCACGGCCTGCGCGCCGATCTGCTCGGCCAGTCCGTCGTACCGGCCCCCGCCGCCCAGCGCGGATTTCGCGCCGACGCCCTCATGGTGCAACTCCCAGGCGGTGCGGCGGTAGTAGTCCAGGCCGCGCACGATGCTGGGGTCCACATCGAATTCCACGCCCCAGTCGCGCAGGTAGCCCTGCACAGCGTCGAAGTTCGCGCGGGCCTCCTCGCCCAGGAAGTCCAGCATGGGTTTCACGCTCAACTCGGCGATCAGGGTCTGGTCGTCCTCACTCTTGCTGTCCAGGATCCGCATGGGGTTGCGGGTCAGGCGGTCGCGGGAATCGTCGCCCAGGCGCTCCAGGTGCGGCGTGAACAGGTCGCGCAGGTACGTGTTGTACGCCTCGCGGTCCTCCGGGTCGCCGATACTACCCAGTTTCACGCGCACGCCCGTCAGGCCCAGTTCGCGAACCACGCCCACCATCAGGGCGATGGCCTCGGCGTCCACCAGTGCGTCCGAGCCGCCCAGCACCTCGTAATCCACCTGATGAAACTGCCGCAGCCGCCCGCGCTGCTGCCGCTCGGCGCGGAACATCGGGCCGTGCGTCCAGAGTTTCAGCGGAGACGGCAGTTGCTTGAGGCCGTTCTGCAGGAACGCCCGCACGATACTGGCCGTGCCCTCGGGCCGCAGGATGTACCCGCCGTGATCCCCGAAGTAGTACACCGTGAACATCTCCTTGCGGACGATGTCGGTACTACCGCCCACGCCGCGCTTGACGAGGTCGGCCTCCTCGAACAGCGGCGTGTCGATCCGCTGCGCGCCCGCGCGTTCCAGCACGCGCCGCGCGGTCTCTACCACCCAGCCGTGCGCCTGCGCCGAAACGTCCAGCGTGAGTTTCGGACTGCCGGCCGGCAGGTGGTCTTCTGTGCCCTTGGGGCGCTTAATCGCCATAACCAAAGGAGTTTACAGCATTCACTCCTCACGCCTCCGCCGCGCGGCACGGCAAAAATCACCAGTCAGCACGGCCCGGCACCCCGCCCCGCTGGCAGAGCAACAGGGGAGAGGGCGGCCCGCCGAAACGGACCGCCCCCACCTTGCCTTCACGCCCCGGCCAGCGCCGGACACGGGTTATACGAACTCCCGGAGTCCGTATTACTGCTGAACGCTGTACGGCAGCCCGGTCGACTGCTTCCCGGCCACCTCCACGAACAGCCAGCTGCCGCCGACCGGCGCGTCGGCCGGGATGGTCAGCACGATCTCGCTGTCCGTCCAGGACCGCACGGCCGACGCGGGGAACACGTAGCCGCCCTTGCCGTCCTCATCGGCCCCCAGGCGCACCTGACCGGTCGTCGGACCACCCAGGTAGCGCCCCTGAACGGTGACGGTCGCGCCGCGCGCGGCGGCGCCCGACACCTTGATCAACATGGGAGTGACCGTCACCATGCGCGAGCCCTGCTGGGCTGGAGCGCATGAAGCCAGAACACCCGTTAACAGTAAAGAAGTCACCAAGAAACGCAGCATAGCCAAAGCCTCCGTACCGGCAGTCTAATGCATTTGATGACTGCCACCCCACCCACCCCCAGCGGAGACCCCAGCGCCCCCACCCTCACCGGGAAACGCGTGCTCGTGGTATTCAATCCCAAAAGCGGCAGCGGAGACAGCGAACTGCCTGAATTCATTCAGCTGCTCCGTGGGGCCGGCGCCGAGGTGACGGAACGCGAACTTCAGAAAGACACCCCCATGGCCGACTACGTTCAGGACATCGAGACCTTCACGTACCTCGTCGGCGCCGGTGGGGACGGCACCGTCAGCAGCCTCGCGTACGCCGCGCGCTACAAGAACGTCCCCATGCTGGCCTTCCCCGCCGGGACCGCCAACCTGATCGCGCAGAACCTCGACCTGCCCACCGACGCCGCCGCCCTCGCAGACGTCGTGCGTGAGGGTCACAGCCTGCGCCTCGACATGGGCGAGATCGAAGTGAAAGGCGAAATGACCGGCTTCTGCATGCTGGCTGGCGCCGGCGCCGACGCCACCATGATCAAGGACAGCGAGGAACTCAAGGGGCGCTTCGGGGCCATGGCGTACGTCATGAGCGCCATGAAACAGCTCAACCCCAAGAAGACCACCTTCCACCTGACCATCGACGGCGAGAAACGCGAATTCGAGGGAATCGGCGTCATGATCGCCAACTTCGGCATGGCCAACTACCGCCTGCCGATCACCAGCGACATCAGCCCCAGCGACGGCCGTTTCACGGTCATCCTGATGAAAGCCGGGAATCTCGTGCGCCTGCTGCCCAACCTGATCGACTCGGTGCGCGCCAAACTGAACCTCGGCGACCCCATGTTCAGCGGGAACCTCGAAACCATCGAGGCACGTAGCGTGACCGTGGACGCGGCCGAGCCGTTCCCGCTTCAGTACGACGGGGAACTGCACGTCGAGACGACCCCGTTCAATGCCCGCATCCTGCCCGGCGCCATCCGGTTCCTGACGCAGGCCAAACGCGACGACCTGGAAACCTGAGCCCTCGTTCCGGAGTATCTATGACCGCCCAGGCTGATGTCCGGGCGGTCATTTACTGTGAGTAGAAAAACGGCGTCCAGCATGCACAAAAACACGCGGGCGCACAGGAAGGCCAGGAAGGGGCCAGCGCGCCACGCTGAGGGGTAACACCCCAGCCGGAAATTTCCTAACGGAACCCCTCGACCACATCATCCAGATCATCCTCCGGCAACTCCACGTACCGCCGCGTCGTGTCCACCTGCTCATGCCCCAGGAACCCCGCCACCCGCGTGAAATCCTTGACGGCCGCGTACAACTGCGTGCCCGCATACTTCCGGCCCGCATGGAACCCCCGGAACTCCTGCGCCATGCCGCAGCGCAGCGCCAGCCGCTGCAACCGCTCGTACGCCGTCGAGTACGCCCGGAACGACAGCAACCGCCCACCCGACCCCGGCGCGGCCACCCGCCCGTCCTGCAACGCCGAGAGCGCCTCCCGCAGTCGCGCACTCAGCGGCACGATCCTCGCCTTGTCACCCTTGCCGTGCGCGACCAGTAGCCGACGCCGCCCCAGATCCACGTGCTCCCACTCGACCGCCAGCGCCTCCGCGATCCGCAGGCCCGCATGCGTCAACAGCAGCAGCAGCACCTGCTCCTGCACGTCCGCCTCCGCCAGCATCGCCTGCACGAAATCCGCCCGGTACGGCGGGTTCTTCACCACACCCTTCGTCCGGTCCTTCGGGCGCTTCACGTCCGCAAACGGATCGGCGTCCGTCGCGCCCGCCCAGCGCAGCGCCCGGTACAGCGCGCCCGCCGCTGCCACCCGCGCCTGCACCGTCGCCGGCTTCAGACCCGACGCGGTCAGAGAGGCCACGAACAGCGACGGCTCCCGCCGCCCCGGGTGCAACAGATTCCAGGCGTTCGCGCCTGCGTGCTCGACCAGCACCTCCACGCCCTTACGGTAGGCGCGCAGGGTGTGCACGCTGAGTTTCACACCCGCGCTGGTATCGCTGCTGAGGTAAGCCAGCGTGAGCGCCCACAGGTCACCGGCAGACTTGTCGCGCGCGGCGGTGATCGCCCGGACGCGCAGGGCCTCATCGGTCAGCCCGGCAAGAGCGCGGGCCTGGGCGAGGCGGTCACTGGTGAAAGCCTGGATGCTCTGGGTCATGGTGAGCCGATGATAACATGCATTATCAACGGACGCCGATTTGAGGGCCGAAGCCCTGGCCTTCACCCGCCCGTACGCTCGGTGACGCCTGCCACTCTGGTAGCCTGCCGACGGTCCTGCCTGACTCCGTACGCGACCATCAGCAGCGCCAGGATCAGCGCGGGCCAGTCTCCCAGGCGCATGTAGACGGTGGTGCCGTTCAGGAGTTTCGGGCGGACGTCCAGTACCTGAAGCTCCTGACCGCTGTCCACGGTCTGCACGGGTTGCCCGAGGTCGTTCACGGTTCCGGCAACTCCGTTGTTGACGCTGCGGACGACCCAGCGGCGCGTTTCGATGGCGCGGACGCGGCCCATGTTGAAGTGCTGCTGCACGCCCCAGCCCTGGTACCAGCCGTCGTTGCTGGGGTTCACGAGCACCTGCGCACCCTGGTTGGCAAGCGCCCGGGCAACCCACGGGAACACGCTGTCGTAGCAGATGTACGCGCCGTACAGCACGCCGTTCAGCGTGATGGGCGTGGGGTTGGGGTTGGGTGTCATGCTGGGCAGCGTGAATCCCAGTGAGGTTTCGATGACGCGGTAGACGGGTCCGAGGATGGGCCGGAACGGGAATTCCTCACCGAACGGGACGAGGCGGGCCTTGGCGCTCATGCTCTGGATGGTGCCGCCTGCGTCGAGGCTGGCGACCGTATTGAACTGCCGGTACGTGGCGGGTTGCCGGATGGGGTCCGGGCCGGGCGGGGTGAGTTGCTCGTATCCGCCGATGCCGCTGATACCGGGGCCGGGGAACGCGGGGATGGTTTGACCGGTTGCCGGGCGGGTGCCGGGTGAACTGATGGCACCCTCGCTCCAGACGATGACGCTGCCGGGTGGGCGGTTCAGGCTGGCGGCTGTCTGCGCGGAGAACTGCTCTTCGGAAGTCAGTTCTCCGCTGGCCCGGCCGAACGCGTCGAAGGTGACGCGCAGAACCCGCATGGGTTGCTCCGGGCCGTCGCTGGGCGTGCGGGTGACGCCGTACCCGAGCGCGGCGGCCCAGGCGACGGCGGCCAGGACGGCCGGGGCGAGGGGGCGTCTCCCCTGCTGCTGGCGTCCGGTCCAGGCGTGGGCGAGGCTGGCAGCGGTGAACGCGACCAGCACGCTGCCGAGCAGCACGCCGCCCAGGTCGGCGATCTGAATGGCGGACGTGGTTAGCAGCGTGTACCCCAGGGTGGGCCACGGGAACGCGAGCGGTCCCAGGAAACGCAGCCATTCCAGGATCACCCACCCGCCCGCGAGTGCCCAGATGCGGCCGGTGGGCGTGCGGGCGACGTTCACGGCGACGGCGGCCATGACGGCCAGGAACGCGGCTTCCAGCACGAACAGCACGATCACCAGCGGCGCGGCCCCGAGGAGTTGTTGCAGGAACGCGCCGAGCCACCACAGGTGCAGCGCGAAGTACCCGAATCCGGCCCAGAACACGCGGGCCGTGACGCTTCGGCGGGTGGGTGCGGCGGCGGCGTACCCGAGCAGGGCGGCCAGGGGCAGGGCGGTCAGGAAACTCCACGGGAGCGGCAGGCCGCACGCGGCGAGGGTCAGTCCGAGCAGGGCGGCTATGGCGGGGGCGGGCATCCGGCCCATGATAGGGGGGTTGGGGGCAAGGATGTCGGGCAGGGCGCGACGTTTTGCTCTAGGATGGAAGGACCTTGCGACTGGCCTTCATCAGCGATCTTCATGGGAACATTCACGCCTTGACTGCGGTCAAGCGTTTTCTGTCGGAACATATCGTCAATCAGGTGATTGTGGTGGGCGACCTTGTCGGGTACGGCGCGAGCCCGGGTCCGGTCATCGATTTCGTGAAACGTGAGGGGTGGGTGACGGGCCTGGGGTCCAGTGACATGCGCGTGGCGATGGAACTCGGGGACCGCGCGGACCGCAAGGGCGTGGCGGATCAGGTGCTGGGCTGGACGAAGAAGATGCTGACGCCCGAGCAGGTGGATTTCCTACGTCGCCTGCCGCCGGGCGGCCGGATCACCACGCCGATCGGGCGGGTCCGGTACTTTCACGGCAGTCCGCACGATCCGGAGGCGCGTCTGGACCTGATGGCGCAGGAGCGTGAGCTGGAGGCGCTGGCCGAGACGCTGGGCGCGCGGGTGGTGGTCGTGGGTGGGTCGCACGTGCCATTCGTGCGGGTGATCGGTGAGACGACGTTCGTGGATCCCGGCAGTGTGGGCCTGACCCTGAATCACGAGCCGGGCGCGGACGTGGCGATCGTGGATTGCGTGGGTCGCAAGCCGAAGGTGTCGCTGCACAAGGTCACGTACGATTTCGCGTCGAGTGCGTTTGACATCATGGCGTGGAACCTGCCGCCCGTGATCGCGGACGTGATCCGCACCGGCCGCATGGGCTGAAGCGGGAGGCAACCCACACAGAAGGCGGGGCACCCCATACAAGGTGCCCCGCCTTCCTTATGCCGTGTTCTGTGGATTCAGGCGGGAACAGGTTCCAGCGCGTCGTTGAAGCGTTCGGTGAGGCCCTGCACGCCCAGCAGGTCTTCCAGGGCGTTCATCAGCGCGCGGTACGGGGCGGGGCGGGCCGTCTCGCCCATCAGGCCCAGTCGCCAGATCAGGCCGGCGGTGGCGCCCAGGCCGCCCGTGACGCTGATCTGCCGTTCCCGCAGGGCGCGGCGGACGCCCGCGTCGTCGAAACCCTCCGGGAGGCGCAACGCGAGGACGGTGGGCAGGCGGTCTTCCGGGCGTTGCACGTAGGGCGTGAAGCCCAGCGGGGCCAGCGCCGCCTGAATGGCCTGCCCGACGTGTTGCACGCGGGCCTTGCGGTTCAGCATGCCCTCGTCCAGCGCGGCGCGCAGGGCAGCGTGCAGGGCGTAGTGCAGGTTGACGGGGACGGTGTGGTGGTAGGTGTGGCGCTCCCAGTAGTCGCGCAGGCCCTCGAAATCGCAGTACCACAGCGGGGTGGGCGTGCGGCGGGCGTGGTAGCGGGCCATGGCGCGGTCGCTGATGGCGACGGGTGCCAGGCCGGGGGGGGCGCTGAGGCACTTCTGCGCGCCGGTGTAGGCGTAGTCCACGCCCCACTCGGCCATGTGGAAGGGTTCCATCCCGGCGGTCGTGACGGCGTCCACGGTCAGGAGTGCGCCGTGCTGCCGGGCAATCTGCGCGATCTGCGGGACGGGGTTCAGGACGCCGGTGCTGGTCTCGCCGTGCACGACGGCGACCATCTGCACGCCGTTCATCTGCGCGGCCACGTCGTCGGGGTTGATGGCCTCGCCGAGCGGGGCGGTGACGAGGCGGACGTTCGCGCCGTAGCGGGCGGCCATGTCGGCCATGCGCCGCCCGAACGAACCGTTGGCGCAGACGAGGACCTCGTCGCCACTCTCGACGAGGTTGGCGAATCCGGCTTCCATGCCGAGGCTGCCGGTTCCGGCGAGCAGGGCGGTGAAGGTGGTGTCGGTCGTGCCGTACATGGCGCGCAGGTCCGCCTGGATTTCGGTGTTCAGCGCGAAGATTTCGGGGTCCATGTGGCCGAGCATGGGTCGCATGAGGGCCTGCTGGGCGCGGGGGTGGATGGGGGTGGGGCCGGGCGTCAGCAGGACGTGCTCGGTGTAGGGGTCCTCGAACATGCGGTCAGCCTAGCGTAGAAGCGTGAGTTTAGCAATCCTGTTGCGCTCATCTGCCCCTAAAAATCCTATACAGGTCAATTATTGCTAAAATCTCACTTTCAGGCACTCCGATTGCGCTAAACGCACAGAAGACCTGTTTTCCATTCAGGGTTCCGCCCAGCCCCGGCAAGCGGACGCGTTCACCGGCACATCACGTGCGCGCCTGCACCGCAGACCGTCACGTTCTGCCGCCAGCCAGCGTCTAGCATGATCGGCATGACCAGTCAGCCTCCGCTGCGCGCAGTCCTGTTCGACCGGGACGACACCATCGCCTACACCGACCCCGGCGTGTACCGCGAGGCCGCCCTGTGGGCCGCCCAGGCTTTCGGACTCGACCCGCGCGAGGTCGGAGCGGGCATGCAGGCGCAGTGGCAGGAGCGCGCGTTCACGTGGTGGCACCTGCGCACCCAGGCCGACGAGGACACCTTCTGGAACGACTACAGCGCTGAACTGGCCGCCCGGCTGGGCCTCACAGACACTCAGGCGCAGCAACTGTCGGCACGTTACCCGTACGAGGCGTTCATGAAACCCGTCCCGAACGCCCGCGAGATCCTCGGGGACCTGCGCGCCCGTGGCCTACGCCTGGGCGTGCTGAGCAACACCCTGCCCAGCATCGACCGCACCCTGGAATTCCTGGGTCTGAACGACCTGATCGACGTGGCTGTCGCCACCTGCACGGTCGGCATTCACAAACCTGAGCCCGGCGCGTACCGGCACGCCCTGAACGCCCTGGGCCTGGACGCCGCCGAGGTGCTGTTCATCGACGACAAGCAGGAGAACGTGGACGCCGCCCTCGCCCTGGGCATGCACGCCGCGCTGATCGACCTGAGCGGCGAAACCCCGGACGCCCTGCACGACCTCGGCGGGGTATCCAGACTGGTGGACCGCATCGGCGTCGCCTCCCCCACCGCCGACGCCCGATGACCGACGCGCACTTCCTGAACTCGCACTTCCTGATCGACGGTCACCTGGACCTCGCCATGAACGCCCTGGACGGCCGTGACCTGACCCTTGCGCTGGACGCCCTGCGCGCCGCTGACCCCGTGCCGGACCAGACGGCCACCGTGACGCTGCCGGAACTGAGGGCAGCGCAGGTCCGCGTGTGCTTCGGGACGCTGTTCGCCCTCCCTGCCAGCCCCGACACTCCTGGCGGGTATACCGACCACGCGGGCGCCCGCGCGCAGGCCCTGGCGCAACTGGACGAGTACCACCGCCTGCAGGACGCCGGGCACCTGACCCTGCTCACCTCGGCCGCCAGGGTCGCCGCGCACCTGAACAGGCCTCACCTGAATACGCTGGACGCGCCGCTGGGCGTGGTCCTGCTGATGGAAGGCGCGGACCCCATCCGGGACGCGGATGACCTGCCGTTCTGGGTCGAGCGTGGCGTGCGCGTCATCGGGCCCGCCTGGGGCCGCACCCGCTACGCCGGAGGCACCGACGCGCCCGGACCACTCACGCCCGCCGGAGTGGACCTCGTGACGGCCATGCGGGACCTGAACGTCACGCTGGACGCCTCGCACCTCGACGATCACGCCTTCTGGGACGCCGCGCAGATCGGGCCGCGAATGATCGCCACGCACGCCAACAGCCGCGCCCTGGTGCCCGGCAACCGCCACCTGACCGACGACATGGCCCGCGCCATCGCCAGCGCGGACGGCGTGATCGGACTGGTCCTCCTGAACCGCTTCATCCGCCCGCTCCCGGAAGGCAGCCTGGACCGCGTACCCCTGGCCGCGCTGGCCGACCACGCCCGCCACTACGCCGACCTGATCGGCTGGGACCGCGTGGCCCTCGGTACCGACCTGGACGGAGGTTTCGGGGCCGAGAAGACGCCCGCCGGTATCGACCGCTACGGTCACGTGCCCCGCCTGCTGGATGAACTGCCCGCCGGGGTCCGTCAGAGCGTGGCGTGGGGGAACTGGGCACGCTGGCTCACCACGCACCTGTAAGAATCAGTCCTTCTTCCACCACTGGCCTGCACCACCTGCGCCCCGTTGCGCCTGTTGGGGCCGTAGGCTGTGGGGCGTGAGTCCCATTGATGTCGTTCTGGATGCGCGTGTGCACGCGTTCGATCCGGCCATGCGCATGGCCGAGGAGGCCCTGCGGGGCCAGCTGGAGGGGGCCGGGTGGCGGTTCGTGCAGCCGCAGCGGGCCGTGACGGGCCGCTCGCGCCTGAGCCTGCGTGCGACCCCGGACGCCGATTCGGCGCAGGTGAGCGAGGCCCTGCCGGGCGAGCCGCTGGACCTGCTGTGGGAGGACGGGACCGGCTGGGCGCGCGTGCGGACCGTGCAGGATGGGTACCTGGGCTGGGCGCGGGCGGACGGGCTGCTGCCGCGCGGGCCGGCCGGGAATGGCGAGCTGACGGTCACGGCGCTGCGGGCACATGCCTTCGCGGGGCCGCGCATCAGCCGGCCGGTCCTGACGGAACTGGCGCTGGGGGCGCGTCTTACACGGGCGTTCGGGGAGGTCGTCGAGGAGGAGCACCGCCGCTGGGTGCCGGTGCTGCTGCCGGACGGCGCGGACGCCTGGGTGCAGGAGGCGGCCCTGACGGCCCGGCCGGACGTGGACGTGGCCGAACTGGCGCTGCGGTTCCTGGAAACGCCGTACCTGTGGGGCGGGCGTAGCGCGTGGGGGCTGGACTGCTCGGGCCTGACGCAGGTGGTGTACGGCGCGTTCGGGCGGGTCCTGCCGCGTGACGCGGACCAGCAGCAGGCAGCCCTGACGCCCGTGCAGGACGCGCAACGTGGCGATCTGGTGTTCTTCCCCGGTCACGTGGGCCTGATGCTGGACGACCGGCGACTGGTGCACGCGAACGCCACGCACATGCGCGTGACCGTCGAGACGCTGGGCGAGGGCGAGTACGGCGGGCGTCTTGCGGTGTCTGTCAGCGGGTTCGGGCGGTGGGCGCCGTGACCGCCGCCGCGCCGCACCTGAGCTGGGAGACATTGGACCTGCACACCCGGCAGCCGTTCGGGATTGCCCGCTGGACGCACAGCACGTACCCGCGCACCATCGTCACGCTGACGCACGCGGGCCTGACCGGTCAGGGCGAGGCCGCCCCGAACGCCTTCTACGGCGAGACGCGCGGCACCGTCGAGGCCGTCCTGCCGCTGCTCGCGGACGCCCTGAGCGACCCGTGGGACTGGGACGGCCTGCACGCCCGACTGTCCGCGCGGATGCCGCACGACCACCCCAGCGTGAAGTGCTCGCTGGAAATGGCGGCCGTGGAATGGTGCGCGCAGGCAGCGGGCGTCCCCGTCTGGAGGCTGCTGGGCCTGAGCCCCGCGCCGCTGCCGGAAAGTAGTTACACCGTCAGCATCGCCGCGCTGGATGACATGCGCGCCCAGGCGCGTGACGCCGCCGCCCGCGGGCACGGCGTCCTGAAGGTCAAACTTGGCACTGATCGGGACGAGGCGATCCTGGAAGCCCTGCGCGAGGAAGCCCCGCACGTCGCGCTGCGCGTGGACGCGAACGCCGCCTGGACGCGCACGCAGGCCCGCCGGATGCTGGGCGTGCTGGACGCCGCCCGCGTGGAATTCGTGGAGCAACCCCTGGCCGCCGGGGACCTCGACGGGCACGCGGCGCTGCGGGCTGTCTCGACCGTGCCCATCGTGGCTGACGAGAGCCTGCACCACGTGTCCGACGTGACGGCCCTGGCCCGCGCGTTCGACGGCGTGAACCTGAAACTCGCCAAGCTGGGCGGCCCCCTCCAGGCGCTCGCGGCGCTCCGGCTGGCCCGCGCGCACGGCCTTCAGGTCATGATGGGCTGCATGATCGAGAGTAGCCTCGGCATCGCCGCCGCCGCGCACCTCGCCGGAGCGTGCGACTGGGCCGACCTGGACGGCGCGCTCCTGCTGGCTGACGACCCGTTCACCGGACTGGAGTGGCAGGCCGGGCACCTGACCCGCCCGCAGGGCACCGGCTGGGGCGTGCGCCGCGCGTGAACCCCGTGCGCGTGGCGATCATCGGCTGCGGGAACCGGGGCGCGGACGTGTACGCCCGGCATCTGGCCGCGCAGGGGGCGGTGATCACGCACGTCGTCGAACCGCGCCCCGCCCGCCTCGCGGAAGTCGCCGCGCGCCATGGCCTGCCACCCGAAGCGCAGTTCACGCACTGGGACGCCTTCCTCGCGCAGGGCCGCGTGGCCGACGCCGTCGTGATCGCCACGCCCGACAACGATCACGTGCAACCCTGCCTGCGTGCCCTGCAAATCGGGTACGACGTCCTGCTGGAAAAACCCGTCTGCCTGCACCCGCACGAACTCGACCTGCTCCTGACCGCCGAGGCCGCCTCGACCGGTACTGTCACCGTCTGCCACGTTCTGCGCACCACCGCGTTCTTCACGGCCGTCCAGCAGGTCGCCGCGTCCGGCCACCTCGGGCAACTGGTCGGCATTCAGCACGCCGAGAACGTCGCCTACTGGCATTACGCGCACTCGTACGTGCGCGGCAACTGGCGCGCCAGTCCACCCGCCGCGCCGTTCCTGCTCGCCAAGGCCTGCCACGACCTCGACCTGCTCCGCGCGCTGGCCGGCAGCGCCCCGCAGCGCGTGAGCAGCGAGGGCGGCCTGCATCACTTCCGGCCCGAACACGCCCCGCCCGGCGCGACCGACCGCTGCGTCACCTGCCCCATCACCGACTGCCCGTTCGACGCGCGGCGCATCTACCGCGCCCGCGACCCGCACGCGTGGCCCGTTACCGTCCTCACCGCTGGCGGCGACACCCTGGAAGAAGCCCTGCAAGGCGGCCCGTACGGCGAGTGCGTGTACCTGGGCCGCAACAACGTCGCCGACCACCAGGCCGTCACCGTCACCTTCCGCAGCGGCCTCACCGCGCAACTCACGGTCAGCGCCTTCACGCACAACAACACCCGCACCCTCAAACTCCTCGGCACGCACGGCGAACTCCGCGCGCGCATGGAACGCGGCGAACTGGAACTCCACAACTTCCGCACCGGCCACAGCGAACGCTGGACGGTCGACACCACCGGCAACCACGGCGGCGGCGACCAGGGGCTCGTGCAGGGCTGGCTGGCCTTCCTGCGCGGACAATCTCCCCCACCCACCCCGCTGGCCGAATCGCTCGACTCGCACCGCATGGCGTTCGCTGCCGAAGAATCCCGACGGACAGGGCAGACGGCGACTGTGTAGGGGGTCTATGATTGATCTAGTAAGTGAATTGTTTCACGATTTCGATGGATCGTGAAAACGATGTTTGATTTTCCTTTTGCACTGAGATTGCAATTCATCCTCTGACGGATACTCCCAACTGCTCAGCCTGCCAGCCATCCTTCGCCCGCCTCAACACCGTGTAGTCGGTGTTCCCGTGCACCAGTTGCCCGCCCGACCAGACGTCCTCGATGTTCAGGCCCAGCAGCGCGGCCAGCCCGATGCGGATGATCCCACCATGCGACACGAGTGCGGCGTCCGTGCCGTCCGGCAGGGCGTTCACGTCGGCCATGAAGCGGGCGGCAATCTCGTCGAAGGTCTCCCCTCCGGCAAAGCCCAGGCGGCCGCCTGGCAGGCGCAGCTTCTCCGGGTGGGCATTCAGGGCCGAGTAAGGCTGCCCGGCCCAGTCACCGCAGTCCACCTCGTGCACGCCGTTCAGGACCTGCACCGGCACGCCCAGTGCTTCCGCGAGGGGCGCGGCTGTCTGCTGAGCGCGCCGGTAGCGGCTGGCGTACACCGTCTGTGGACGCGCTGGCTGGCGCAGTAGATGGGCGGCCAGCGCGCGGGCCTGGGCGTGCCCGGTGTCGTTCAGTTCGTCGTTCACGCTGACCGGGCCGCGCAGGATGCCCGCCTCGTTCCCGCTGGTTTCACCGTGCCGGATGATCCACACCCGCGTACCTGCCGCCGTACCTGTCATGCCCGGCAGTGTACCGGGCACAGAACAGGCCCGCCGCGAGATCTGCCGTGGGCCTGCTCTGGGTACCGTTCGGCTTGCGCCGCGCCGGGTTCAGGCGCTCAGGGCCTCGGCGACCGAGGTGCTGACCGGCGTGGTGGCGCGGCCAATCAGGGTGGTCAGGTCGCGGCTGGCGCTGAACAGTTCGCCCCGGGCGATCCCCGCGTCCACGTCGGCCAGGGTGTGTGCGAAGCCTTCCGGAACGCCGAAGCTCTGGAGGGTCGCGGCGTACTCGGCCTGCGGCAGGTCGCGGTACTCGACGGGTTGGCCGCTCTGGCGGGCGTACTCAGCCGCCAGGTCGCTCATGGTCACGCTCTCATCCCCGGCGAGTTCGTAGGCGCGGCCGGTCTGCCCCTGCGGGATGTGCCCGTCGGTGGCGAGGACGGCGGCGGCCGCCTCGGCGTAGTCGCGGCGCGTGGCGAGGTTCAGTTTCCCGGTTCCGGCCGCCCCGAGGAGCGCGCCATTCTGCACGGCCTGCGCGGCGCTGCCGGTGTAGTTCTCGGTGTACCAGCCGTTGCGCAGGAAGATGAACGGCAGGCCGGATTCACGCAGGATCTGTTCGGTGGCCTGATGGTCGGCGGCCAGTCCGAAGGTGGCAGTGTCAGCGTTCAGGATGCTGGTGTACGCGACCTGTTTCACGCCTGCCTCGCGGGCGGCGTTGATGACGTTGCGGTGCTGGCCGACCCGGTCGTTGAAGTCGTTGCTGGAGATCAGCAGGAGCTTCTCGACGCCCTGCAGGGCGGTGCCCAGGGTGTCGGGCTGGTGGTAGTCGGCGTGGCGGACCTGCACGCCCTGCGCGGCGAGTGCGGCGGCCTTCTCGGGGCTGCGGACGAGCGCGACGACCTGCGTGGCGGGCACGCCCCGGTCGAGAAGGGCCTGGATGACGAGCTGGCCGAGCTGGCCGGTGGCGGCAGTGATTCCGATCATGGTGGGTCTCCTGTGGGGAACAGCGGGGGGAGTGGGGGCGGGCAACCTGTAGGCGTTTTGGTGACATGTCGGAGAAAAAAAATCAGTCGGTCCCTACCCGGCGCGCGAGACGAGGTCCGACATCACGTCGGCCAGGGTCGTGCGGGCCAGTTCGGCTTCCATGGCAGCCTGGGCACGGCCGAAGCGGGTCTCCAGGGTCGCCTGGATATTCGCGCCGACCGGACAGTTCGGGTGCGGACGCTCATGCAGGCGGAACACGCTGTCCTCACCGTTCACGGCGCGGTACACGTCCAGCAGGGTGATCTGAGCGGCGGGGCGGGTCAGGCTCGCGCCCGCCACGCCCTGCCGCGTGCAGATCAGCCCGGCGCGGCGCAACTGCCCCGCCACGGTGCGGATCACGACCGGGTTCGTTCCGACGCTCAGGGCCATGTCGGCCGAACTGCTGTGCTCCGGAAACTGACTGATCAGGGACAGCACATGCACAGCCACGGCGTACTGGCTGTTCACGCGACCCACCCTTCTCTCGACATGTAAGTATTCTAGTGACAGGCCGGGGCGGGTGTCAAGCGCCCGTGCGTGCCACGGCACACGGTCAGACAGCGCCTCCCGTCACGGAACACGCCGGCCCTCTCCCCTATTCTGGGCAGGTGCATCCAGACGACCTGCCCGTGCTGCCCACCACACCCGGCGTGTACATCTTCCGCAGGGGCGGCACGCCCATCTACATCGGGAAGGCCAAGAACCTGCGCAGCCGGGTCGGACAGCACTTCAAGGCTGGCGGCAAGAGCGGCAAGTTCACGGCGCTGGCCGACACGCTGGAATTCATCACGGCCCGCAACGAGGTCGAGGCCCTCGTGCTGGAAGCGAACCTGATCAAACAGCACCGCCCGCACTACAACGTCACCCTGAAAGACGACAAGCACTACCCGTTCCTGAAACTCACCAATGAGGCGTACCCGATGCTGATCGTCACGCGGCGCGTCATCAAGGACGGCGGGCGTTACTACGGCCCGTACCCGGACTCGTCAGCCGTGCGGCGCGTGAAGAACCTGATCGACACCATGTTCCCCCTGCGCAAGAACAGCGGCCTGCCCATGCAGAAGAAAGCGCGGCCCTGCCTGAACTTCCACATGGGCCGCTGCCTGGGCCCCTGCGTGGACCGCGCCGACGCCGGCGAGTACGCCCGGACCGTCGAGGACGTGACCAGTCTGCTCGAGGGCCGCGCCGCGCCCGTCATCGCACGCCTGAAGATCGACATGCAGGCCGCCGCCAGGGGGCAGGATTTCGAGCAGGCCGCCCGCGTGCGCGACCGCGTGCAGGCCGTCGAGAAACTGTTCGGCACCGAACAGCACGCCTTCGTCAGTGACGAGACCGACCTGGACTTCCTGGGCGCCGCGCAGGCCGGCGAGTACGCCATGGTGCAACTGTTCCGCATGCGCGGCGGACGCGTCGTGGGCCGCGACAAACGCTTCCTGACCGGCACCGAGGACGCCCCGCTCGGCGAGATCGTCGCCGCGTTCGTGCAGGACTACTACACGCAGGCCACGCACGTCCCCCCGCTGATCCTGCTGCCCGCCGACTTCGACGACGCGCCCATCTGGAGTGAATTCCTGTCGGAGAAAGCCGGACGCAGAACCGAGATGCGCACCCCCAAACGCGGCGACAAGGTCGACCTGATCGACATGGCACAGCGCAACGCGCAGAACGGCCTGGACTCCGAGATGGCCCTGCTGGAACGGCGCGGCGACCACCCGGGCCTGGACGCCCTGCGGGAAGTGCTGGCCCTCGGAGACCGCCCGTGGCGCATCGAGGGGTACGACAACAGCAACCTGTTCGGCACGAACATCGTGTCCGGCATGGTCGTGTTCGAGGGTGGCCGCGCCCGCCGGGGTGAGCACCGGCGTTTCAAGGTGCGCGGCCTGGATCACCCGGACGACTACACCAGCATGAAACAGACCATCGTGCGCCGCTTCACGGGCAGCCTCTCGGATAAGTTGCCGCTGCCGGACCTGCTGCTGATCGACGGGGGGCGCGGGCAGGTGAACGCCGCGCTGGACGCCCTGAAGGAAGCGAACGTGCGCGTGCCCGTCGTGGGCCTCGCCAAGCGCGAGGAACGCCTGATCCTGCCCGGCCGGTACGGCGCGCAGTGGTGGCTGGACACCGGCACGGAAGTCGGCGTGGACCGCGAACTGCTGCTGCCGCACACGCACCCGGCCCTGCGGATGCTGATCGGCGTGCGCGACGAGGTGCACAACTACGCCGTCACGTACCACCGCAAACTGCGCGGCCAGGACATGCTGCGCAGCGTGTTCGACGATCTGCCGGGCATCGGGCAGAAACGCCGGGACGCGCTGCTGGAGCACTTCACCAGCCTCGAGGACCTCGCCAGCGCACCCACCGAACAGATCGCCGCCGTGCCCGGCATGACCATTCGCGCCGCGCAGAGCGTCAAGGACTTCCTCGCGCAGCGCGAGGCGAACAGCCAGCCCATCACCGGCTGAAGCTACCCAACGCAAACGCCGCTCCCGGTTCAGGGGGCGGCGCTGTCTGCTGGGCAGGCTGATCTGTAGCGGAATCCGGATCCCGTGGTGTCGCCTGGGCTCACGCGAGGTGCAGGCGGCGGCGCAGCGCGGCCGGGAGAGCAACCAGGAAGAAGGTCAGGCGGTGGGAGCGCGTGGGCTGCCGGTCAGCCTGGGCGCGTGCGGCGGCCTGGGCGAGCCGGACCTGCCGGGCCTGCGCGGCCTCGTTCAGGAGGGCCTGGGCACGGGCCGCGCCGGGATGGGTGGGAACGTGTTGCATGAGTGTCTCCGGGCAGGTGCGCCGCCGCCCCACTGGCGGCCCGTACTGGCGCGTTCCCTGACGCCCTCATGGTGCGCCTCACACCCCCCGGGGCACATGCGGCGACTGGCGCAGCGTGGAGTGCGCCATTGCGCCTAGCCCGCACTGCGTCTGGCCAGCACGTCCCCTGATCCGGGGTACCCGAGCGTTAAGTAAGCAGCAAGCGACCCGCCTGACGCAGGAGCGGCGCGGCAGGCTGTAATGATGGGATGTTCCCTCATTCCCGGCGTGAATTCCTGCCGTTTCTGCGCAGTCACTGGCGGTCCCTGTTGCTGGTGCTGCTGGGCGTCCTGATTCCCTTCGGGCTGTTCGCGCACCTGACGCACGAGGTGTTCCGTGAAGGCGGGTTCTCGTGGGATCAGGGGGTACTCGACTGGTACGCGCAGCGGCGCACCCCTGCCCTGACCCAGGCGGCCGAGACGCTGGCCACGCTGGGCGGTGTGATGGTCCTGCCGTTCGTGACTGCCCTGCTGGCGTGGCTGCTGGCCCGCGCGGGTGGCGCCAGTGGGCGGGCGCACGGCTGGTTTCTCGTGTCCGGCGTGGCGGGCGCGACCCTGCTGAATGTCGCGGCAAAAGTAGTGTTCCAGCGCCCCCGCCCCGATGAGTTGCTGGCCGTGCTGAGCGAACCGGGGTTCAGTTTCCCCAGCGGGCACGCCATGGCGAACGCGGCGTTCGGCTTTGCCCTCACGCTGGTGTTCTGGCGCTCGCGGGCCGGGTGGCCGGTCGCAGTGTTTGGTCTACTGTGGGCGCTGGCCGTGGGAGCCAGCCGCAATTACCTCGGCGTGCACTACCCGTCGGACGTGCTGGCGGGCTTCACGGCCAGTGTCGCGTGGGTGGCGGGCCTGTACATGGTCATGGCGCGGCGCTGGCCGCAGCTGCGCGGCTCACCGGCCGGCCCACGCGACACCCGGTAAGGCGGGGTGTGGGCCTAACATGACGGCGTTGGGAAGCAGTAAGTGAAATTATTCACGATTTTGTCTGCTCGTGAATAGTTTGTTTGTTCTCCGGTCATCACTTCCTACACAGCAAGAGACCCAGAGCAGCACTCCACAGCTGCTCCAGGCCTCCCGGTGGTGCGGCTCAGGCGCTGACGGGTTTGCCCAGGTTGAAGGCCGCGTGCACGGCGCGGGTCGCCTCGTCCACATGCTCGGCTTCCACGGCCACGCTGACGTTCAGCTCGCTGCTGCCCTGCGAGATCATCAGGATGTTCACGTCCACGGCGGCCAGGGCCGTGAACAGGCGGGCCGACACGCCCTTCTGCCCTCGCATGCCGCTGCCCACGATGGCCAGCACCGCCACGTGGTCCTGCTGCTCGACCTTCAGTTCCAGGCTCACGCCGGCGCGCAGGGCGTTCAGGGTGCGCTCGGCGTCGGTGGTCTGCACGGCCAGCGACACGTTGCTCATGCTGGAACTCTGCGAGACCATCAGCAGCGTGACGTTCTCGCGGGCGATGGCATCGAATACGCTGGCGATCACTTCCGGGATGCCCAGCACGCCCGCGCCGCTCACGTTGATGATGCTGACGTTGCGGATGGCGGTCACGGCCTTGACGGGGTGCCCGGCCTCGTCGCGCGGCTGCGCCTGCACCAGCGTGCCCGCGAAGTCCGGGTCGGCGGAGTTCTTCAGGCGCAGCGGAATGCCGCTCTCCTGTAGGGGCGTGACGGCCAGGGGGTGCAGGACCTTCGCGCCGAAGTACGCGAGTTCCATGACCTCGCCGTAACTCAGGACGTCCACGTTGCGGGCGTCCGCGACGACGCGCGGGTCGGCGCTCATGACGCCGTCCACGTCCTTCCAGCCCCAGACTTCCGTGGCGCTCAGGGCCTTGCCGATGATGGTGGCGCTGAAGTCCGTGCCGCCGCGCCCGAGGGTCGTGATGGCCCCCTTCTCGGTCTCACCCATGAAACCCGCCACGACCGGCGTGACCCCGGCGCTCAGCAGGCCGCTGAGGCGGTCCTTGATGCGTTCGTACGTGCCGGGCAGCGGGCGCGCGTTCCCGAAGTGCGTATCGGTCACGATGCCCGCCTCGCCACCGGACAGGTGATGGGCGCGCAGGCCGTCCTGTTCCAGGGCGAGTTTCATCAGGGGCGCGGAGAGGCGCTCGCCGAACGCGACGATCAGGTCGCGGCTGCGGGGCGTCAGTTCGCGCAGCAGGTACACGCCGTACACGGCCTGCCGGAGTGTCTCGTGCATCTCGCGGATCTCGCGGACGGTGTCGCTGTCGGGGGCCGCGCCGAGTTCCTGCGCGGCCGTGAAGTGCCGGGTGCGCATGGCAGCGATCTCGTCGTTGGCGCTGGCGATGTCGCCGGACTGCGCGGCGTCCGCGAGTTTCAGGAGCTGGTTGGTGACGCCGGCCATGGCCGACACGACCACCACGACCTTCACGCCCTCGCGGATGCTGCGGGCCGCCAGGGACGCGCTGTGGCGGACGGCGCGGGCGTCCTGCATGTTCGTCCCGCCGTATTTCATGACCAGAAGCGACTCGTTCATGCCTGCAAGTATGCCCCGCCGCCGCGCAGGCCGCCCGCAGGCGTCTGAGCAGGGCGTGAACGTTCAGGGACGCCGGGGGTGGCGTTCACCAGTTCTTCACGGCGGTGGGACACACTACTTGTGTGAACAAATACCTGCTTCCGCTCCCAGCACTCGTGCTCGCCACCACCCTGTCCGGAGCGGCGCAGGCTGCCACGTACCGCGCAGCAGACGGCACAGCCACCTTCAACTACCGGGTCACGGTGGTGCCCGTGACCGGCACCATGACGGGCGTCACGGCGAACGTCACACTGGACCCGCAGGACCTCGCGGCCACGAAGGGCACGGTCACGGTGCCGGTCTCGACGCTGAAGACCGGAATCACGCTGCGCGACAACCACGCCAAGGGGGCCGGGGCGCTGGGCACGGCGCAGTTCCCGAACGCCACCTTCGAACTGACCTCCCTGACCGGCGGGAAACTGACCGAGGGGCAGACCGTGGCGACCACCGCCACCGGCAAACTGACCGTCAAGGGCACCACGAAGACCATCACCGCGCCCATCAAGGCGACCCTGAAGGGCGGGAAGGTGAACGTGAGCACGCAGTTCAAGTTCAATCCGTACGACTTCAACGTGCGGTACCAGGGCGGCGCAGACAGCGTCACGGTGGACGTGGCGTTCGTGCTGGGATCGAACTGATACGGACTCCGATTGAATGGTTTGCAAAAACCATTCAATCCGAGCGGAGCGAGTGGGAGCAAAACGGATTTCGGGCGTGGAGTTGGCAACCCGGTGCCCTTCCGGGTTGTTAACGAAACAGACGGAATCCGTATGACGACTGGTGGACCGAGAGGGCTTAACCGGAAGGGCAGGAACGGGCGCTGGGACGCCCTGTTCCCGCCCCGATTCTTTTTGAACTCGGTTCACCAATCCGTTGGTGTGCAGAGGACACGAAGTCAGGTGTTGACAGGACGGGTTACACTGCGACATGCGAGGTGACTGCCCCCAAACGTGGGGGGTGGCCCTCAAGACTGGAGGCACAGCATGAAAGTAGGGATTAACGGCTTCGGCCGCATCGGTCGTCTGGTGTTCCGTGTTCTGGAAGCTCGCGGCGTTGAAGTGGTCGCCATCAACGACCTCACCGACAACAAGACGCTCGCCACCCTCCTGAAGTACGACAGCACCGCCGGACGCTTCGGCGGCACCGTCGAATTCGACGACAACAGCCTGACCGTGAACGGCAAGAAGATCCACGCGCTGGCCGAACGCGACCCCGCCGCCATCAAATGGGGCGAGATGGGCGTGGACATCGTCATCGAATCCACCGGCATCTTCACCACCCGCGAGGGCGCCGGCAAGCACCTCGAGGGCGGCGCGAAGAAGGTCATCATCACCGCCCCCGCCAAGAACGAGGACATCAGCATCGTGCTGGGCGTCAACGAGCAGGACTACGACCCCGCCAGCCACCACATCATCAGCAACGCCAGCTGCACCACCAACAGCCTCGGCGCGCCCATGAAACTGCTGGACGAGGCCTTCGGCATCGAGAAGGCCATCATGACCACCGTGCACTCCTACACGAACGACCAGCGCGTTCTGGACCTGCCGCACAGCGACCTGCGCCGCGCCCGCGCCGCCGCCGTGAACATCATCCCCACCAGCACCGGCGCCGCCAAGGCCGTCTCGCAGGTGTACCCCGCCCTGAAAGGCAAGTTCGACGGCACCAGCCTGCGCGTGCCCACCCCGGTCGGCAGCATCAGCGACGTGGTCGTCATCCTGGGCCGCGACGTGACGGTCGAGGAAGTCAACGACGTGTTCCGCAAGGCCGCCGAAGGCAGCCACAAGGGCATCATCAGCTACACCGAGGACCCCATCGTCCTGCAGGACATCGTCGGCGACCCGCACAGCGCGATCATCGACGGCGGCCTGACCATGGCCATGGGCAGCCTCGTGAAGTTCTTCAGCTGGTACGACAACGAGTGGGGCTACAGCAACCGCATCGCGGACCTGACCCAGCTCGTGCAAGCCAAGGGCTGAACACCGCCCGGTGATGGTTGATGGTTGATGGTTTCCCGACTGTCGACCATCAACCATCACTTTTGCCTGCCCTTTTCACCTGCCTTTGCCCTGGAGGAATCATGCAGAACCTGAACTCACTGAATGTCAGCGGAAAGCGCGTGCTGGTGCGCGTGGATTACAACGTGCCGGTCAAGGACGGCGTCGTGCAGGACGACACGCGCGTCACGGCCAGCCTGCCGACCATCCGCGCGCTGCTGGACGCCGGCGCCCGCAACGTGATCCTGATGAGCCACTTTGGCCGCCCCAAGAACGGCCCCGAGGAGAAGTACTCCCTGAAACCCGTCGCGCCCGTGCTTGAAGGCGTGCTGGGGCAGCCCGTGACGTTCATTGCGGGCGCGGCCGACAGTGACGAGACCCTGGCCGCCGTGCAGGCCCTGCCGGAAGGCGCCGTGGCCCTGCTGGAGAACGTGCGGTTCAGCGCCGGCGAGGAGAAGAACGACGCCGACCTGAACGCCCGCCTCGCGCGGCTGGGCGACGCGTTCGTGCTGGACGCCTTCGGCAGCGCGCACCGCGCCCACAGTAGCGTGAGTGGCGTGGCGGGCCTGCTGCCGCACGCCGGCGGCCTGCTGCTGGAAGCCGAGGTGACGGCCCTCGGGAAACTGCTGAACAACCCCGCGCACCCGTACGTGGTGATCATCGGCGGCGCCAAGGTCAGCGACAAACTGCTGGTCATCGAGAACCTGCTGCCCACCGTGGACCGCATGCTGATCGGCGGCGGCATGGCCTACACCTTCGTCAAGGCGCAGGGCGGCAAGATCGGCAAGAGCATCCACGAGGACGACTTCCTCGACAAGGCCCGCGAACTGCTCGCCAAGTACGGCGAGAAGATCGTGCTGCCCACCGACACCCTGGTCGCCGACGCTTTCAGCAACGAAGCGAACACCCGCGTGGTCCCCACCGCCGAGATTCCCGACGACTGGGAAGGCCTGGACATCGGCCCGGACAGCCGCGAGGCGTTCACGCAGGCTCTGGCAGGCGCGAAGACCGTGTTCTGGAACGGCCCGATGGGCGTGTTCGAGTTCGAGAAGTTCGCGGGCGGCACGAACGCCATCGCCCAGGCGGTCGCGGACCTCGGTGAAGGCACGTACAGCGTGATCGGCGGCGGCGACAGCGTCAGCGCCATCAACAAGAGCGGACAGGCGGACCGCGTGTCGCACATCAGCACGGGCGGCGGCGCCAGCCTGGAACTGCTCGAAGGCAAGGCGCTGCCCGGCGTGGAGGCCATGAAATGAAGAACCTGCTGGCACTCAACTGGAAGATGAACAAGACCCCCAGCGAAGCGCAGACCTGGGCGCAGGAACTCGCGGCAGGCCTGACCCCCGGCGAGGCGCAACTGGCCGTCATGGCGCCCGCCATCATGCTGCCCGCCCTGGCCGCGAACCTCCCGGCCGGCGTGGCCTTCGGCGGGCAGGACGTGTCCGCGCACGAATCCGGCGCGTACACCGGCGAGATCAGCGCCGCCATGCTCGCCGACGTGGGCGCCCGCTACGCCGTCGTGGGCCACAGCGAACGCCGCGAATACCACGGCGAGACCGACGCCACCGTCGCCGCGAAGGCCCGGCAGGCGCAGGCGCACGGCCTGACGCCCATCGTGTGCGTCGGCGAGGGCCTGGACGTGCGCGAGAAAGGCGAGCACGTGCCCTACACCCTCGCGCAACTGGAAGGCAGCCTCGAAGGCGTCGGCCCGGACGTGGTCGTCGCGTACGAACCCGTATGGGCCATCGGCACCGGCAAGACCGCCACCGCCGACGACGCCGAGGAACTCGCCCTCGCCATCCGCGAGGCCCTCACCGTCCGCTACGGCAGCGACGCCGACCGCATCCAGGTGCTGTATGGCGGCAGCGTCAAACCCGACAACATCGCCAGCATCTGCGCCAAACCCAACGTGAACGGCGCCCTGGTCGGCGGCGCGAGCCTCAAGGTCGCCGACGTCATCGGCATGAACGACGCCCTGAAGTAAGCGGGGGCAAGACAGACAGGAGCAGCGGCCGGGAAACTGGCTGCTGCTCCTGTTGATGGTTGATGGTTGATGGTTGATGGCGGATGGCGGATGGCGGATGGTGGATGGTGGATGGCGGATGGTGGATGGCGGATGGTGGATGGTGGATGGTGGATGGTGGATGGTGGATGGTGGATGGTGGATGGTGGATGGTCAACAGCGTGTGCGCGGCACCTGCGCCCAGGTCAACCCCGGCCTACGGCCCGCTTACAACACGGTGAAGATCAGCACGGCGAGCGCGAAGCCGATCACGCCGATCAGGGTCTCCATCACGGTCCAGGTCTTGAAGGTGGTGGGGATGTCGAGGTTCAGGAGGCGGCCCACCAGCCAGAAGCCGGAGTCGTTGACGTGCGACACGACGACGGAGCCGGCGGCGGCGGCGATGACGATGGCGGCCACGTCGGTGCCTGCGTACCCGGCGGCGGCCACGGCAGGCTGGATGAGGCCGGCGGCGGTCAGGAGAGCGACGGTGGCGCTGCCCTGCGCGATGCGGAGGAGGGCGGCGATCAGGAACGCGGCGGCGATGACGGGCACGCCCAGGTCGGCGAGACTGCCGGACACGGCGTTGCCGATGCCGCTGGCGCGCAGGACCGCGCCGAACATGCCGCCCGCGCCGGTGATCAGCACGACAGAAGCGATGGGCCCCAGCGAGGAGTCGAGGAGTTTCTCGATGGTGACGGCGTCGCGGCCCCGGCGGGCGCCGAGGACGACGGCAGCGACCAGGACGGAGATCAGCAAGGCGACGGGCGTGTTCCCGAACAGGCGGATCAGGACGACGGCCGGGTTGGCGGCGTCGAGGCTGCCGGCGGTCGCGAGGGCGTTCAGGCCGGTGTTCCCGAAGATCAGGATCAGGGGCAGCAGCAGCGTGGCGATCACGGTGCCCGCGCCGGGCGGGTTGCTGGGCGGTTCGACACTCATGGCGCCGCCGCTGAGGAGTTCCGGGACGGGGTTCGGGTAGCGTTTCCCGGCCCACAGGCCGAACAGGTACGCGGCGAGGAACCAGGTGGGCAGCGCGACCAGCAGGCCCACGCCGATCAGGGTGCCCATGTCGGCCTTCAGCAGGTCGGCGGCGGCAACCGCGCCGGGGTGCGGCGGGACGAACACGTGCATGACCGAGAACGCTCCGGCGGCGGGCAGGCCGAAGCGCAGGACCGGCTGGTTCAGGCGGCGGGCGACGGCGAACACGACGGGCAGCATGACGATCAGTCCGGCATCGAAGAAGATCGGGAAGCCGAACAGCAGCGAGGCGACGCCCAGCGCGAGTGGGGCGCGCGGCTCGCCGAAGCGGGTGACCAGCGTGTCTGCCAGGACTTTCGCGCCGCCGCTGGTTTCCACGAGGCGGCCGAGCATGGCGCCCAGACCGACGAGCAGGGCGACGCTGCCGAGGGTGCTGCCGAACCCGTCGGTCAGGATCTTCACGATCTCGCCGTTGGGCAGGCCGGTGGCGAAGGCGGTGATCAGGCTGATGAGGATCAGGGCAACGAAGGCGTGCAGCCGCAGTGCCATGATCAGGAACAGCAGGGCGGCCACGGCGGCGGCGGCAATGCCGAGCAGCGTGGGGGCGGACAGGGTCTGAACGAAGGTATCCATGAGGCTCCGGGGGTGCGTTATATGGACTTCCGACTGAATGGTTTGCATAAACCGTTCAGTCCGAGCGGATGCGAGTAGGAAAGAAGCGGGTTCCGGGCGTGGAGTTGGCAACCCGGTGGTGTGCCGGGTTGTGAACGAAACAGACGGAATCCGTCTTACAGGGCGCGCAGGTCGTGCGTGAGGGTCTGGAGGGCGAGGGCAGCGTGCCGGTACTTCCGGCCAAGGGTGGCGTACAGGGGGGCGTCGGCGTCGGGTTCGACGGTGTCGAAGGTCAGGGCGTGTGGGAGGTCCAGGCCGGCGCTACGGGCGGCGATCAGGGCCGCGCCGAAGGCACTGCCCTCGAACAGGTCGGCGCCGTCGGGGACGAGAACGGGGGCGTTCAGGGCGTTCGCCAGGACGCGCAGCCACGCGCGGGAGCGGGTCAGGCCGCCGGTCGCGCGGTACTCGCGCAGGGGTTGCGTGCCGCTGGAGAGCAGGTCGGACAGCCACGCGAGGTGCAGGGCGACGCCTTCCATGCCGGCGCGGGCGATGTCGTGCGGGCCGTGGTGCAGACCCAGGCCCAGCAGGCTGCCGCTGACGTGCGGGTCCCACAGCGGGGCGCGTTCGCCGCTCAGGGCGGGCAGGAACAGCAGGCCGCGCGCGCCGGGGGTGGTGGCGTGCAGCAGATCGTCGAGGTCCTGGGGGATGCTCAGATTGTCGCGCAGCCAGTTCAGGACGATGCCCGCGTTGTTGCTGGGGCCGCCCACCAGGTAGCGTTCCTGGCCGCCGTGGTCGGCGCGGTAGCTGAACAGGTGCGCGTGCGGGTCGGCGGCGGGGCAGGGCGTGAAGGTCCGCACGGCGCTGCTGGTCCCGACAGACAGGGCCGCTTGGTCGGGGCGGGTGATGCCGAGGCCCTCGGTGGCGGTCACGCCGTCGCTGGCGCCGATGGCCCAGTGGGCGGCGGCGAGGCGCGGGTAGCGGGTGCGGTAGGTGGGTTGCAGGGGCGGCAGCGGAGTCTCGATGGGGTGCACGGTGGGCAGGTGCGCGGCGGTGACGCCGGCCTGAGCGAGGGCCTGCGGGTCGTACGTGCCGCCGCGTCCCAGCAGGCCGGTGGCGGAGGCGGTGCTCTGATCAGTCCAGTACACGCCGAAGAAGCGGAGCAGCAGTTCTTCCTTCACGCCGCTGACGCGCTGCACGTCGGTCAGTTGCCCGGCGGCGTGCAGCGCGGCGAGTTTCACGGCGGGCGTCATGGGGTGCCAGGGCACGCCGGTCTGCGCGTGCAGGTGCGTGACCGGGTAGCCCCCGGTGCTGGCGCGCAGGTCCGCGAAGGTGAACACGTCGGACGGACCGCCGCTGCGAATCAGGGTCAGGGTGTGCATGGCGTTACTGAATCCGGCGGCCTGCGGGGTCAGGTCGTGGCGGGTCAGGTACTCCTCCATCCCGCTCAGGGCCAGCGTGAAGGCCTGCATCAGATCCGGGAGGCGCTGGGTGGCCTGTCCGGGCTGTTCGGCGTGCAGTGGGTACGGGAATTGCAGGCGGTGGCGTTCGGTGCGGCCGTGGAACAGCACGGCTTTCAGGGCGGTGGTGCCGAGGTCGAAGGCGACCACCAGCGGCTGGGTGGACGAGGGGTGGGTGGGATTTGACATGGGTCTCCGGCGCTTACTGTTAGCGCTAACAGGGTGGTGCGATTAAGATAACGAACGTTAGGCCGCGCTGCCCCGGAAGTCAAGCACACAGTCTTCAATTCCAGTCAGGCGTTGGGCATAAACCACGTCCAAGACGACATGTTCACCTGATGGGACCACGCCTGCCAGCAGCCAGGAGGACGGTACCTCTGTGCCGGACATCCTTGGAAGCAGCACAGACCTCTGCCAGCCGGACGGAATTCCGTTCAGGTGGTCTGGCGGGGGCGAAGCTCGCAGGGGAAGGTGACCAGGCCGCCCTTCAGGGTGGGGGCGTTCAGGCGGCGGGCGACTTCCGCGCCGATCTCCTCGCGGGGCGTGGCCACCGTACTCAGGGCCGGGTGCACGTGCGCGGAGATGCTCATGTCGTTGTGACCCAGGATCGCCACGCGGCCTGGCACGCTCAGGCCCTGGCGCAGGCACTCGAACAGCGCCCCGGCGGCCACGTCGTCGTTCGAGAAGTAGATGGCGTCCACGCCGGGCTCGCGGGTCAGCAGGCGGCGCAGCAGGGTCACGCCCACCTCGTACGAGGAGGGTTCCTCTACGTTCTCGGCGGCGCAGGGCACGCCGCAGCGTTCGGCCTCGGCGCGGAAGGCCTGCATGCGCCGGGCGTTGCGGGCGTCCCCGACGCCCAGGCAACTGGCGTACGCGAGGTGCCGGTACCCGCGTTCGATCAGGTGCCGGGCCGCCATCGTCCCGGCCTGCGCGTGGTCGTACCCGATCAGCAGGTCCGCCGGGTCCGGGTGGGCGTCCATGACCTCGATGATGCGCACGCCAAAGCGCCGCAGGGCGGGGAGCACGCGCGGGTCGTGGTCCGTGCCGGCCAGGACCATCACGTCGGGCCGCAGAGACAGGAACTGCTCGGCGGCGCGCCACTCGCGCTGCGGGTCGTACTCGGTCAGGTCGATTGCCAGTTGCCAGCCGGGCTGGGTCAGGCCGCGCTGCACGCCTTCCAGGAACGGCACGTACACGCTGTGGTGCAGGGTCGGCAGCACCATCGGCAGCAGGCGCACGGGGCCGCCGCCGGCCAGGGTGCCGGCCATACGGTTAGGGATGTACCCCAGGGCGTCCACGGCGGCCTGCACGCGCTCCCGGATGGGCGCGGTCACGATGTCCGGGCGGTTCAGGGCGCGGCTGACGGTCATGCTGCTCACGCCGGCCTCGCGGGCCACGTCGGCCAGCGTCACTCCTTTCCCGGCCCCCTTCATGCGCCGGAGCATAGCGCGCGGACCGTATAATTCCGCTCATGGCTTCAACCAGTATCCAGAACCTGAAAGCCCACGTGGGCGAGACGGTCACGCTGCACGCGTGGCTGACGGACAAGAGCGGCAAGGGCAAGATCCAGTTCCTGAAACTCCGGGACGGCAGCGGGTTCGTGCAGGCGACCGTGTTCAAGACCGACGTGCCCGAGGACGTGTTCGAACTCGCCAAGCGCCTGACGCAGGAACAGGCGGTTACCGTGACCGGCGAGGTCCGCGCGGACGACCGCGCGCCGGGCGGCGTGGAACTCAGCGTGCGGGACCTCTCCCCCATCAGCGAGAACCACGGCGAGTACCCCATCACGCCCAAGGAGCACGGCATCGAGTTCCTGATGGATCACCGGCACGTGTGGCTGCGTCACCGCCGCCCGTGGGCGATCATGAGAGTCCGGGACAGCGTGCAGCGCGCCATCGTGGACTTCTTCCACGGTGAGGGCTTCATCCGCTTCGACGCGCCGTTCTTCACGCCGAACGCCGCCGAGGGCACCACGGAACTGTTCGAAATCGACCTGTTCGGCGAGGACAAGGCGTACCTGAGCCAGACCGGGCAGCTGCACGCCGAGGCGGGCGCGTTCGCGTTCGGGAAGGTGTACACCTTCGGCCCGACCTTCCGCGCCGAGAAGAGCAAGACGAGGCGTCACCTGCTGGAATTCTGGATGATCGAACCCGAGGTGGTGCCCAGCAACCACACCGAGAACATGAACCTGCAGGAGCGCATGGTGAGCTTCATCGTGCGCCGCGTACTGGACGAGTGCCGCGCGGAACTGGACCTGCTGGGCCGCGACGTGAGCAAACTGGCCGGGGCGGCGGAGGGCAACTACCCGCGCGTCACGTACACCGAGGCGCTGGACATCGTGCGCCAGCACATCGAGGACCGCGACCTGCCCCCGAACGTGCAGGAGGACGTGCAGCCCGTCGAGTGGGGTGACGACCTGGGCGCGCCGCACGAGACGATCCTGGGGCATCACTTCGACCGGCCCGTGATCATCGAGAAGTACCCGGCGGCCATCAAGGCGTTCTACATGCAGCCGGACCCCGAGGACCCGCGTGTGGCGCTGTGCGACGACATGATCGCCCCGGACGGCTACGGCGAGATCATCGGCGGCAGCGAACGCATTCACGACTACGACCTGCTCAAGTCCCGCATCGAGCATGAGGGCCTGCCGCTGGAAGCCTTCGAGTGGTACCTGGACCTGCGCCGCACGGGCAGCATGCCGCACGCCGGGTACGGCATGGGCCTGGAGCGCGTGATCGCGTGGATCACCGGCATCGACCACATCCGCGAGGCGATTCCGTTCCCGCGCATGCTGACCCGCATGCGTCCCTGAAAACCAGTCGGGTGGGGGCGGGGTGAGCCGGAGACGGCCTGCCCCGCCCCTCTCTGTTGACGGTGTATGGTAGTGGGCAGGAGCAAAGCAAGTGAATCTATTCACGATAAATCCGGATCGTGAAAGAATTGTTGGTTTGCCTCAGTCGATCAGGGAGGCCGACCATGACGCTCCCGGACGCGCTCCGACTCCCGGAACGTCCCGCCCGATGCGGTAGACTGCCCCCATGATCGCGTATTGCGAGGTGAGTGCCTTCACCGACACGCCTGGGCACGGCAACCGTGCGGGCGTGGTGCTGGACGCCGCACACCTGACCCGGCAGGACATGCAGTCGCTGGCCGCCATGCTGGACGCCCCGGAAACCGTATTCGTGCTGGGGCACGCGGACGGACTGGCGCGCGTGCGTTACTTCACGCCCACCCAGGAGGTCGATTTCTGCGGGCACGCGACCGTCGCGCTGGGACTCACGCTGGCGCAGGCGGGCCTGTGGAGCGGCGAGGCCCTGGCCCTGGACACGCTGGCCGGACGGATCCCGCTGCGGCTGGAATGCCGGGCGGGAGTACCGTGGCGCGTGTGGATGCAGCAGCCCACGCCGCAGTACCGCGCGGTACCCGCCACGCTGCGCGCCGAGCTGGCCGACTCGCTGGGCATCGACCCTCGCATGATTCACCGGGGCCTGCCCCTGGCGGCGGCCAGTACCGGCCTGTGGAGCGTGTTCGTGCCCCTGCTGGACGCCGTGATCCTCGACGGGCTGGAACCGGACTTCCCGCGCATTCACGCACTGACCGAATCGCTGGACGTGGGCAGCATCTACGCGTACGCACCCATGGGCGTCAACCGCTTCGCCGCGCGGGATTTCGCCCCAGCACTGGGCATTCCCGAGGACCCCGTCACCGGCAGCAGTGGCGGCGCACTCATGGCCCTGCTGGCCAGCCAGGGCCGCCTGCCGGTCCGGCACGGCCGCGCGTGCGGCATGATCTACCAGGGGCACGCACTCGGCACGCCCGGCGAGATCGAAGTCGAACTGGAGCTCACGGGCGAGCAGGTCAGCGCCGTACACGTGGGCGGGCAGGCCACGCTGGAACGCGAGGGGCACTGGACTCCCCGTCAGCCCAGCGTGCGCGGCTGAGCTGACCTCTCCCCCGTTCCCGCCGGGCACCTGTCCACTCCACCTGTCCACCCTGCCGAGCCTCGCCCTGACGGTCCGGGCCTATAGTGCCCGGATGCTTGGATTGATCTGTGTAGATGTGGACGGCACCCTGGTCGGCACCGGGAACGTGATTCGGGACGACGTGTGGGCCGCCCTGGCAGACGCGCGCGAGAAGGGCGTGCACATCGCGCTGTGCTCGGGACGGCCCGCCATCGGGAACGCCCGCGCGTACGCGGAGCGGCTGGATCCGGACGGCTGGCACGTGTTCCAGAACGGCGCGAGCATCGTGAAGGTCAGCAGCGGCGAGAGCCTCAGCGAACCGTTCCCACCGCAGGCACTGCCGGGCCTGATCGGGCGGGCGCACAAGACGGGAAGGCTGCTGGAGGTGTACACGGACCTGGAATTCGCGATCACGCACCCCGGCGAGTACGCCGAGCGGCACGCGGCGCTGCTGGGCGTCTCGTATGACGCCCGCCCGCCCGAGGCGCTGGAGGGGACGGTCGTGCGCGTGCAGTGGGTCGTGCCGCGCACCGAGGAGCACGCGGTCGTGAACGAACCGCATGAGGGCCTGGACCTGCATCCGGCGGGCAGTCCGGTCATGCCGGACGTGTCGTTCATCAGCGTGACCCGCGCCGGCGTCAGCAAAGGCAGCGCCATCGAACGCATCGCCGCGCACTACGGCGTTCCCATGGACCGCGTGATGATGGTCGGCGACGGCGAGAACGACGTGTCAGCCATGCGCGTCGTCGGGCATCCGGTCGCCATGGGGAACGCCGACCCGCCCGCCGTGGCCGCCAGCCGCTACCGCGTGGCGCACGTGGACGATGGTGGCCTGCGCGAAGCGGTCGAACTGGCCCTGACGCTGTAAAGCACGCAGGGTTGATGGCTGACGGTGGATGGTTGATGGAGAACGCATGGCTGTTCCATCAACCATCCACCGTTCACCGCTGCCCGTGCCCGTGGCAGGCTGTGGCGTATGCCTGAGCTGGTGAAAGTCTGGACGGAGTACGTGGCACTGGGTGTGGAACTGACGGCGGCCATCATCATCGCCCTTGCGGCGCTGGTGGGCGCGGTGCGGGCGCTGCTGGCGTTCGTGCGGCCCAGCGGGTCACCGGACGTGCAGAACAAGAGTTTCCACAGGCGAGGGAATAGCGACCAGCACGAAGGCCCAGGAGGCAGGGGCTTGAAATTCCCCGGTCTCATGGGCCTTTATGCGAAGTGACTATGCCTCGCATCCCCAGCCTACCGCACAGCATCATCACCGCTCAGCTGAACCGGGTCACCAGCCTCAGTGGCCTCATCCCCTACAGCACCCTGTGTAAAAGTGCCATCTCCAAAGAGATGGCGCGGGACTCCTTCGCCTCCACGGAGGACTTCAAGCGTCGAGCCAGGAACGCGCCGGAGGGCGCGTTCCTGGCCATTGATTTCGTCATGGTGCCCCACGCCGGACGGACGATGGAAGGCGTGAACTACCACTACAGCGGTCAGGCCCAGACCCGTCTGGGCCATCAGTTCACCTCCGCGGCCCTGGTCAGGTTCGGTGAAGATCCAGTTCCGTTGCTGGAGCGCTTCAAGGTTTCCCAGGCCCTGCATACAGAGCGCTATCCTTACCGTACAGCGACTCAGGAAATGATCCACGTCGTCCAGGATTGCCTCGCGGCGGGCGTCCCCATGGCGGGTCTCCTCCTGGATGGGGAGTTCGGGCGGGACGCGGCTGTGACCTTCAGTCGCGAGCATCAGATTCCGGTATTGATCCGTGCCAAAGCCAATATGACCGTGCAGTTCGAGGGTGAGGGACTCACCCTCGGTGCGCTGAGTCGGCAGTTCCCTCCAGAACGCTGCCACCTGTACGCGGAGTTCGGGTGGCGTGTCCGTCGATTGTCGGTCACCCGTGAGGTCGGTGGGTTCGATGTCCTGATCGTGTGGCGCAAGGTGCACGGGGAGTGGACACGGTTTTTCCTGTTCAGCACGTTTGGTGGTGACGTCACGGTTCGCTCACTGCTGCGGGCCTGGAAGGCCCGCTGGGGAATTGAGGTGATTCACCGGTTCTTCAAGCAGAACCTGGGACTGGGACGCTGTCATTGCCGGACGATCCAGGCGCAGGAGAACTGGGTGTGGTGCGTGGTGGAGGCCTTTCACGCGGTGTTACGGGTGCGTAGGGAAGTACCGGGAATGACGTGGCGGGCCGCACAACGGCAGGCAGCTCAGAATGCCGAAAAGTACGTCCTGACCGGGATGGAGCAGGACGGCCCCCTGCTTGACGCCGCGTGACACGACATCAGCAGGGAAGTGGAAACTCTTGGCAGAAGGAGAGCCTGCGGCTGGAACTGGCGCGCTGGCTGGCCGTGGCGCTGGAGTTCACGCTGGCCGCCGACATCCTGCGGACCGCGATCGCCCCAAGCTGGGACGACATCGGGAAGCTGGCGGCCATTGCCACGCTACGCACGCTGCTGAACTACTTCCTGCAACGCGAGATCGACGGACACCACGCCCGGCAGGCAGGCGCGGAGGACGCGGTCAGTCGCCCGTGACGCTGCTATCCGTGACGCTGCGGATGGCCTGCACGATGCGCTCGCCGTAGTTCTCGATGCGTTTGGGGCCCAGGCCGGGAATATCGGTCAGTTCTGCTGGCGACTGCGGCTGGCGGGCGGCCAGGGCGTCCAGCGTGGCGTTCGTGAAGACCACGTAGGCGCTCAGGCCGGTCTCGCGGGTCAGGTCGCGGCGCAGGTCGCGCAGGGCGTCCGCCACGCGGTCCGTGAGGTCCGGGCGGGCTGTGGCGGACCCGGTGGGCGGGGCATCCAGCAGGGCCGGGGCGCTGGGGACCGGGGCACTGGGGCGCGGAGTACTGGGGACAGCGCCGCGCAGGACGCCCAGCACGGCGCTGTTCTCGCGCACGCCGCGCTCCTGCGGGGTGGCCTGGGGGGCGGGCGTGCCGGTCAGGTGATCGCGGACGATCTGCACGACCTCGTCGCCGTAATCGGCGAGTTTGCGCTGCCCGACGCCGCTGACGGTGCCCAGCAGGGCGTGACTGGTGGGTTTCAGGTCGCACACGGCTTTCAGGGTGGCGTCCGTGAACACCACGTACGGCGGGACGCCCTGCGCGCGGGCGCGTTCCAGCCTCCAGGCTCGCAGGGCCTCGAACAGCGGTTGGTCGGCGGGGGCGACGGGTGCGCGGCCCGGCCCGCTTTTAGCGCGGTCCCGGTCGCGTTTGCTGGGGCGGGGGGCCAGGGTGTCCTCGCGCAGCGCGAGGGTCTGCTCGCCTTTCAGGATGGCGCGGGCCTTGCCGGTGGCGCTCAGGCCGTGGTGCTCCCCGGCCGCGAGGTAGCCCAGGCTGACGAGTTGCCGCAGCAGGCCCCGCCAGTACTTCTCGTCGTGCGCGGCCCCCACCGCGAAGGTGGGCAACTGGTGGTGCCCGAGGCTCACGATGCGTTCGGTGGCGTGGCCCATCAGCACGTCGGTCAGGTGGGCCGCGCCGAAGCGGTTGCCGGTGCGGATCACGGCGGACAGCGCCATCTGCGCCTCGCGGGTCGCGTCGCGCACGCTGGGCGGGTTCAGGCAGGTGTCGCAGTTCCCGCAGGGAGCCGGCAGGTCCTCGCCGAAGTACGACAGCAGCACCTGCCTACGGCAGGTGGCGGCCTCGCAGTACGTGAGCAGCGCGTCGAGTTTCGCGGATTCCACGCGCTTGACCTCCTCGGGCGCGTCGCTGGAGGCCAGCATGCGGCGCACGTTCACCACGTCCGCGAGGCCGTACACCATCCAGGCGGTGCTGGGCAGGCCGTCGCGGCCGGCGCGGCCGGTTTCCTGGTAGTAGCTTTCCATGCTCTTGGGGATGTCCAAGTGCGCCACGAAGCGCACGTTGGGTTTGTCGATGCCCATGCCGAAGGCGACGGTGGCGACCACGACCAGCCCTTCCTCGTTCAGGAAGCGTTCCTGGGCGCTGTTGCGTTCGCGTGGAGGGAGGCCCGCGTGGTACGCGACGGCGTCCACGCCCTGCGTCTGGAGCCAGCGGGCGGTTTCCTCGACGCTCTTGCGGGACAGGCAGTACACGATGCCGGCGTCGCCCCGATGCTCGGCGGTGATGAAGTCCAGCAGTTGCGTCTTGGGGCCTTCCTTGTTCGCCACGCGGTACTGGATGTTCGGGCGGTCGAAGGAACTGATGAACTGCGGCGCGCCGCCCAGTTGCAGCACGCTGAGGATGTCGGCGCGGGTGCGGTCGTCGGCGGTGGCGGTCAGCGCGAGGCGCGGGATGTGCGGATACCGGTCGGGCAGGACGCCCAGGCCCTGGTACTCAGGCCGGAAGTCGTGACCCCACTGCGAGACACAGTGCGCCTCGTCCACCGCGAACAGCGCGACGGGCGCGCGGTCGAGCAGGTCCAGCGTGCGCGGCAGCAGCAGGCGTTCCGGCGCGACGTACAGCAGGTCCAGCTCGCCGGACAGCAGGGCCGATTCGACCTCACGCACGCCGTCCAGGGACAGGGTGGAGTTCAGGAACGCGGCCCGCACACCCAGGGCACGCAGGGTGTCCACCTGATCCTTCATCAGCGCGATCAGCGGCGAGACGATGATGCCCACGCCGGGGCGCAGCAGGCTGGGCACCTGATAGCACAGGCTCTTGCCGCCGCCGGTGGGCATCAGGACCAGGGCGTTGCCGCCTTCTACCACGGTGCGCACGATGTCGCCCTGCACGCCCCGGAAGGCGTCGTACCCCCACACCTTCTTGAGGACGGTCAGGGCGGCGGCGTCGTGGGCAGTCGGGAGGGTAGAGGCGGGTGCAGACATTCCCACCAGCATACCGCGTTACGCACAGGACGTAACTGACGGGTGTGGGGGCGCGGCCGGGCCGCCATTGGTTAACACTGGTTTTACCAAAGTCAGGTTCACGCGGCGGCGTTCCAGGGCATCTTACGGAACGCGAACGATCAACCGGGTTTCTCATGTCACCCACGGAACGGACAGCCCGCAGGGCCCACGCGCCCCCGTCCGTTCCGCTCTTCTCCCCCGCCACCGCTTCACCGGAGGACCACCGATGTCACAGACGAACGCCCGCACCCCTGCGCCCCACCCCCACCAACCCTCCACGCAGGGCGTCACCCTGAGCGTCAACGGGCAGGAACACAGCCTGACGCTGGACCCGCGCGTGACGCTGCTGGACACCCTGCGCGAGCACCTGCACCTGACCGGCACCAAGAAGGGCTGCGATCACGGGCAGTGCGGGGCCTGCACCGTGCTGGTGGACGGCACGCGCGTCCTGAGCTGCCTGACGCTGGCCGTCATGCACGACGGGCAGGAGGTCACGACCGTGGAGGGCCTGGGCACGCCGGACGCCCTGCACCCGCTTCAGGACGCCTTTATCCGGCACGACGGGTACCAGTGCGGGTACTGCACGCCGGGGCAGCTGTGCTCGTCGGTGGGAACGCTGGACGAGATCGCGCGCGGCGTGCCCAGTCACGTCACGGACGACCTGGACGACGTGAGCTTCAGCGCCGAGGAACTGCGCGAGCGACTGAGTGGGAACATCTGCCGCTGCGCCGCGTACCCGAACATCATCGCGGCCGTCAGCGAGGTGCACGCCGCGCAGAATGGGGCCGCCACGCAGGAGGCTGCACAGTGAGGGCCTTCACGTACGAGCGGGCCACCACACCCGAGGCGGCCGCCGGGGCGACCCTGGCCGAGGGCGCAAAGTTCATTGCGGGCGGCACGAACCTGCTGGACCTGATGAAGCTGGACATCGAACGTCCCTCGCATCTGGTGGATATCAGCCGCCTGGACCTGAAAGGCATCACGGAAACGGAGGACGGCGGGCTGCGCGTGGGCGCGCTCGTCACGAACACCGACCTCGCCAGCGATCCGCGCGTGAAGGCCGGGTACGGTGTGCTGTCGCGCGCGATCGTGGCCGGGGCGTCCGGGCAGATCCGCAACAAGGCCACGACCGGCGGGAACCTGCTGCAACGGGCGCGCTGCTCGTACTTCTACGACACCAACCTGCCGTGCAACAAGCGCGAGCCGGGCAGCGGCTGCGCGGCCCTGACCGGCCTGAGCCGCCCGCTGGCCGTGATCGGCACATCGGACGCCTGCATCGCGCAGCACCCGTCAGACATGGCGGTGGCGATGCGCGTGCTGGACGCCCGGGTGAACACCCTGCAGGCGGACGGCACCGAGCGCGCCCTGGCCCTGGACGACTTCTACCGCCTGCCGGGCGACACGCCGCACCTGGAAACCACGCTGGAGGCGGGTGAACTGATCACGGGCGTCACGCTGCCGGCTCCGGTCGGCGGCACGCACGTGTACCGCAAGGTCCGCGACCGGGCGTCGTACGCGTTCGCGCTGGTGTCGGTCGCCGCGATCGTGAACGGCCGGGAATCCCGCTTCGCGTTCGGCGGGGTCGCCCCCCGCCCGTGGCGTGTAGAGGAAGCCGAGACGGCCGGAGCAGCTGCCGGACCAGACGCGCGTGCCCGCGCCGTGATCAACGCAGCCTTCGCGGACGCGCGTCCCACCGAACAGAACGCCTTCAAGGTTCCGCTGCTGCGCCGCACCCTGACCGCCGTGCTGGAGCAGGCCTCCGGGGAGGAGAAATGAAGTTCGATCAGCCCGCCACACCCAACCCCATCGATCAGGAACGCGTCGTCACGCGCCCACACACCCGCATCGAGGGGCCGCTGAAGGTCACGGGACAGGCCCCGTACGCCTACGAGTACCAGCTGCCCGAGACGCCCACGTACGGCTTCGTGCTTGGCGCTGGCATCGCCAGGGGGAAGATCAAGTCCATCGACACGGCCGCCGCCGAGGCCGCGCCGGGCGTGCTGCTGGTCCTGACGCACGAGAACATGCCCGCGCAGGGAGCGTCGGACACGCCCGTTCCGCAGCAGGAGGACGCCTCGCCGCAACTGGCCGGGCCGGAAGTGCGGCACTACCATCAGGCGGTCGCGTTCGTGGTTGCGGAAACCTTCGAGCAGGCGCGCGCCGCCGCCAGCCTGATCGAGGTGGAGTACGAGGTCACGTCCGGCCAGTTCACGCTGGCGGACACCGTGGACAGCGGCGAGGAACCGGATGACGCGGTGGACAGCGTCGTCGGGAACTTCGAGAAGGCCTTCGACGCGGCCGAGGTGACCGTCGACCTGACCTTCACCACCCCGGATCAGTCGCAGGCACCGATGGAACCGCACGCGACCATCGCGCACTGGGACGGCGAGCAGCTGACCGTGTACACCGCGCATCAGGTGGTGCACTGGGTCAAGCGCGGGCTGGCGCTCACGCTGAAGGTGCCGCAGAAGAACGTCCGCGTGATCAGCGCCTACGTGGGTGGGGGCTTCGGCACGAAACTGCTGTTCTTCTCGGACGCGGTGCTGTCGGCCGCCGCCGCGCGTGTGCTGGGCCGCCCGGTCAAGACGACCCTGCAACGCCCGCTGATCTTCAACAACACCTCGCACCGCGCCGCGACCATCCAGCGCGTGCGGCTCGGCGCGGACCGCAACGGGAACCTCGCGGCCGTCGGGCACGAGGCCTGGACCGGGAACCTGCCGGGCGGCGACACCGAACCCGCCTGCGAGCAGACGAAGTACCTGTACGCCGGCGAGCACCGCCAGATCCAGACGCGCAAGACGGAACTCGACCTGCCGCCCGGCGCCAGCATGCGCGCCCCCGGCGAGGCCGTGGGGATGCTCGCCATCGAGGGCGCGATGGACGAACTTGCCGAGAAACTGGGTGTAGACCCCGTCGAGTTGCGCCTGATGAACGACGTGCAGTTCGACCCGGAGAAAGGTCCGAAACGGCCGTTCTCGTCCCGCAAGCTCGCGCAGGCTCTGCGGGCAGGCGCCAGGGCCTTCGGGTGGGACGACCGCCCCCGCACGCCGCAGGAACGCCGTGACGGCGAGTGGTTCATCGGGTACGGCGTGGCGTCCGCGTTCCGCACGAACCTCGTCAAGCCGTCCGGCGCGACCATCCGACTGGAACCCGGCGGGACCGTCACGGTCGAGACGCAGATGACCGACATCGGCACCGGCAGTTACACCATCCTCGGGCAGGTGGCCGCCGAGATGCTCGGGGTGACGCTGGAGCAGGTGCAGGTGCGCCTCGGTGACAGCGAGTACCCCGAGTCCAGCGGGTCCGGCGGCTCCTGGGGCGCGAACAGCGCCTCGGCGGGCGTGTACGCCGCGAGCGACGCACTGCGCCGCGACCTTGCGAGGAAGGCCGGGTACACGTACGCGAACGCCGTGTTCCGCAACGGCAAGGTCTGGCAGGGCGCCGAGTGCACCGAACTGAGCGAACTCGCCGGCAAAGAGGGCGTGAGCGCCACCGGCAGCATGACGTACGGCGACCTGGACGAGCAGTTCATGCAGGCGGGCTTCGGCGCGCACTTCGTGGAGGTCCGCGTGAACGCCTACACCGCCGAGATCCGCGTGAACCGCGCGCTGAGCGTCGTCGGGGCCGGGCGCATCCTGAACCCCATCACGGCCCGCAGCCAGTGCCTGGGCGGCATGACCATGGGCATCGGCTCCGCGCTGATGGAGGAGCTGCACGTGGACCACGACCTGGGCCTGTTCGTGAACCACGACCTCGGCGAGTACCACGTGCCGGTGCACGCGGACATTCCCGATATGGACGTGATCTTCCTCGACGAGCTCGACGACGCCTCCAGCCCGCTGCGCGCCAAGGGCCTCGGGGAACTCGGGATCAGCGGCGTAGGCGCGGCCGTCTCGAACGCCGTGTACAACGCCACGGGCGTGCGCGTCCGCGACTTCCCCATCACGCTCGACAAGGTCCTGGCCGGCTGGGACGCACAGGAATAAAACACCACTGGAACGCCCCCGCTGTCAGTTCAGGCGGGGGCGTTCTGGTCTGACCTGACGGTCAGCGGACCTTGACCTCTGCGGGCACGCGCAGGTCATCAGTGAGGTTCACGGCACTCTTCGCAAAGCGGTCCCGCAGGAAACGCCCGTGCGTCAGGAGGTCCTGCCCACCCGACTGGAGCGCCGTGTTCAGCACGTCCTGCACGCCGTCCAGCAGCAGTTCCAGCTGCTCGACCAGCAGCGCGCGGCCCGTCCGGCCGTCCTGCAGGGGCGCGGTATCGGCCAGGGTGCGGGGCAACTTCAGGTAAGCCTCGACCGCGTTCGGGGCGTACTCCTCGCGGACGGCGCGGGTGAGGTACTCGGCCTCGCTGCCCTGCTGTCCCTGGCCGCGCAGCAGGTCCAGCGCCTCACGCGTCCTGATGTTCAGGGCTGCCAGCTGGGCGCGCGCGTCGGCAGGCAGGCGGTCGTCCTGCACGTACCCGCTCAGGCGACCGTCAGGCGCCGCCTTGGCAGGTGCCGCCTTGGAAAGAGACACGCCGGGCACCTGCGACGGAAGCTCGGGCGGCCGCGCCACCTCCGGCGTACGCTCCCGCTTCCCGAACCCGCCTGATGCCGCCCAGCCCAGCCCCATGAAGAACAGCGGGTAGATCAACCACCCGGCCCCCAGGGCCATGAACACCACGGCAGCCAGCAGGCCCGCCACCAGCCCCGGCTGCGCCGCCCGCCAGTTCCCGAACGCCCGCGAACCGAAGAAGCCCAGCAGCATCCCGGCCGCCGGGTGAACCACCCACGCCGCGCCCAGCACCGCCAGCAGCGCGATCACCGCCGAGGCGCGCGCCACGCCCGCAAACGTCTTCCCTTCAGGCGAGAACACCGTTCTGGCGAAGAAAGCAATGGCGAACGCCGCCGCCACCTGCACCGTCCAGCCCAGCGGCCCCAGCAGGTCTCCCAGGTCCATCACGTGCGCCCTCCCCTCATGACTTCCAGCATGAACTCAGGGTACACCCGCGCCCGCACCGTCGCCCGTCAGTGGAAGTTGCAGGAACACCAGGTCCAGCCACCGCCCGAACTTGAACCCCACCTGCCGGAAGTGCGCCACCCGCCCGAAACCCAGCCCCTCATGGAACGCTAGGCTCCCGGCGTTCCCGGCATCCACGCCGCCGATCAGCGAGTGCAGCCCCCGCTCCCGCGCCTGCGCGATCAACGCCAGCAGCAGCGCCCGGCCCAGACCAGCGCCCCGGCAGTCCTCCCGGACGTACACGGAATGCTCGGCCGTGAACCGGTACCCCGGTTTCTCCCGGAACGGCCCGAACGTAGCCCAGCCCGTCACCACTCCGGCACGGTCCGTCACCAGTACCGGCCAGCCATCCTGCACCTTGTGATCAAACCACGCCAGCCTCGATTCCAGACTCACCGGCTCCAGGTCGTAACTGGCCGTCGTGTGCAGCACCGCGTGATTGTAGATCTCCAGGATGGCCGGAACGTCCGCGCGGGTGGCAGGGCGGACAGTGGGTAGGTCGGGCATGCACCGACCCTACCGCCCGCACGGACCGCCCGCCTAGGCCAGACGGCGCATCACCGGGCAGACGACAGCCGGTCAGAATGCAGGTCGTTTCAGGAGGTCAACCATGTCCAGTTCAACGCCGCCCGGCTCCGGGTGGATCGTTCCCTTCTACGACCTTCAGGACCGCCTGACCGGGTGTTACTCTGCGCCGCCGCACGCGACACATGTCGAGGCGGCCCGGCGCCTGCGCGAGCAGTACCCGCAGGCGACCCGGCTGCTGGAACTCGGCGCCGGGGGCGGTCAGTTCGCCGTGAGCGCCGCCGCCGAGGGGTTCGCGGTCACGGCACTGGAGTTACGGGCTGCGGGGGTGAGCCACATGCTGCGGCTGGCGCGCGAGCAGGGCGTGACCCTGAGCGCCGTTCAGGGAGACTTCTACACGGCCACCCCGGGCGGTCCCTTTGATCTGGTCGCGTACTGGGACGGCTTCGGCATTGGCAGCGACGACGACCAGCGGCGACTGCTGACCCGGATCTCCGGCTGGCTGGCACCCCAGGGGCACGCGCTGCTGGACATCTACACCCCGTGGTACTGGGCCAGTCACGCCGGGTACACCCGCCACACCGACACCTACACGCAGGTGTACGGGTTTGACCGTGCAGCTTGCCGCATGACCGACACGTACGTGGACCCCAGCGGGCAGCGGCACAGCCAGTCGCTGCGCTGCTATTCCCCCGACGACCTGCGCCGACTGCTGGCGGGCACGGGGCTGCGTCTGGCGCGGGCCGAGCCGGGCGGGATGTTCGACACCGGCACCGGAACGTGGCACCCGCAGGCGGACTGGGCGTCGTGCATGACGTTTCAGGCGGTCCTCGTTCCAGAGTAGACCGGGGCGTTCCGGCGCGTGCCGGATGGGAACACGAACCGCGCCCCCTCCGTAACGGGAGGGGGCGCGGTCTGCCGGTTGCCAGTCTTACTTGCGCAGGCTGGGGTTCAGGACTTTCTTGCGCAGGCGGATGTTGTGGGGGGTGAGTTCCACGAGTTCGTCTTCGCTGATGTATTCGAGGGCGTCTTCGAGGCTCAGTTTGCGGATGGGCGTCAGGGTCAGGGCGTCGTCGGCGCCGCTGGAGCGGACGTTCGTGAGCTTCTTGTTCTTGCAGACGTTCACGTTCATGTCTTGCTCGCGGGCGTTCTCACCGACGATCATGCCGATGTACACTTCCGCGCCGGCGTCGATGAAGAAGGAGCCGCGGTCCTGGAGTTTCCAGATGGAGTACGCGAAGGCGGGGCCGTCTTCCATGGAGACGAGGCTGCCGTTCTGGCGGCTCTTGATCTCGCCGGCCCAGGGGGCGTACCCGTCGAAGATGTGGCTCATGATGCCTTCGCCCTGGGTCATGCTCAGGAACTGGTTACGGAAGCCGAACAGGGCGCGGCTGGGGATCTTGAATTCCACGCGCACGCGGGTGCCCATGGGTTCCATGTTGACCATCTGGCCCTTGCGGCTGCCCAGCACGCCGATGACGGCGCTGGAGAGGTTCTCGGGCATGTCGAGGACGAGGTGCTCGATGGGTTCGTGCTTCTCGCCGTCGATGTCGCGGATGATGACCTGGGGCGCGCCGACCTGCACTTCGTAGCCTTCGCGGCGCATGGTTTCGAGCAGGATGCTCAGGTGCAGTTCGCCGCGACCGGAGACCTTGAACTCGTCGGGGCGGATTTCCTCGACTTTCAGGGACACGTTGGTCATGACTTCTTTCTTCAGGCGGTCGTTCAGGTGGCGGCTGGTGACGTACTTGCCGTCCTTGCCCGCGAAGGGGCTGGTGTTCGGCTGGAAGATCATGCTGACGGTGGGTTCGTCGACGGTGATGATGGGCAGCGCTTCGGGGTCGGCGAGGTCGGCGACGGTTTCACCGATCTGTGCGTCTTCGATGCCGGCCAGGGCGACGATGTCACCGGCGCTGACGGCGTCGGCTTCGATGCGGCGCAGGCCCATGTGCGTGAAGGGCTGCACGATGCGGCTCTTGGTCATGGTGCCGTCTTTGTGCATCAGCTGGACGAATTCGCCCTTCTTGACGGTGCCGCGCTTGACGCGTCCCAGAACGATGCGGCCCAGGTACTCGTTGTAGTCGAGGTTGGTGACCAGCATCTGGAAGGGGGCATCGACGTCGACGCTGGGGGCGGGGATGTGCTCGAGGACCATGTCGAACAGTTCGTGCATGTCGTCCTGGGGCTTGTCGAGTTCCTTGTAGGCCTTGCCGTCGCGGGCCACGGCGTACAGGATCGGGAAGTCCAGCTGGTCGTCGTTCGCGCCGAGTTCGGCCATCAGGTCGAAGGTCAGGTTGACGACTTCTTCCGGGCGGGCGTCGTTGCGGTCGATCTTGTTGACGACCACGATGGGCTTGAGGCCCAGTTCGATGGCCTTGCGCAGCACGAAGCGGGTCTGGGGCATGGGGCCTTCGGCGGCGTCCACGAGGACCAGGGCGCCGTCGACCATGCCGAGGACGCGCTCGACTTCCCCACCGAAGTCGGCGTGGCCGGGGGTGTCGACGATGTTGATCTTGATGCCGTTGTACTCGACGGCTGTGTTCTTCGCGAGGATGGTGATGCCGCGCTCTTTTTCAAGGTCGTTGCTGTCCATGGCGCGTTCGGTGATTTCCTCGCCGTGGCCGAGCTTCAGGGTCTGGCGCAGCAGGGCGTCCACGAGGGTGGTTTTACCGTGGTCGACGTGTGCAATGATCGCGATGTTCCTGTATTCCATAACTGTCCGTCCTTTTTCCGCCCAGCCACGCCGTCCGGCCTGTGCGGGCCTGGGCGCGAGGGGCGGCAGCGTCCCTGCAACTTGCTGCATGAACTGTGGTGCGTAAAACGCCCGCCGCACTGTCGCCGTGGGCGGGACACCCAAAACAGGATTTTACCATAACTGCAGGGTGTTGTTCTCATGTCAGCTCAGGTCAGGGCGGCGGAGCGGGACGGGGCGGCCTTCAGGGCAGCGGCGCCCACCACCAGCCGCCCACGTCCTGACGTCCGGCGTGGGTGGCGGCGCTCAGGGCGCCCCGGTTGCGGCCGTGAATGGTGCCGCTCAGGACTTGCGCCGGGTCGGGCAGGTGACGGGCCAGCAGGGTGCTCAGGGCCGCGCCGAGGCCCTGCCCGCGTGCCTGCGGGGCGAGCAGGAGTTCCTGCACGACCTGCGCGTCCAGGCCCAGCTGGGGGTGGGCCAGGGTGCCGGCGTACCCGGCCCACGCGCCGCGCCAGTGGACGCCGAACATGGTACCGGCGTCGATGGTTTCCTGCAGGTCCTCCACGCTGAGCAGGCGGGCCTGTTCGGGGTGGTGGGGGTGGTCGGCGTCCACGGCGTCGTACGCGGCCTGCGCGTCGGCGTAGCGTTCGGTGGTCGTGGTGGGGATCAGGGTCAGCCCGTCGGGGACCGGGTGATCGCGCAGGGTGTGGATGGGCGCGGCCAGCACGCGCCGGTCCGGTTCGAGGTCCGTCCAGTCGGTCATGGGGGCGGCACTCCAGAAGCGCAGGCGCGGTGGGTGGAACGCGGCATACACGCGGGCCGCGTCCGCCAGTGCCGGAAGGTCGGCGCGGGTGACGGGGCGGCTGGTCACACTGACGTCCACGAAGGGTTTCGTGACGTCCAGACCCTCGAAGCGGATGCTGAGCATGGCGTGCAGGTCAGGCCCGACCGCCTGCCAAGCGTTCAGGTACGCGGGGGCAGCGGGTCCGGCGTTCAGGAATTCGGCGCGCTGCGCGGCGAGGTCCAGGTCGGTGGCGAGTTGCAGGTCGAATTCGTGGTCTTCGGCCAGGTGGCGCAGGCGGGTGGCCGGGTCGGTCCAGCCGTGCGTGGCCGGGTGCTGTGCGGCGAGGGTGAAGGCGGCCAGTTCGGCGGCACTGGGCAGGTCGGCAGCGCTGGGCAGGGGAGCAGGAGTCGTCACTGCCGGACACGGTAGCGCCGGGCGGATGTCCGCGCTGCCTCATATGGGTGGGGCGGCCGCGTGCAGGTCGGGTGGGTGGACGCCTGCTATCCTGAAGGCTACCTAACGAGCGTTTGTTCCAGCCTCTCCCCCGCCCCCCGGAGGTCCCCCCATGAAAAGCAAGAACGAGTGGATGCAGAGCGTCTACGCCCCTGCCACGCAGAAATTCCCGGAACGCAAGTACAACTTCAAGAACCTATCGGACATGGAGCCCGAACCCATCTACACGGCCGACGACCTGAAGGACTGGGACGCCGAACGGGACCTGGGCTACCCCGGCGAGTACCCGTACACGCGCGGCGTGCAGCCCAGCGTGTACCGGGGCAAACTCTGGACCATGCGCATGTTCGCGGGCTTCGGCAGCGCCGAACAGACCAACGAACGCTTTCACGCGCTGCTGCGCGCCGGGCAGACCGGCCTCAGCACGGCCTTCGACCTGCCCACCCTGATGGGCTACGACAGCGACCACCCCTTCAGCCGGGGCGAGGTCGGCAAGTGCGGCGTGGCCGTCAGCAGTCTCGCGGACATGGAAATCCTGTTCCAGGGCATCGACCCCACGCAGGTCACGACCTCCATGACCATCAACAGCCCCGCCAACGCCATCTGGGCCATGTACATCGCCAACGCGCAGAAGCAGGGCAAGGACCTCGGGCAGGTGGGCGGCACCCTCCAGAACGACATCCTGAAGGAATTCATCGCGCAGAAGGAATTCATCTACCCGCCCGCCCCCAGCGTGAAACTGGTCATCGACACCTTCGAGTGGGGCCCCCGGACCGTCCCGAAATGGAACTTCATCAGCGTGTCCGGGTACCACATCCGCGAGGCGGGCGCGACCGGCGTGCAGGAACTCGCCTTCACGCTCGCCGACGGCTTCCACTACGTGGAGAAAGCCATGGAACGCGGCCTGGACATCGACGAGTTCGCACCGCGCATCAGCTTCTTCTGGGACATCCACAACGACTTCTTCGAGGAAATCGCCAAGCTGCGCGCCGCGCGCCGCATCTGGGCGCGGCAGATGCGCCACCACTACGGCGCGAAGAACCCGAAAAGCTGGATGCTGCGCACCCACTCGCAGACCGCCGGGGTCAGCCTGCCCGCCCAGCAACCCCTGAACAACATCGCGCGGGTCGCCATTCAGGCGCTGGCCGCCGTGCTGGGCGGCACTCAGAGCCTGCACACCGACGCCTTCGACGAGGCGCTGGCCCTCCCGACCGAGGAAGCCGCCACCATCGCCCTGCGCACCCAGCAGATCATCGCGTACGAGACCGGCGTGGCGGGCGTCGTGGACCCCCTGGCCGGCAGTTACTACGTCGAGAAACTCACGAACGACATCGAGGCGGCCGCCATGGGGTACATCGAGCAGATCCGCGCGATGGGCGGCGTGGAGGCCGGCATCGACAGCGGGTTCTTCCAGCTGGAAATGGCCGAAGCCGCGTACCGCTACCAGCGCGAAGTCGAGACGAAAAACCGCATCATTGTGGGTGTAAACGACTTCGTGCAGGACGCCGTCGAGGTGCCCATCCAGCTGATCGACCCGCAGGTCGAGCGGGTGCAGGAAGCCAGGCTGGCGCAGGTGCGGCGCGAACGCGACCCCGCGCGCGTGAAAGCTGCGCTGGACGCCCTGCACGACACCGCCATCACGGGTGCGAACTCTATGCCCGCCTTCCTGGAATGCGCGCACGCGTACGTCACGCTGGGCGAACAGATGGACATCCTGAAAACCGTGTACGGCGAGTACGTCGAACCTGCCATCGTGTAAAGCGGCCGTAGGACAACGAGACCGCTTTTCAGTGAAGCCCACGCGAGATCAATCCCGTGGGCTTCACTTTCAACCCCGACCCGCTCCTGCCCGCGCCGCCCGGATGGAACGGCTTTGCCGGCCATTCCAACGGAGTCCGTGTCAGTCGTTCAGGGGGAACACCGTGACGCTCTCCAGGCGGTCGAGGCGGCCTGCGCCGAGCGTGAAGGCGCGGCTGTCGGCAGCCCAGGTGATGAAGCTGGGCGGGTCGGCCAGGGCGGGCGTGCGGGCGTCCACGCGGCCAGTGGTGGCGTTCACGAGGTCCACGCGCCAGCCGCGTTCGTCGCGGGCGGGTACGGCGAGCAGGGCGCTGTCGGGGCTGAAACGGGCGAGGCTGAGGGTCTGGGCGGGCGGGGCTGCGCTGAGGGTGGCGTACGGGACGCGGTTGCCCGGCTGGTACAGGTCAGTGGTGCCGTCGGGGGCGGTGAAGGCCAGGACGCCCTTGCCGCTGATCTGCACGTCGGCGGCGCGGCGGCCGGGGGCAGTAGGCAATCCGAAGCGTTTGCCATTGGCGAGCAGCGCCACGAACCCCTCTCCCTGCGCCGGGAGGATGAACGCGCGGGCGCTGTCGGGCGACAGGGTGATGCGGGCCGCGCCGAGCTGGCCGGGGACGTTGAGGGTGGCCGTGACCTTCCCGGTCTTCTGCGAGACGACGCTGAGGCGGTCGTCGTTCCAGGTGGCGGCCGCGTTCCCCCAGTGGTTCACGCTCAGGTGCGTGGCGTTGCCTGCCGGGGCGACGGTGCGGACCTTCCCCGCGTCGAGCTGGGCGAGGTTCAGGCCACCGTTGCCGTCAGCTGCGAGGAGCCACGTGGCCCGGTTCATGGTCTGCACGGTCCACACCTGCCGCGCGGCGACCTGTCCGCCCACGCTGAGGGTGCCGCCCAGCAGGGCGGCCGGGCGGCCAGTGACGGGATCGGTACCGCCGCCTGTGGCGCGGGCCGGCAGGTCGATGCGGCGCGCGGCGGGCTGCTCGGCCGTGCCGAGGCTCAGGCCGCCCGACGTCAGGCTGAGAATCTGGTTGTCGGCGGTGACCTGCGTGGGCTGGACGGTGCCGCCGGGCACGGTCAGGGTCTTCTCGCGGCGGCCCGTGAGCAGGTCGCGGCGTTGCAGTTCGCCCGCACCGGGCACTCCTTCGAGCGTCAGGACGGTGCCGTCCCGCAGGGGCAGACCCGCGACCTGCCCGGCGTCCCGGGCGACGATCGTGCTGGGGTAGTTGCTGCGCAGGGCGACCAGTTGCCGGCCGGCCTGCACGGCGGCGCTGCGGCCGTCGGCGCTGAACCCTACCGCACCGACTGGGCAGGAGTCGTCGCAGATGTGCCCGGAGACGGGAGCGGCGGTGCGCGCGTCGATCAGTTGCACGCGGCGGCCCGTGCCCACGACGGCGTACGTGCCGTCCGGCGAGGTGCTCAGGTACGTGACGCCCTGGGCGTTCAGGGAACTGCGGGCGCCGCCGCTGAGGTCGAGGGACTCGGTGCCGCCCGCGCTGCCGATCAGGAGGCTGCGGGCGCCGCTGAAGCCCGCGCCGGTCAGGTTCGTGACGCTGACCTGCGCGGTGCGCTGCCCGTCCGCGAGTCGCCAGACACTGACAGTGCCGGCCCCCTGGCCGCCTGCCAGTGTGGTCGTGAGGGCCAGTGTCCCGTCGGGACTGACGCTCAGGCCCGCGCAGTCCACGCCGGTCGGGATGCTGCGCTGCAGGGCACCGGCAGCACTCAGGACCCCCAGGCGGGCCCCCAGGCAGACGGCCACGCCGCCCGGCAGCAGGCGCGCGCCGGTCACGGTGACCGGACCGCTCAGGGTCAGGCCCTGCGGGGAGCCCAGGGTCAGGGCGGACGCGGATGCGGCCAGCAGGACGGACAGCGCAGTGGCGGGGCGGAGGTTCACGCCGCGAAGTCTAGAGCATGCTGCCGGAACCCGGACACCCCGGCGGGGGCCTACCGGAATCGGGCGGCCGCCTGCGCGTGGCAGGGGCCGCCCGGTGCTGCGGTGGGTTCAGAGGAAACGCCCGGGTTGAAATGGTTGAGCGAACCATTCAACCGGAGCCCGTGTCAGAAGGTGTAGCCCTTGGGGACCACGACCACGCCGTTGTCCGTGACGATGAAGCCGCGCGCGCGGTCCTCGTCGACGTCCAGGCCGATTTTCGTGCCGGGCGGAATGGTGACGTTCTTGTCGACGATGCAGCGGCGCAGGTGCGCGTGGCGTCCGACCTCGACGTCCTCGAACAGCACGCTGCTTTCAACCAGGGAGTACGAGTGCGTGCGGACGTTGCGCGCCAGGATGGAGTCCCGGACGGTGCCGCCGCTGATGATCGCGCCCCCGGCCATGATGGTGTTGAAGGCCTGCCCCTTGCGGCCGTCGCTTTCATGCACGAACTTGGCGGGCGGGGAGAATTCGCTGCTGGTGCGCAGGGTCCATTCCGGGTTGTAGATGTCGAACTCCGGGTTGATGCTCACGAGGTCCATGTTCGCCTCGTAGTAGGCGTCCAGGGTGCCCACGTCGCGCCAGTAGGTGTTCGGGCCGGCCTGACCGGGGATGGGGTTGCGGTGGAAGTCGTACGCCATGACGTTGTACCCGTCGTTCAGGGCGCGCGGGATGACGTCACCGCCGAAGTCGAAGCCGCTCTCGCCGCCGCCCATGTTGGTTTCGAGCAGTTCTTCCAGCGCGCGGCGCGAGAAGATGTAGTTTCCCATGCTGGTGAGGCTGGTGCCGGGCTGGCCGGGGATGCTGGGCGGGTCCTTGGGTTTCTCCAGGAAGTCCGTGACGCGCCAGTTCGGGTCGATGTGCATCACGCCGAACTGATGGGCCTGATCCTGCGGCATGGGGTACGCGGCGATGGTGACGTCCGCGCGGGTTTCGATGTGCCGCTGGAGCATGTGCTCGACGTTCATCTTGTAGATGTGGTCGCCACTGAAGATCGCGACGTAATCGGCGTCGTAGTTGTCGATCAGGTGCATGTTCTGGTACACGGCGTCGGCGGTACCGCGGTACCAGACGGGCCCGAGTTCCTCGATGCGGTACATCTGCGCGGGCACCAGGGTGATGAAGTAGTCGCTGAGGAACGTCCCGAAACGCCAGCCGCGCTGGATGTGCTCGGTGAGGCTCTGCGCCTTGTACTGCGTGAGGACGTACACGGAGAACACGCCGGAGTTGATGAAGTTGTTGATGGCGAAATCGATGATGCGGTACTTGCTGCCGAAGGGAACGGCGGGTTTGCTGCGCTTCTGAGTCAGCGGAGCGAGTCGGGAACCCTGCCCGCCCGCGAGAATCATGCCGAGAACACGTGGTTTCATGCGATACCCCCTCCAGAGAACCGGTGGCCAAACAGGTGAACAGGTCGGGCACGTCACAAAGGCGACGTGCCGGACAACTGGAACGCGCTGGAACCGTGTGCTGTGCCGTTACTGTACCGCCAAAGCTGGCAGGGGCGCGCTTACCGTCTGTTCAAGCGTGAGCCGTGACCGAGGTGGCCGCCCGAACCGGCCTGACCGGCAGGGCCTACCCTAGTGGGCCAGCCGGTACCTGAGGTGCCGCGCCGCTTCATCCGGGCTTAATGCCGGGGCGTTCAGTTGCGTGCGCGTGAACGTCAACTGCCGCTTCGCGTACTGCCGGGTCGCCAGGGCCACCTGCGCGGCGGCCGCCTCCACGCTCAGGTGGCCGCGCGCGACGGCCAGGGCCTCGCGGTACCCGAGGGCCTGCCACACGGTCGGGCGCGGCGTGCCCTCGGGGCTGATCTGCGCGGCCAGCCACGCGGCCTCCTGCGCCCAGCCCTGCGCGAACATGCCCTGCACGCGCGCGTGCATCCGCGCTTCCAGTTCGGCGGGCGGGCGCGTGAAGGCCGTCACCTCGTACTGGAAGCGGGGGGCACGCCGCCCAAACTCGCCGGGGAAGCGGCCGGTCAGGCGGTGAATTTCCAGCGCGCGCACCACCCGGCGCGGATTGCGTTCCATGCGGGCCGCCTCGGCCGGATTCAGGGCCTGGATGTCGACCAGCAGGGCGTCCAGACCCCGTGCGGACAGGTCCGCCTCGACCTGCTCACGGACGGCAGAATCACCGGGCGGCGTGAGCGGCAGGCCGCGCGTGAGGGCCGCGAGGTAAAAGCCGGTGCCGCCCACCACCAGCGGTGTCCGCCCGCGCGCCAGCACACCCGCGATGGCGTCCTCGGCCAGCGTCACGAACTGCGCCACGTCGAACGCGCCGGTCACGTCCACCACGTCCAGCAGGTGGTGCGGAACCGCGTTCCGCTCGGCCGGGGACGGCTTCGCCGTGCCGATATCCAGCCCCCGGTACACCGTGAACGCGTCGGCCGAGATGATCTCCAGCGGGAACTCCAGCGCCAGCGCCAGCGCCAGCGCGGATTTCCCGCTGGCCGTGGGGGCCGTCAGAACCGGAACGAAAGACACGACCGGGATGCTACCAGACCCGCCCCACGCGCTGGACCGGAACGGCCGCACAGACCACCCGCGCAGGCGGATGCTACCGTAAGGACATGAACGAGCCCGTGCTGGCGCGACTGCAACACCTCATGACCCTCCGCGAGGAAGTCGAGACCCTCACCGGAACCGGCCCCTGGAACCCCAGCGCAGACTGGGCCGACGCCGACAGTCACCTGATCCTGTACCTCGACGTGCCCGGCGTGAACCCCGACACCCTGGAACTCCTCGAAGAGGAAGGCAGCGTCACCATCGCCGGACAGCGCGACGAGACGCACCGACTGCTGCGCGGCGAACGCCCCGCCGGACTGTTCCGCCGCACCCTGACCTTCCCGGAAGACGTGCTGCCGCAGACCGGACAGGCCAGCCTCGCGGGCGGCGTGCTGTGCGTCCGCTTCGAGAAACGCCACCCGACCATCAACGTGCAGTCCACGGACGCACCCGCCGACCACGACTGATCCGGACTTCGGGAGTGAAGTTGGGGATCTGCAAGGCGGCGTGTGAAGGCTGTGCAGCCGGACGCCCTGCAACCCCCACGAGGCAGCGCATGACGGCCCTGCCCACGCCGCGCGGAGGTCACCGTTCCTTCATTCCCGCGCCCCGCACGACCTCCTGTCATCTTTCAGGAAGGCAGGATCTGTAGCCTGTACGGAATGGTTCCCGATTCCGCCGCCTGCCACTCCTGCCGCTCCCCGCAGCAGGGCATTCCGGCTATCGCCATGGCCTTTCAACCCATCGTTCACCTTCCCAGCCGGGAAATCTACGCCTACGAGGCTCTGGTCCGCGGACCGCAGGGCCAGCCCGCCGCCTGGGTGTTCGAGCAGATCTCCCCCGAAGGGCACTACCACTTCGATCAGCTGTGCCGCGTGACCGCCATCCGCGCGGCCGCACGACTGGGCCTGCACAAGCACGGAACCACCCGACTGTCGATCAACTTCCTGCCCAACGCCGTGTACGAGGCCGCCACCTGCCTGCGCACCACGCTCCGCACCGCCCAGGACGCGCAGTTTCCCCTCGACCGCCTGCTGTTCGAAATCACCGAACACGAAAGCGTCACCGACGAACAGCACGTCCGCACCATCATCGAAACGTACCGCAGCCACGGCTTCCAGACTGCACTCGACGATTACGGAGCCGGCCACGCCACCGCCGGACTGCTGCTCGCCCTGCGCCCAGACGTCGTCAAGATCGACATGAAACTCGTGCGCGGCATCCACGAAGACCACTGGCGTGAAGAGCTGATCCGTCACCTCACGCAGTTCGCTGACCGAGTCGGCATCCTGCTGATCGCCGAAGGCGTGGAAAGCGCCGACGAAGCCCGCTGCCTCCTGGCACTGGGCGTCACACACATGCAGGGCTACTACTTCGCGCACCCCGGTTTCGAATGCCTCCCGACCGTCCCGGACGAAACGTACGCACAGGCAACCGCACAGTAACGAGGAAAAGCAGAGGGCGGCTGATACGGACTCCAAGCTGAAACGAAAAACCCCGTTCAGTACAGGGTTCTCTCCTGGTGATGCCGGTGAGGGAACTCGAACCCCTACGGTTTCCCGCTCGATTTTGAGCCGGGAGCCCGTGCCCCTTTCCGTTCTGCCCGTGTCCGTATTTGTTGTACTGGACGTATGTTTCATGTGGGTGTGGGTGGTTGCGGTATGGGTTGCGGTACGCCTTGGGGTGGGTGTGTGCGTCTGGGCTTGCTGCGGCGCGGTCGCGTGGGGCTTTTGCATACGGGCCGCTCATCCTGAACGATTGGACACATACTGTGGGCGGGCGGCCTTGCACACTGAAATTCAGGTGGGGGCGCGCGGCATAGTGCCGGGCGTGACCCATGATCATGCACCCTTGGAGGGCCAGCCATGAACAACCGTAATATCTCGAATGTCCTGTTTGTTGCCGGCGCCGCGTCCATCATCGGATCAATCATCATCTGGGCCACGCATGGTGGGCAGGCCAAAGACGAAGCCGGCAAAGCGCACGGGGAACGGTATGGGATCTTCGTGGGCCTGTGGGCGCCGACGTTCTTCATTCTCTCGAACCGGTACAACACGGCTGCTCTGGAAGAAGGGCAGTAAGTTCACTGCGCGACATGTTCAGCCCCGCTTCGGCGGGGTTTTTTCGTTCTGGGTACTGAGGGAGCCGGTCTGGTGGGGGGCGGTCAGGGTTCGTTCCACTCGCAGGACCGGCCGCACGGCGGTGGGGGTCGCGCGGCCAGCGGTGGGGGTCGCGCGGCCAGTTGAGAGGTCGGCTGTTCAGGCGGTGGCGGCGCGACGGCGTTGGCTGGTGAGGACGTGACTGTAGACCTTGAGGGTGATGCTGGCGTCAACGTGACCAACGAAACGAAAAAACCCCGTTTCACACGGGGTTTTCTGCTATTGGTGCCGGTGAGGGGACTCGAACCCCTACGGTTTCCCGCTCGATTTTGAGTCGAGTGCGTCTACCATTCCGCCACACCGGCGGGTGCGTGGGGAATGGTAGCGCGTGGGGGGGCGGTGGTCAACGTGGGTTCAGGTGGGGTCGGGGTGCGCGCCGATGCGGCGGCCGATGTCGCGCCGGAGTTGCGCGCCGGGGAAGTTGGTCTGGTCGGCGAGGGCGTAGGCGCGGCCGAGGGCGGCGTTCAGGGTGGGGGCGGTGGCGGTGATGGCCAGGACGCGGCCGCCGCTGCTGAGGAGTTGGCCGTTCTGGGTGCGGGTGCCGGCGTGGTGGATGATGCCGTGCGGGCCGGGGTCGGGGAGGGTGATGGGGATGTCTTTCTGGGGTTCGGCGGGGTAGCCGGGCGCGGCGAGGATGATGGTGGCGCTGGCGTCTTCGCTGAAGGTGACGTGCGTGGGATCAAGCTGGCCACGCGTGGCGTCGAGGGCGTGCTGGGCGAGGTCGCTGGTGAGGAGTGGGAGGACTGTTTCGGCTTCGGGGTCGCCGAAGCGGGCGTTGAATTCCACGACTTTCGGCCCGGTGGGGGTGAGCATCAGGCCGGCGTACAGGACGCCGGTGTAGGGCAGGCCTTCTTCGGTCATGCCGCGCAGGGTGGGTTCGATGATGTCGCGGCGGATCACGTCGAGCAGGCCGGGTTCGAGTGGGAAGGGGCAGATGACGCCCATGCCGCCGGTCATGGGGCCGGTGTCGCCTTCATGGATGGTCTTGTGGTCCTGGCTGGGGGGGGTCAGGGCGTACTGGGTGCCGCTGCACAGGGCGAGGATGGTGACTTCCTGGCCGGTCATGAAGTCCTCGGTGACGGCCTGCGCGCCCGGCTGGGTGAAGATGTCGTGCAGGGCGGCCTGGGCCTGCTCGGGGGTGTGGGCGATGGTGACGCCCTTCCCGGCTTTCAGTCCGGCGTCCTTCACGACGATGGGGGGCGTGAGGGTCGCGGCGTGGTCCAGCGCGGTCTGGAGGTCGCTGAAGGCGTGGTGCGCGGCGGTGGGGATGCCGTGGCGCTGCATGAACGCCTTACTCCAGGCCTTGTCCCCTTCGAGGCGGCTGGCGGCGCGGGTGGGGCCGAAGGCGGGGATGCCCAGGGCGGCGCACTCGTCGACCATGCCGGCGGCCAGGTACGCTTCGGGGCCGACGATCACGAGGTCGGCGCCTTCCTGCTGCGCGAGGCGGGCCAGGGTGGGGGTGTCCTGGGGGCTGTCGATGAGGCGGGCGTGCGCGGCGATGCCGGGGTTGCCGGGGGTGCACAGGACCTCGTGGCCGTGGCGGGCGCAGGCGTGCGCGATGGCGTGTTCGCGGCCGCCGCCGCCGATGACCAGCACGCGCATCAGCGGTCGCCTCCGGAGCGGGCGGCGCGGCGCTGCCAGTAACGCGCGAGGCCCTGCACGCTCATCCAGGGGGGGCAGGCGAAGTCGTAGCGGGCGGGCAGGCCGGGGTGTTCGCGGCTCAGGTCGTTCATGAGGGCCTCGGTGAAGGTGCGGGTGATGGTGTCCAGGTCGTGCCCAGCCTGCAGTCCGGCGGCGACGCGCTGAGCGTCGGTGTCCATGTTGCGCAGCAGGTCGTCCCAGTGGGCGGGGGTGTTCGGGTGGCTGCCGTAGTGCGCGAGATGCAGGGTGCGGGCGTCCAGGGCGCGCAGGATCCGGATAGAGTCCCGCCACGCTTCGAGGTTGATGTCTGGTGGCGGGGTGGGGGCGCGGGGTGTCTGCGCGGCGTCCAGGCGGATGCCGCCCACGTCTCCGACGAACAGGTGCTCGCCCGCGTGGAAGCTCAGGTGGTGAACGGCGTGGCCGGGCGTGTCGAGGGCCTGCACGTCCAGGTGGCCCAGGCGTAGCGTCTCGCCGCCTTCCAGCACGGTCAGGCGCGCGGGGTCGATGGGTTGCATCTCGCCCCACAGGCGGTCCATCTGGTCGCCGTAGATCTGCGTGGCGCTGGCTACCAGCCGTTCCGGACGTGACAGGTGGGCCGCGCCGCGCGCGTGAACGTACGCGTGGGCCTGCGGGACGAGGTTCAGGACCGTCCCGGCCGCCCCCGCGTGATCGAAGTGAATGTGGGTCAGCAGGATGTGCCGCACGTCCGCCAGGGTCGCCCCGATGCCGGTCAGGCCGCCGCGCAGCGCGCCGAGGGTGCTGGTCGGTCCGGTATCCACGACCGCGAGGCCGTCCCCGGTGTCGAACACGAACGACGCGATGACGCCCGGCGTGTCCTGAAAGTTCAGGTCCAGCGCGTGCACGCTCAGGTCCGTCATGCCTTCCCGCTGAGGCGCGCGCCGAGCAGCAGCAGCGCGCAGACGTACTGCACGTACGCGATGATGCGGATGGTCTGCACGTTCGCAGCCACGCGCAGGGGACCGAAGGTCAGGGCGAGAATGCCGGTAGCGCTGAGCAGAATCACGCCAAACAGAAGCCAGAGTGCCATGCGCAGCAGAATACCCGCTGCCCCCGGGGGCCGGGCGGCCGTGGGCTGGGCAGCGGGTCCGGGTCATACGGACTCGGATTGAACGGCTTGCAAAGCCGCTGGGTCCGAACGGACGCGACTCGTAGAGCTGCCCCGCAGAGGAGGAGCAGAACAGACGGAGTCCGGTTCAGTTCTCGCTGACCAGGGCTTCGAGGAGGCGCACGGCTTCCTCCAGGCGGTGGGCCTGCACGCGCGCGGCGGTGCGCACCTGCCGCCATTCGAGACGGACGCGGGCGAGGCTCAGGGGGTCGCCGCCCACCTGCGTGAGTTGCAGCGCGCGGCGTTCCAGGGTTTCGACCTGCGTGGCGAGTTGCCGCAGGGTGGCCTGGTGGGTGCGCGCGGCGTTCAGGGTGCCGTCCAGTTGCGCCTGCGCTTCGGCCTGCGCGAGGTGCAGGTTGTGGTGGGCCTGCATGACCTGCGGGCTGGCCTCGCCGGCCTCTCCGGCCTGCCACTGCGCGTAGTTCAGGGCGTGGCGGGCGCGCAGCACGTTGGGGTGCAGCGGCACGCCCAGCGAGTAGCGGGCGTTGCCCAGGTCGAGTTCCAGCATGGTCAGGGGCGTTTCGGCGTCCTCTAGGTCGATCAGGGGCGTGAACGCTTCCAGGAACGCCTGGGTCTGCGTGACCATCAGGCGGGAGTGCGCCAGTTGCGGGCTGACGACCTGCCCGCTGCGGCTGGCTTCCTCGAGTTCCTTGACGGTCAGGCGCAGCAGGTCGCCCTGCGCGACGGCCGCCGCGACCTGATCGGCCACCTCGATGCGGGCGTGGTCGGCGCGGAGTTTGCTGAGCATCTCCTCGGTCTCCCAGCGCCTGACCTCGGCCTGCGTGGCCTGCACGTCCCATTCGGCGGCGCGTTCCAGGCTCAGCAGGTCCGGGTTGGTGCGGATGGCGCCCAGGCTGCGGCTGGCGATCTCGGCGTGCGAGCGGGCCAGCAGCAGCGGCAGGTCGTGCGCGCGGCGTCCCCACTTGATGGGCGACGGCGCCGGGGCGATCGGGCCGGGCGCGGTGGGCTGGGCGGGCACCGGGACGGACTCGGCGAACTTGGCGAGGTCCAGGGTGGTGCCCTCGAGCCACTTGTCGGCGCGGGCGTCCCCGAAGTTCTCGCGCATCTGCGAGTACACGTCCTGCAGCACGGCGATCACGTCGCGCGGGCCGAGGGCGCGCACGGCGGTCCAGCCGCGGCGCTGCACGGCGCCCTGCACGGCCAGGTCGGCCTCGCGCACGCCCAGTTCGGCGCTGAGGCGCTGGCGCAGCCAGTCGCGGTACGGGTCGGAGGCGACGGGTGTCATGCGTTCACCGCCGCGCGGCGCTGCCGGGCGCACTCGAACAGCACCAGGGCGGCGGCGGTGGCGACGTTCAGGCTGTCCGCGCCGCGAGCGGCGTTCATGGGAATGCTGACCGAGTGGTCGGTGTCCCGCCAGTGGGCGGGTAGGCCCTCGTGCTCGGTGCCGAGCAGCAGCGCGACCCGGCCGGTCAGGGGGGCGTCCCAGTAGGTGCGGGGCGCGTCGGGTGTGCAGGCGACGGTCGTGAAGGCGCGGGCGGCCAGCCAGTCCTGGGCGTCCTGTTCGTCCATCACGGCGACCGGCAGGGTGAACACGCTGCCCTGCGAGGCGCGGATCACGTTCGGCCCGAAGGGGTCCGCGCCCCGCCCGAGGACGATCACGGCGTCCGCGCCGGCGGCGTCGGCGGTGCGCAGGATCGCGCCCACGTTGCCGGGTTTCTCCAGGCCGTGCAGCACGACGGTCACGGCGTTGGCGCCGGGTTCGGGCAGCGCGGCGCGGGGGGTGGCGGCCAGGGCCAGCAGGCCGTCCGGGTTCTCGCGGCCGCTGACCTTCTCGAAGGCGGCGCGGGACAGCTCCAGTTCCGGCAGGCTGGTCAGGGTGGGGGCGACCTGCGCGGCTTCGGGGCTGAACAGGTCCGGGCAGGTGAACAGGGTGGTCAGGGGCACGCCGGACGCGGCGGCGCGGGCGATCTCGCGGGCGCCCTCGATCAGGATGACGCCCTCCTGTTCACGTTCGCGGCGGGTACGGAGGCGCACCAGCCGCTTGACATGGCTGTTCTGAAGGGAGGTGATCGGTGCGGGCCTGGTCATCACCGGGCATTATGCCGCGCCGCACCCACGCTGCACCGGAAGCCAGTCGGGAATGGGGGGGGCGGCACGGGCGGGCGCCCGGGATAGATGAGACGGACTCCGATTGAACGGCTTGCAGAGCCGCTGGGTCCGAGCGGACGCGACTCGTAGAGCTGCCCCGCAGAGGAGGAGCAGAACGGACTTCGGGAGTGGAGTTGGCAACCCGGTGCCCTGGCGGGTTGTGAACGAAACGGACGGCGTCCGTATGACTCCACTTCGCGCTAGCCTGTGGGCATGGCGCTGGCGTACCCTCCGTTCAAGTCCTGTCCGTGTGGGTCCGGACGAAGTTACGCGCACTGCTGCGGGCCGTTTCATGCGGGCATGCGCGCGCCCACGCCCGAGGCGCTGATGCGCTCGCGCTACTCGGCGTACGCGTTGAGTAACGCCGCGTACGTGCTGGACACCTGGCACCCGGACACCCGGCCCGCCACGCTGGACCTGCGCGACGGTACCCGCTACCTGGGCCTGCGGGTGCGGGGCTCGGCCGGGAATCACGTGGAGTTCACGGCGCAGTTGCGCCTGCCGGACGGGGAACGCTACACGCTGCGGGAGAACAGCGAGTTCACGCAGCTCGGCGGCCGCTGGGTGTACGTGGACGGCGTGACCCCCGCCGCAGCCGACGCCGACCCGGCCTGAGGGGCGGGCGGGAACGACCCGGCGGGTCGCCTCGTACCATGAGATATGACTGAGCCCAGAGTGAACGTCCCCGAGACCCGCGACCGTCCGCGCACTTCACTTCGCCCGCCGGGGCGACCGGCCGCGCTGGTGGTCGGGGGGCTGCTGGTCGCGGCAGTGATCGTCAGTCAGGGCGTGAAGGTCATTCCGGCCGGGTACGTGGGCGTGGTGTTCAGTTCGTTCAGCGGCGTGAAGTCGCGGCCGCTTCAGGAAGGCATTCACCTGCTGGTGCCGTTCGTGGACCGCGTGAACCTGTACGACGCCCGCCTTCAGGAGGTCACGCTGGCCCACACCACGCAGGACGGCGACGAGGGAGCCATCCGGGCGCGCAGCAAGGAGGGGCTGGACATCACGGCGGACGTGACCGTGCAGTTCCGGGTGGACCGCAGCAAGGCCGCCACGCTGCACAAGGAACTCGGGCGGGATTACCTGCGCACCGTGATCCGCCCGCAGGTGCGCAGCAAGGTCCGCGACGCCATCGGGCAGTTCGGCGCGGCCGACATCATCTCCTCCAAGCGGCAGGAGGTCGAGGCGAGCATCACCACGGAACTCCGCAAGATTTTCGAGCGAAACAACCTGATCCTGGACAGCGTGCTGCTGCGTGAGCTGCGCATTCCGGACAGCATCGCCAAGGCCATCGAGCAGAAGCAGGCGGCCGAGCAGCAGGTGGCCGTGGAACGCAACCGCCTGCAACAGTCGACCATCAGCGCCCAGCGGGCCGTGGTCGAGGCGGAGGGGTCCGCCAAGGCGTCGGTCGCCCGGGCGCGCGGCGAGGCCGAGGCCCTGTCGCTGCGCGGGCGGGCGCTACGGGAGAACCCGCAACTGATTCAGTTGACGGTCGCCGAGAAACTCTCGCCCGGCATTCAGACCGTCATGCTGCCCAGCACCGGGAACTTCCTGCTGGACGTGGGGACACTCACGCAGCCCGCCAAGGCCGCCGCAAAACCATGAGTGCCGCCTGTGATGGCGCCCGTGCGTTAGCCTGTGCATGATGGTCGTTCTGATTCTGATGGTGATCTTCGCGGGTGTCGCGGCGGTCGTGTACGTGAACACCACGAACCGCGCCGCAAGCCGGGCGCTACAGGACTCCGGGCGGCGCGGCGAACTGGCGGCCGGGGCCTCCCCTGCCGCCGCGTTGCCCGCGCAGCCGGAGTCGGGCGCTGGCCTGACGGTGCCACTACTGCTCTCGCTGCCGGAACCCGCCCGGACGCGCGCCTGGGCGCTGCTGTCGGGCGTGACGGACGCCCTGAAGACGGGGGGCGGCGACACGCGCACGGCGTTCCTGCTGGCGCAGACGCGGGACGCCTACCTGCCAGATACCCTGCGCGCCTACGCGCACCTGACGCCCGCCGCCCGGCAGACGCTGGAACGCCAGGGTCAGGCCCCGGAAGTGCTGCTGGACGAGCAACTGACGCTGCTGGAGGACGGTGTGCGCGAGGCGCTGCGGCACGATCACGCGGCCGCCGACCGCCTGCTGACGCAGGGGCGTTTTCTGCGGGAGCGCTTCGGAGGCGAGCACGCCGGGAGCGGGCTGCGCCAGAAGCCCTGATTCCGGGCGGCCCGGTGCCTGCGTAACCCAGCCACGCAGGCGGGTTGGGCGGGCTGCATGAGCACCTGATCAAGATTGAACCGGGTTCAGAATGACGGCCCGCAGCGGCGCGGGGTCGTAGCCTGCGTGTATGACGACACTGGCTTTTCTGGGTCTCGGGGCGATGGGCGACCCGATGGCCGCCCACCTCGCCCGGTACGCGGCGGCCCACGGCCTGACCGCACTGGTCTGGAACCGCACCGACTCGAAAGCGCAGGCGCACGCGCGGGCGCACGGCAGCCGGGCCGTGACGCTGGAAGAAGCGGCGGGCGCAGACGTGATCTTCACCTGCCTGCCCACCAGCGCCGAGGTCAGCGAGGTCCTGACCGCGATGGAGCCGCACCTGAAACGCGGCGCAGTGTGGGTGGACTGCACCAGCGGGCACCCGCAGGCCGCGCCCGCCCAGCGTGAGCGGCTGACCGCGCGGGGCGTGACGCTGCTGGACGCGCCCGTGAGTGGCGGCACGGCCGGCGCGCAGGCCGGCACCCTGACCGTGATGGTCGGCGGCCCCGCCGAAGCGCTGGAGGCGGTGCGGCCGCACCTGGCGTTCGCCGGGAAGGTCGTGCATGTCGGCCAGAGCGGCGCGGGCTTCGCGGTGAAGGCCGTCAACAACGCGCTGCTGGGCGTCACGCTGTGGGCAACCGGCGAGGGCCTGGCGGTCCTGGCGCGCTCGGGCGTGGACCTGGGCGCGGCGCTGGACGTCATCAACGCCAGCAGCGGGCGCAGCAACGCCAGCCAGAACCTGATCGGGCAGCGGGTGCTGACGCGCGAATTCCCGGCGACCTTCGCGCTGGGCCTGCTGGCCAAGGACGCCGGGATTGCCGCCGACCTGACGGGCGAGGTGCGGGGCAGCGCGCCGCTGCTGGCCCAGACGGCGGCCCTGCTGCGCGCCGCCGAACGGGTGGTGGGCGAGGACGAGGATCACACGGCCGCCCTGAAACTGATCGAGCAGATGAACGACGTGGAGTTGAAATGACACAGGAACGCATGACCCCCGGCACCAATCAGAGCGCCTCTCCCCGCTTCGGAATCGTCACGGACGGCGGCCTGGACGCCTACCCTTCCCTGCTGAACGACGTGCCGGTCGCGCCGTTCTCGGTGACGTTCGGGGACGCCAGTTACCGCACGAACGAGATCAGCCGCGCGGACCTGTTCCGGATGCTGGAAAGCAACCCCAACCACCCGACCAGCAGCCAGCCGACCCCGCAGGACTGGATGGAAGCCGTGCGCCGCGCCGGCGTACGGGACGTGCTGGGCGTGACCATCAGCGCCGGCCTGAGCGGCAGCATGAACGCCGCCGAGCAGGCCCGTCAGGCGCTGGGCGACGACTTCAACCTGACCCTGCATGACAGCGGCACCCTCAGCGCCGCGCAGGCCTTCCAGCTGCACGCGGCGGGCACGGCGGCCGCGCGCAGCGAGACGCTGGAGACCGCCCGCGAGTGGATGCGCGCCGTGCACGAGGAAACCGAGCTGTACTTCACGATCGAGACGCTGGAGTACCTGCGCCGGGGAGGGCGGATCGGGCGGGTGCAGGCCACGCTGGGCGGCCTGCTGAACCTCAAACCCGTGGTGACAGTGGACAAGCAGGGCGGCACGTACACGAACGTGGGCCGCGCCCGCTCGTACCGGGGCGGGATGGAGGCGGTCGCCACGCAGGTCACGCGCCGCTTCGGCGAGGGCACGCCGCTGCGCGTGGGCCTGCTGTACGGCAGCGTGCGCGAGGACGCCGACGAGGTGCTGGGCCACCTGAAGGGCCGCCACCCGATCGTGTGGTCGGACGTGACGGGCGTGAACCCGGTCCTGAACGTGCACACCGGCCCGCGTACCGTCGGGATTGCCGCCGCGCCCGGCGCGTGGCCCTGGGAACGCTGAAAGCCCACAGTGACCAATGAGAGGAGGGACGCCGCGCATGCCGGGCGTCCCTCCTCTCCTCTATCAACCATCAACTCTCGACCATCACCCTCTTTACTGGGTGCTGCGGGGATCCAGCACGTCGCGCAGGCCGTCACCGAGCAGGTTGAAGCCCAGCACGGTCAGCAGGATGGCCAGACCGGGGAAGATCATGGTCCACGGGGCGTCGATGTAGTACTGGCGGCCGTCGCTGATCATGGTGCCCCATTCCGGCAGGGGCGGCTGCGCGCCGATGCCCAGGAAGCCCAGCGCGGCGACCTCGATGGTGGCGGTGGCGATGCTCAGGGCGCCCTGCACGATCAGCGGGGAGAGGCTGTTCGGCAGGACGTGCCGGAAGATCATGCGGCCCTGCGAGGCGCCCAGCGCCCCGGCGGCCTGCACGAACTCGCGTTCGCGGATGGACAGCACCACGGCGCGCGCCAGTCGCATGTACACCGGCACCTGCACCAGCGACACGGCCAGCATGGCGGTCACGAGTTGCGGGCTGTTCAGGGCGAACAGGCGGTCCATGGCGGCGATCAGCAGGGGCGGGTCGCTGGCGCTGAAGATACTGGCGAAGCCGATGGCGAGCAGGATGCTGGGGAAGGCCAGCATCACGTCCGTCAGGTAGCCCAGGACGCTGTCCAGCCACCCGCCGAAGTACCCGGCGAGCAGGCCCAGCAGCGTACCCAGAACCAGGGCCAGGATGGTGCTGACCACCCCGACTTTCAGGCTGATGCGGGTGCCGTGCAGGGTGCGGGTCATGATGTCGCGGCCCAGGTTGTCGGTGCCGAACGGCGCGCGCCAGATGTTCACCTGGCCGGTGACGGGATCGGTGTACGTTTCGGCCACGTCCTTATTCCAAAGGGCGCTGAGGCTGGGTGGTTTGAGGATCAGGCTGTAGTTGCGGTCCACGGTGGGGTCGTAGGGTTTCAGGACGCTGGCGAACACGGCCAGCAGCACGAACACGGCCACGATGACCGCGCCGACCTTGCCGGGCGCGCTGCGGCGGAAGCGGCGCCAGAAGATGCTGTCCTGACGGGATTTGGAGGCGGGAGCGGTGGTTGCAGTTGTCATGAGGTCACCAGTTCCCTTCAGCTGTACTGGATGCGGGGGTCGAGAGCGGCGTAACTGAGATCGACCAGCAGGTTGGCGACGCTGACGACCAGCGCAGCGAAGATCACGCCACCCTGAATGATGGGGTAGTCACGCTGACTGATCGCGTCGTACACCCACGAGCCGATGCCCGGCCACGAGAAAATCGTTTCGGTCAGCACGGCCCCGCCCAGCAGCGCGCCCGCCTGCAGGCCAATGACGGTCACGACCGGCAGCAGCGCGTTGCGCAGCGTGTGTTTCAGGACCACCGAGCGGCCGCTGAGGCCCTTGGCACGCGCGGTCCGCACGTAATCCTGGCCCAGCACGTCCAGCATGGAGGAGCGGGTGATGCGCGCGATGATCGCCAGCGGAATGGTGCCCAGCGCGATGGCGGGCAGCACGAGGTGGCGCGCGGCGTCCCAGGCGGCGGCGGGTTGCCCACGCAGCAGGCCGTCCAGGACGTAGAAGCCCGTGATGGGTTCGATGTTCACCGACGAGCTCAGGCGGGCGCTGGGGGGCAGCCAGCCGAGTTTCACGGCGAAGAAGTACGACAGCAGCAGGCCCAGCCAGAAGACCGGCATACTCACCCCGATCAGCGAGACGGTCGTGGCGAGGTTGTCCCAGATGCTATTGCGGCGCAGGGCCGCCAGGATCCCGGCGGGCATGCCGACCACCAGCGCGAACAGCAGCGCGGCGACGCTCAGTTCGGCGGTGGCAGGAAAGCGGGCTTTCAGGTCGTCCCGGACGGGAATGTTGCTCTTGATACCGCTGCCCAGGTCGCCCTGCAACAGCGCGCTCATGTACTTGGGGTACTGGGCGTCCAGTGGGTTGGCGGGATTGAAGAACCAGGGTTTGTTCAGGCCGAGTTGCTCGCGCAGCGCGGCGGCCGCTTCGGGCGTGGCGCGTTCGCCCAGCATCGCCAGGGCCGGATCGCCGGGAATCGAGCGGACGAACACGAACACGACCAGGCTGATGCCCAGCATGACCAGCAGGGTGCGGAAGATTCGGCGGATCAGGTAACTGCCCAAGGCGGGCCTCCTTGCGTGGGATCACGGGAACTGACGTGCGGGTGTGTGCGGGCAGGGGGTCGGGCGGCAAGGGCGGAGCAGCCTCCTCCCGGTAGTGGGCGGGGCTGCTCCGCAGGGTCGGGCTCAGGAAGTCAGGGTTGAACAGGAACGCGGGCCGGAGTTACTGGCAGCGCGCTTCCCTGACTTATTTCTTGCCGGTGACGGTGATGGTGTTGAAGGGTTCGCTGCCCAGGGGGCTGGGCACCCAGCCCTTGACGTAGGTGCGCGCAGCGGCCAGCGGCTGGCTGTGCACGACGGGCACGCGGTACGCGGCGTTGTAGGTCAGTTCGTGCAGCTGGCCGTAGATCTTGGCCTTGGCATCCTGGGTGGCGGCAGCGCGGCCCTGCTGGAGCAGGGTTTCGACGTTCGCGGGGTTCCAGTTGATGTCGTCGCTGGCGTTGCTGCCGTAGTACGCGCCGTAGAAGTTGTCGGGGTCGCCGTAGTCGCCGGTCCAGCCGATCATGTACATGTCGAAGCCGGGTTCCTTGTTGCGGTCCTCGAGGTACTTGGCCCAGTCCTCGGTTTTCAGGTTGACCTTGACGCCGATGGCGCTCAGGTCAGCGGCGATGGCTTCCGCGATGGGTTTGGGCGTGGGGAAGTACGGGCGGCTGACGGGCATGTACCACAGGTCGATGGAAAAACCGTTGGGGTAGCCGGCTTCGGCCAGCATCTTCTTGGCGGCGGCCGGGTCGAACTTGTAGTCGGCCGGGACCTTGGAGCTGTTGGCCCATTCCAGGACGGGCGGCACGAAGCTGGCGTTGCTGACGCCCAGGCCGTTCCAGAAGGCGTCCACGATGGCTTTCTTGTTGATGGCCATGCTGATCGCCTGACGCACCTGCTGGTTTTTCAGGTACTGGTTGCGGTTGTTCATGCTCACGAAGCCCACGTTGAAGCTGGGGCGCTTGACGGCCAGCAGGTTCTTATCGGCCTGCACGCTCTTGAGGCTGTCGGGGGTCAGGTCGTTGGCGAAGTCGATGGTGCCGGCCTTCAGTTCGTTCAGGCGCTGGCTGGCGTCCTTGATGGAACGGATGATCAGCTGGTCGACCTTGGCCTTGCTGCCCCAGTACAGTTTGTTGGGCAGCAGGGTCACGCGGTCGCCGGTGCGCCAGCTCTGGAAGATGAAGGGGCCGGTGCCGACGGGTTTGCTGGCGGGCGTGCCGTACTTCGCGCCTTCTTTCTTGATGGCGGCGGGGCTGGCGATGCCGAAGTAACCGGCGGCCAGCACGTTGGGCAGCACGCTGCTGGGTTTGTTCAGGTCGATGCGGACGGTGGTGTCGTTGACCTTGACGATGTTCTTGATGACGGCGGTGGCGTCGCCCTTGTAGCCGCCGAGCAGTTCGCCCATGATCTCGAAGGTGCGGCCCTGGTCACGGAAGCCGTAGGGGTGCGCCTTGTCCCACCAGCGGCTCAGGTTGAACACGATGGCGTCGGCGTTCATGGCGGTGCCGTCGTGGAAGCGCACGTTCTTGCGCAGCGTGAACGTCCAGGAGGTGTTGTTGGCGTTGGGTTTCCAGGAGGTGGCCAGGCCGGGGGCCAGGTCGGTGCTGCCTGCCTTGAAGTCGACCAGGGTGTCGTAGATCTGCCGCTGGACGAGGATGCTGATGCCGTCGGTGATGTTGCCGGATTCCAGGCTGACGGGTTCGCCGTTGCCGCCGAAGACGAGGGTGGTGGCGGAGGCGGCGCTCAGGGTGGAAAGCAGGGCGGTCAGGAGCAGTTTCTTCATGGAACCTCCGATGAGCGTTCATGGCGGTGACGTGGCGCGGGGGCCGCGTACCGTGCATGAAGGCAGGCTGATACAAATCGAGCGTGCGCTCAGGCTAGTGGCCTTCAGGGGATGAGTCAAGAATCATTTGCGTGATCCGTACGCAATACTACATTACAATTGAGAGGTTGCTGCGTTTCTTTGCCAAACCCAGGTGACGTACGCCCGGCTGGAAAATGTCATGTTCCAGGCCAGCCGGACGCACGAGGGGGGGAGCACAGGCTTCCAGCGTGGCAGATCAGACTGGAGCGGGCCCACATCCATCCCGTCTCCCCTGACCGGACAGGGCAGGCAGGGCGGCTGGGTCAGGGCGGCCGGGTCAGGGCGCCCCCAGCAGCGTCAGCCCCAGCAACGCCGGATTGGCATTCCCGCCGCCACTGACCAGCGTGACCCGGCGGATCACGGTGTCCGGTCTGGGATTGATCCATTCCAGCGCAGTCAGGTTCACGTCCAGCCCGTCCCCCGTCTTTCCGGTCCAGGCAGGCGCGGGAATCATGGACGTGGGTTGCAGGTCCGTCCAGGCGCGCAGGTGCCGTCCGTACTCCAGCGGCAGCGTCTGGCGGGTGCCGTCCGCGTACTCGATCTCGTAGCGGCCCACGCTCTCGCGGGGCGTCGCGGCGGGCCAGCCGGTCGTCTGAAGGAAGACCAGCCCCGAGGCGCGGCGGTCCAGGTCGATCACCGCCTGCGGCGGCAGGCCCTTCACGCTGGCGCGGCTGCCGCGCAGCATCACGGCCCCGCTGATATCGAAGGTGTACTCGCCGAGCCGCTGCACGCCCGGCTTCAGGTTCCGCAGGTCGATGTCGGACCCCTTGCCGATCCAGCCGCTGCCGTCGTCGTCGGCCAGGGCGCGGGTGACCAGTGGCCCCAGATTCACGGTCGCGCCCGCCCGCGCGCGGTACTCCGCCGGGCGGTACAGGTCACGGTAGCGGGCCGCCGCGTCCGTCAGGGGCGGCGCGGCCGGGTTCCAGAAGGCGCTGGCGGCCCGCACGAACGCCACGCCCTGCTCGGCGTTCCCGTCCCACAGGCTGGGATTCCCGAAGTACCCGGTCCAGCGGGTCTGGATCATCCCCGCCGCGCCCCCCTGCGCCGCCGCCCGCGCGAATCCCTCGGCGTTGCCGGGGTCGCTCCAGCTGGCTCCCAGCACCGGGAACCCCAGGTCCCGCACGGTCTTCAGGGCCGGGAACGCCGTGCCGGGTGCGTACGCCCAGTACGCCACCTGAAGGTCACGCGGCAGCCGGGCCGGGACGCTGCCCACCACCGCGTCCGCGAAAGCCGTGTCGTGCCAGATCATGCTGCTCACGTTCATGGACTTCAGGTACCCGTGCAGTTTCAGCACGTCGTCCACGAACAGTTTCTCGAAGCCCACTGCCTTGCCGTTCTCCCGCGCGGGGAAGCGGTCGCGGCTGCGGACCTCGTCGTGTCCCAGGTGCACGCGGGCCGGGCGGAACACCTCGACCGCCTCTTTCAGGATGGGCAGGATCACGCGGTCGTACGTGGCGGGGTTCAGGGTGTCGTACGCGTACGGGTTCTGACTGCCCTCGTCCTGGCGCAGGTCCAGGTTCTTGCCACCGTAGAACATCCACCCGACGTGCCCGAGCGTCTCGATCAGCGGAATGACCTCCAGGCCGTGACTGCGGGCCAGGTCCGCCACGCGCCGCGCCTCGGCCTTGGTCGCGCCGCCCGGATGGGCGAAGCCCCCAGCGCGGGCGGTGTCCCACTGCACGTAGTCGCTCATGACCAGCACCGCGTTGAACTTCAGGGCGGCCAGCAGGGGAATCAGGCGGTCGTTCACGCCCTGGCTGGTGCTGTCGAGGTAGATCATGGCGATCCGCTGTTTCAGGGCCGGAGCGTCCGTGATGCGGGCAAAGCGCAGGCCGTCCGGGGTCAGCAGTTGCCGCAGCGACTGCGCGCCCAGGTACGCGCCGCGCGCGTCCGCGCCGACCACGAACGCGCCGCCCGCGTCCACCCACAGCGCGTAGCCTTCCGGGTCACGGGTCAGCAGACCGGCCTTCTGCGCGCGGGCCGCGAGGTCCGGGTCGGCCAGCGTACCCACGGTGATCTTCGGGGCACTCCCGGCCGCGTCGGGCCCAGTTGCCGCCAGGGACGCGCCCAGCCGGGTCTGCCACTCGGCGCGCAGGTCACGCGCCGCCCACGCCAGTTCCGGCGCGCCCCCCACCACCCGCACGCCCAGACCGGCCAGTGGGAGCATACCGGGCGGGAACTGCGCCGCGCGCGGCTGCGGCACCACGCCGGGGAACGGGGTGACCAGCCTCGCCGCCGGGGCGGGCGTGACCGTCACCGGAACGGCACCTGCCGGAACGGACGAACCTGCACTCAGCGCCAAGAGCAGCGCCACGAAAGAGCGGTTAGGTTTCATATTCGGACCTCACTTGCGATACACGGCAGGAACGACCGGGGCGGGAAAGGAGCGGGAGGCGGGCGCACCCTGACCGCGCGCCGCCTCCCGTTTCCCGCGCCCCGGTTACAGGCTGGCGTTCCAGGCTTTCACGATGTCGTCGAGCGCCTGCTTGGGGGTTTTCTGCCCGGCCATGGCGGATTCGATGTTGTCCTTGAAGACCTTGTTCAGTTTGCTGGCGTCGGGGTAGATCAGGGTCAGGTCCTTGGCTTTCTTCAGTTCGGTGGACGCCACGAGGCGGCCCTGGCTGACGGCGTCCGCGCCGCCCTGCTTGAAGAACTTGTCGGTGCTGGCCTTCACGGTGGACGGGAAGGTGGTCTTGGTGACGCGGCTGAACTGAAGCTGGTTCACGTCGTTCGTGAGGAACAGCGCGAGCTTCTGCGCCAGGGACCTGTCGCGCACGCCCTTGGGCACCATGAAGCCCATCAGGCCGGTGTGGATGACGTTCCCGGCGATGTTGATGGGGTACGGCGCGACCTTGGTGACGCCGTAGATGTCCTTGTTGTCGTTCTCGACGCGCAGGATGAACTGCGGGCCGGTGATCAGCATGGCGAGCTTCCCGGCCGAGTACAGTTCCGTGGCGGCCGTGAAGCCCCGGCGCATGGTGTCCTCGGGAATGTACCCCTTCTTGTACAGGTCGACGTAGGTGGTCAGGAGTTGCACGTGCTCGGGGCTGTTGAATACGGCCCGGCTGCCGCTCTTGTCCAGCACGGGCAGCCCGGCTTCCTGGAACAGGTACAGCATGTTGATGCCGTTGATGTTCGGCATGAACCCGTACAGGCCGGTCCTGTCCTTGATCTGTTTGGCAGCGGCGATCAGGGTCTGGATGGTGCGGGGCGGGTTGGCGGGGTCCAGTCCGGCCTTGCGGAAGATCTCGGTGTTGTACGCCACGACTTTCGGGGACCAGTACCACGGGACGCCCATGACCTTACCGTCGAAGGTGAAGGTGTTCAGGGGGCTGGCGAAGTACAGCTTCCTCTGCGCGTCGGTCAGGGTCAGGGGTTCCAGCGCGCCCTGCTGGACCAGTTTGACGCTCATGTCGCTGCTGAGGTTCACGGCGGCCGGGGGGCGTCCGGCGGCAACGGCCGCCAGCAGTTTCTGCTCGATGGCGGTGGCGGGCACGTCGACCCACTTGAGGTCCACGGTCGGGTTTTCCTTCTCGAACTGCGTGACCAGACGGTTCATCTCGTCGTTGAACAGCGGGGCGAGGCTGATGGTCCAGAATTCCAGCTGGGTTTTCTGGGCGCTGGCCGTAGCGGTGGCGAGCAGGGCGGCGGTCACGAGGAACTTCTTCATATGGACTCCTGAAACGGGACTGGGTCAACGGGGCTGGGTCGGGTGGGCAGGGTGGGAACGGCAGTGGACGGCACGCGGAAATCACGCGGAGCTGCACCTGAGAAGAATGCATCTGAGAAGGATGTGCGCCGAATGTAGCGGTTTACGCGCGGCCGTGCCTGAGAACCTGACCGGGCCGCTCTCATACGGACTCCGATTGAATGGGCTGCAAAGACCGTTCAATCCGAGCGGACTCGTAGAGCTTCGTAGAAGAGCGAGTGGGAGCAAAACGGGTTCCGGACGTGGAGCTGGCAACCCGGCGCCCTTCCGGGTGGAGGGCGGAACAAACGGAATCCGTATCATGGAGCGGCGCAGGGCGGCCGTCACGGGCCGCGCAGGGCGTCCGCGAACCAGCGGGTCACGTGGTCCGGGCGGGTGATGGCGCTGCCGACCACGACCGCGTGCGCGCCGGTCGCCAGCGCTTGCGCGGCCAGCTCGGGGCTGTTCAGGCGGCCCTCCGCGATGAACGGCAGGCCTTCGGCGTGCAGGGCGCGCATCAGGGCGAAGTCCGGCCCCGACTGCTGCGGGCTGTGGGGCGTGTACCCGCTCATGGTGGTGCCCACGATGTCCGCGCCCGCCGCGTACGCCGCGCGGGCCTCGTCCAGGGTGCTGATGTCCGCCATGGCGAGCGCGCCCGCCGCGTGGGCCGCCGCGACCAGTTCCGTGACCGGGTGCGGGCGGGGCAGGTCGGTGCCGTCGAAGGCGACCACGTCCGCGCCGGCCTGCGCCACAGCCGTCACCTCGGCGGGCGTGGCGGTGATGTACACGGCCGAGTCCGGCTGCGCCTGCTTCGTCAGGCCAATGACCGGCACGTCCGTCACGGCCCGCACGGCGCGGATGTCGCCGGGAGAGCGCAGGCGCAGGGCCGCCGCGCCGCCCAGCAGCGCCGCGCGGCTCAGGGCGACGATGTGCGTGACCTCGCGCAGGGGGCTGCCGTCGTCGGCCTGCACGCTGACGATCAGCGCGCCACGCAGAGCCGCCAGACGCTCGGGCAGCGTGATCAGGGGCACGGTCCGGGATGGGCTGTTCATGCGCGCCAGTGTAGCCAGATCGGCGGGCTGCGCTGGCGGGCCGGTCCTGACCACCTGCGCGGCGCACCGGGGCGTGCCTGCCGTACCCTGGGCGCGTGACCAATCAAGCTGACCCGGCCCGGCCCGGCCCTCAACAGCCCGCCTCACAGCAGCCCTCCTCCCCTGCCCTGGAACCGGCCGCCCCCCTCATGGCCGGGCAGCTGGTCATGGTGGACATTCCGGGACCGGAACTGGACGCCGACACGGCCGCGCACCTGCGCCGGTACGGAATCCGCAGCGTGTGCCTGTTCGGGAAGAACGTGGTGGACGAGGCGCAACTGACGCGGCTGTGCGCGGACCTGCGCGCCCTGATGGGCGAGGACGCCCTGATCGCGCTGGATCACGAGGGCGGCGCGATCGTGCGGCCTGACTTCTGGCCGTTTGCGCCGTCCGCGATGGCGCTGGGCGCGGCGGACGACGTGGCCCTGACAGGGCAGGTCAGCGGGGGGCTGGCGCGGCAACTGCGGCGCGTGGGCATCAACTGGAATTTCGCGCCGGTGCTGGACGTGAACGTGAACCCGGCCAACCCGGTGATCGGCGACCGGGCTTTCGGGGCCGACACCGGGCGCGTGACCCGGCATGGGCGGGCGGCGCTGGCGGGGCACCATGCGGCGGGCGTGGCGGCGTGCGTGAAGCACTTCCCGGGGCATGGGGACACGGCGCTGGACAGTCATTACGCGCTGCCCAGCGTTACCCGTTCCCGCGAGGACCTGGACCGGCTGGAGTTCGCGCCGTTCCGTGACCTGCTGCCCGTGACCCCGGCGGTCATGACGGCGCACGTGGTGTTCCCCGCGCTGTACGCAGGCGCGCCCGCCACGCTGTCCCGCGCAGCCCTGACCGGGCTGCTCCGCCAGGAGTGGGGGTACGACGGCGTGATCGTCACGGACTCCATGGGCATGAAAGCCATCGACGATCACTACGGGCGCGGCGAGGCGGGCGTACTGGCCCTGGCCGCAGGCGCGGATCTGGTCATGGCACTGGGCCGCCGCGAGGCGCAGGAGGCGACCCTGGACGCCACCGCGCAGGCACTGGCCGACGGGCGACTGGACCCGGCGCAGATGCGGGCGAGTGCCGCGCGCCTCGCCGCGCTGGCGCGCACGTACCCGGCGCAGGCCGACCCGACCCTGGACCCGCAGGCCGACGCGCCCGTGTTCGCGCGGGCGTGGGCGCAGGCCCTGACCGCGTACCGCACTCCGGTGGCCCCGCTTCCCGGTTCGGCGGTGCGCCTGGTCGCGCAGCGGCGCGTGGCGCGTGAGAACGTCAGCGAGGCCAGCGTGGACGCCGCCACCCTGGCCGCCGACCTGGGCGAGGTGTACACGGTGGACCTGATCGCCTTCGACGACCCGGCCGAACTGGACTGGGCCGCGCTGCACGCCGGCAGCACGCCGCTGATCCTGGCAACCACGTCCCGCCACCGGCACCCGGCACTCCGGGGCACCCGCCCGGACCTGCACCTCGCGCTGTACAACCCCTACGCGGCGCTGGACGTGGACGCCCCCGCCCTGCTCAGCTACGGCTTCCGTCCGGAGGCCCGCCGGGCCGTCGTCGCGTGGCTGCGCGGCGAGGCCACCGCGCCCGGCACCCTCCCCTTTCAGGGCTAAACTGGCAGGGGGGGCTCCCGTTGGAACTGCCAGGGAACAGGAACGGCCGCCGCTGCCCGCTCAGCCTCAGAAGTCCAGATGATCCAGGGTGTGCTGGGCAAGGGCGGCGGCGGCCCAGCCGCGCTCGTCGGGCCGGAAGAACAGGGTCAGGCCGCCGCCGGCGGTGACCTTCACGCTCAGCAGGCCGGCGTGACCGGGGATGACGCCCAGGCGGATGGGCGCGCGGAACAGGGCGGTCAGGTGACCGAGCAGGGCGTGCGCGGTGGCCCCGGCATCCTGGCCTGGGGCGGCGTGAATGCCGATCAGGCCGGCCTGCCGGGCAATCAGGGTGACGGCGCGGCGCGAGTCGGGCGGCGGGGTGGCGGCCACCTGAACGGGGATGGTCAGTTCGAAGGCCGGTTCGGGAATGAACCAGTGGCCGCTGTCCGGGCGGCCCGTGACGCGGAAGGTGAGAGTGCGGTTGCCGCTGCGGGTGAAGTCGGGCGCGGTGCCGCTGACGCCCGCGCACGTGACGGCCGCCACGGAGAGGCGGGGGTCCCCGCCGACGTGCCGGTGCAGGGCGCGGCTGAAGGCGTTCAGGAGGTCACGGGCACTCAGGTGGGCTGTGGCGGGCTCGCGCGGGGCGTGGTCTGCCACGTACAGCACGCCGCCCTGCAGGTCGCTGAAGCACTCGCCGGGGCCGCTGGTCAGGGGGTCACTGGTGGGGTACCCGTACGCGCCGAGTTCCCAGCCGCTGGCCGCCCAGTGGGCGCGCAGGTCCCCGCAGATGATCATGGGGCCGGTGTGAGGGTGCCAGTACACGCTGGCGTTCCCCTGAAAGTGAGTGAAGCGTCCCTGACCGTCCGGGCTGGTGGTCTCGTCGGTGACGGGCAGCGCGAGGTCGCTGTCGGGACCGCCGCGCGCGTCGTACTTGCGGCGGATTTCACCGTGAACGGCGTGCGCGCCGGTGGCGGGCGAGAAGTAGAGGTCGCAGCGTTCGTAGCGGCGTCGGTGGCCGCCCCGCACCGCCTCGCACGGGCCGGTGGGAGGGCCGGTGAGGGCCGCGCCGAGCGACCGGGCCTTCGCTTCAAGGGTGCCGTGGGGGTCGGTGTCGTCCAGGCGCAGGTTGCTGACGGTCACGCGGACGCGGGCGTCCCCGATCCCGAGCTGACTGATCCCGAGCTGACCGATCCCGGACTGACCCTTCGCGTCGGCTGCGCGGATACGGGCCGCGAGAGTGCGGGTCTGCCCGCTGGGAACGCGGCCGTGAAACCGGACCTGCCCGGCAGGCACGCGGTCGTGAGCGGCTGGGTCGTGAGCGGTGGGGCCGTGGGCCGGGTCACCCTCGAACAGCCGGGCGTCCGCGTGGACGGTAACGGTCCCGCCGGGCGTCCGGGCGTACGTGACGCGCAGTTGCAGGTGGGCGTCACCGCCGCACTTGCCGGTGGTCAGGTCGGTGTGGGTGGGGTGCGCCGCGTCGAGGATCAGGCTGCCGCTGCGGGTGACACGGGCAGGTCCGTGCGGGCCGAAGGTCTCGTCGTCGGTGACCGTGAGGCGGGTGGTGTGCGTGACCTTGTTCTGGGTGGCGCCGTGTTGGGTGGTGTCGTGGCGGTCGCCGCCGTCACGGCCGGGGGTGCCGTGGGCGGCGGCTGGTCTGCGGCGTTGCCTGTCGCGGTGCATGGCGGGCCTCCTGCGGCGTGCGGGTGGGGTGGCGGGCGCCCGGGGCCCGGAGCGGGGCCCACTGCTGCGGGGCCGGTCTCCTTTGTACGCGGCGGGGCGTGATCGCTCCGTGATCGGCTGCGGGCAGGGACCGGGGGTGGGCGGGGAACGTCCGGAGTTGGGGGCCAGGGGGGATGCGCGCGCCCGCCCGGACTGCTAGATTGGACTGAGTACAAACCCTACCCTGTTCACGCTGTGAACACGCCGCCCGGCGCGGCCAGCGCCCGCACGGGCCGCGCCGCACGGCCCCCCTGGAGGAACACCATGGACTTCACCCTGAACGACGAACAACGCCAGCTTCAGCAACTCGCCCGTGACTTCACCCGCAAGGAAATCACGCCCATCGCCTCCGAGTACGACCAGAAGGAAGAACTGCCCTGGCAGGTCGTCGAGAAGGCCTTCGAGGTCGGACTGCTCAACCCCAGCGTCCCCGAGCACGCCGGCGGCCTGGGCCTGGGCATGTTCGACGAGTGCCTGATCGGCGAGGAACTCGCGTACGGCTGCATGGGCATCTACACCGTCCTGATGGCCAGCGAACTGGGCATCGCGCCCGTCCTGATCGGCGGTACCGAGGAGCAGCAGAAACGCTTCCTGACGCCCCTGACCGAGAAGGCCGGACTGGCCGCCTTCGCCCTGAGCGAACCGAACAACGGCTCGGACGCCGCCAGCATGCACACCACCGCCGTCCTCGACGGCGACGAGTGGGTCCTGAACGGCACCAAGATGTGGATCAGCAACGGCGGCCTGGCCGAGTTCACGGTCGTGTTCGCCACCACCGACCGTCAGGGCGGGCACCGCGCCACCATCGCGCTTGTCGTGCCCAAGGACGCCCCGGGCTTCAGCTACAACAAGATCAAGCACAAGATGGGCCAGCGCGCCAGCCTGACCAGCGAACTGGTGTTCGAGGATGTGCGCGTGCCGAAAGCCAACCAGCTGGGCGGCCTGGGCGACGGCTTCAAGATCGCCATGAAAACGCTCGACAAGACCCGCATTCCCGTCGCGGCCGGCTCGGTCGGCATTGCCCGGCGCGCCATGGAAGAAAGCATCAAGTACGCCAAGGACCGCACCGCGTTCGGCAAACCCATCGCGGAGTTGCAGGCCATTCAGTTCAAACTGGCCGAGATGGCTATCGGCATCGAGACGGGCCGCCTGATGTACCAGAAGGCCGCGTGGCTGGTCGACGCCGGGCAACCCCACGGCTTCGAGAGCGCCATCGCCAAGGCGTACTGCAGCGAGATGGCCTTCAACGCCGCGAACGAGGGCATTCAGGTGCACGGCGGGTACGGCTACGTCGGCGAGTACCCGGTCGAGAAACTGCTGCGCGACGTGAAACTGAACATGATCTACGAGGGCACCAACGAGATCCAGCGGGTCATCATCAGCCGTAACCTGCTCAAGTAATACGGACTCCGATGGAACGGTTTTTGCAAACCATTCCATCCGAGCGGACGCGAGCAGGAGCAGAGAGGGTTCCGGGCGTGGAGTTGCTCATGCGGCGCTCTGGCCGGGTGGGCACCGAAACAGACGGAATCCGAATACGCTCCTGCGCAGGAGCCAGACCCCGCCCCGGCGATTGCCCAGGCGGGGTTTGTGCTGTCCAGGCGCCGCTGGCCACCTTTAGACCGGCGCTGAATCAGAGTTGTGTGACGTCCCGCCCGGTACGCTGCGCAGCATGTTGTCGGCACGCCCTTCCGAATCAGGTCAGCCCCGCTTCGATCTCATGGGAGACGAGGACGGACGCCTGCGCGCCCTGTACGAGACGGGTTTGCTGGACTCGGTCCCGGAGGCGCAGTTCGACCGGATCGTGCGGCTGGTCGCGCGGCACTTCCGGATGCCCACCGTGCTGATCTCGCTGGTGGACCGGGACCGGCAGTGGTTCAAGGCGCGGGTCGGCTGCGACGTGAGCGAGACGCCGCGCGATAATCACTCGATCTGCTCGCTGGCCATCGAGCAGTCCGGGGTGCTGGTCATTCCCGACGCCGCCCAGGACCCGCGCGTGCGGCACTTCGAGACGGTGACGGGCGCGATGAACGTGCGGTTCTACGCGGGCGCGCCGCTGGTCACGCCGGACGGCCTCAAGCTCGGGACGCTGTGCCTGATCGATCACCAGCCCGGTTGCCTCAGCGACAGCGACGTGGTGGCCCTGCAGGAGTTCGCGGCGCTGGTCATGGACGAGGTTGCGCTGCGCCGCACGGTGCGGGAACTGGACCGGCTGGCGCTGAACGACCCGCTGACCGGGCTGCCCAACCGCACGCACTTCCGGCAGCACCTGACGCACGCCATGCGCCGCGCCGGACACAGCGGCAACCGGGTCACGCTGGCCCTGCTGGACCTGAACGGCTTCAAGCTGGTCAACGATTCGCTGGGGCACGCCGCCGGGGACACCCTGCTGCAACAGGTGGCGCAGCGGCTACAGGGCTGCGTGTCGACCGGGGATCTCGTGGCCCGCATGGGCAGTGACGAATTCACGGTCGTGCTGAACGACGTGCGCGCGGCGCAGGACACCGACGTGGTGCTGAGCCGCATCGAGGACGCCCTGAGCCGGCCGTTCATGGTGGCCGGCCAGGAACTCTGGATGAGCTGGAGCGCCGGCCTGAGCATCTACCCGGAAGACAGCGTGGACCCGGAACGGCTGCTGAGTCAGGCGGACGCCGCCATGAACCGTGCCAAGCACGCCGGGCACAATTACGCGTACTTCAACGACGCGCACGACCGCCGCAATCCGCACGACATCGAGAAGACGGCGGCGCTGCACCACGCCGTCGAACGCGGCGAGTTGCAGGTGCATTACCAGCCGGTCGTGACGGCCAGCGATCACCGCCTGATCGGGCACGAGGCGCTGGTCCGCTGGAACCGGCCCGGCGGGATGGTCAGCCCGGCCGAGTTCATTCCGCTGGCCGAGGCGACCGGGCAGATCCTGAAGATCGGGGCGTTCGTGCTGCGGCAGGCTGCGCTGGACGCCCACACCCGCCGGATCGGGCGGGTCAGCGTGAACGTCAGCGCCCGCGAGTTCGATCAGCCCGGGTACGTGGATCAGGTGCGCGCCGTGCTGGAGGAAACCGGCGTGAACCCGGACCTGCTGGTCCTGGAAATCACCGAGAGCAGCCTCCTGGACGCCGGGCGGGCCGGAGCCGTGCTGCACGACCTGCGGAGCCTGGGCGTGCGGCTGGCGCTGGATGACTTCGGGACCGGGTACAGCAGCCTGGGGGCCATGTCGAGCCTGCCCGTGCAGATCCTGAAGATCGACCGCTCGTTCACGCGCGACCTGGGGCGTGAAGGTCCGGCCGGAACGCGCGCCCTGGAAGTCATCCGCGCGATCGTGACCCTGGCCGGGGCGATGGAGGTCCTGACCGTCGCCGAGGGTGTCGAGACGCCCCTGCAGGCGGCGCTGCTGCGCGAGGTGCGCTGCACGTTCCTGCAGGGGTACCTGTTCGGCCGCCCGGCCCCGCTGCCCGCGCTGGACTGATACGGACTCCTATGTAATGGTTTGCAGAGACCGTTCCGTCCGGGCGGATGCGAGTAAAGCGGACTGTCGGACGTGGAGTTGGCAACCCGCTGCCGTCCCGGGTTGTGAACGAAACAGACGGCAGTCCGTATGAACCCGGGGGTGCTCAGCCGATGGGGGTGCTCAGCACGCCGACGCCCTGCACCTCGACCTCGACCACGTCGCCGGAGTTCAGCGGGCCGACGCCCTCGGGCGTGCCGGTCAGGACCACGTCGCCGGGTTCCAGGGTCACGAAACGGGTCAGGTACACCAGGATGTCCATGACCGGGAAGATCATCTGGCTGGTGCGGCCGTCCTGGCGGGTCTCGCCGTTCACGCGGGTCTGCACGCGCAGGTCACGGGGATCGAGCTCAGTTTCCAGCCACGGTCCCAGCGGGCAGAAGCGGTCGGCGGCCTTCGCGCGGAACCACTGCAGGTCCGTCTTCTGAAGGTCGCGGGCGGTCAGGTCCAGCCCGCAGGTGTACCCGGCCACGTGCGACAGCGCGCTGTCCGGGGTCAGGTGGCGGGCCTGCGTGCCGATCACCAGGGCCAGCTCGCCCTCGAAGTGAAAGTTCTGCGTCCAGTCGGGGCGCTGCACGGTCCCACCGGGTTCCGCCAGGGCGTTCGGGCCTTTCAGGAAGATCCCGGGCTCTTTGGGCAGATCGCCGCTGTCGTTGCCCAGTTCGCGGATGTGATCCAGGTAATTGCGGCCCACGCAGACGATCTTGCTGGGTTCCGCCGGGGCCAGGAGCGCCGCGCGGTCCAGCGGGACCTGCTCGCCCGTGCGGGGGCCGCCCATGCCGCCCGTGAGGTGCAGCGTGTCGCCGTCCAGTTCGCCCCAGCGGGCCTGATTGCCGTACATCATGCGTGCCAGTTTCATGCGCGCAGCATAGAGCAGTCGGCGTGACGCAGGCAGCGTAAAGCAGGTGGAAGGAGGCCAGGAACAGATAGGGGCCGGTGTGCAACGCCCTGTGCGCACCGGCCCCTATCTGTGCGGCGGTCAGTCGACGCTGTCGCTGTCGTCCAGGGCGATGTTCTCCAGGCCGTCCGGGTCGATCAGGGTCACCTGCGCGCTGGTGTACGTCAGCAGGCCGGCCGTATCGAGTTTGCGCATGACGCGCGACACGGTCTCGCGGCTGCTGGAGATGCGGGCCATGATGTCCTGCGTGGACAGCGGCAGTACCTGCGGGTCGGGCACGCCCGCCTGCACGCGCTGCCGGTACAGGCTGGTGAACACGTGACTGAGGGCGGACTCGGTGTTCAGGCCGAAGGCGATCAGTTCGTCGTTCAGGAACGTCACGCGCTGCACCAGCATGCTGCTGAGGTTCCACAGGACCTGCGGGTGCCGCTTGAGAATCTGCTTGAAGTGAGAGCGGTACAGCATCAGGGTCGTGACGTCCGTCTGGGCGCGCACGGTGGCGCTGCGTTCACCGCCGCCCAGCACGGCGGTCTCGCCGATCACGCCGGGGGCGTACACGTCGCCCAGAACGCGTTCGCGGCTGCCCAGGCTGATGCGGGAGACGCGCACGACCCCGCCGGTGATCAGGTGCAGGGCCTCGCCCTCGGCGTCCTGTTCAAGGATGACCTGACCAGGGTAGTAGCGGCGTTCGGTGATGACCTGCATCGCCTCCTGCAGGGCCTCTGTGGGGACGTCGTGAAAAAGCGGAGAGTGTCTGAGATCGTCCATCCGGGCCATATGCCGCTCATCCTAGCTTGACAAACTACTGAAATACAGTCTGCGGGAACAATGCCAGCCGCCCGCCCGCACTGCGCACCAGGCAGCGGCGCGTGCTCTAGCATGCGCGCGTGACGACCCACCCACCCACAGCCCACTCCCCCACAGCTCAGGCACCGACGCACGAACCCGCCCGGCCTGCCGCGCCCGCCCTGGAAGCCCGCGATCTGCGCCAGACGTACGGCAGCCTGACGGCCCTGCAGGGCGTGTCGCTGCGGGTCATGCCGGGCGAGGTGGTCGCCGTGACCGGCCCGTCCGGCAGCGGCAAGAGCACGCTGCTGCACCTGCTGGGCGGCCTGGACGTCCCGCAGAGCGGCGAGGTCTGGTGGGCCGGCGAGCGCATCGACAGCCTGGACACGCAGGTGCGTGCCACGCGCCGCGCCGGACGGGTCGGACTGGTCTTCCAGCATCACTACCTGCTGGAAGACCTGACCGTGCTGGAGAACGTACTGATCCCGTCCAGGCTGGCCGGCACGCGCGACGAGGCCCGCGCCCGCGACCTGCTGGCCCGCGTGGGCCTGGGCGGCCGCGAGAACAGCCTGCCCGGCGTCCTGAGCGGCGGCGAGCGCCAGCGGGTGGCCGTGGCCCGCGCCCTGGCTACCCGGCCCGCCGTGGTCCTGGCGGACGAACCCACGGGCAGCCTCGACCGCAACAACGCGCACGCCGTGGCCGAACTACTCGTCAGTCTCGCCCGGCAGGAACGCTCGGGCGTGCTGCTCGTCACGCACGACGACCGCCTCGCCACCTTCGCGGACCGCACGCTGCACCTGCTGGACGGGCAGTTCACGGACTCCGTCCCGGCGTTCCTGTAGGCGGGAATGTGGGGGGCGGAAGTCATACGGATTCCGTCTGTTTCGTTAACAACCCAGCAGGGCACCGGGTTGCCAACTCCACGCCCGGAATCCTCTTTGCTCCTACTCGCGTCCGCTCGGATTGAATGGTTTTTGCAAACCATTCAATCGGAGTCCGTATCAGACGCTCAGGTGGTGCGGGTGCCCCGGGCGTACTGGGGGATCAGGTCGCGCTCGACGCCGAGGCTCTGGGCGGCCGCTTCGGTCCAGTGGGGGTCGCCCAGCAGCGGGCGGGCCAGGGCGATCAGGTCCGCGTCGCCGTTGCGCAGGACTTCCTCGGCGCGTTCGGGGGTGTCGATCATGCCGACCGTGATGACTTTCAGGTGCGGCACGGCGGCCCGGACCTGCGCGGCGAACGGCACCTGATAGGCGGGCTGCACGGTGATCTGCTGCGCGACGGTCAGGCCGCCGCTGCTGATGTCCACGGCGTCCACGCCCTCGTTAGCCAGCAGGCCGCACAGGACGACGGTCTGACTTTCATCCCAGCCGCCGTCGGCCCAGTCGGTGGCGCTCAGGCGGACCAGCAGGGGCTTGTGCATGGGCCACACGCGGCGCACGGCGCGCGTGACTTCCAGCAGCAGGCGGGTGCGGTTCTCGAAGCTGCCGCCGTACCCGTCGGTGCGGGTGTTCGCCAGGGGCGACAGGAACTGGTGCAGCAGGTAGCCGTGCGCGGCGTGAATCTCGACCGTGTCGAATCCGGCGATCTCGGCGCGGCGGGCAGCCTGCGCGAAGGCGTCCGTCACGCGCTGAATGTCGTCCCCGGTCATGACGCGGGGCGTGGGGAAGGTGTCACTGAACGGCTCGTCTGCGGGGCCGATGACCTGCCAGCCACCGCGTTCCTCGGGAACCGCGCCGCGTCCGCGCCAGGGGGCGTAGGTGCTGGCCTTGCGCCCGGCGTGCGCCAGTTGAATGCCGATCTGCCCGCCGTGCTCGTGCACGAAGTCCGTGATGCGGCCCAGCGGCGTGATGTGCCGGTCCTCCCACAGGCCCAGGTCCTCGGGGCTGATGCGGCCCTCGGGGCTCACGGCGGCCGCCTCGGTGATGATCAGGCCCGCGCCGCCCAGCGCGTACTGCCCCAGGTGCACCATGTGGAAGTCGTTGGCGAGGCCGCCGTCGGCGGAGTACATGCACATGGGAGACACGACCACGCGGTTGCGGAGCTTCATGTCGCGCAGGGCGAGGGGTTGGAACAGGATGGGGGTCTGATCTGAATCGCCGGGAGTCATACGCGGAAATGTAATGCGGCGGCGCGGGGAAAAGTCGGCAGCAGCCGACAATCCGGCAGGGACGTGAACGACAGCTTAAAATGTCCGCCCTGACCGGAACCCGGCGCAGCAAGTCGGAAGCACACGGCGGAGGCGCACCCTAGCGGCGGGTGGCCCAGGCGGCGCGGCGGTCCTGGGCGTGCGCGGCCACCTGCGTCCAGAAGGCGCGTTCCAGTTCGACCAGCGTGGTGGCGTCGGCGGGAGGCTGCCTTCCGGGCAGCCGCCACGACCACCAGCGCGCGGGCCGCCCGGGGCGGCGGTACGGTGTGGCTTCCAACCGGATCAGCAACGTGTGGTGCGGCGCGTCGGCCAGCGAGAGTGCGGCGGCCTGAAGGGCCACGGGTTCCGGCGCGACCTGCGCGGCCTGCACCAGCGCGGCGTACGCACCCGAGAGCACCTGCAACGCGCGCACGTCGGCGGCGTACACCCACGGGCCGTACTCGCCCAGCAGGGCCAGAAAGCCGGTCCACTCGCCGTTCAGGACGGCGCCCGGCACCTCGCGGCGCGGCGTGTCCGGCGGCAGCCAGGGGCGCACGCCCAGCAGGTCCGGCGCCAGCCAGCGTTCCCCGGCGTACTCGGCCCCGGCGCGGGCGGCTGCGGCGGGCGAGTCGATGTCGCGCAGTTCGGTCATGTGCGCCAGCCGCTCGCGGGCCGCGCCGGTCAGGGGCAGGGCGCGCGGGCGGCTCAGGCCCAGTGCCTGCCAAGTGGGGGCCTCCCAGGCGCCCGGACCTGTGGGCATCAGCTGCTCGCGCTGGTGTAACTGCCGACCGCGCGCAGCCAGAACAGGCGGGTACCCACGAACAGCGCGGCCGCTACGACCGGCGACGCCAGCGCCACGCTCCAGGCCAGTTCGCCCGTCATGGCCTGCGCGGGCACGGTCGTGATGAACGCCACCGGCACCACGAACGTCAGGAACGCCCGCACGGGCAGCGGGAAGGCGGACACCGGGAAGCGGGCCGCGCCGAACACGCCGTTGAACAGTTCCGCGACGTTCTGCGTCTTCACGAACCAGAACGCCGTGGTGCTCAGCGCCAGCCAGATGCAGTACACGATCACGACCGCCGAGGCGTACAGCAGCGCCGCGCCCAGCACCCCACCCGCCGTGACGCTCAGGCCCGACGCAGCGTAGGCGATCAGGCCCAGGCCAATCAGCAGGTCCGGGGCGCGCAGCACGTTCAGGTGCCGGGCACTCACCCCGAACTGCGCGTCGATGGGTTTGAGCAGAGTGAAGTCCATGCTGCCGGTGCGGATGGCGTCCGCGATCTTGCTCATGTTCGGCTGGATGAACACGCTGATCACACCCTCGGTCAGCATGAAGAACCCCGTGACCAGCAGCGCCTCCCGGAACGACCAGCCGCCCACGCTGGTAATGCCGGGCTGCCCGAACACGATCCCCAGGCCCAGCAGCGCCACGCCCACCTCGCCCAGGCTGGCCAGCAGCGCCCCCACGAAGTTCGCACGGTACTCCAGCTGCGCCGACAGGGTCGCGCCCGTGAAGATCCGCAACAGGCGCAGGTAACGCGTCACGCGGCCCCCCAGAAGGCTGATGGTTGATAGTTGATGGTTGATGGAAGAGCGCACCAGCCTCTGTCAACCATCAACCGTTTACCATCAACCCTCATGCTCCCACCGCGCCATATTTCTTTAGGCCGGCGCGCCAGACGGCCAGCCGCAGGAACCAGAACACGACCAGCCAGCCCAGCATGACGAGCGCGCCGCGCAGGGCGTCCTCGGGTCCGGCCTTCCCCGCCAGGAGTTGCGCGGGCAGGCCCAGCATGTACGGGAACGGCGTCCAGACGGCCACGGCCTGCACCCAGGCGGGGTAGAAGTCCAGCGGGGCGAACATGCCGCCCAGCGCGGCGTACACCAGCCACGCGAGTTCCTGGAAACTGGTGCTGCTCTCGGTCCAGAAGGCCAGCAGGCCGATGGCGTACTCGTACAGGAAACGCGCCGTGAAGCCCAGCGCGGCGAGGCCCAGCGCGGCCGGGTACGCCCACCACTCGGTCGTGAAGCGCGCGCCGGACAGCAGCGCGAAGGCCGTGACCAGCACCAGCATGGGCGCGATCCTGACCAGCCGCTCGGCCACGTGCGACGCGTAGTGCGTCCACATGGGGTCCAGCGGGCGCAGGAGCTTGGCCGACAGGGTGCCCTGCCGGATCTCGAAGTCCAGTTCCCACGCGACCCACACGACCAGCAGTTGCGACACCAGCCAGGTGCTCAGGAAGTACGTGGCGAACCCGGCGGCGTCGTAGCCACGAATCTGCCCGCCGGGCGCGGCCTGCGCCTGCGCCATCCAGACCAGCATCATGACCAGCGACAGCGTGCCCGACAGCATCCAGATGACAACCTCGGCGCGGTACTCGGCCATCTCCGCGAAGCGCGTGACGAACAGCACCCGCGCGGTGTTCAGGGGGCCGGGGCGGCTCACGCGCTTTCCAGTGCGGGCGCGGGGGGCGTGCGGTGTCCGAACAGGTCAGCCATGACCGCCTCGATACTGGGGTCCTCGACGGTCAGGTCGGCCACGTCCAGGTCGGCCAGCAGCCGCGCGGCGCGTTCGCTGACCTCGGCGCGCGGCACGCTCAGCTGGGCGCTCAGGCCGTCCACGCTCACGTCCTGCCCGTACGCGGCGAGTGCCTGCGCGGTCACGGGGGACCGCAGTTGCAGCCGGATCGTCTTCCCCGCCCGCGCCTGCCCGGCGAGGCTGCCCAGGTCGCCGTCGAACACCAGCGCGCCCTGGTCGATCACCAGGATGCGACGGGCCAGGGCGGTCACGTCCGCCATGTAGTGACTCGTGAGGATCACGGTCGCGTCGTAACGCTCGTTGTAGTCGCGCACGAAGGCCCGCACGCTTTCCTGCATGTTCACGTCCAGCCCGATGGTCGGTTCGTCCAGAAACAGCACCTTCGGGCGGTGCAGCAGCGCGGCGGCCAGTTCGCACTTCATGCGTTCGCCCAGCGACAGCTTGCGCACCTGCTTTTTCAGGATGCCGTCCAGGCCCAGCACGTCCGTGAACTCGCGCATGGTCGCGCGGTACTGGTCATCCGGGATCTCGTAGATCGCCTGATTGACCAGAAAGGAATCCAGCGCGGGGAGGTCCCAGATCAGCTGCTGCTTCTGCCCCATGACCAGCGTGATCTGCCGCAGGAACGCCGCCTCGCGCCGCCGGGGTTCGAAGCCCGCCACGCGCGCCTCGCCGCCCGAGGGGTGCAGCAGCCCCGAGAGCATCTTGAGGGTGGTGGTCTTCCCCGCCCCGTTCGGCCCGAGGAACCCCACGACCTCGCCGGGGTGCAGGTCGAAGCTCACGCCGCGCACTGCCTCGACCTGCCGGGTCTTGCGGCTCACGAACGAGCGCAGGCTGCCCATGAAGCCGGGTTCCTTCTCGTGTACGGCGTAGGCCTTGCGCAGATCGCGAACGTGCACGGCGGCGTCCGGGGGTGAGGTGGTCATCGTGCCTCCCAGGATACGCCACGGGCGAATTTACGCGGGCAGAATCAGCCAGTTGGCGTAGTGGGGCGGCTCAGCAGGCACGTCAGGAGAAGGTTGCGTGCGTTGCGTGCACGGGTGTTCCCCCGCCAGTCACGCCCGCGCGGCAGGGCCGGGAGTAGCCTCGGGCCATGGTACGGATTCCGTCTGTTGCGTTCACACCCCGGCACGGCACCGGGGTGCCAACTCCACGCCCGGAATCCGCTTCTCTCCTGCTCGGGTTGAACGCTGTTCAACCGGAGTTCAGATGAGTGCCCCCGCCGCCCCGCCGCCCGCCCCGCCGGAGGACGCACCCCACCACCCACCGGCGCCGGTTCCGGTCACGCCCACGCACTCGGACCTGCTGCGGGTGTTTGCGGGCGTGGCGATGGTGGGCATCGGCGGCGGCCTGCCCGCCCACATGCGCCGCGCCGCGCTGGGACGCGCCTGGATGACCGAACTGGACTTCGCGGAGACGTACACGCTGGCGCAACTGACGCCCGGCCCGAACGCTGTGAATCTGGCCGCCATGATCGGCGCGCGCCTGCGCGGCTGGACCGGCGCGCTCTGGGCGGTCGTGGGCGTGCTGACGCCCGGACTGATCGCCATGCTGGCCGTCACGGTCGTCACGCTCGGCCTGCCCGGCGGGCTGCCCGCCCCCCTACAGAGTGCGCTGCGTGGCGCGGCCTGCGCGGCCCTGGCGGTCATGCTCACGGCGGCCCTGCCGGTCCTGCGGGTCGTGGGCGGCCTGCGCGGCGGGTGGGTGCTGGCCCTGGTGACCTTCGCCGGGATCGGCCTGCTGCGCCTGGACCTGCTGCCGGTCCTGGCCGTCGTGGTGGGCGCGGGCCTGATCCTGCACCGTCCCCGCCCGGAACCGGAGCGGCCATGACGGACGCCGGAGCGAACTGGCTGGACATCCTGCTGACCTTCACGCGGCTGGGCCTGATCAGTTTCGGCGGCGCGAACCTCGCCGAGATCGAACGGGTGCTGGTCGGGCAGCGGCACTGGATCACGCCCGACACGCTGGCCAGCGGGTTCGCGCTGGGGCAGGTCATGCCGGGACCGAACATGCTGGCCATGACCCACTACGGCTTCGCGGCTGGCGGGTGGGCCGGGGCGGCCGCCGCCACGCTGGGCTTCTACGGCCCGACCGCCCTGCTGAGCGCCGCCGCCGCCCTCGCCTGGAGGCGACTGCTGGGCTGGAAGTGGCTGCCCACCATCCGCAGTGCCCTGCTGCCGTTCGGTGGGGGCGTACTGCTGGCCGGGGTGCTGGTCCTGGCGCGCGGCAGCGTGCAAAACGTGGCAGGGGCCGTCATCGCCGCCGCCGCGTTCGCGCTGCTGACCCGCACGCGCGTGAACCCCGCGCTGGTCGTGATCGGTGCGGCCGCGCTGGGCGCCCTGATCGGGTTGTAGGCGGGGCAGGCGGGTACACTGGCCGGATGCCGTTTGTCTGCCCCCGCCTCCCCCTTCCTTCCCTCCGCCCGGTGCGCGCTTGAAAGCCTGGGTGCCGCTGGGTTCCGCGCCGATTCCCGGCAGTCCCGATCAGCTGGAACTGTGGCAGCGTGAGAACGAGTTCAGCATCCGCATCAGCGGGTACGTGAGCGAACTCATGAACAGCCGCCAGCACGCCAGCGAGGAGGCCCTGGCCGAGTACGCCGTGCCGCAGGTGGCGGGCCGCGCCGCCGCGCACGTCCTGGTGGGCGGTCTGGGCATGGGCTTCACGCTGGCCGCCGCGCTGCGCAGCGCCGGGCCGGACGGGACCGTCACCGTCGCGGAACTCGTGGGGGCCGTCGTGGACTGGAACCGTGGTCCGCTCGCACAGGCCGCCGGGTACCCCCTGACCGACCCGCGCACCCGCGTGCACGTGGGCGACGTGGCCGACCTGATCCGCGCCTCGCGGCGGACCTTCGACGCGATCCTGCTGGATGTGGACAACGGCCCGGAAGGCATGACCCAGCACGGCAACGACTGGCTGTACTCCCCGCGCGGTCTGGCCGCCATCCGCGCCGCCCTGACGCCCGGCGGTCTGCTGGCCGTCTGGAGCGTGGAGGCCGTGCCGCGCTTCACGGCCGCGCTGGAGAGGGCCGGGTACCACACCGAGGTCCGCCGCGCCCGCGCCCGCGAGGGCCGGGGCGCGTGGCACACCATCTGGGTCGCCCGCTCGGACGGGTAGGCAGTGGCGGGTCGGGAGTGAGAAGTGGGCGGGAACGGCCCCTGCCTTCCCCGCTCCACACGCACCGCATCCCGCCTCTCCTTCACTCCCCGGTGAGGAAGCGCGCCGTTTCGCGGTACAGCAGGTCCACCTGTTCAAGCGAGTCGAAGGTGTGGCCCGCACCGGGAATGGCGACGGCCTCGCAGCGCAGGGCCTGGGCGTAGCGCACGCCATATTCGGGGGGGCAGGTCTGGTCGGCGTCTCCGTGGAAGACGCGGGCCTCGCCCTGCCACCCGGCAGCGGCTTCCAGGGGGCGCAGGCGGGTCATTTCCTGCAGGAAGTCGCGGCCCAGCGGCCAGCCGCCGTAATCCGTGACGGTGGCGGGCAGGAAGCCGCCGCGCAGGAACGGCAACCACAGTTCCGGCAGGGCGGGGGCCCACAGCGCGAGGCGGTGCGGGCGCACCAGGGGCGCGCTGAGCGCGGCGACCAGCCCGCCCATGCTGAAGCCCAGCAGCATGGTGCGTTCCGGGTCGATGCCCGACTGGCGGCGCAGGTACTCGAAGGCGGCCTGCGTGTCCTGCACCTCGCGGGTGACGGTCATCTCGCTGAAATCGCCGTGGCTCTCGCCGCTGCCACGGAAATCAAAGCGGAGGCTGGCGATGCCCCTGGCCGCCAGGAACCGTGACAGCAGCGGCAGCAGGCGGTGATCGCCGCCACGGTTACCGGTGAAGCCGTGCAGGATGACCACGCTGGGCCAGCCCTGCGCGGGCGCGTCGCCGGTGGGGCGGTGCAGCAGGCCGTACATGCGCTGCCCGTCCACGCTGAACTGCGCGAATTCCTCGTTCAGGGCCTGTTCGTTGCTGCCTCGGGTGGGGTCGGTCATGCCGGGAATGGTAGCCCAGGTGCGCCGGGGCCGGTAAGGGCCAGCGGGAGTGGGTCAGCGGGTGTACTTCGTCAGGACCATGCTGTGCTGCGCGGATGGGATGGTCTGCTTGACGAGGCCGACGCCGCGCACGTACCACGCGGTGCTGGTGGTCTCGCCGCCCATCAGTTTGTTCAGGTCCATGCCGGGCGGCAGGTCCGTCCCGGCGGGTGGGGTCATGGTGGTGGTCGTGGTCGTCTCGACCCGCAGCGCCGTGAAGGTCCCGGCGGGCGTGGTGACTTTCTCCTGCGCGGCGATGCGGCTGCGGCTGCGGCTCTGCATATTCATGCCGCCGCTGGCCTGCAGCTTCCCGTCGCTGGTCCAGGCATACCCGACCTTCCAGGCGGATGTGGGCGGGTAGAACCCGGAATCCAGTCGCAGGTCGCCCTTGCCGGAGCCGATGTTGGCGGTCATGCCCTTGCCGGTGCAGGTCCAGGTGCTGGTGGTCGTCTGGCCGCCCATGGTGGTCTGCACGGTCACGGCGTTGCCTTTCACCTGGGCGCGGGACGTGAAGGTGCTGCTCTGGGCCTGCGTGGTCAGGCGGTACGTGCGGGTGCCGGGCGGCATGAACCCGGCGGGGTCGCAGGCGGCCAGTGCGTGCGTGCTGGCGCTTCCCAGCAGGGCGGCAGTCAGGATCAGGGCGGGTCGGACGGCAGGTGCGCGCATGGTGGTTCCTCCGGGGCCGGGGGGGCTGGGGTGTGCATCCAGCGTACACCCGCCCAACAATGGAAAACAGGCCCACCCGTCACGGGGCGAGCCTGTCCATCAGCCATCAACCATCATCTATCAACCATCACCCACGCCCCTCAGGGCGTCAGCCGGTGGCGGTCGCGGGGGAAGGCGCGGGCGTAGCGGACGTTGCTGATGCCCAGCAGTTTGGCGGTCAGGCGTTCGGCGCCGATGGCGAAGCCGCCGTGGGGGGGCATGCCGTACTTGAAGACCTCGGTGTAGCCCGAAAGCGACTCGGGGTTGAGTTTGTACGCGGCGATGGACTCCATCAGCATGGCGTGGTCGTGGATGCGCTGGCCGCCCGACGTGATCTCGATGCCGCGGAACAGCAGGTCGAAGCCGCGCGTGATCTCGCTGCTGAGGCTGCCGTCGGGGTTGCTGTCCGGGTGCGCGTAGAAGGGCCGGGCGGCGCGGGGGTACTTGGTGACGAACACGAAGTCGCTGCCCTCTGTTTCCGCGTAGTGCTGGCACAGCAGGCGCTCGGCTTCCGGGTCGAGGTCCTTGCCGCCCACCGAATGCCCGTACTTCTCGGTCACGAGGGCGCGGGCGTCGAACAGGCTGATGCGCGGAATGTGCGCGGGCACGTCGGGAATGGTCGCGCCCAGCAGGTCGAACTCGGCCTGCGAGGTGGCGTGCAGGCGGGTCATGATGCTCGCCAGCAGGCGGTTCTCCAGGCTCATGACGTCTTCCTCGTCCTCGATGAAGCCCATCTCGACGTCCAGGCTCAGGTACTCGTTCAGGTGGCGGCTGGTGGCGTGCTCCTCGGCGCGGTAGACGGGCGCGACCTCGAACACGCGCTCGAAGACGCCGACCATGATCTGCTTGTACAGCTGCGGGCTCTGCGCGAGGTACGCGGGGTGCCCGAAGTAGTCGATGGGGAACAGGTTCGCGCCGCCCTCCGCGCCCGCCGAGACGATCTTGGGCGTGCTGATCTCGGTGAAACCCTCGGTCATCAGGTGATCCCGGAACGCCGCGACGAGTTCAGCCTGCACCTTCAGCGCGGCGCGTTCCTTCAGGCCGCGCACGGTCACCACGCGGTAGTCCAGCATGGTTTCCGGGTTGACGTTCCATTCCATCTTGGGAATCTCGACCGGGCTGGCCTCCACGGCGGCGCTGATCACGCGGAACTCACTGATCTGCACCTCGAACCCGCCGGGCGCCTTGGGGTGCGCCTTGACGGTGCCCGTGACCTCCACGCTGCTCTCCGCGAGCGGCAGGTTCAGGCCCTTACCGACGCACTGCGTGACGCCGCTCACGTCGCGCAGCACCACGAACTGCACGCCGCCCAGGTCGCGGCGGGCGTGCACGAAGCCCTGCAGGCGCACGGTCTGACCGTCGTGGTGGTTCAGGTCGCGGGTGAGGGTGCGGGGCAGGCGTTGCTGGGCGGCTTCCGGGGTGTGCGCTTCGGTGGTCATGGGCTCTCGTCTCCTTGTTCATGAAGAAGCCCCCGACTCCGTGGTGGGGTCGGGGGCGCGGTATGCGGCGTGACGTCCCCTAGCAGGGATCATCATTCACGTTGTTGTTACTCGCCGCGTTCATGCCGGGAAGTGTACGCGCCGCGCCCTCACCGGGTCAATGCCGGAAACTAGGCAGGCGCGCCAGGAACGCCACTCATCTTTACCGACCGTCTGGACGGTATGTTGGCAGCATGCCAAGAGCCCGCCAACCGGAACTGACCCGCGCCGCCCTGCTGGCCGCCGCCTCCACCGTGCTGCGCGAGCAGGGCGCGTCCCTGTCGCTGGACGCCGTGGCCCGCGCCGCCGGGATCAGCAAGGGCGGCCTGCTGCACCACTACCCCACCCGCGACGCCCTGCTGCGTGCGCTGGGCGCTGCCCTGATCGACGACTTCCGCCAGCGGCTGACCACCGCGCACGCCGCCGAACTCGCCGCGCACGGCCCGGCACGCGGCGCGTGGCTGCGCGCGTACATCGCCCTGACCTTCACCCCGGACGAGGACGGGCAGGCGCTGCACGCGGCCCTCGCGCCACTGGCCGGGCACCCGGCGCTGCTGGCCGGCCTGAGCGAGGCCCAGGCGTTCCTGCTGACCGAACCCGAACACGACGGTCTGCCCGCCGGGACCGCGCACGCCATCCGCCTCGCCTGCGACGGGTACTGGATGGGCGACCTGACCGGCCTGCCCCGCCTGAACGACACGCAGGTCCACGCGCTGCGGGAGACGCTGACCGCATGGACCCGCTGAACCCCGCCGCGCCGGACCCCCAGGCCGCCTACGATCCCGGCCCCGGCTGGCAGCGCCGCTACTGGAGCATCTTTACCGGGCAGGCCCTGTCCCTGATCGGCTCGGCCATGACGCAGTTCGTGCTGCTGTGGTGGATCACCGACACGACCGGCAGCGCCGCCGCGCTGGGCATCGCGGGCGTCGCGGCCCTGCTGCCGCAGGCGCTGCTGTCCCCGCTGGGCGGCATCTTCGCGGACCGCTACAGCCGCCGCGCGATCATGATCACCGCCGACGTGGTCAGCGCCGCGTGCATGCTGGTCCTGATCAGCCTGTTCGCCAGCGGCACGGTCGAACTGTGGCACGTGTACACCATGATGTTCATCCGCTCGGCCATGCAGGCCTTCCAGACACCGGCGGCCGGCGCGAGCAGCGCCATGCTGGTCCCCGCCTCGTTCCTGCCGCGCGCCGCCGGACTGAACCAGTCCCTTCAGGGGATCATGACCGTCGCGGCCGCCCCGCTGGGAGCGCTGGCGATCAGCGTGCTGCCGCTGGGCGCGGCCCTGAGCATCGACGTGGTCACGGCCCTGCTGGGTGTCGCGCCGCTGCTGGTGTACGCAGTGCCGCAGCGGCGGCTGGCGCGGGAGGACCGCACGGGCGTCCTGACCGAGTTCCGCGCGGGCGTCCGCGTGGTCTGGGGGCATCCGGGCCTGCGGCGGCTGTACCTGCTGCTGGGCGCGGTGGTCCTGGCCGTCATGCCCACCTTCACGCTGACGCCGCTGCTCGTCAAGGAGCACTTCGGGGGCGGGGCGGCGCAGGTCGCGCTGATGGAGGGCCTGTCCGGGCTGGGCATGATCGCGGGCGGGGTGCTGATCGCGGCCCTCAACCCGCGCCGGCAGGTCGTGACGGTCCTCGTGGCGTTCGCCGTGTCGTGCGTGACGGTCGCCCTGACAGCCCTGGCCCCGGCAGGGGCGTTCTGGCTGGCGATCACGTGGTGGGTCGTGAGCGGCGCGGCTTTCACGTTCGGGAACGCGCCCATGACGGCGCTGCTTCAGCGGGTCATTCCGAACGAGTTGCAGGGCCGCGCGCTGTCGCTGCTGAACATGGTCATGGGTCTGGCCGGTCCGGCCGGTCTGGCCCTCGCCGCGCCTCTGGGCGAGTGGATCGGCGTGCGCGGCGTCTTCATCGTGGGCGGCGTCCTGAGTGGACTGGCCGCCCTGGCGGGCTTCCTCTCCCCGGCGCTGCTGCGACTGGACGAACCGGACCCGGCCGGGCGGGCCGGGTAGGCTGTCCGGCCCTCCGGCGCGGCTCGCCGGGAGCGGGTCCAGCCGCTATCCTCGGGGCATGTCAACGAACGTTCGTTTGTTCTCCTGCAAGCTGCTCCGCCAGGGGTGGCCCGCGTGAGCGCCCCCCGACTGGCCCGCCCGCGCAGCCTGCTGTTCGCGCCGGGCAACCGCGCCGACCTGATCGCCAAACTGCCGCGCGCGCAGCCGGACGCCGTGGTGATCGACCTGGAAGACGCCATTCCCGGCAACCCGGAAGCGAAGGCCGCCGCCCGCCCGGTCGCGCAGGACGCCGCGCGGGACCTGATGACGGCCGCGCCGCACCTGCCGGTGTTCCTGCGCGTGAACGCCCCGCACTCGCCGTACTTCGCAGGCGACCTGAACGTCCTCACGCCAGAACTGGCCGGGGTGGTCATCCCGAAACTGGAGAGCGCCGCCGACGTGCGCCTCGTCGTGAATGCGCTGGCCACGCACGGCCTGAACCTGCCGATCCTGGCGGGCCTGGAAACCGGGGCCGGCGTGTGGAACGCCCACGAGATCCTGCGTGAAGACGCCGTGCGCTGGGCCTACTTCGGCGCGGAGGACTACACGACCGACCTGGGTGGGCGGCGCACCCCCGGCGGGCTGGAAGTGCTGTACGCCCGCTCGCAGGTGGCGCTGGCCGCCCGCCTGACCGGCGTGCCCGCGCTGGATATCGTCGTGACCGCCCTTAACGACCCGGACCGCTTCCGCGAGGACGGGGCGCTGGGCCGCGCCCTCGGGTACGCCGGGAAGCTCTGCATCCACCCGGCGCAGGTTGCACTGGCCCACGACCTCTTCGGCGCGACCGACGCCGAGAAGACCCGCGCCCACGCCCTGCTCGCCGCCGCCCACGATGCCGCCGCGCAGGGGCACGGAGCCTTCAGCTTCGAGGGCCAGATGGTCGATGAACCCATGCTGGCCGCCGCGCGCGCCATCCTCGCGCAGGAGGTCGGCAGTGATGAGTAGGCCAGTGATGCGTGGGCCGTGGAAACACCACGATCCACTCCCCACTTCCTGCTCCCCACTGACCACCGGAGGCACCCCATGAATGAGGACCTGAACCGCCCGCAGGGGCGTTACCTGGAGGAGCTGACGCCCGGCACCCTCATCCGGCACCGCGTGACGCGCACCGTGACCGAGGCCGACAACGTGTTCTTCACGACCATGACCATGAATCCGCAGCCGCTGCACCTGGATCACGAGTACGCGGCCGGAACCGAGTTCGGGCGACCGCTGGTAAACAGCTTGCTCACCCTGAGCCTGCTGGTGGGCCTCAGCGTGCATGAGTTGACGCTGGGCACGCTGGTGGCGAACCTGGGCCTGACGGACGTGACCTTCCCGAAACCCGTGTTTCACGGGGACACCATTCACGCCGAGTCCGAGGTGCTGGAGGTCCGTGAGAGCCGCAGCCGCCCCGACGCGGGCATCGTGACCGTGGAGCACCGTGCGATCAACCAGCGGGGCGAGATCGTGGCACGGTGCAAACGCACCGCGCTGATGCAGCGGCAACCTGCCGGGACGGGGTAAGGGCCGGGGTCAGCTGTCCAGGCTGGCGGCCAGGGCGCGCAGTTGCCCTCCGGCGTCGTCGCTGACCACGCCGCCGTGGTACGTGACGATGGTCTGCACGTCCTCCTGCGCGAGCCGGCGGACGGAGTCGTGCGCGCCGGGCAGGTCGGGCGTGGCGCGGGAGAGGGGGCCGTGCAGCGCGCCGTCCTGTGAGGTCAGCGCGTCGCCGCTGATCAGGATGTTCCCGCCGGGAACGAGCAGGCTCAGGTGGCCGGGGGTGTGGCCGGGCGTGGCGATCACGCGGACCTGACCGGGCAGCAGGTCGCCGTCCCGCAGGGCGCGGCTGACGGGCACACGGACGGGTTCGCGGGTCAGCATGGCGCGCATGACGGGGTTCAGATCCGGGTCGGCCAGCATCGCCTGCGCCTGCTCGGGGCTGGGAAGTTTCTGGGCACGCCGTTCGCCCGTGACGTACGGCACCTCGGGTTCCAGTGCCCAGACTTCCGCGCCGGTGGCGTGCACGACGGCTTCCAGGCTGCCGATGTGGTCGAGGTCGTGGTGCGTGACGATCACTCGCCGCACCTGCCCGAGCGTGAAGTCGGCGGCGTGCAGTTCGCCGATGATGGCGTCCAGCATGCCGGGCAGCCCGGTGTCCACCAGAGTCAGGATATGGTCCGGGCCGACCAGCGCGACCGGGTGGATGACGCTGGGCGTGCCCATCAGGGTGGCGGGGAGTTCCAAGATGATCACGTCACCGAGTCGTTTCATGCTCGCAGCGTACCGCGCGTCCGGAACCCCCCGGAGCTGGGCGTTACTCGGCGGGGAGGTACCAGTTGCGGTCCCAGCGGTGCGCGTAGAGTTTGCGTACCTGTTCGGCCGGGAGGCCCTGGCCGTCCGCGAGGGCGGCGTTGCGTTCCACGTTACGCACCGAGCGCATCCCGACGATCACGGTGGACACAGCCGGGTGGCTGAGGACGAAGCGCAGGCTGGTCTCGGCGAGCTGGTCGGTGCGCAGGCCGAGGTCCTGTTCGATGGCGCGCAGGCGGGGTTGCAGTTCGGTCAGGCGGTTGCCGCCGAAGTACCCGTTGCGCCAGTCGCCTTCCGGGAAGGTGGTGTTTTCGGTCAGGGTGCCGGTCAGGCTACCCTCGTCGAGGGCCACGCGGACGATCACGCCGACGCCGTGGGCGTGGCAGGCGTCGAGCAGGCGGTCCTGGGGGGACTGGTCGAACACGTTGTAGATGACCTGCACGCTGTCCACCGCTCCGGCCTCGACGGCGGCCACGGCGTTGTGAGGCTGGTGGTCGTTGACGCTGATGCCGAAGGCGCGGACCTTGCCGTCGCGCTTGAGCTGCGTCACGGCGTCCTGCCAGTCGCCCTGGCCCAGCCAGGAGTCGTTCCAGACGTGAAGTTGCTGCACGTCGATGGTGTCCAGGCCCAGGCGGGCGAGGCTCTCTTCGGTCATGCGGATCACGTACTCGCCGGGGTAGGCCTGATCGGCGGTGGTGGCGGGCGCGGCGGGCCACTGCCCGTTCAGGGGACTGATCTTGGTGGCGATGAGGGTGCCCGGGTGTTCGCGGGCGACCTGTCCGACGAGGCGTTCGCTGTGGCCGTCACCGTAACCCATGGCCGTATCAGCAAAGTTTGGATAGTAGCACTAGCCTGATGCGCTGGTATCTCAGCAGCCGTACCACCTGACCTACTCGATAGCCAGCCCTCACCCCTGCCGGTATGGGTGGGGGTCTTTTTTGTCTCTACTAACATAGATTCACTCACACTCACTTGTCTTCCCGCTATAGCCGTACTAGTCTGAGTGCCGAGGTATTTCTATGACTAAAAAAAGCAGCAAGCCATCAATCACTAAGCTAACCGATATCCTGAGCGCTTATGACGGTGATATGAGTCAACTGACAGCTAAAGCACTCAGCAATGCTATTAAAAAAGCTATCGGAGAAAAGCATATTGCTTACACCACAATGCTTCCCCTGACTGCACCTGAAACTAAATTTGTCTTAGATGGCGAAAAGAAAGAAGTTAAAATCGGAATGCCAATTACCAAAGATGGCAAAGCCGACAAAGGCTTTCAGGCTTATGGAAATGACTATGTTATTCTCGATGATGATGCTTTTGAAGAATGGTTCAGCAGTTACATCACCAGCCTGAATAGCAAATCCACACAAGCTAAAGCCGGTGTGACAGCAGAAGATATTATGAACATGACGGATGAACAGCGAGAAGCGCACATCATGGCGTTCTTAGGCACTGGCACTTCATCCGCATCGAAACCCAAACTTACAAATGCCAAATGGACTAAACTCAAAAAAGAAGTAAGAAACCATATTGCTGATGGCAACTTGGAAGAAGCAGAAAAAGCAATGAAGACGTATAACCCGACAGGTGAGCAGTACAAAGAAGCTAAATCAGAACTGCAAGCCGAACTAGATGCTGCCAGAGAAGAAGAAACCAACTAAGCCAGCACAAACGAAAGATGCCCCTAGATTTCTCTAGGGGTAATTTCATGTCTTATGACAAGTGAGGTTGTGTAAGGCGATATACGGGTCAGCAGATTTCGATACGATACATTACACACCAATCTTCCTGTTAGTGGCTTATCGTCGATATGGTGCGCTTCTAGGGCTATTTAGCTTTTGACTTACTAGCAGATTCAGACATGCTATTCATCATTATCTCTATGTGCATCAATGCTAGCTTAGTTCCCGCATCTGACTCTGATGCATCTACTACCAACGCATCAGCATTATCAAAAGATGCCATCCAAGCATAGGCAGTGGCATACACCCAACTGCGCTTCTGTTCGTCAGTCCAGTCATTGAACCGGCTATCAGCTTCTTTCTTGATTTCTTTAAGTGTTGAGTCTAATTTCTCTTTATCTAAAATGTTCATATGTTCTCCTTAAATGTTTGCGTTGAGTCGATTCTCAAGTAACGCACTCGCTAGGCTTACTCGCTTAGCTAGTGATATCCTTGCTATTCCCGTTGATGTGTCAATGCTAATTTTGTTTAGCTTCTCTGATATCCCAACACCCTCTTCTAGACCATGCATGATGACAGTCTGACCAAATGCCATATCTAACCAGTCGGCAGATAGCAGGGTGTCAAAGTCGATAGGGCTAGCCGGGTAGCAGTGTTCATCATATATGCTACTCGCCCACAGAGTCAGAGTGTATATATCTTTGATGCTGTTTGAGGATACAACTTTCTCTTTCAGTCTTCCCAGATAGTTAGGTCTTTCAGCATCCGGCCTTAGCACTATCTCTATTGAATTGTTATAGGAATACTGGTTATGGCTGTGCGAATAGTTACATCTAGCAGTGAGGACATTGTAAACATCAGCAAAGTCTTTCAGATATTCAACATTGAACACATCACTACCATCAGTAAACTTCACAACTTGTTGCAGCTGGTCATACTTGACAATTTCATAACTTATCACACCTAGCTTACTTTCCTTATATCGCAGACTTACTCCACCTTCTATGTTCAGCAAGTCAGAGATAATTGACCATCTATCAGAATCGCTGTAAGAAAGCTTTGTGACATAGGCATTAGCAGGCGCACTATCTTCATGCATTGAAAAAGCTATCGAATCAGAAGACTCATTGATAAAATCAACAATGCTAGATTCAGAATCTTTACCAATTAGCGCTGAGGTTATGGTAGTCCCTTGACTTACACAGATAGCACCTCTGGCATTTAGCTTGGATACATCGAACAGAGATTTGGGGAAAGACATACCTTCAAATGATGTGATTTTTCTCTGACCATTGAAGTTGATGACTATTGTTCTATCAACAATGTATTCAGATTCCAGTGTTTTGAAATCGTAATAGCATTCAACCTCACCCCGTGCGGCTGCATACAGACCCGATACCTCACGATTGTTGAAATTGAATACAGGAAGAGAATGCTGGTACATCTGAGAAATCTTACCCTCGTAGTCAATCACAGCCGCAAATACGTAGCCGTCTAGCGGTTCTCCAGTAGTTTCTGAAATGCTGTAAACCGCATCAAATAGTATCCCCTGTGGGTATGGCGGTTCATCGCTGCAAATCGGAAGGACACTCAAAGCACCAATGCCATTTGACTTGACCATGTAAGAATAGTTATCTTTCGGGTTTTCAGCAAAATACCTATTATAGACAAAGTTCTTAGCTAATTCACCGCTGCCCATCGATACACCGTTAGAATCTTCTTTTAATCCATAGTCAGAGATGCTAGGCAACTTATCCGTAGCGGGTGACAGTAGGATACTTCTCGCATACCAGTAGCCCAATCCATTAGCTTTGTTCCAATATGGATACTGCACCAAGTCATAATGGTCAGCCACATCTACACCCGTGCTAGGCGGGATGTATTCAGACTGGATATTCGTTATTTCATATTTGCCTTCTATGATGCTGTCCTGCAATAGCTGTAGCACTTCACGGCATTCAATCTTAGTCAGTCCAATATCCGAACTGTCATAGCTTGTAATTATTCCATGCATGTATGGCTTGCCATCGGCATAAACCATCACATGTTTCATACCGGCCTGATGCGTGATGGCTTGCTTGAACTTGGCTTGTCCTAACGCAACAGCAAAGCTAAAGCTACCTATGCCATTCAGACTCTTCTCAATAGTCAGACCAAAAGCATTGCTGAATGCCTTATTGCTTTCCTTTGAGTAGGTGACTGGATTAATCAAAAATAATTCAAAATTCATTAGTAATACCTCTTATGCCATGCAATCATAAATTGGCTGTTTCCAGATGCGCTGAATGTGTTTACACCAGTTTCAAGATATGGCAGTAGTGTCGAGAATCCAGATAGATATTCAACGGTTATCAAATCATTGGCTGGGAATGTTTCTACAGAAGCATCAATGCCATTCAGCACTAGCTTCCCTTGATTCTGGGTACTCGATACCCCGAACCTGTTTACTGATGCCGTGCTATGTCCACTGGCATTGATTATCAAGCTAGCAGGTGCGGGCGCAGAACCTAGATTTACTATCTGCTGACCGTTAGCAACAGCTCTTGCCTCAATAATGCTAGATGCACTAGACAAAGCTATTACCTCAGCAGAGTAATTACCCAGCGGTATGAAGTCTAATTCAAGTTCCCAAAGCTTGCCGGAACTAGCATTCATAGTGTAAGTAGGCTTAGCAGATAAGTCGCTTACAACCTTCCTAAAGCCATCAATATGCAATGCAACATATGAATCAGAGAAGCTTATACCAAATACATTACTACTCTTAACCGGACTCGACAGAGTAGCTATTACCACTCCATTAGCCTTTAGCGTGGCAACTGCATATGCAGCACTCTTACTAACTTCAATGGCATATATACCAACAGTAAGCGCCGTCTGTGCTGTTGCTGTAAGGGTAGTGGGTGAGAATAGAATTGCTGAGGGCTGTGATGCATGACCATCCTCAAATATATTCCCGCTTGAGTCTATGAACTGACTATCTAATTTTACATATCCCTTGCTAACAGGAATACCATTAACAGCAGACGATTCTAGGCAGTCGAAATTAAGCGATATGGGGAGAACATACCCACCATTCTTAGCTTTGTGCGCTAAATCCGAGTCTGACCAAGATACTAACCAATAGACATTTGGCCTATGTCCTATTACTAGTTTCAGTTCATTCTCGTTTAATGCATTCAATAACCTGTCTTTCTCTAGTTCTAGTTCAGCAAAGGATGTGCAGATTAGGTATCCAGACAAGCTAATAGAAACTGATTGCTTAGCGTGGCCCACAGCCTTTCTCTTTATCCCGTTCTGAATCGTTCTGACATTTGTTCTATCGATATTGAATTCAGTTATCACGAGTCTGTCTGATGAATATTTACCTATAATTGCACTGTCCATTTATCTCCTAATAAAATTAAGGAAGGCTATTAACCTTCCTTATCTGAGTGACTTAATTAATTTCTTCTCTACCAGCCTAGCTATCTCGTTAGGGTCTGAGTTACCACTAACATTTATGGTCACACTAGTCTTAGTGTCGTTGACTACCGTGTTATTACTGCCACTCCCGCTACCCGATGTGCTACCGCCTGTAGGTGGTGCAGGTGTTGCTATTGGGGCTGTGCCGGGCGAATCCGCACTTAACTCAGGCAGCATGCTTAGGCTGAATGGTTTCCAACCTAGAATATTGATGCTGTTCAAGAATGCAGCTACAGTGTTCCAGACAGTCTTAATCACTCCATATACCGCTTTTATGATTCCACCTACTACTTCAACAAAGAATGTCAGGATGGGCAGCAATGGCTTGATGATAGCTTCCATCATCACCTTCATGATGTTCAGCAGCGGTTCAAGCACGGTAGCTAGCATGTTGATAACTGGTTCCAGCAAGCTAAAGCCAAGTAGGAACATCTCCCCTACTCGCTGGAATATGATGCCTAGCTGTGGCATCTTAGCAAACAATCCACTGACTAATTCAATCAGCCAAGAGAATTCAGGTAGCGCTTTAGATAGGAGTGTCATTGCACTACTGAATATGCTAGTTCCGGCATCCTTGTAAGCACCGGCATTAGCATTTGCGGTATCGCCTTCCGCTTTAGCTTTGTCCTCTGGAGTGTTGAATATACTATCAGCCAGATTAGCATTGTTGCTTGATATAGACGCATACGCACTGCCTACAGCACTTGCCATATCTTTGATAAACTGTTGCAGCAACTCCTTCCACTTGCTTAGCTGCTTGTTCTGCGCTTCCTCGGCTTGCTTGGCAGTCTTGCCTATCTCTTCTCGTTCAAGTCTGTGACTATCTATAACAAGCTGCTTCTTGGCCTCATAGAGTGCATTTATGCGTGCGGTCTGTTCTTGAGTCAGTCCCTCTTTTTCAAGTTCAGCCTTCTTCTCAGACTCGATTGCAGATAGCTTGACTTCCATTGCATCAGCAATTGACTTAAGTTTGGCATCTTTTATCTTGCCAATGTATGCAAGTTCAATCAGTGCTTTCTCTTCGTCAGTCTTGGCAAGTGCAAGCTTGGCATTCTTTTCTGTATCAAGGCTACTCAGCTTAAAGCTTGATACCTCGGATACCAGCTGCAATTCTTTGGAAGCAATATCAGCATTCATCTTGTCTCTTGCAGCAGCAGACTTGCTGTCGAATTCACCGCCTAGCTTGCCGGACTTCTCAGACTTGGCAGACACAACGGATGATTTAGCATTTGTGGTATTTGAGACGATAGCATCAACCATTGCCATTCCAGCAACATCATCAGTCCTCTCGAATACTTCCCTAAGCAGCTTGAGGCGTTCAAGCGCATCATCATACTTCTCTATCAGGGCGTCATAAGCAGCCACACCATCACTGACATACTTCTCTTTTGGGGAAAGTGAGACACCAAGTTTGTCGAATTCATCAGATAACTCAGCGGTGGATTCAATAACATCATTCACACCACTAAGCGCACTAGCTTTAATTGATTGAATATTCTTATCGATATCAGATAGCGCGTCGTCTAAGTCAGTCAAGCTTTCAGAGTCAATGCTAGAGATGGTGCTTCTCAAGTTTTCCAATACTTGCCGCGCTTCAGTTAGGCCAGCAATACTTGATGTGTCGATAGACTTAGTTGCTGCATCGATAATATCTTTTGCAGCTTCCTTGTTTATCCTCACTCTTTCTTCCACAACTTTCTTATTCAGTGCCATCTCATCTTCAGCTATTTCTCTAGCATTCTTAGACCTAATGGCAGCTATGGCGCTTTCTGAATTGGCCTGTAATGCCAGCCTAGCATTTAGGTATGATTGCGTAAGTTGGTTAGTATCGATTCCTAAAGCAGATGCCTCGGCAAGTGCAGCGGTATAGTCTCGGCTTAACGCACCAGCCTTAGCATTGCTTTCATCTTCTAGCTTAGCAATGTCTAATTCTAATAGCTGTGCTAGATACTTCTTCTTGATTTCCAACTTGGCAGACTCGTTATCACCAGCTAGAGACAGTTCATCAGCTAGTGATGTTTCTACAGCTTGTCGCCTAGCGTCAGAATACATGCCATCTGCCGAATCGTTAAAGTCGGCTATAGCCGCGCCAGTCTTATTGACTACCTTGAAGTATTCTTCCAGAGAATCGTTTAGCTGTTGCTGTGCCGCATCTTGTCTCTCAGTTGCCCTAGACTCTGCTTCAGCTTGCAAGATGGCTAGTTTCTGCACATCACCTAGCGCACTCCTTCCAGCGAGTCTTTCAATGGTAGATGCTATATCCGCATCAGACATATCTTTGACTGACGCACCAAGCTTACCAATCTCTTTATTCAGTAATTCCTCTGCCTTCTTCCTATCCTCAGCAGCCTTCTTAGCTTTGGCATCTGCATCAGCCTTCACCTTTGCAGCAGTTGCAGTAGCATTAGTCGAAGTAATGAGTGACTTAGCTTGATTGTATTGTGCTGAAATATTCTTGTTTGACTCAAGGTTTAACTTATCTATTTTCATCCGCAAGTCTTCTACCTTGCGTGCATATGCTATGGCTTGGTCTTCAGTGACTTTTCCTGTTTTGACTAGCCGCTGTTGGTCTTCCACGAGTCGCTTGATTTCTGTAGACAGACCCGCTATGTCCTCAGCCGTAGCTTTGAACGGTGCAGCGGTCTTGCCCGCGCTGGTTGTTTTAGGTGCAGCCACATCAGCACCCGCAATGTTCCCGCTGTAGCCGGTGCTTGCTGGTGTGTTGACTGGTACAGAAACAGGTGCAGGTACACCAGTCGAGACAGGCTTAGCCGGAAGCTGCACATTCTGCACCTGGACATTGGGTGGTGTCTTCATAGCTGCCTGAGTGTTTGAGGCTAGGGAACGATAAGCCGCGCTTGCCCCATTCACTGCACCTGTAACGCTGTTCCACCCAGCTTCTACTTTGTCGAGTCCCTTACCAAAGGTGCTGTTACTCTTCGCAGCAGCATTGGCTTGTGCCTGAATATCAGCAGCAGCACCACCGAACAGATTAGAGACAAACCCACCAACGCTGTTTAAAGCTTGCTGTAGTGACTGACCTAAAGCTATTCCCATCTTCTCTAGAATGGCGAATACAGGTCTGAGGACATTAGCTATGTTATTTACTAGTGATTTTAGACCATTGAGTATTCCCGCACTAGCCGTATTCAATGCAGCGAAGACCGACACAAATGGTTCTATGAATGCCGCGTAGATGATTAGACCTACACCAGACAGGATAGTTCCTATACCTTTAACTATTGAACCTAATGCCTTACTTGTTATGTCGAGAGACTTTAGAAAAGCCTTCCATAGCATGTCTGAGTTGTAAACGACATATTTGATACCATCTACAACTTTACCAACGATAGTGACTATGTTAGCTATCATCGGCTTCAAGAAGTCCCTAATACCTAAGAAGTTATTTCTATAAGCTAAATACAGACCGCCTATCGCAGCGACAGCCAATGCAATAGGCCACATAGCAGCACTAATACTAGCCGCTATAGAAGTTCCTGCTACTCGTGCAGATGCAGCGAATCCCAGCATTGTAGTCTTGAGTGCAGTAAAGCTAGCACCTACACCCGCAAGCATTGGTGAAACAGTGCCGTATATAGCAACACCAGCACTCACAGCACCAGCGACTAGGGCTAACGCTGTAACTGTGTTCTGTATCGGGGTAGGTAGGGCATTGAAGGCATCACCGATAGTAGCTATGCCATCAGTGACTAGCTTGATGTACGGCATCAGCGAGTTGAGAAGGTTGAGTATTGAATCACCAATGGGCATGAATGCCGCTACTAGCTGTCTTCCTACTCCCTGAACCGCTGAACCTAAATCGTTATATGCTATGTCGAGTCCTGACGTAGCGTCCTTCATGTCTTCCATTGCAGTCTTCTGTAAATCAACAGCAAGAATGGCTTTACCACCTATATCTTCCCATTGAGTACCGAACAGACTTACACCAATAGCATTTTGCTTAACTTGGTCATTGACTCTTGAGAGTCTTTCTTGAATCAACTTGAAGGCATCACCTTTAGTCATCTCGCCTGAAGCAAGTTCTTCTGAAACCTGCTTGGCTGATATGTTCAGTTCGCCTAGTGCATCAGTAGTAGTTTTGCTTCCATCGATAATTCTGATACCAAACTCTTTGAACGAGTCGGCTATCTTGTCAGTGCCTAATACTCCACCTTTCAAACCAGTCTGAAGGGCAGAGAAGAATTCACCGCTACTCAGCTTCATTCCAGCAAACTGATTAGAATACTCGCCTATGGTGTCCAAGAAGTCACCAGATGCGTTTAGTCCTGATTGCATGCCTTTAGTGATGAAGTCATTCGCCTCTTTCTGACTCAGGCCAAAGTCATTCATCAATGTCTTCACCGCATCGACAGATTCAACTATCTCAACACCGAATACATCTTTGAGTCGATACGCATTCTCAGTGGCATTCTTCAAGTCCTCATCTGAAAGACCCTTAAGCTGTCCTCTGACGGTTCCAAGAGAAGCAGTTACTTCACCTATAGAAGCACCAAAGTTATTCTTGAAAACATCTTTGGCAATCACACCAAGTTGCTTTGCCTCTTCCGCTGTCAGCCCTAATGAGGCTTGAAGCTGGTTCTGTGCTTTGTGGGCCTCAGCAGAGACACTCGTGATGGCCCCAATCGCCACACCCACTGAAGCAGCAATGCCAGCAGCAATAGCAATGCCAGAGGTTGCGAGAGACTGAGATGCGGCAGCACCCGCATTGGCTGTCTCGTTGGAAAACTGGTTTACGCTGTTCTGCGCTTGGTTCAGACCATTCTGTAAACCGCTGATGTTTGCGCCTATCTCAACCGATAGCCTTAATAAGTCTTGCATTATTCTCCTTAAATTTATAAATCAAAAAACCCTAACCATAAGGCTAGGGCTAGTCGGTTAATTAGTCTTCAAACCCATCAGTTAAGAATTTGTCTACGGCTTTTCTTTCTTCAGTTCTGAAATCGTAGCCCACAGCACCCATACCTACTTGTTTGGATAGTAGGTCAAAGCATCTATCTATATAAAGGTGAAATACCTCATCATACATCTCTAGAATATCATCGTAGGTATATCCCATCTCCCTAGAGAGGATGACATAATAATCAGCTAACTCTATCTCGATACCGCTATCAGATTTATTCTGATTGAACTTTTTTACCCATTCTGGTTCATCTGGAACGGATTCATCAGAAGCATCTCTTTTGACTTTCCCAGACTCGGATTAACCTCAAAAATAGCATCTACAGCAGCGTCATATTCATCGAACTCGATATCTTCCAAGTCTGCTTTATCAGCTTCAACACAGCTTTCAATTAGCCACATATTGTGCGCCCCACCGGCTTCTATTGCCATTTCACCTAGCATGGCTTGAATATCCTCAATGGCTTTATCAACATCTTCTTCAGCTATTCCAAGTGATTCTAGATTGCCATTCTGTACAGCTAACTGTATCTTGGCTAACTTCATCTGACTAGCTTGCGCCTTCTTGGTTCTGTCCATTTTGGCAGCGATTAGTTCATTAACTTCTCTGACTTTTAGCCTCTTCACTTTGCACTGCTTACCGTTGATGGCTACTTCTGTAGGCATACCAATTATCTTTTCATCATTAGTTCTTTTCATATTAACTCCTTAAATGAGTAAAGACCCTAACCATTCAGGCTAGGGTCAGTTGAGTAAGCTTAGACAGCGTAGGCGATAGTTACAACAGCAGTGTTACTGCCGTCGCGTACAGCATCGAACTGTAGTCCAGCTTTAGCTTCTGAGTCCTTACCGAAAGCTAAGTCACCACTGACTTTAGCTACCGCACGTTTGAGGGTGATAGTGATATCTTTTCCAGTTGTAGTGTCTCGACCAACAAATACAAGCAAACCGTAGTTTACGTTGAAGTTGCCAGAGTTGAGAGTAAGAGTATCAGTAGCAACAGCATAATCAGCAGGCGTAGTGCTGACCATAGCTTGCATCTGTTGTAGGTCAAAGTTATTGACTACAGCCTTCATGCTAGCGGCGCGTCCGGTTAGCATCTTGCCGATGGCATAGTCGCTTGACTGACTGGAGATATCAGAGTAGCTGTCTTCATAGGTGAAGCTAACTGCTTCAGAGAAGTCAGAGAAAACAACGGCAGTGCCGCCAGTAGGAGTGAAGGTTAGAGTCTTGGGAATAACTTGTAGCATTTTGCGTGTTGGCATAATTTATTTCTCCTTGTTTATATTAAATTGAATCGAATAGTTATATTGCCATTGGGCATGATATTCATACCCAGATAGCTACAGTGGAATGTTGAAATTATCGAACCGTCTAAAGCGTCACTCACAGCAGCAGATAAAGCTAGCGCAGAGTCACCTGATATGAATATCTTCAGAACTGTGTCAGATAGCCTAATTTTGGTTTCTGATGATTTAGCCTGAGTTGTTTCAAGCGCGTATACCATGAAGCATTTGCCATTCTTAGGCAGTTCATACTCTATGGGAATTTCATTGAAGGCAATAGCTTTGGTTGTAGAATCAAATAATCCCAAATAGTTATTACTCGCATCGACACCAGATAGCATTGTATATAAGCCATTGATAAGGCTGTCTATGTTTTTCATTGCAGATTCTCCCTAATCCTGTCAAGTATCTTCACCTTTTGTCGTGAGATTGGGCCGGTTAGATAGGGAGTACCTGCTATGAATCTGCCTGATTTGGACACATAGCCTTCATGGACATACAAAGCGTACTTAGTATTAGCAGTGACTTTGTAGGTAAGGTCAGATACCTTCTCAGCTTGGATTGAGTGCATCAGCGCTTGAGTGTCTTTAGGAACATCCTCTCGTGCCTCAGCTTGTACCATGACAGCGGTATCTTCCAACGCTTTTTCAACAGCATCATGCACGCGCTGTAGCAGGCTATTAAATAGCTGATTGTTACTCATTGGCTATCACCAGTAAGTGTGCATGATTTCTGAATCTACCCCGAACAAAGCCAATTACTTTCAGCTTCATATCCGAGTATTCCAACACATCACCAATTTTAAGAATCTCGATGGTTGAGAATGAATAAGCACCGTTATTGATATATGCACCATCAGAGTAGCGCTTGCTATAGTCAGCAAGTGACATAGGGGCAATTGAACCGCCTATCATGGCATCCCTTGTATAGATTAGCTTTTGCTTTCCCGGTATTCCAGTCTTAGCCACAGATAGTAAGTAAACTGGTTTCATATCTACCAGCTTCTTACTATGCTGCTTGTAACTAATCCACCACGAATATTACCGGAAGGCCAGATACCTAGAGATTCGTTGAGTTCGGCTTGCGCCTTCAAGAGTGACTTCTTTGTAGACTCAATATCTACAAAGCCATATGACCCACTAGCTTCCGATAAGCTGGATAGCCTGTCGGGATTGGTGCTTATGGCAAGATAAACAGCTTTATAGACTTGGTAGTAGTCTGATAGCTGGTATCCCTTGAGGGGAAGCTTTGTCTCTTCTAGAAACTGTATCCACTCTGCATCAGTCAAACTGAAGGGTGGATTATCTCTGTTGTCTCTGGATATACTTCTAACTCTAGCTAAAGCGAAACTCTGAACAGAATAGTTAGCCGCTAGTGGGTTAGTATTCATGACTAGCCTAGAATTACAGTGTGCGCTTGAGGCGAACAGCGCTAGTTAGGGTCTTCTGGGCTAAACCAGCGTACCAATCGATGCGGGCTGTCCAGACTGGTGCAGTGGCGTTGTCATCAGGGCTGATGACTTTGACTGTGGGTGTATTGGCTTGAATGCCATGAACACCATCAACACCAAAGCGAACAGCGTAGATTTCACCGTCTGCGAGAATCTGACCGGCAGCATTGCGGCCCGCACGGATGAGGGGAATACCGGCGTAGCTGCTGACGCGGCTGCCTACCAAGTCGATATCGTTGTATTTAACGAGTCCACTAGCACGGGCAAGACCGTTAAGCTTAGCTAGAGTCTTATCGTTCACGAAAATAGCGCTAGCATCACCTTCAATAGCTAGAAGGGCTGAGTCAACATCATCAAGAGTAATGACAGTAGCAGCGGTCATATCTTGAGAAGTAGCAGTTAGCAGCTTCTTGAGTCCGTCGAAACCGTTAGCATCAACAGTAACATCACCGTTGAAGAATTGGTCTTGGAATGCGATAGCAGTGCTACGTGCCTTACTGGCAATCTGTGCAGCTAGTTGGTCGGTAACGTTGCTACCAGTTACTTCTAAGAAGTTATCGACTTGTGCTTTACCACCAAGTCTGCCGAGTGAAGCAGTTAGGCGGGTGAATGCCTGAGTGCCTTCTACGTAGTCGGCATTGATAGCGCGGGTAGTGCTACCAGCGGCTAGGCCAGAATCCCGAACATAGACGGTTGCAGTTCCGGTGATGTTCTCGAATGGCAGTAAACCTAGTAGTGGGTTCTGAATGTATGTATTGTAAATAACGCCTGACTGTACTTCATCTTGTACTAGCTTTTGTGCTTCAATTAATGTTAATGCCATGTTAGTTATCTCCTATGATATGAAATGGAATAAAAAAATGACAGGCAAATCACCTGTCTAAATGATACTCACCTTATTGTTTAATTAGTTTAGAGAGTCCGGCTGATAGCTTGCTTTCGTTGGGAACTGCTACTGCTTGCGCCTTAGCATTTCCGGTATCAGGAATGACTACTCTTGACTTACCGACTAAGAAAGGATACTCCTCAATAACTTTGTTCAATCCATCTTGAATGTCTTCCGAATCATCAAGCATTTTTATAGCTAGCTTCCTTGCTGATTCTTCAGTAATGCTTACTCTATCTAGTTCAGACTGAATTAGGTGTTGCCTATTCTTTAGCTTGGTTTCCGCTATCTGCTGTTCCCATTCATTCTTCTCTTCTTCTAGTTTTGACTTAGCATTGTTTAACTCTTCCATTGCAGTCTTAAGGCTTTTCAATTCCTGCCGCTGCTTGTAGTTATCTTTCTTGAGGTTTTCAATTAGTTCTTGAAATTGGCTATCCGGTGTTGTTACTGCTTCCGCATCATCAGCAGTGTTTTCTATTGTTTCTGACATTCATACTCCTTTAGTTATAGTGCAATTGTATTTATTAGATTTGAGTGCTGCCCTGTAGCTGGAACACCAGTGGGGCCGGGTGACGGCAGGTCGGGGCAGAATTGGGGGGGTACTTTACCCCTCGGGAGATTCCAGAGGCACCTTCACGGCGATTCTGTGGCCTTGTTGAAATGGGGGGTGACGGGCAAATCTGCTTGACATTGAAAATCGGATTTATATATTGAGATTCAATGACAAAATCACATATGCGGCGCATCAATGTTCTCTCGACTCTTGCACTCGCTATGTTTAGCGCAGCCTCAGCGGAAGATATCAATTGCAGCACTGTCAAGCTTAATCAATGGCAAGTTACATATATCAGGCCAGCAGTCTTCCCTACTCCATCACAAACGGTAAAGCAGCACTCTAGAGATAATAGGCCATTCAGCGACTTTAGCGCTTGCGGTTTCACTCTCTCTTCTGATGCTAATAGTTTTACGATTAAAGCCACCAGCAAAGAGAGACTTTCAGAAGTTCTTACTCTTAACGGTGATAAGAGGATTCTTGCATATATTGCGAATAGCTATTATTTAGATGGAGTAGGTTCATTCACATTCTATGTTGCATTTAACACATTGTCCAACACCCTCTTTACCGATGCGTCTGCATTCATTAAAGATGAGACATACGATGAAAAACAAGGATATATACCCTTCAAAGATAACACAGTAGCCTATAAAGTCAATGATGGGCCTCTTACACCACTCTTCTTCGATGGCGAAGTAACACTTTCGCCTTCATTCTCTGATACCGATGTGCTTGATGTGTACATCGTTGATAAACTTAAATATAATTCTGTTCCCAGATTCACCCTAAATCTGAAAGAGAACAGCGCTACTTTTTGGTTCAAATCAACATTCCCCAAACAGTAATTCAGACATAACCCATTTCCTTCTTCCATTCATCGATTGGCGTAGGTATGGGCTGATAATAGCTAGAACTAGAAGGATGTAACGGCAAGTCCGGTGCATCCTCATATTTCATTCTCCCCTTCCGCTGGTACGGGTCACAGAGGCAGGGTTCCTTGTGTCTCACACCGAACTTCAACACCACGTAGCTGATGTGCCGGAACTCACGGACAGCGAGTTTCTGAACACCGTGCTGCACTCGACTGTTCTCAGTCAACAGCAGCCGTCTGATATTCGATGCCGACTGTTGCCCGGTGATTCCCCTCACCAGTCCGGCTAGCTGCTTTGGGTTCCTGCCGTCTGCGAATCCAGCGGCTACCATCTGCATTAGCTTGTTCTCAGTGGCTTTGTTTAATCCCCATATCCGCTGTGACAATGGGTAGCCGTTGTAAGGCTTATTGACCCACTCGTTTAGAATCGTCTGCTTGATGGCAGGACTCATGAACAAGCTACTGAGGGCTAGTGCATCTGCTTGTGCAGCACTGATGCCGGTTGATGCTATGAAGCTTTGAATTTGTAGAGTCTCGCCTTCAAATATCACATCTAGTATCGATGCTAGAGACTGGTACATAGCCACGAATCTTTTACCAGCTATCGAAGTAGGCATCTTGCCACTCTTCAAATACTCTGCTACGCCTTTAGGGTCTTCCTTGAAGAATGCTGCTATAGCTTTCTTGTCACCATCTTTCACCATCACTGCGATTTCACTCATGGCATTCTCGATAATGTCAGCATCAGCAGAGATGGCTTTTTCTACCAGCAACCGCATTGCTTGACTTACCCGGCTACTATAGTCTTCCATTAGACACCCAGAAGGCTAGAGATACTGGCATTGGGATTAGCAGCCTTCTCTTTGGCTATTCGTGATAGTTCCTCTGATGTGCTGTCGATGCAATCGGAGTTATCGAGTAGGGTCTGAAGTGACAGCGCACCGGCAGTAAATAGTTCCAGCGCCTCAGCATGTGCCGTATTGTCAGCTAGTGAGTTATGCCCACTGACGTAAGCCTTGATTTTGATATCGCTAGTCTTCTGTCCTAGCATGTACTCAATAAGCTTCAGAATGGTTCTATGGAAGCTAAGCATGAACGATTTGAGATGTAGCTGCTTCTCTGACACAGCGCTGTTGAAGTCGCTTAGCATGTATCCCAATGCGGTTCCTGATGGTATCTGACCTGTCAGTAGACTCAGAGAGTTAGTCGATATAGCGATTTCCTTAGTCAGTGCTTCAATACTTTCTTTGAGTGGTGTGATAGCGGGCATCTCGACACGTCCAAACTTGGTGCTGTCTGATTCGCTTTGTAGTGTCATCCCAGCACCCATAATCAGAGGCTTGGTGTTACCCGATTCATCATATGCAATCTGCACACCAGTAGCGGTATATATCGGGAATCCGTGATAGTGATTAACTAAGCGCAGTGATGTTAGTGCATCATTTAGTGATTCTTGCAAAGTCACTATACCTGCAACATCACTGGAAGTAGTGCTACCAGTTAGAAGGTTATTGACTACAAATGCCATTGGATAAGGCGCAAGTGGGTTAGCATCAGTCTTGACTAGTCTGTATCGACTACCATTCAACTTGTACACTTCTATAGCATTGTTGGTAAATACTTCTAATCTATCTCCAACCAATATGCAGATGCTATCGATGTTTCCATATTCGTCATGCCTTACGAATGAGGTATCCGCACCAAACACAGCAATGTCAACATCTTTCAGAATGTCTTCAGTAGATTTACCTGCTACATTCACTAGCCCTTCTTCATCCCTAGCATGCCTAAGTATGAGTTTCACAACGCTAAAGCCGTATAGACCCTGATACCGCGCTATGCTGGTTAGTTTACTACCAAAGCTTATCGAGTCATGCCATTCTTCTAATGCTAATTGAATACCCGAGTCAGACAACTCTACAGAAGCATTCTTGCCCGCTGATGCACTGGCATATCTATTGACTGTTTTGCTTATCCAATTGTCGAATACCAAAGTGTTTTCAATGGTCCTGCCCATCGGAAGCACAACGGATTTTCTAGGGTAGTCGGTGTAGAAGTCGCTGTTGTAATAGTTGCCAATCTTGGAAGCGGATTGCATAGCTTTATATTCGTGTGATGCTATTTCAAAGTATTTCATTTATCTCCTAAATATGATGTTGAATGTTTATCTAATGCCACTGGTAATAACTCTACCAGCACCTTTACTTGATTGTTTGAGTATTGGCCTCAATGCTATTTCTACCGAGTCAAGCGCGTCATCATGTACTTTCATAGATGGGAAGCTAGCCCATTCGTTTCTGAAGATACCGTCACTATCAAAGCCATGAGACAACTGAATCTTGCCACTCTCGAACAGAGGCGCTAGCAGTTGCATACGGATATCCTTACCTTTACTCGTGTGACTAGGGAATACAGGTAGATGGGTATTCCTGAACAGCATTTGGAATGTTGCCATCTGTGCAGCGTTGCTTTCTACCGTTACTTTCAATGGCTTGATATGCCATGACTGATACTCGCTTTTGATGTTCTCAATGGTGGTAGGGAAATCAGACCGGCTACGGTGCATCTTTAGCAGATAGATTCGATTGGTCTTCTTGTCCACTCCAACTGTGGTGATAACGGTGAAGTCACTGTTGGTTTTATCCGAGATAGCTAAGTCAACACCCATATATAAATTCATCTGTTCAATAGGTGGTACAGTCGATACAGTTAGCCATTCTGGTTTCAGTAGGTTTCCAGTGAAGCTACTGATATCGTTCTGATACTCCCTGAGAAAGCGCGTGCTTCCGGTGTTGATACGGCGTAGCATTAGTCTTTCGATGGGCCATCTAACCGGGTCTAAGACTGCTACTTCTTCTGCTATCTCGACACCAGTGATAACCCCGTTGCTGTCCCTGATGTATTCGCACGTCAGGTCTTCCGGTCTGTGGCTGGTGATGGCAGGTTGAACAAGACAGTAGTAACTCTTGTTGTCAAGCAACTCTGAGTACAGGTCATGTGCGCCTTTGCGTGTGCCTAGCACGATGGTCTTTCCCCCATCACTTACCAAGCTGGACAATTCCCCGTTGAATCTCTCTGATAGCTTGTCTCGTTCAGTAGGTGAATCCGCTTTGGTGCTGTCTATCAAGTCATCACAGATAAGCAAGTCACAGCGACTACCGACAGCAGCCGTACCTATGCCAATGGCCTTGATGGTGGGTTCTGTGTAGATGTTCTTTCGCTTCAGTGTCAGACCATCCGCACCCCATACACCATTCCCTTTCACATCACCGAATAGCTGTCTAATGGTGGTGTTGGTTTCCAGAATCGACTTGATACGCTGCAACATCCCTGTAGCCAAGCTATCTGAGATGGTGACAATGAGTATTCGTATCTCTGGGTTGTACAGGACCTTGTGTAGCAGGTAGGTAGTCAGGGTGCTTGACTTCAGGTGTTCTCTCGGTGCAAGAAGAAGCACGTTACTGTAATTCTCAAATGATTCAAGCCACACCTTCTGATGTGGCCTGATGAATTCCTCGGGTGTTTTTAGAATGTTACGCTGGAAGAAAACTATGTCTCGCCTTCCGGCTTCTCTGATGATTGCGCTTCTTTGCTGCTGAGTTATTTTTATATTATCCATGAGTCTTTAAATAGCCCTAGAAGCGCACAGAATGGCTATTAAGGCCATAGCTAGCGCTTGTGCGTATCTCCTTCTGTTATTTAATTGCTAAGCCTTAGAATGGCTTATATCGACAAACTAGACATAAATACTATGTAGTCAATAATTAGATTGCATATGGCATGCATCAGATAAGTAAGCATGCTTAAGTGAGTTAGGGTGAATCCTACTACCGAACCAAAGTGTGTGTTAATTTTTGATAGATGAACAATCATATAGTGCTATGTGTTGTAGCTTCTCCTTTAATAGAATGTGATTAGTTGTGCAAGTAGCATAAGTACGTGAGTTTGTCAAGTAGGTCAAATAGCATGATTAAGTGTGATGGCGGGTATTGACAAACTCTTACTTATCGAGTAGCAGAACTAGTTATAGGTCTAGTTGTGTAGCAACAATATTTCTTAGTGTGAAATAGCTGTCGGGTTAGTCAGATACAAGCAAGGCTGCTAGCTTCTCTAATTCCTCATCTGTCAGTGTCTCAACTGGCAGACTCGATACGTCCTGAGTTATCGCAGTCGGCTTGCCCGTCAGAAGCGCATACATCTCAAGCGCGGTCTTGGCATCCTTGAAGCTGCTGATACTCAAGTCACCCACACTGTCTTCCAACTTCTTGAAGATGGTGTCGGCTAGGGACACACGAGTAGCCGCGCTGCTGTACTCCTTCTCTTCATACTGCGCTTTAACCAGACTCGCCAGCCGGTCAGCCTCTTCATTCAAGCGCTGTTGCCATCCGTACTTCACTGACATTCGATGCAAGCTAGTCAGGCTAAGTCCAGTGGCCTCTTCCAATCTTCTTAAGCTTCTGGCATTACCCATTGTGCGGTATAGCTGGAAGTAGTTTTCTTGTTGCAGTTCCTTGTTCTCTTGTAGCAGTTTAGGCATCAGGGCTAGCCTCTTCAGTGTAGTTAGCCTCAGCATGCGCTGTTGCAGCCAGCAATGTTAGTGCTGCATCTTGTGACATTAGTAACTTCACCATCTTGTCAATCTCATGTGATTTGTCATCCCTGCGAGTTATCTTGTTTTCCTTCTTCATCATATCTCCTTTAAACTAAGTCGAATCTATAAGTAGTGCTATTTACTTTCACCATCTTGACATTACGCAACACACCAACCTCTTCTAGATAGTTGACAGTTAGTGTATTGACTCGTGAAGCATCAAGCCTGCTTGTTACAACAACACCACTCAACACTTCACCCATACCTCTTCCCCTGAATCGAGAATACAGATTGAATACTTCAATACCTAAGCCATTGTACTTAATCTTTATGTCTTTCTTCTGTTTTGGTGTCATCAGTAATACTCCTATTATAATTAAATATGCTATGTGATGCCGTGTATTTTATATATGCCGGTGCGAGTATGTACCAGATAGCAAAATGAAGTGAAGTGACTGCTAATGCCGTTACCATGATTCACCTAATGCTGTCTTTATCTTGGATATACATTCTTCTTCATTTGTTTCATCCCAATCATCGATAATGCTATATAATTGCTTACTATTAGGCAAGCCAAGATTAGCCATAATCGCACGATATGACATGTCCAATTCAATACAATCGACAGGCGATAAGCTAAGCTTCTGTGCATACTGGTTATCGCACTCAGAACAGTAATAGTTTCGGAAGTGTGAGGGATAGTATCTATGCCCGCATAGCTTACAAGCGGGTCTGTGGTGATAAGGGATGTTGTAACCAGCGCTTACAAGTGACACCATCAAGCTATAGCGAGTCAGGATGCACGGGGGTTGATAGCTACCCATCTTCAGACGTGTCTCGACTGTCACATATCGCTTTTGGTTGTTATCCTTGTTGCCTTCTAGCATGATGCTGAGACTTGACATTAAATCTCAACCTTCTTGTAGAACGCAATACGCTTGATGTTCTCTTTGCTTAATCCGTATGTCAGTGTTTCAATTTCAGTTGATGGATTGTTGACTTTCCTCAGTGTCCATAGTTCAGGATGAGTCATGAACATCTCAAGCACTTGACTTCTCTTGACAGTGAATAGTTCGTTGGTTTTGACAAAGTAAATCATGTACCAATCAGCCTTGCTTGTGGCGATTCCACTAGGCTTACCGTTATGCCAAAACTCAAAGACTACGTTTGGATATACGGTGTAGTCACCCTTGATTTCGATTGTCTCTACTCTGCCTTTATCGTTTCCTACCTTGATATCCCATTCAGGATGCTTGCCCTCTGGACGTTCCAATAAGTCCCATCCCTTGCCGGTTAGGTAATTGATAATTCCATCTTCTACTTTTACGCCTTCGCTGTAATTCTTATCCCATCTCTGCTTGTTTGATAACATGTTAAATCTCCTTTAATAAGTGATAAGACCCGCTTGCGCGAGTCTGACTATGCTTTTGCTAATTGTTGATATAGACATTCCGGTTATTTCAGATAGCTGCCTATGCGTAATGGACACCGATAGCATGCCGCCGCTGCTTGTGCATAAGCTAATCAAGGTACTCAAAAGGGTAAATCCTGAATACTTTATGGACTTGATTCGTGAAAGTACCTGCTGATAGTCAATGCTAATACCAGCAACATTAGTGATAAATGCGCTGGTATCGATGGTGTAGATATTCGATTTTCTACTGATGTTAACCAGCCTTGCCCTTTGAACTGAATAGTAGGTGTCTCACTAGCTTGCTTATGCTAATGCCCTGCTTATCAGATTCATCTTCTAGCCACACCCTTAAATCGTCTGGAATCCTAACTATAATAACCTTGTTCTTTCTGTTTTTCATACTCACCTTCCCTGTTATGTAATTCATTTGTATTACTTATACTCTTATTATACGGCTGACCTAGTTTTCAAAAGTAGCACTTTAGATATACTCGACTACATAACCCCGATGGCTTTTAACCATACCTCTTGCGACCTTAGACATGATGTTAGGATTCAAGTTATTATCGACGCTAAATTTCCTGAGACTCAGTGTCTCGACTACTTCACCATCTGGCTTTGTGACCCTGCATCTCTTGGCTTTGCCGTTGACATAGTTTTTAGGTTTGCCCATTGCCGCGCTGGACAGACTCTCTCGGTGTTCCTGAGACAGTGGCTTGTGCAACTTTTTCAGCCGCATGATTCGCTTGGCTTGGTCGGTGTGCTTATGCCCTTCACAGCCTTCACCACCAGCGGTCAGATTAGTCAGCAGGCAGCCTAGCGACTTGAAATATGCTATGTAGAACTTCTCAGCTTCTACCCAATCTTTGCCGCATGTCTCGATAATCACCATCTCTGGCATCAGTCCTGCATCCTTGAGACTGCGAATCCACTTATCCCGATAGCTGTTACCTTTAGCCCTGCAATGGCTTTGGTAGCGCTTGACTGTGTTATTGGTCTTGCCTATGTATCTAAGTTCCTGTGTCTCTGGGTTAATAAGTCCATATATATAGTTTTGCATCCAAATCATCTCCAATTATTTAAGTGAATTACGATACGTGTAGGAGATTTGCAGACTCACCGATCCTACCTGTACTTTAATTCAAGTCTTCATCTGCGAATAACAAAAGAGAGACTAGGAATTATCCCAATCTCTCTGTAGAGTCGCTAATCTCGATAGGTACTCGCTGCACTGCGCCCTATCTCGATAACGCTAACGGTTCACTGCCATACATCTTATGGCATGCTATAGATGGTTAAGCAGACAGCGCTTCTAGTTGGTAATTTAGGTACTCGGTAACTTCTTGGTACTCCGCACGGTCTTTCCTAACCAGCATGCTTACCCACTGGTTTTTATCTGTGCTGATAATGTCGCTGTATTGTTTATCGAGTGCGAGTGCGTATACCTGATTAGCCAAGCTATAGACAGCCATTATCATTTCACTTGTCATGGTTTCGGGTCTATGTCCATCTGCTTCTTCATGCGCCTCAGCGGTCTTCGCAACGCCCGGTGCCGGTTCGGTCACTGCGGTTTGACTCATGGCATGGTTAGATGATTGGGTCTTCTTTACGGCGGATTTCTTAGGTTCAGTCTTGGCTTTAGGCGCTAGTGCTTTCACTGCGGCTACAGACATGGCATTGTCATCATCCCTAGCGACTTTGAATCCTAGTTCAAATGGTGTCTTGACTACGTAGATGCTGCTACCTGTCCTATCGTTACCACGCTTCAACAGGATGATGTAGCCCTTGTCTCTCAGTGTGTCCAATGCCCTAGCTATGGTCCTCACACTCAGTCCCAGATTCTCAGATAGCTTGTCCTGACTAGGGAAGCACTTATCTTTACCACCATTGGAGTAGCGCAGATATGCACCGTAGACTTGTGCTTCCGCGCTGGTTAGGGTTGATTGAATGTTGGTATCGTAGAACTGATTCATGTAGAATATGTCTTCTGACTTGCCGCTTCTCTTGCCTTTACTTTCTATATTATTTTTCATATTTCACTTCCTATAGTTATAGTTATTCGTTATGAGTATTCGTTATCTTATTCGTTATAGTATGCCATCTGTGACATATTTATGTCGTAAATGTCATGTACACTTGTCGTAAATGTCACATACACTGTCGTAAATGTCATATGCACTTTTGCATCACAGCCAGCCGCTTACTACCATTAACATGCTATTTCTCTCTAGTTCATTGACTGCGATAGCAGCAGCATTCAGGGTCAGACCCGCAAGAGTAGCTAATTCAAAACTAGTCATCCGTGCTACCAAGCCATCCGACTTAAGCGCAATGGCTACTATGACTTTCGATGCATCACGGGTTAGCGGATACTTTAGACCCTGTATGGCTTGACTGTTGACTAATACTCCACCGCTGCCATTCTCATTCTTCTTGATGATGCCATTGTTGATAATAAATACTTTCATTGCTTATTCTCCTTGATGTATTGCTTGATTGCTTGTCTAATTATCATGCTATATGGTGTATCGCTATCGACTGCATATGCTTTCAAATCTTCCATTAACTTCTTGTCCAACCTGATTCCCAATCTGACTTCTTTCATGCATCTCCTTTGTTAGTACGTTGTTCGTACTTCTTATATCTTTATTATACGGACGACCTAGGGTTTTTATTTTCGAAAAGTAGCGCATAAATTAGGATTCTAGAAACCGATAGTCTACCCACAACATGCCATCGAATTAAGATACATGCAGGAAATTAGATAAACTAATAATTCTGTAGATTATTTCCTTTGCCGTATCGAAATTGCTACTGCTATCTATCTCGCCTAGCCCATAGCATGTTCATATCTGATAGGTATATCGACTGGACCTATCAGCACTGATACCTATGCATGCCATGTGGTGTTCGTGCAGGACACCCGCGTAGCGTGTGGCATGTGCAGGGGCGGGTGCCGAACCAGCGTGTTAGCGTCTGGTGTGGGCATAACCGAATTGACATCGATGCTTCAGGTTGCGGCTGCTACGCCACCACCTACACCCTTCTGGAACAGTCCTCAAGTGCAAGGTGCGTTTATCGCGCTATCTGGTGTTGTAGTCACAGCAGTAATTAATTCCATTCAAAAAGATAAAGAGATTCGTCATCAAAAAAGAGAAAGCGAAATCAAGAGGGTGCATGAATCAGCTGCCAATTATCTGAAACTTCTAGGAGAGGTTTCAGTAAAACTTGATGAGATAGATAGCGATATAAGAAAGACCAGACAAAGTCTTTTTGGAATAGATATTCTGATTGAGGACTACTCCAGACTACGCACTCACCTCAATGAAGTGCGCCCCATTGTCGAAGAGATGGTTGTACTGGAGAGTAAAATCAATACGCAGGAAAATAATAGCAATATAACGAATAAATTGATTCAATTATCTAAGTTCATAGATATCACGCTAACATCTAGCTTAGTTTTCTTTGAGAACGATAATTATTCTAAAAAGCTAGTATCTAGGTTAGGTGACAATATTCTTGATATTCGGAAAGATTATATACTCACTATTTCATATCTCTCTTCGCTAGTTAGCAAAATCAGAGACTCAATTGATTTGGAATCCGCTACAGAACCAGACAATAGCGCCACTCTCGATAAATATTACATTTCCCGAAGAAATTTATATGACAACATAGACTCTACTATAAAACTCCTAAAAGATGAAAGATTCAAACTATTGGACAGCATATCGACAGAGGTAGCATCGAAAAACAGAAGGACTGAACGATGACGCTACCTGAACTTATACCATTGGTTCAACCTGCCGCAGAAGCAGCCAAAACTAGCACTAGTTTATTTAATTGGTCTTTAATAATATCTAACATTTTAGGTGCGTCAATAGCACTAATGGGTGTCTTTGCAACCGCAAAAGTTAGCGAAAGAAACAAGGATAAGGAGTTGGAGAGGCAAAAAGAGGAAAATTTAGTTAAGAGGAAGCATGATTCAGCCAAGGAGTATTTAATATCTTTAGGAAAAGTATCATCAAGCATCAAAGAAATTGACCATAGACTTTTGGCGTTCTCCGCCATCATAAGATATGCAATAGGGACAATACATCACGAAATACCCGCGCATGATATCGAGAGGCTAAATAATAAGATAGCCTTATTTAATGACTTGATTTCCGAATATAAGTCTAGTAATGCAATTGATGATGTGGAATCTCAATTTGAAGAGACTATCAGATTAATCGACATGGAATTAAACTCAATGATTTATCTCGCAGAAGATAATTCAGATTTTCAGACTAAGCTTGATGCAATTGAAGCTTTAGTTATCTCCACGAGAAATAGACACAAGCAAATGGCACATCAAACCCGTATGCTGTATTTTTATATGTCTAGAGACGATTATAGAGATAAGCTTTTCAAAAGATTGCAAGAACTGGTCGGCGAATATTATGTTTTTGAAAAAGATATGCAGGAAATTAACACCAAAATCAATCAACTAAGAAGAGACGCGCTAGAATCTACTAAAAAACAAATCTCCTGACCCGCAGTCTGCCACACCCGCAACCCCGCTGGAAGGCTGGTGGGCCGACTTCAGATAGCACAGTCACGCATACTAGCTATGCCACTTCCCGCACCGTCAGATACACCATCTGGCGGCATGACTCGCTTTCTCTACTAAGTTAACTTTGTGGTAGGCTGTTAGCATGGACACTATGAGAACCTTTCTGACTTACACCCGCGTCAGCACAGCAATTCAGGACACCAACACCAGCATCAGCCGACAGGCAGAGGCGTGTGAACGGTGGGGCAAAGACCAAGGCTGGACACTCGTTGAGTGGATTCACGACACCCAGACCGGCAAGAGTTATGGGGAACGTGCGGGCATTCAGAAGGTTCTCGATTTAGTCGAGTCTGGACGTGTCACCGATGTTGTCTGCTACAGCGTCGATAGGACCGGACGTGAAGCGCTGGTTATCCAAAGCTTCTTCAAAGATATCTACTTGCGTGGTGGGCGCGTTACTCTCATCACCAAGAGTAAGACCTACCCTACTTTCAACTCAATCAAGAAAGACACTCTCTTTGATGTAGCCGTAGCAGAGTGGGAACGTACCCAGATTGAAGACCGCATGAGTCAGGGTAAGATGTTTGCTTTCAAGGAACTGAAAAGCTACATCTACTCACCCTCATACGGATACGATATCAAGTCAAGACAGGTGCTTCACAACGGACATAAGGTGAAGTATACCTATCTTGTCATTAACGAGAGTGAAGCAGCTATGGTGCGGGTAGCTTGTGAGAAGTTTGTAGAGTGCAAAAATCTTGGTGAAACTAGCAGGTATCTCAACGATATTGGCATCAAAGCTAAGAAGAATGGTAAGTTTGGTACTACTCAACTTAACCAGCTACTTACCCGCGTTATAATGTACTCAGGCCAAGAAAGAGAAGAAGTTTACATGGGTGAATCTAGAATGGTTAGCTATCCCGCTATCATATCGCCCGAACTAGCACAGCAAGTTCTGCTAACCCTGCAAGTAGTCAGCAAGAAGCAAACTGGTAGCAGCACTGCAACACCACCATTCACCAAACTTATTACTTGCGCTAACTGTGGGCGAGTAGGTGTCGCTAATATGGGATGGCATAAGGGTAACAGCGCTAAGTTTGGTTTCATCTGCCAAACATTCAGGACTGAACGCAACGATAAACAGAAAAGTGGTGTATCGGCTACCGCTGTTAGCACCTGCCGTTCTCAAGTGGCATACAAGGTCTTCCATGACGCGCTTATTACGTTCCTTGATACTGTTGATGTTGAAGGCATCGAAACACAATATGAGTTTGAACTGTCTAAGTTGGTAACTGGTGTGAAGCACCTACAGTTGCAGATAGATGCCAAGACTGATGAGAGAGAAGCACTAAAAGCCAAGCAACGTGCCTTAGTAGACGCAAGCATAAAACTCGCTGGTGATGAAAACTTCGCTGCTATGGTCGGCGCATACTCCGAACACGTTAAGGACATTCAACAGCAGCTAGATAGCATTGATAAGCTAATTAGGCAAAACAAGAAATTGCTTGAATCGAGAGTTAAGGTATTCGACTCGCTTGGCATATCGCTTGAGGATATTGACAAGTTTATCATCAAGCCTATCGCTACCACATTCAAGCTATCTGATATTAAATCTATAGGCAAAAAAATAAGCGAGTCTTATCAGGATAAATCCAAGACACGCGGTAGGCTAACTGAGGATGCAGCCAAGCAGGCTTTTGAGGCATTCATCAAAGCAGAGGCATTGAAGGTGCGGGACACTCTGACTCAGCTACGCGCAGACTTGGAAGCTGAGGAATTCGAGAGGGTGAATCTGACGATGGTGAAGCTAGGGCTGCATTTCTCCATTGACTTTTCGGAGAGTGACCGGAAGGCACGGAACCAGACCGTAGGCGTACTGGTGGACTTTGAACCGCTTGAGAATATGCTGAGTGCGTCTGACACGGGCAAACCCAGCAAGTCTACTAACGGCACTTTGTATCTATGAAGTTGCCGCCAAGGGCGACGTAGCGGCGCAGGGCGGTGAGGCTCTCGTCGTCCTGCGCGCCTTTCCACATGTCCGCGCCGATGCCCCAGGCGCCGTAGCCGATCTCGCTGACGCTCAGGCCGCTGCGGCCCAGGGGACGTTGATGCAGTGAGTTGGTGTTGGTAGTCATGCCCTGACTGTAACGATTCAGATTCCATGAATCCAGTCGCGCAATCTTCATGACCGCGCCGGGAGTAGCCTGCACAGGTGAGCGCTCCCCCCACCCCAGCCCCGGCCCCCACCATCTCCCCGCAGGTCCGGCAGCTCGCCACGGTGGGACTGGTCGTTGGCGTGTTCCTCGCCGCGCTGGAGGCCAGCGTGGTCGCCACCGCCATGCCCAGCGTCATCGCGGACCTGGGCGGCGAACGCCTGTACGCCCTGCCGTTCGCGGTGTACCTGCTGACCAGCACGGTCTCCAGCCCCCTGTGGGGCCGCGCGAGCGACATCGTTGGGCGGCGCCGCCTGTACCTGTGGGGCGTCGCCATTTTCCTGATCGGGTCGGCACTGTGCGGCCTGAGCTCCTCCATGACCGCCCTGATCCTGGCGCGGGCCGTGCAGGGACTCGGCGCGGGCGCCCTGCTGCCCCTCACGCTGACCATGATCGGCGAACTGTACACCCTGGCCGAACGCACGCGGGTCCAGTCGTTCATCTCGGGCGTGTGGGGCATCTCCGGTCTGCTGGGGCCACTGCTGGGCGGCTGGCTGACCGAGAGCCTGTCGTGGCGCTGGACCTTCTACGCCAGCCTCCCGTTCGGTGTGGCCGCCCTGCTGCTGGCCCTGCGCTTCCTGCCGGAAACCGGGCGGCCCCGCCCCGCGCGGCTCGACTGGCCCGGCGCGCTGCTGTTCACGGCCGGCAGCGGCCTGCTCGTCTGGGGCCTGGAGCAGCGGCAGTGGCTCATGGTGGGGGGCGGCCTGCTGACCCTGCTGGCAGCCGTGCTGGTCGAGCGCCGGCACCCGGAACCGCTGCTGCCCATGCGTGCCCTGCGCCAGCGGCTGCCGCGCATCGCGTTCGCCGGGAACCTGCTGGGCGGCGCGGCGTACTTCGGCGTGATCGCGTACCTGCCGCTGTACGCGCAGGGCGTCAGCGGGGGCGGCGCGACCTCCGCCGGGGCGATCCTGACCCCCATGCTGGTCGGCTGGACCCTGACCGCCATCCTCACCGCCAGACTGGTCAAGACCGTACCGCTGGCCCGCATCGCGCAGACCGGATTCGCCGTGCTGGTCCTCATGTTCGCCGCGCTGATCTTCGCCGTGCACGCGCCGCTCTGGGTCACCAGCGTCCTGGGCTTCGCGGTCGGCACCGGCATGGGCCTGGCCATGCTCAGCCTGCTGCTCGCCGCGCAGGAAAGCAGCCCGCGTGAGGACCTCGGCGCCGTCACCAGCGGCGTCCTGTTTGCCCGGCAGATGGGCGGCGCACTCGGCGTGGCCCTGATGGCCCTGCTGATCGGCCCGGCCGCCATCGAAAGCGGCGGGTTCCAGCTGGCCGAGGGACTGCGCCGCGCGTACATCCTGGCCCTCACGCTGGTCACCGTGGCCCTCGGCCTCAGCCTCCTGCTGCGCGCCGTGCCGGCCGCTCAGGATGAGACCCACACCGCCAAGCCCGTCAGTCTGGAATAACGTCCCCCTCACGGACACCGCCGCGCGCGCTCTGCTAGCCTGAGCGCGCATGGCGACTGTGGCGGAACTGCGGGAGAAATTGCGGCGGCCCCTGAACGCCGAACTGGCGGGCGGCTGTCAGAACCGCGTGGTGGCGGGCGGCGTGGAGCGGCTGCTGGCCTCGCCGCTGGGGAACCCCTTCCCGAAGGTGCGCGAGGCGCTGCGTGGGTACGCGGAGCTGGACGGCCCGGAGCGTGAGGCGGCTCTGCGGGGGGCGCTGGCGCTGCTGGCCGACCCGGACGCCCCGAAACCCGCTGCGCCGCGCGCCGCGACTCGCACGGCCCCCCCGACCGCCGCGCCCGGCGAGCGCCTCCCGCTGGACGCCGAAATTGCCCGATTGGACACCGGCCCCGGCGGGGTGCGCAAACTGCAATCCCTGGGCCTGCACACCGTGCGGGACGTGCTGCACGCCTACCCGCACCGCCATGAGGACCGCCGCGCCCTGCCGGACCTGTCCGAAGTCGAGGACGGGCAGAAGGTCACGGTGGAGGGCCGGGTGGTCGCCAAGTCGCGCCGCAGCCCGAAACCCGGCATGCAGATTCTGGACGTGACCCTGGAAACCCCGTCGGGCGGGCGGGTGAAGGCCACGTGGTTCAACCAGCCGTGGGTGGAAAAGCAGCTACGGGAGGGCGCGAGGCTGGTCCTGACGGGCCGCGTGAAACGCTTCGGGCGCAGCGTGCAACTGGGCGTCGAGCACCTGGAAACCGTGGACGGCGCGCAGGACTCCCTGAGTACCGGGCGGATCGTGGGCGTGTACGACAGCAAGGACGGCGTCTCGCAGGAATTCCTGCGCCGCGCCGCGCACCGCGCCCTGCTGGCCGCGCCGCTGGACGATTACCTGCCCGCGCACTGGCGGCAGAAGTACGCCCTGACCGACCTGGCGGACGCCCTGTGGGGCATGCACTACCCGGCCGACGAGGCGCAACTGGCCCGCGCGAACCACCGCCTGCGCTTCGACGAGTACCTGTTCCTGGAACTGCGCATGCTGCTTCAGGGTGAGGACGCCGTGCTGGAAGGCAAACGCTTCGGCGCGAAAAGCGAGGACATCCACACCTTCGAGGGCGCGCTGCCGTTCCGCTTCACGAACGCCCAGCGGCGCGTGCTGCTGGAAATCACGGACGACATGCGCAGCGACCGCCAGATGGCCCGCCTCGTGCAGGGCGACGTGGGCAGTGGGAAAACGGCTGTGGCCGCCTGCGCGCTGTACCTCGCCGTGCGCGACGGCTACCAGGGCGCGCTGATGGCCCCCACCGAGATTCTCGCCCGGCAGCACTACGCGAACCTCGTCGGGTACCTGGGCAAACTGGACGTGCGCGTGGGCCTGCTGATCGGCGCGATGACCCCCAAGGTGAAACTGGAGATGCAGACCCGCATTGCCGAGGGCGACGTGGACGTCGTCGTGGGCACCCAGGCCCTCATTCAGGAGAACGTACGCTTCGACAACCTCGGGCTGGCAGTCGTGGACGAGGAGCACCGCTTCGGCGTGCAGCAGCGCCGCCGCCTCCTGACCGGCCGTCCCGACGTGCTCGTCATGAGCGCCACGCCCATCCCCCGCTCGCTGGCACTGACCGCGTACGGCGACCTGGAACTCTCGGTGATCGACGAACTCCCCCCCGGCCGCACGCCCATCGAAACGAAACTGATTCAGGACACTGCCCGCCAGCAGGCCTACGGGTTCGTCATGGGACAGGTGCGCGAAGGGAGGCAGGCGTTCGTCGTCACCGCTCTCATCGAGGAAAGCGACACCCTGGAACTGCTGGCCGCCACGCAACTCGCCGACGACCTGAAAACCATCCTCCCGGAAGCGCGCATCGACCTGCTGCACGGCAAGATGAGCGCCGCCGAGAAGGACCATGTGATGGACCGCTTCCGCGCGCACGAATTCGACCTGCTCGTCTCCACCACCGTCATCGAGGTCGGCGTGGACGTTCCCAACGCCTCTGTGATGGTCATCGAGAACGCCGAACGCTTCGGCCTCGCCCAGCTGCACCAGCTACGCGGCCGCGTCGGCCGGGGCAGCGCCAAGTCCTACTGCGTGCTGATCGCCGGGGAACACAGCAAGAAGACCCGCCAGCGCCTCAAGATCATCGAAGGCAGCACCGACGGCTTCGTCATCGCGGAAGCCGACCTGAAACTGCGCGGCCCCGGCGAGATCAGAGGCACCCGCCAGAGCGGCATCCCGGACCTGCGCCTCGCGGACCTCGCCAACGACACGCAGATCATCGAGCAGGCCCGCGAACTGGCGAAACACATCCTGGCCCACGACCCCAGGCTGGAACACCCCCGCCTGCAATACCTGCGCAGCGAGTTGCAGAACCGCAGCCAGAGCGTGGCATTCCGCGAGGTGATCTGATGACCCCTCCCCCGCTCGTGGTGTACGTGGATGTGGATGAGACGCTGGTTCGGAATGTGGGGCGGTCGCGGGTGCCCATCCCAGGCGCCATTGCGCATGTGCGGGAACTGGCGGCGCAGGGCGCGGAGCTGTACTGCTGGAGTTCCGGTGGGGCCGCCTACGCGCGGGACAGTGCGCGTGAGGTGGGGCTGGAGAGCGTGTTTATGGCATTCCTGCCCAAGCCGCAGGTGCTACTGGACGACCAGCGGGTCGAATCGTGGCGGCGGCTGGTGCAGGTGCATCCGCTGTCGTGTCCGGGCGAGTCGGTGGGGTCGTACCGGGCGGCCCTTGAGAGTGGGCGGCCGCCACGCTGAAACGGGTGCGCCGCGCCCGGGGCCCGGTGGCGGGCGTGGCGCGGCGGTGGTACGGGGTGGCTTAGCCGACGTCGGTGATGATGGGTGAGCGGAAGTTGCTGTCCGGGGTGTACACCCAGCGGCGGCGGCTGAGGAGCGCGGCGGCCAGGGCGACGGCGGCGACCACGCCCATGCGGCCCATGAAGGTCCAGTACTGGCCTTCGTACGCGCCGAACATGGCGCTGCGCAGGGCGTTGATGACGTCGGTGACGGGAATGACGGTGTGGATCAGGCGGAAGAAGGGGCTGGAGAGTTCGATGGGGTAGCTGCCGCCGCTGGCCGCGAGTTGCACGATCAGCAGGATCAGCGCCAGGACGCGCCCGGCCGGGCCGAACAGCAGGTTCAGGGCGAGGATCACGGTCATGAAGGTGACGCTGCCGGCCACGGCGGTCAGGACGACCTGCGCGGGGTTCAGGAAGGGCACGTTCATGAGGTGCACGCCGGTCACGACGATCAGGGCCTGCCCGATGACGATGGCCAGGGGGTGCGTGAGTTTGCGCAGGACGCGGGCGCTCTGGGTGGCGGTGCGGCCACTGTCGGGGATCAGCAGGAACGGGAAGATGAAGGTGGTCAGGGTCGCGCCGACCCACAGGGCCAGGGCAATGAAGTACGGGGCGAAGGCGCTCCCGTTGTTGGGGACGTCGGCGGTGGCGCGGGTCTGCACGGTGACGCTCTGGGCGAGGCCGGTGGGGTCGCCGCCGAGTTCTTCGGTGTCGGTGGGGACCCTGTCGCGCAGTTCGGTCAGGCCGTTGCGGAGTTTCAGGGCGCCGCTGCGCAGGTCGCCGGTGCCGCCTTGCAGGTCGGCGGCGCCGCTGGCGAGCGTGGCCGCTCCGGTGGCGAGTCTGGCGCTGTTGATGGCCAGGGATTTCCCGCCGGTGTTCAGGGTGTTCAGGTCCTTCTGGGCGGGCAGCTGGGCGTTAATGTCGCCCAGGGCGTTCTTGATCTTGATGTTCCCGTCGGCCAGGGTGGTCACGCCGCCTTGCAGGTCGCGGGCTCCGGCGGCCAGCTGGGCGGCGCCGGTGGCGGCTTTGCGGGTGTTGGCGGCCAGGGCAGCGGCGCCGGTGTTCAGTTGCTGCGCGCCGGTCTGCACCTGGGCGGTGCCGGCGGCGAGTTCTTTCGCTCCGGCGGCGGCTTTCTGCGCGCCGGTCTGGGCGCTGGCGGCGCCGCTGGCGAGTCGGTTCGCGCCGCTTTGCAGGTCGGCCGCTCCGGTCTGGAGGGGTTTCAGGCCGCTGCTGACGCCGGCGTTCAGTTGATCGGCGCCGGTCTGCAACTGGGCGGCGCCGGTTTTCAGGTCGGTCAGGCCGCCGCTCAGGGCCGGGAGTTGCGTGGCGAGGGTCTGTGCGCCCCGGCTTGCGGAGCTGGCGGCCGCCTGGGATTGTTGCAGTCCGGCGTTCAGTTGTGCCGCGCCGGTCTGCACGTTCTGCGCGCCGGTGGCGGCGGGCGTGCCTTTCAGGCTGGTGGCCAGTGTGTTGCTGCCGCCCGCGAGGCTCTGCGCGCCTTTTTGCAGGGTGCCGAGGCCGCTGTCCAGGCGGGTCAGGCCGGCCGAGAGTTGCGTGGCGCCATCGGCGGCCTGTTTCGCGCCGGTCTGGGCCTTGCCGAGCCCGGCGTTCAGGCTGGCGGCGCCCTTGCTGAGCTGGGCGGCGCCGTCGGCGACGGGTTTCAGGCCGTCTGTGACGCCGGCGTTCAGTTTTCCGGCGCCGGCGGCCAGTTGCCGGGCGCCGGTGTTCAGGTCGCCCAGGCCACTGGCGAGGGCCGGGAGTTGCGCGGCGAGCTGTCCGGTGCCGGTGTTCACCTGCGTGGCGCCGCCGCCGAGTTTCTTCGCTCCGGCGGCCAACTGGTCGCTGCCGTCCGCAAGTTTGTTCAGGCCACCGGACAGCTGGTCGGCGCTGCTGGCGAGTCTGGCGCTGCCGTTGCGCAGGGGCGCGAGTTGTTGCTCGCCGGGCGCGGCGGCTTCGAGTTGTTTCAGGCCGCCGCCCAGTTTCGTGACGCCGCCCGTGAGGCTGCTGACGCCGCCGCTGAGGCTGCTGGCGCCGCCGGCGAGCTTGTCTGCGCCGGCGGCCAGGGTGCCGGCGCCGGTAGCGAGTTTGCCGGCGCCGTCCTGGAGTTTCTCGGTGCCGTCCAGCAGGTCCTGCGCGCCGTTCGCGAGTTTCACGGTGGCATCGTGAATATCAGAAAAGCCCTGCTGCACGTCTTTGAGGCTGGTCTGCACGACTTCCCAGCGGTTCTGGCCGAGCGTGGCGTTCAGGTCCTCGGCGATGGCGCTGGTGACGCGGTCGGCGACGGTGCTGGCGTAGTAGTTCATGCCGGGGGCGCGGTACAGCTGGAGCAGGCCGTGCTGGCTGCTGTCGCCGCTGATGGCCTTGCGGCTGAAGTCGGCGGGGATGGTCAGCGCGAAGTAGACCTCGCCCCGGCGCACGGCCTGCTCGGCGGCGGCCTGGGTGGGGTAGCGCATGAAGTTCACGGGGGGGTCTTTCTGGAGTTCCACGGCCAGGTCGTGCCCGGCGTTGACGTTCTTGCCGCGTGAAACGGTGCCGGTGTCCAGGTTGACCAGGGCGGCGGGCAGGTCCGGGAGGTTACCGCTGGGGTCCCAGACACTCATGAGGTACACGCCGGCGTAGACCATGGGCACGAACAGGAAGGCGGCCCCGGCGGCCCACATGATCGGGTGGCGCCACAGGCTATGTTCGGCCGGGGTCAGGCGGCGGTACGATTCTTTCAGGGTGGGGCGGGCGGGTGTGGGGGGTGCGTCGTTCATGGTCGCCTCGAAAGTGAACAGGGTACGTGACACTCTGTCAGATGGGTCACAGCATGAATGATTGCCGACAATATGTCAAGTGACAATATGTCAGTAGTGGTGTAGACTGATTAGCATGTCCCTCTCCCCCCCCACCGGAGGCCGCCGCCGCCTGCCCTCCGCCGACCGGCGGCAGCAGATTCTCGACGGCAGCGAGCACCTGTTCACCACCCACGGCTTCGAAGCCGTGAACATGGGCGACGTGGCCCGGCACGTCGGCGTCTCCAGACCTACCATCTACTCGTACTTCACGTCCACCACCGACATCCTCGCCGAACTGCTCGGCCTGCGCCTCGGAGAATTCGAAATCCGCCTCGCCCCGCTGCTGGCCGAAATCCACAGCGGCCAGCGCGACCGCCCCTTCGCGGCCATCTACATGCATCTCGTACAGGAACGCTCGCTGCTGACTCTGCTCCAGAGCGGCAGCGGACCCGCCTTCACGCACCGGCGCCAGCAGGTCTTCGCGGACCTCGAAGGCCGCCTGCAGGCCCACCTGCCCGGCAGCGGCCCCCGCATCCCGTACCTGCTGACCTGCGTGACCCTGCTGATTCACAGCGCCGCCTCGCACGCCGTCAGCGGCAACCTGGACAGCGCCCAGAACGGTCAGTTCGCCGCGACCCTCGACCGACTGCTGAACGCCGGGGTGCAGGCCTTCAGCGCCGCCGAGACCCCACCAGCGCTGTAAAAGCACGGCCAGAACCAATGCCTGCACCACCCCAGGGCTACGCGCAGGGGAGTATTGAGCATTCCTTGGCCTTAGCGCGCCTTCATCTGCACGTGACATTTCTGTGAACGCCGCCGCCTACACTACCCTTATCAGCGCACAACAATTCAGAAGGCGGGCCGAGTGAAGTCCGCAGCGCAAGGAGGCTGATCCGCTCAAGGTATCAGCCTCACTTTTTGCGCTCCCCCTGCTGACCGGTCCCTTCCCGGGCCGCCGGGCACGCGATTGTCCTTTATGCTTCAGCCCCGGCGCGCGCCCGGCTTCTATGCTGTGAGGCATGACTTCCAGCACCCCCACCCCCACCGCCCCCCTGCACGGACAGCGCGTGCTGATCACCGGCGCGACGGGCGGCATCGGCCTGATCACCGCCCGCGAACTCGCCGCGCGCGGCGCACACGTGACCATCATGGGCCGCAACCCCAGCAAGACCGAGGAGGCCGCCCGCCAGACCGGAGCCGCCGCCACCCTGCTGGCCGACCTGAGCGAACTGGCCCAGGTGCGCCGCGCCGCCCACGAGTACACTGAACGTTTTGGGCAACTGGACGTGCTGGTCAACAACGCCGGGGCGTTCAACACCCGCCGGCAGGAAACCAGCGAGGGAACCGAACAGACCTGGGCCCTGAACCACCTCGCGCCGTTCGTGCTGACCCACGAACTGCTGCCCCTGCTGCGCCAGAGCGCCGCGCCGCGCGTCGTGACGGTCGCCTCGGCCGCGCACGCCATGGGCCGCATCCGCTTCGACGACCCGGAATTCCGGCGCGGGTACGGCGGGTGGGCCGCGTACTCGCAGAGTAAACTCGCCAACATCCTGTTCGCCCGCGAACTCGCCCGCCGTGAGAGCGGCATCCAGAGCAACAGCCTGCACCCGGGCATGGTCGCCACCGGCTTCGCGCACAACAACGGCGGCCTCGTCAGTCAGCTGTACCGCGTCGTGGACCTGTTCGCCATCACGCCCGAACAGGGCGCGCAGACCAGCATTCACCTCGCCGCCGACCCCATCGGCGTTACGGGGCGTTACTTCAGCAACTCACGCGAAACCACGCCCGCCCCGCAGGCGCAGGACGACGGCGCGGCCTTCCGCCTGTGGGTGCTCAGCGAAGGCTACCTCGACTGACCGCCCGCGCCGGACAGCGTCCACAGGAGTTCACAGCAGTCTGAAGTGCAGTGGATGGAGGCATGTTCATCCATCAACGGAACGCCGCTTTCATACGGCCTCCGTCCGTCCTGCTGCTCATCACGTCCGCTCGGATCCAGCGGCTTTGCAAGCCATTCAATCGGAGTCCGTATCAGACCTCGCGGACGTACCCGCTCTTGACGAAGTCCTGCACCATCGATTCCAGGTCGTGCAGGGCCACGTCCGAGCGCAGGGCGTACTCGGCGGGCGACAGGGACTCGCTCAGGGCGCGCAGGAAGGCCAGTCCGGGCGCACCGTGCCGGGCACGGAACGTCTGGTGCAGGCCCGTGATGGCGTTCGTGGCGTCCCGGCCGCGCAGCGTCATGGCGTACTGGTGGTGCGCCCACCCGGCCAGACTGCGCGGCAGGATCAGCGTCTGCGGGCGTAGCGGCGCGGGGAACGCTCCCTCGTACGGCAGGGTGGCGGGCAGGGTCGCCATGATCTGCCCGCGCAGGTAGTAGATCGCGCCGGTCGGTCGGGCGTGCAGGCCCGTGAAGTCCTCGGTCAGGTTGAACTTCCAGGCGCGCGAGCCGATGCCGCTCAGTACGTGCGTCAGGTCTGCGGGCAGCGGGTGCGCGCTGAGCGACGCGCCCTGCTCGTACAGGTTCAGCAGTTCGCCCAGCGCCTGCTCGCCCGTGCTGCTGGCGGCGGCGGCCGTCACGGCGCGGCCCTCGAACAGCAGCACGAAGGCACTCTGCTCGCCCAGCGCGGCGTGCAGGTACCCGTACCAGCCTCCCCCGTGCAGGTACTTCAGGAAGGCGTGCAGGTCGCAGAAGTGATGCGTGAGGCCCGTGTGACTGGGTTCCGAGTGAGGCAGGAACCGCGCCAGGAACGGGGCCGCGCCAGGAAACATGGGCGTCAGTTCCGGAATCAGGTCGCCCGGTTCACTACCGTGCGCGTCGTCCGCCGGGGCAGCGGGCAGCGGGTCGCCCGCCGCGTGGCCGTCAAGTTCAGTCATGGAATCCACCGCAGGGTCAGGTCGGAAGGCGGAAGGCCGGTCAGCGAACGGGGAGAGCGACGGGTCCGGCGCGGCGCCAGATTCCAGGGCATTCGGTTCCAGAGGGTCAGGTTTTAGGGTGTCGGAGTCGGCAATGTCGGGCTGCGGGCTGTCCAGCAACGCAGCGTCCGGCGGCGCCGGCTCCAGCCGCGCAGCGCCGGCCGCTGCGGGACCAAGCGCTGCGGCACCGAGGTCAGCCGTGCCAGTGAGATTCGCGCCCGCGTGGTCAGTCTGCGTGGTTGCGGCAGGTGTGGCTGCGCTGGGCGCGGCTGGGTCTGTCCCGTCGCGCTGCTGGGCCTGTTTCAGGTCGGCTTTCCGGGCGTCGGCCCTGGCGGCCGCGCGGGCAGCGCGGGCCACGCGGGCGATGGCGGCGGCCTCGCGGGCTTCCGGCGAGTCCGGGGGGCGGGGCGTGCGCGGGCGGCGTTCCTTCATACGGCGGCCCCTCTGACGTGGCCGTGCGGGCCGCGCGGCGTGGCCGGGCCGGTTCCGGCGACCACGCGCAGCGCCGCGCGGCGTGAGGTCACAGGCCGTCCACGCGGGCCAGGGTGTCCTGCGCAGGGTCGGCGGAGGCCTGCAGGTCGCCGTCCAGCAGGGTCAGGCCCTCGCGGAAACGCGCGCCGTTCTGCACGTACCTGGTGGCGTTGCCGCCACTGGCGGCGGGACGCACCACCCGCGCCGGAATGCCGACGGCCAGCATGCCGTCCGGCACGTGCACGCCTTCGGGCAGCACGGCCCCGGCCCCCAGCACGGCCCCGGCCCCCAGGCTGGAGCCGCTGAGCATCACGGCGCCCATGCCGACCAGACTGCCGGGACCGCAGATGGCGCCGTGCACGATGGCGCGGTGCCCGACGGTCACGTGATCGGTCAGGATGCAGGGCCAACCGGCGTCCGTGTGCAGCACCGCGCCGTCCTGCACGTTGCAGGCGGGACCGACCGTGATGGCTTCCAGGTCGCCGCGCAGCACGGCTCCGAACCACACGCTGGCGTGCTCGCTGACGGTCACCTGCCCGATCAGGTCGGCGCTGGGGGCGATGAAGGCGGTGGGGTGAATGTGTGGGACGTGCCCGTCCAGGGCGTAGCGCGGCATGCCTTTCCTCCGAAAGTCCGGGCGTGACTCCGGGTGTGGGCCGCGCGGGTACGCACGCCGCTTCCCTGTGATCACGCGCGGTGGGTCTTGAACTGCCTGCCAGCCTAGCATGAAGGTCCGGGCGTTCCGGCGGTGCCGCAGCCGGCCACGCGCTGCGCGGCAGGGGCCTGGGCCGGTCAGGCGGGGCAGGACCCTCATGAGACCGGAGCGGCTGATTGAACCTGGATTCAAGAAAATCGCCGCGCGCCGTCTCACACGGGCCTCTGCGGCCGCCGGCGGGTGGGGATGCCTGGGCAGGTGCGGCAGATTGGCGTGCGCATTCTGAGAGGCCGTGCGATAATCCGGGGGTCTCAAAATTCATGCCAGTCTGTTGGGTTCAGTCCAGAGGATTGGATACCAGGCAGTGAATTTCCGGGATGCAAGGAGAGTTATGGCTCAAGGTCGAGTGAAGTGGTTTAACGTGGAAAAAGGCTACGGATTCCTCGAGCACCCGGGCAACCCCGACGTGTTCGTGCACTACAGCGCCATTCAGAGCGGCGGCTTCCGCAAGCTCAACGAGGGCGACGAGGTCGAATTCGAAGTGGAAGCCGGCCAGGGCAACAAGGGCCCGCAGGCCAAGAACGTGGTCGTCACCAACGCCGCGCCCGCCCCGATGGGCGGCGGCATGGGCGCCCGCGACAACCGCTGGTAAGACCGGCGGCAGATTCGCAGCGGGTGCCTCTGGCGTCCGCTGCTTTCTCGTGCGCCGCGCACCTGAGGAAACGACGGGGGCGGCCGCCCCGTAGCATGGGGGCATGACCGATCCCGCCCTGCCACGCGCGCCAGAACCCACCGTGCCCGCACCCGGGACGGCCGTTCCGGGGCGGCATGACCTTCCCTCTGGGCCGGAGAGGCTGCCCGCGCCGGAACGGGCCGCGCCACAGGTGACGACGTACCCGGTGTCGTTTACGGGGTCGGCCGGGGAGTACTTCCGGCTGTGGATCGTGAACGCGGCGCTGTCGGTGGTGACGCTGGGCATCTACCTGCCGTGGGCGCGGGTGCGTAACCGGCAGTACTTCTACGGGCATACCTGGGTGGACGGCCATAACTTCGAGTACCGGGCCAATCCGCTGAAGCTGCTGCGGTCGTACGTGGTGGTGGGGGCGCTGTTCGGGGCGTACACGCTGAGCCAGCAGAGTGAGCGGTGGTGGTGGTTGTCGGCGTTGATCGCGCTGGCGTTCGCGCTGCTGTACCCGTGGCTGGTGGCGCAGTCCATGCGTTTTCAGGCGGTGAATACCACGCACCGGGGGCTGCGCTTTCACTTTGACGGCAGTGTGAAAGGCGCGTACGTGGCGTACGGCGCGGCGAACGTGGCGGCCAGTCTCAGCGGGGGGCTGGCGCTGCCCTGGGCGTGGTTCATGCAGCGCCGGTATCAGGTGAACAACCTGTCGTACGGTTCGGCGCGCGGGAACTTCCGGGGGGACGTGGCGCCCATGTACCTGATCGCGCTGACGGGCGTGGGCCTGCTGGTCGGGGCGGGGCTGCTGCTGGCCGTGCCGGCAGTGGTGGCGCTGGTGGCGTGGATGGCAGGTAGTGGCTTCGATCTGGACAGCATGGACTGGGAAAGTCTGGGTTCCGGATTGTTCTTCTTCATCTTCCTTGCAGTGGGGTACGTGATCCTGATCGCGCTGAACGGCGTGGCGTGGCAGTACGTGCGGGCGGCGACCATGCGGTACGTGCTGAACAACACGGAACTGGGCGGCGTGGTCCGCGCGGGCGCGACCTTCAATCCGTGGCGGGTGGTGTGGATCACCGTGTCGAACGGCGCAGCGCAACTGCTGACGCTGGGACTGGCGACCCCCTGGGCGGACATCCGCCGCAACCGCTACCTGCTGGAGGGTGTGAGCGTGCGGGCCATCGCTTCCCTGGATGACTTCGCGGGCGGCGCGGGCGGCCCGGAGTCGGCGCTGGGCGAGGCCGCCACCGAACTGCTGGACATCGGGCTGGGGTTCTGACGTGCCGGACCTGACAGGACCCGACCCGGCCGCGACGGACAGCCTGACCGCACAGGGCGTGTTCTTCGATGGCCGCAGCAGCCGCGACCACCCGGCGACGCTGCTGCTGGACGGCGATCAGGTGCGCGTGCGGCTGGGCGCGCAGGCTGAGCATCACTGGCGCGCGGATCAGGTGACGCTGGAAGCGGCGCTGCCCGGCGTGCGCCGCAGCCTGAGCTTCCCGGACGGCAGCCGCTTCGAGACGCCAGACGACGCGGCCATCCGCGCCTGGGAACAGCGGCACGGCCGAAACCGCCTGCTGGGCGGCGTGCGGAGGCTGGAGAGCAGCTGGGGCACGGCGCTGGGCGCGGTGGCCGTGACGGGCGCGGTCCTGTGGGCCTTCGTGACGTTCGGCGTGCCGGCGCTGGCGCGGCAGGCGGCGGCCGTGACGCCCGTGGGTGTGCTGGCGACCTTCGACCGCGAAACGCTGCAGGTACTGGAGGGTCAGAACCTGATCGGCCCGAGTGAGCTGAGCGCGGCGCGGCAGGCGCAGTTGCAGGCGGCGTTGCGGGACGTGAGCGGCTGGGCGGGCGGCCCGTACGGGTACCGGCTGCTGCTGCGCGACGGTGAACCTGCGGGTAGCAGTGGGCTGGGCGCGAACGCGTTCGCGCTGCCGAACGGCACGGTCGTCATGACCGATCAGCTGGTCGCGCTGGCCCGCAGTGACCGGGAACTGGTGGGGGTGCTGGCGCACGAGGCGGGGCACGTCACGCAGCGGCACGGGCTGGCCAGCGTGTACCAGGCGCTGGGGCTGTCGCTGATCGTCACGGCGCTGACCGGGGACATCGTGAGCGCCACGACCTTCGCGGCGGCCGTGCCGGTCGCGCTGGTGCAGGGCGGGTACTCGCGGGCCGCCGAGACGCAGTCCGACGAGGTGGCCGCCCGCTTCATGCTGGAACGCTACCGCACCACGCGGCCCCTTCAGGCCATCCTGGCGCGGCTGGAAGCCCAGGACGGAGGGCCGGGCGGCGTGCCGGACCTGCTGGGCACGCACCCTGGCACGGACGCCCGCATCGAACACCTGAAGCAGCTGGAGGACGCCGCCCGCTGACCTGTCCGGCGGCATGCACTACGCTCTGGGGCGTGAAGTTCACGGTCCTGTCCACCAGTCTCGATCCGGAAAGCCGCAGCGCGTGGCTGTGCACGCTGGCCGCCGCGCAGTTGCGGGCGCAGGGGCACGAGGTCACGTTCCTGGATCTGCGCGCGCAGCCGCTGCCGCCCTTCGATAACGTTCAGGGGCCGGGCGGCTGTTACGAGCACCCGCACGCGGCGCTGTACCACGCGGCGGTTGCCGGGGCGGACGGCGTGTTCCTGGGCGTGCCCGTGTACAACTGGGGGCTGGGGTCCGGCGCGAGGGCGCTGGTGGAACTGACGGGCAGCAGTGACGCGGCGCGCGGCCTGCACGGCGCGTGGTTCGATAAGCCCGTGACGTTCCTGGTGTCGGGCGGGCTGGATCACGGGTACCTGAGTCACGGGGCGTTCGCGTTCGGGTTGATGGTGGATTTCCGCTGCGTGGTAAATCCGCATTTCGTGTACGCCACGTCCGCCCACTGGCACGCGCCGGAGGTGCCGGGCGAGTGGCTACGGGCGCGGCTGGAGCGCACGGTCGCGCGGGGCGTGGACCTGTCGGCGCGGCTGGTCGGGCGGGACTACGCCAGCGTGTGGGAACTGTGAGCGCGACTGGACCGGACCGACCCGCGCCCCTCCTGCCGCCCACCGAGCGGCCCCGCGTGATCCTGGAACACCCGGATTTCTACGTGGTGCACAAGCCCGCGCTGTGGCTCACGCACCCGGTGCGCGCGCGGGTGGAGGTGCCGGACCTGCTGACGTTCATGCAGCGCGCCACCGGCGAGGCCAGCCTCGCGCCGCCGCACCGGCTGGACCGCGAAACCAGCGGCGCGCAACTCCTGACGCGTGACCGGGAGGCCGCGCAGCGGTTCTTCACGCTGTTCAAGACGCATCTGGTCGGCAAGACGTACCTGGCGCTCGTGCACGGCACGCCCGACTGGGAGCGCCGCACGCTGGACGGCCCGCTGGGCGACCTGGGCCTGGGCGGCGCGAACCGTATCGCCATGCGGCAGGCGGTCGTGCCGGACGGGAAACCGGCCGTGACGGACTTCCGGGTCGTGGATCGCCGGGCCGGGCACGCCCTGATCGAGGCGTACCCGCGCAGTGGCCGCCTGCACCAGATTCGCGCGCACCTGTCTCACCTGGGTCTGCCGATGGTCGGGGACAAGATCTACGGCCGTGACCCGGACGTGTTCCTGGAATTCATGGAGACCGGGCAGACGCCGGAACTCACGGCGCGGCTGGGGCTGGCGCGGCAGGCGCTGCACGCGGCGCGCGTGGCGTTCCCGTGGGCCGGGACGCAGGTGGTGGCCGAGGTGCCGCTGGCCCCGGACCTCCAGGCGTACTGGGACGCGCTGCCCGGAACGCCCTGAAGAGCCTGCCGCGCTGCGTGACCGGGGACCCTTGTCAACCGCTGTAATCCGACTATCCTGATCGGGAATGATCCCGATGGGGTCGGAGGCACCCGATGGAAGAACGAACCCTTGATCAACTCAATCCAGGGGACACCGCGCACGTCGTGTCCCTCGACCCCCGACACCCGCTGCGCCGCCGCCTGCTGGAACTGGGGTTCGTGCGGGGCGCGCCCGTGACGGTGGTGCGCCGCGCGCCGATGGGTGATCCGCTGGAGCTGCGCGTGAACGGCACGGACCTCGCGCTGCGCCTCGCGGACCTCCGGGGCATCCGGGTACGCCTGTGACGGCCCCGCTGGTCCCGCCTCCCCTGCCGGACCTGGGGGGACTGCGCCGACCGGACGCCGCCGCCTGCGCCGCCACCGTCGCCCGCCTTCAGGGCGCGCGTGAGCCGCGCGTGGTCGTGGTCGGCAACCCGAACGTCGGGAAGACCACGCTGATCAACGCGGTCGCCGGGACGCGCCTGAAAGTCGGGAACTGGTCGGGCGTGACGGTCGAGAAACGCGAGGCGCACCTGAGTCACGCGGGGCGCAGCGTGCACCTGCTGGACCTGCCCGGCGCGTACTCCCTGAGCCCGCATACGCCCGAGGAACTGATCGCCCGCACCGCCCTGATGGACGAGGCCCCGGATGCCGTAATGAACGTGCTGGACGCCGGGAACCTGGAACGCAACCTGTACCTGACGCTGCAACTGATGGATTTCGGGCTGCCGGTGGCGGTCGCGCTGAACCTGGTGGACGAGGCGCGCGACAAGGGCCTGACCGTGGACGCCCAGGCGCTGTCGCGGGCGCTCGGCGTGCCGGTCATCGAGACGGTCGCCAGCCGCAGCGTGGGCACGGCGGACCTGATGAGCGGCGTGCTGGACCGGGCGACGCTGGGTGTGGCCGTCCGCTACCCGCCGGCCATCGAGGAGGCCGCGCAGGACCTCACGTTCCGCATGTCGGGCCTGAGTACCCTGCCGCCGCACGCGCACCGCTACCTGGCGCTGGCGCTGCTGGAGGGCGACCCGAGCGTGCGGGGCCGACTGGCCGCGACCGGACATCAGCCGCTGCTGGAGGCCGCCGACGCGCACCTCGCGTCGCTGGAGGCCCGTGGCCTGGACCCCCTGATCGAGATTGCCGAGGCCCGGTACGCCCGCGCGGGCGATCTGGCACGCGTGGCCGTGCCACAGGCGCAGGCCCGCCGGACCTTCAGCGAGCGGCTCGACCGCCTGACCCTGCACCCGCTGCTGGGCATTCCGCTGTTCCTGGGGTTGGTGCTGCTGGTGTTCCGCCTGACCTTCAGCGTGGCCTCGCCGTTCGTGGATCTGATCGGCGGGCCGATGCAGGACATCCTGAGCGGGTGGGCGTCGGCGGGACTGGCGTGGTTCCCGCTGGCGCGTGACCTGGTGGCCGGGGCGATCATTCCGGGCGTGGGCACGGTCCTGAGCTTCCTGCCGACGCTGCTGGTGCTGTACCTCGCCATGAGCTTCCTGGAGGACAGCGGGTACATGGCCCGCGCCGCCTTCCTGATGGACCGCGCCATGCGTTCGGTGGGCCTGGACGGCCGGGCGTTCATTCCGCTGATCCTGGGCTTCGGGTGCAACGTGCCCGCCGTGTACGCCACCCGCACCCTGGAACGCCGCAGTGACCGGGTACTGGTCAGCATGATCCTGCCGTTCATGAGCTGCTCGGCGCGCCTGCCGGTGTACGTGGTGTTCGCCGCCGCGCTGTTCCCACGTTCCGGCAGCTGGCTGGTGTGGGGACTGTACGTGCTGGGCATGGCCGTGGCGTTCCTGTTCGCGCTGGTGCTGCGCCGCACGTCCCTGCCGGCCGAGGGGGGCGGCGTGCTGCTGGAACTCCCGCCGTACCGCTTCCCGGCGTGGCGGGTGCTGTGGAAGCACGCGTGGCGGCGCACCGCGAGTTTCGCGCGCCGCGCCCGCACCACCGTCATGGGGACCGTGGCCGTCGTGTGGCTGCTGCTGGCCCTGCCCGCCGTGAGCGGCCAGAAGTTCGCGACCGTGCCGCCCCAGGAGAGCCTGTTCGGGGTGGTCAGTCAGGCCGTGTCGCCCATCTTCGCGCCGCTGGGCTTCGGGAACTGGCAGGCGACCGGGGCGCTCGTGCCGGGCTTCATTGCCAAGGAGGTCGTCGTGGGCACCCTGGGGCAGATCTACCTGGGTGAGCAGGCCGCCGCGCCCGCACCGCTGGGCCTCGTGGCCGGAATCACGCAGACGCTGGGCGCCGCCTGGGACGCCGTGAAGGCCAGCGTGTCGGCCCTGCCGACCGTGCTGGCGCTGCCCAGCCTGAGCGCCGATGCCAGCGCCGACACGCAGACGCCGCTGGCCGCCGCACTGGCCCGCGCGTTCACGCCCGCCAGCGGACTGGCGTACCTGGTGTTCGTGCTGCTGTACACGCCCTGCATCGCCACGGTCGGGGCCATGGCGCAGGAGCACGGGCGGCGCGTCGCGTGGGTGACGGTCGCGTACCAGCTGGCCACCGCCTGGATCGTGGGCCTGATCGTGTACCAGATCGCGTCGAGGGTCCTGTGATACGCACTCCGCTTGAATGGCTTGCAAAGCCGCTGGGTCCGAGCAGAGCGAGCAGGAGAGAAACGGGTTCCGGGCGTGGAGTTGGCAACCCGGTGCCGTCCCGGGTTGTCAACGAAACAGACGGAATCCGTATGACACGGGTGCGTACGTCCGGGGCGGCGTTCGCATGAGCGCCTCGCCACTGGCAGGCATCCTGAACGCCATTGCCGGGCAGCCGCGCACGCCCGCCGAACTGGCCCGCGACCTGGGCAGCAGCGAGACCGCCCTGAGCGGCATGCTGCGCACCCTGCAAAGCGGCGGGTACGTGCAGGAGGCCACGCAGACCACGGACGGCTGCGCGTGCGGCCCCTGCGCCCTGAAAAGCATGTGCCGCAACGCCGATCAGGACGCCCCTCCCCTGCACCTGCTGCGGCTCACGCCACGCGGCGAGGCGTACCTGCGCCGCCTGCTCCCACTGCCCAACTGAAGGCAGGTCCCAGGTGGGCAGTTCCCAGGTGGGCTCCGGATGTTGGCCCTGACATTCCCCCGGGCCGCCGTCTTCCCCCGGTCTTCCCTGCCCCGCGCAGGCCAGGGCCGGGGGCCGCCTCTTTCCAACCCGCACGCCGGGCGGGCGTTCCAGGGTGGTCATTCCGGCGCGGTTCGTCGCCCGGCCGCCCGTATACTCGCCGCATCATGACTGCCCAATCTCTTACCGCCCCGCGCGTCAGTCCGTGGGTGCTGTCCGCGTTCTGGTTCGGCACGGCGTTCCACTGGCTGCTGCTGCTGCTGGTCCTGATGCCCGCCAACGTGGAATCGTTCGTGGGTTCCTCCCTGAAAGGCACGTACTCGGGGGCGCTGGTCGCCATCGGCGCGGTCATGGCCCTGGTGATCCCGCCGCTGGTCGGGGCGCACAGTGACCGCACGGGGCGGCGCGTGCCGTACCTGCGCCTGGGCGTGGGCGTGAACATCGCGGGACTGGCGGTCATGGCGGCCGCCGTGACCCTGCTCGGCGGCATGACGGGCTTCTGGGTGTATGTGCTGGGGTTCGTGCTGGTGCAGTTCGGGAACAATTACGCCACCGCGCCGTACTCGGCCCTGATTCCGCAGCTCGTGCCGCCCGAGCAGCGCGGCCGGTACAGCGGCGTGATGGGCATGCTTCAGGCGGCCGGGCAACTGCTGGGCGCCGTGAGTGCCTTCGTGGTGGGCAGCCTGCACCTGCCGGCGCTGGTGTCGTTCGTGCTGATCGGCGTGTTCCTGCTCGTCCCGGCGCTGGTGACCATGCGTGGCGTGCCGGACGATCACGCGCCCGCAGCCGGTCACACGCCGGCACCCTGGCGCACGCTGTTCGCGTACCAGCCGTTCCTGTGGGTGTTCATCACGCGCGTGCTGTTCGCGCTGGGGCAGTACTCGGTGCAGCCGTTCTTGCAGTACTACAACGCCGACGTGCTGAACCAGAAGGACCCGGCGACCTCCAACTCGATCATGCTGGCGTGCATCATCGTGGCCAGCATCGTCTCGGCGCTGATCGGCGGGCGCATCAGTGACCGGGTGGGCCGCAAACCTGTCATCTACGTGGCGGGTACCACCATGGCCGCCGCCGCGCTGCTGCTGCTGGTCGTGCCGGGCTTCGGCGCGGCGCTGCTGCTGGCCGTGGTGTTCGGCCTGGGCTTCGGGGCGTTCACCAGCGTGGACTGGGCGCTGGGCAGCGACGCCATGCCCAGCGACACCAGTTTCGCGCGTGACATGGGCATCTGGCACGTGGCGTTCGTGGCCCCGCAGTTCATCGGTGGGCCGCAGGGCGCGCTGCTCGACTGGGGGAACGCGCGCGGCGACAACCTGGGGTACACGCTGGTGTTCGGCATTGCCGCCGCGTTCTTCATCCTGGGCGTGCTGCTGGTCCGCAACGTGCCCGACACCCGCCCGAAAGGTCAGCACCTGCCCGCCTGACCCTCCTGTCGTGGCCCTCCCTGTGCGAACGTGCGGCCCGGACCTCTGGCATCCGGGCCGCACGGCTGTCCACACGCCGGGACGGTCTGTTCCTCACGCGGCGTGCAGCGTTCCTTCAGGACGGGTTACGAAGCTGTTCACACGGTGCGCCTCCCCCCAGTCCGGCGCGGCGGGGGCGTGGCAGGGTGAACCCATGACTCAACCCGATACCACCCGCACGGACTCCGTCAAAACGCTCGCCGGCCTGATCAAGGAAGTGCATTTCGCCATGCTGACCGTCCAGACCGCCGAGGGGCACCTGCACGCGCACCCCATGACCACGCAGCAGGTCGAGTTCGACGGTGACATCTGGTTCATCGGCGGCAAGGACACCGAGCAGGTGCAGGACATGGCGGCCCGTCCGCAGGTGAACGTCAGTTACTCCAGCCCCGACAAGGGCGTGTACGTCAGCGTCAACGGCGCCGCCCAGCTCGTCGAGAACCGCGCGAAACTGGATGAACTCTGGAGCGACTTCTACCAGGCGTACTTCCCGCAGGGCAAGGAAGACCCGAACATTCAGCTGATCCAGATTCACGCCAGCGGCGCCGAGTACTGGGAAGGCAACGGCAAGATGCGCAGCCTGCTGGAATTCGCCAAGGGTCTGGTCGGCGGCAAGCCCGACATGGGTGAGAACGAAACCATCCGCCTCTGAAACCGGGCGCGCTGAGAGCTAGCCTCAAAAGCCCAAGCAGAAGGACAAAAGCAAAGAGAAGGGCCGCCCGTTCAGGTAGAACGGGCGGCCCTCTTCTGCTGCCGGCAGGGATGACGGCTTACGCGGATTCCATCGGCTCCGTTCACGGCCCGGCACCTACATCGCATCGGAACCCGCTCTGCTCCTGCTCGCCTCCGCTCCAGTCAGATGGCCCTACAGACCATCCAGCCGGAGTCCGTGTTACTTGAGTTCCTTGATGACGGCGGCGTTCAGGCTGGTGGCGGCCTCGTTGGCGTACACGACCAGACTGGTCTGAGCGGCGACCTTCTCGTCGAAGACCACGGTGTACCCGTTGGCCTTGGCGACCTTGGCCACGGCGGCATTGACCTTCTTGCTCAGCGGCTGGAAGGCCACGTCAATCCGTTTGGCGTAGTCGGCGCGGGCGGCCGCGTACGCCTGCTGCGCCTTGGTCAGCGCGGCGCGGTCGGCGGTCGTGGTGGCCTTCGCAGCCAGCGCCTGAAGGTTCTTCTGCTTGGCGGTCAGGTCAGCTGTCGCCTTGGCATTCAGGTCCAGGTAGGTTTTGCTGCCGGGCATGGCCTTCACGACCGTCTGCACGTTCAGGATACCGACGCGGCTCTTGCTCTGCTGCGCGTGGGGAACGGTTGTCAGGAGGGCCAGGGGAAGGATGATCATGAATTTGTTCAAGGGTGGTGTCTCCTTGCAGGTGGGCGGCGCGCACGGCCCGCAGCGCGGGGAATGGTGCGGCCCCGCCAGCAATCTGCCTGCGGGGCCCGGCGTCACCGTTGAGCCTGTGGGGGTGGGGTTACTTGACGGACTTGGCGACGGCGTCGGTCAGTTCGGTGGTGCTGTCGGCGTAGATGACCAGTCCGCTCTTGGCGGCCACGTCACGGTCCATGATGATGGAGTAGCCGTTGCTCTTGGCGGTCGTGTTGATGGCGCTGTCGACGGCCTTCTCGACCACGGCGATCTTGGGGGCCAGCTGCTTGTCGTAGGCGTCGGCCTTGCTCTTGATGGTGGCGACCAGTTGCTCGCGGTTCTGCTTCTCGGCGGCGGAGGCGCCGGCGCCCTTGGCGTCGATGGCCTTGATCTGCTTGTCGAGCGCCGAGAGTTCATCGTCGGCTTTCTTCTGGATGGCCTGGATGTCCTTGTCGCCGGGGTGGGCGGCCAGCAGTTTGGACACGTCCACGAACCCGACCTTCTGGGCGGTGGTCTGGGCGTGCGGGGCGACCGTGCCGAGGCCGTACGCGGCCACGAGGGCCAGGGGAGCGAGAATCTTGGCGTTCATCTTCATGATTCGCACCGTAGCACGGCTCTTTCTGAGCCGAATGAAGGCCCGCTGACGCGCTTCACATGCGCCGCTTTCCACACCGCGCATGTAGACTGCGCGCATGCTCGTTCGTGACTGGATGACCCCCCAACCCATCACCGTGACTCCCGATACGCCCGTCATGGACGCCCTGAAACTGCTGAAGGAAGGTGGGTTCCGGCGCCTGCCGGTCATGGACGGTGACCGGCTGGTGGGCATCACGACCCGCAAGGACCTGAAAGACGCCATGCCCAGCAAGGCCACGACCCTGAGCGTCTGGGAGCTGAATTACCTGCTGAGCAAACTGACGGTCGAGGAGATGATGGCCCGCCCGGTCATCACGGCCGCCGAGGGCGAGTACATGGAGGACGCGGCGCTGCGCATGCAGGAGCATCACGTGGGGGGCCTGCCGGTCCTGAACGACGCGGGCCGCCTGAGCGGGATCATCACAACCATGGATGTCCTGCGGGCCTTCACGGGCATCCTGGGCATGCGCGAGGGCGGGCAGCGCCTGACGCTGGACATGCCGGACGTGCCGGGCAGCCTGGAACGCGCGACCGGGGCTATCCTGCCGAGCAATATCATCAGTGTCGCCACGTACGGCGGCGAGAACGGTCGGCGGCGCTTCGTGATGCGTGTCAGCGGTGAGGGCCTGAAGGACGTGCGTGAGCGGGTGCGGGCTACCGGCATCGACGTGCTGGACTGACCCACCCAGAGGGGACGCAACCAGAAGAAAGGCCCGGTGATCAGCACACCGGGCCTTTCTCTTTGCAGCCGGTTACAGCAGGCTGATGGCGTACTCGCCCATCAGGCGCGGGATGTTCACGCCAGTGGTCGCCACGGAGTTCTTGAATTCCATGGTGTGGTTGATCTCGATGATCTTCAGGCCGCCCCACTCGTTGTGCGCGGCGGGGTCCTCGACGAGGTCGATGGCGACGATCTGCCCGTGGACGGCAGCGGCGGCCCGCACGGCCAGGTCGGCCATCTCGGGCGTGACGGGGCAGTTGCTGGCCTTCGCGCCGCGCGCGGTGTTGGTGATCCAGTGTTCGCTGGTACGGTAGATCGCGCCGATGCACACGCCGCCCACCACGAACGCGCGGATGTCCCGCCCGGGCTTGTTGATGAGTTCCTGCACGTAGAAGATGCCGTGCTGCGGGCCGCCCAGCACTTCCTTGTGCTCGATGACGGCCTCGGCGGCGGCGCGGTCGTTCAGGCGGCTGACCATGCGGCCCCACGAGCCGACGGTGGGTTTCAGGACGACCGGGTAGCCCATCTCCTCGATGAGTTGCAGGGCCGCGTCGCCATCGAAGGCCACGCCGGTGCGGGGGGTGGGCAGGCCGTGGGCGTGCAGGGCGGCATTGGTGGCGAGTTTATCGCCGCACAGTTCGATGACGTGCGCGGGGTTGATGACCTTCACGCCGAAGCCTTCGAGGGCGCGTGTGACGCCGTGGCCGCGGCTCTGGCTGACGCAGCGTTCGATGGCGACCTTCCATGGGACGCCAGCGCGGCCCTGGTCGTCGAAGGTGACGGTCAGTTGCGGCGTGTACACCTTGTCATAGGGAACGCCGAGGTCGTCGAGGGCCTCGAAGAGCATCTTCTCGTCGGGGCGGATGCGGTCGTACAGAACGGCGAGGTCTGCCATGGGGGTGTCCGGGGTTGGTGGCCTTGCAAGGGAGCGCGGTCAGGTGTTCCGGTGGAACGGCCTGACCGCGTGCCCTGGCGGGGTCACTCTCCCCAGTCCTCCGCTTCCTGCGGGGCGGCTTCGAGGCGGGGGGGGTCGATGGACACGACCTCGTATTCCACGCCGGTTTCGTCGTCGGTGACGAGTTCGCCGAGTTCGGGGTTGGTGAGTTCGATCAGTGCGCCGGTATCAGGGTTTTCAAATTGAACGGTAGCCATATTCACTCCTTACGTTTGGTAGGTTATTACATGAAAAGTTTTGCGTTCGCAATTGCCTAGGCAGGTGCCCGGAACCTCGCTCTCAGATCACGTCCCCGTCATCCATCAACTCCAGCGCCACCAGGCCCTTGCAGTGCGGACACGACACCACACTGACCTCCACACCATCCAGCACCTGCACCGGCGCGACCGCCAGCATGTCCTCGGTCACCTCGAACTCCTCACCGCAATTCGGGCAGGTCGTCATCTCACCCAGCAACTCCAGGTCGAAGTCCTCACCCTCACCGTTCACGGTGACTTCCATCTCCGAGTGGCAGGAATCGCACACGATCACGTCCCCGACCGCCAGTTCGGCGCGGTCCTCGTCCGTCAGTTCCAGCACTTCCGCGCACACGGGGCATTCAATCTCAAGGGTCGCCATGCCTCCAGTCTACCGGCCCTCAGGCCAGCAACAGGCCCCCAGACCTGCGCGGCGGGGGCCAGACCTGCGCGGGAGGCCAGGACTGTCCGGCCGCAGAACTACCCGGCCGCCTCACCCGGAAAGCGCCCGTGCTTCTTGAAGAACGCCAGGATGCTCCCCTCTGCTAGAGCCTCACGCAGGAACTCCGGCGGTGGCGGCAACTGCACCGTCCCGCCCGCATGCGTCAGCACGCCCGTGGGCACATCCAGCGACACCTCCGCGCCGTCCTCCAGCAGACCCGTCAGGTCGAACTCGAACGCCGGAATGCCCAGGTTCAGCAGGTTGCGGTAATGAATGCGCGCAAAAGTAGGCGCGACGATCCCGCCCACCTGCAACTTCTTCAGCGCCTGCGGGGCGTACTCGCGGCTGCTGCCCAGCCCCCAGTTGCGCCCCCCGATCAGCACGTCGCCGGGCTGCACGGACGCGGCGAACTCCGGGCGGATGTAATGGAACGCGAACGTCTGAAACACGTCCTCGCCCGCCATGAACGGCGCGAACTTGCCCGGCAGGATGTCGTCCGTGTTCACGCTGTCACCAAATTTCCAGATTCTCGGCATCTCAGGCCCCCTCTTGCTCGTACGCTTGTTCGTAACTGATGAATTCCAGCAGCGACCCGTCCGGATCGCGGAAGTACACGCTGAGGCCGTCACCCTGCGCGCCCGCGCGAGCCACCGGACCCAGTTCCACCGGCACGCCACACGCACTCAGGTGCGCGGCGGCCCCGCTGACCGGGCCGTCCCACACGAAGCACAGGTCACTGCCACCCGGCGCGACCGGCACGCGCGCCAGCGGCTCCGGACTCAGGCCCGGCCCGTGCAGGTTCAGCTGCCGCGCCCCGAAGCGGTACGCGAAGCCCTGCCCGCGCGGGATGACCTCGGCCCCCAGCACCCGTGCGTAGAACTCGTTCGAGCGCGCCCAGTCGGAGACGTGCACCACGCAGTGATCCAGCCGGACCTTCACGCGGGTACCGGGGTGGCCAGCACGTCCTCGGGCAGTGCCACGCGGCCCATCACGGCGGTCGCGGCGGCCACGGCGGGCGAGGCGAGGTAGATGTGGGCGTCCTTGTCGCCCATCCGCCCGATGAAGTTGCGGTTACTGGTGCTGACGCAGACCTCGCCGGGGGCCAGGACGCCCTGGTGGCGGCCCATGCACGGCCCGCAGCCGGGCGTGCCCAGCACCGCCCCGGCGCGTTGCAGGGTCAGGAGGGTACCGTCGGCCATGGCGTCCTCCATGACCTGACTGCTGGCCGGAATCACGAGGAGGCGGGTGCCGGGGGCGACGCGCCGCCCGCGCAGGACGTCGGCAGCGGCGTGCAGGTCCTCGATGCGCCCGTTGGTGCAGGTGCCGATGAACACCTGATCCACGTGCTGGTCGCGCAGTTGTTCGCGCAGATCGGCGACGTCGAACACGTTGTCCACCTCGCTGGGCGCGCTCATGCGGGGGTTCAGGTTGGCAAGGTCGATCTCGATGCTCTGCACGTACGTGGCTCCCTCGTCGGGGTAGACCCAGTCGGGGATGTCGTACCCGTACGCGGTGAGGATCTCGCCGCCGGGCACGACCAGTCCGGCCTTCGCGCCGGCCTCCACGCACAGGTTCGCCAGGGTCATACGTTCGCCGCGCGTGAAGCGGTCCCCGGCGTGCATCTCGATGCTCTGGTAGGTCGCGCCGTCCGCGCCGAGGCGGCGGATCATTTCCAGCGCGACGTCCTTGGCACTCACGCCCGCTCTGAGGTCGCCGGTGAAGGTGACCTTGACGCTCTCGGGGACTTTCAGCCAGGTCTTTCCACTGGCGGCAGCCAGGGCGATGTCCGTGGCGCCCATGCCGGTCCCGAACGCGGCGACCGCGCCGTACGTGGTGCTGTGGCTGTCGCTGCCCAGCACGATCCAGCCGGGCCGGGCGAGGCCCTCTTCCATCAGCACCTGATGGCAGATGCCGCGCCCCACGTCGAACAGGCGCACGCCGGTCTGCGCGGCGTACTCGCGGGCTTCCTTCTGCGCCTGCGCCACGCTGACGGTGCTGGCCGGGGCGACGTGGTCGATCACGATACTGACCCGCTCGGGGTATTTAGGCGTGGCGTTCAGGTCCTGCTGCATGCGCTGGATGAAGCTCTGGGCGATGGAGTCCACGACCATGACCTGATCCACCTCAACGACCGCGAGGTCCCCGGCGTACACCGCCATGGTGCCGCGCCGGGAGAGGATCTTTTCCGCCATGGTCTGCGGGCGGGGGGTGGGGTTCGTCATACGCCCCATCATGCCGCATCCAGGCAAGGGCGGCGTGAGATTGACTGTATTTGAAGCAGAATTATTTACAAACGCCAGGATTGGCACGTGGCCTCCGCCTCAGCCTCCCCCCGGATGCAGGTCAGTTTAAAAATGAACCCGCGTCAACTGACATCTTGCAGTTTAGGGGGCGGGAGCAGAAAGTGCGTCCTGGAAGGCATCAAGCTCGGCGAGTTCCAGTTGAAGCGCTCTACGACGCACTTCTGGGATAAACGAGAACCGAACGGTTCTCGCTAACGCTCCCCAATCTGGCCATGTTCCCGGTGGTCTGGGCGGCACATCCTGATCCGCCAAGTGGCAGAGCAGATACGCCAGCCCTGAGAGACACCACCACCGCATCACACCTGTTTTGCTGTGCTGCGCGAACCGCTCCAGGCCGAACCGCCCCTTGATGGTCTTGAAGAAGCCCTCGATCCGCCAGCGGCGTTTCCCGACTCTGGCCAGGTACTTGCCGCCCAGGTTGATGTTCGACATGACGAAGCGCTGCTCTGGCTCTTTGTTCCGGTATAGCCATGCCCACGAGACGTACATGGTGGGTTTCAGACCCTGGAGTTGTGCCTTGTACCCGCGGGTCATCAGCTCGTGAATGGGTGTCCCATTCGCGAGTGTTCTGTTGCGCCGGACACCAATCACGATGTCTATTTCTCTTTCCAGGACGGCCTCAATGAACTCCGCACTTTCGAAGCCCCCGTCTGCATGCAGACGGGGGCGGCGCTTCCCCTGAAGCATGACGGGTGGAACAGTGCGGAGCAGTTTGAGGGCTAACGCGGCGGGTGAGGACGTGCCTTTTCCACGCCAGATCTGAAAGGCCCAGGGGAGCTTCAGGTCTCCACAGCAGATGTACAGGACGACCAGGTGAACGCCGTTCACGGCGTTCAGGACGTGCATCCAGTCGGAGAGTCCGGGGAACTTTCCTGCCTTTTCGAGGCTGGTCAGGTCGACCAGGAATTCGACCCGGGGACGCTGGTGTGGAGCATGTTTCCAGGTGTCATTGAAGAGCTGGAGTGCAGCCTGGCGCATGAAGCGGCAGAGTGTCCGGAGATCCCAGATCGTGTGGTTGAGGAATCGACTGATCGCGGAGGGCGATTTGACGGTTGCGCGAGTGGGCAGGGGACGACCGGAACCGTCGAGGAGGAGGTCCAGGAAGACCTGAAAGGAATCGCGATGTTGTTTGCGCGAAAAGCAGGTGAGGATGTCAGAATAGAGCCGTCTGGCACGTGCATTCTTTGGGTTCACACCTCATTCTGAGGCCAAAGCGCCGTGCCAGACGTCCTTTTCTAAAACTGCAACATGTCAGTCAAGTAAACCGCTGCTCCGGTATGTCACTGTGCTGAGCGTACCCACAACCCAGCTGCCACCCGCGGCAGAACCGTCCGTTCCAGCGTGAGGGGACTTCAGCAGTCCTGTTCCGGCACCCGGCGCGGGCCTGCCTCCGCCCGTGGCCCAGGAGCCGTCATGTCACAGCCTGCCCCGCACCGTACGCCTGCCCGCACCCCCGTCCTCGCCGCCTTGAGCGCCGCCCTGCTGCTCGCCTCCTGCGGCGCACCCACCCGCCCGGACGCCACCGCCCTGCCCGCGTCCACGGCGGCGGGCGTGCCCACCCCGCCCGAGGCGACCGCACCCGCCCGCATGACCGACCTGAGCGACACCGCCCTGCCCGCACCGCTGAACGCGCAGGCGCTGGATAAGAGCACGCCGCTGATCCTGGTACACGGCCTGGGCGGCTTCGGGCGGGACGAGGCGCTGGGCCTGCGCTACTGGGGCGGCCTGAACGACGTGCAGCAGGACCTGCGCGGCCAGGGGTACAGCGTCTTCACGGCCAGCATGGGGCCGGTCAGCAGCAACTGGGACCGCGCCGCCGAACTGTACGCGCAGATCAAGGGGGGCTGCGTGGACTACGGCGCGGCGCACGCCGCCACGCACGGGCACGCCCGCACGGACGCCGCCAAGTGCTACCCCGGCTTCTACCCGCAGTGGGACGCGCAGCACCCCGTGAACCTGCTGGGTCACTCCATGGGCGGTCAGACCGCGCGGCTACTCGTGAAACTCCTGGATGACGGCGACGCCGCCAATCGCGCCAGCGGCGGCCTGTTCGCCGGGGGGCGCGCCGGGTGGATCCGTAACGTCATGACCGTCAGCAGCCCCAACAACGGCAGCCCCGCCGCCGACACGTTGCAGGACGCCGTGCCCATGTTCAAGAACCTGATCCTGGCCTTCGCGGGCAGCGTCGGCGCGGTCAGTCCCGAGAACTTCGTGTACAACTTCGACCTGGGCCAGTGGGGCCTGAGCCGCGCCCCGGGCGAGAGTTTCACCACGTACAACACCCGCGTGTTCAACTCCGGCATCTGGAACAGCCGCGATCAGGCGGCGTACGATCTGAGCGTGGACGGCTCGGCCGCCCTGAACGCCTACGCGGGCCGCAGCCGCACCACGAGGTACTTCTCGTGGGAGACGAACGCCACCACCACCGGCCTGATCAGCGGCTGGCAGTACCCCACCCCCACCATGAACCCAGTCCTGCAACCCATCGCGTACCCCTACGCGTGGCCGCTGAAACCCGGCCTGGGCAACATCACGGGCCGCAGCCCCGGCGGGGCCGTCACGTACAGCAGCGCGTGGTGGGCGAACGACGGGATCGTCCCGAACACCTCCATGAACGCCCCGACCGGCCAGGGCAGCGCCGCGTACACCGGGCAGGCCACCACGCCCGGCAACTGGTACCGCCTGGGCCGCGTCAGCGGGTACGACCACATCGACATCACGGGCAACCTGTCGTTCCGGGATGTGAAGACCTTCTACCGCAATCAGGCGGCGTTCCTGGCCTCGCAGAATTAACTGATACGGACTCCGATTGAATGGCTTGCAAAAACCATTCAATCCGAGCGGACGCGAGTAGGAGCAAAGAGGATTCCGGGCGTGGAGTTGGCAACCCGGTGCCCTGCCGGGTTGTTAACGAAACAGACGGAAGCCGTATGACTGGAGGCGTGGGCTATGGCTCGTGAATGGTAGGCGCACGGAATCAGCCCCGCTCCTGTACGGGAGGGGGCTGAGCCGGGAACCTGAACGGGTCAGATGGCGAGGCCCTGCGCGTGGGCGCTGACGTCCTTGCTCTCGTACTGTCCGGGCGGTAGGTCGATGGCGGGGGCGTTCGTCTCGAACTCGTCGCTCCAGCCAACGTCCGCCAGGGCTTTCTTCCACGCGCCGATGCTCTCGTTGCGGTAGATCTGGTAGGCGGCCATGCCGACCTCCGGGCCACCGCGCGCAATCACGCTTTCCACCCAGGCCCACTTGGCGGATACGTTGCGCAGTTCGGCGGTGGTCCGCAGTTCCTTCTGGATGCGTTTCATGCGCTTCTCGATGACCTGCACGCCCGCGAAGGGGTCCGCGAAGTGCGGCGTGTGGCGTTTGGGCACGAAGGGACTGATGCCCAGCGCGATGCGGTTGATCCCGGCGAGTTCCTTGGTGAACGAGATCAGTTCCGTGATGTCGTCGTCGTTTTCCGGGCCGAGGCCGATCATCATGTACACCTTGATGCCCTTGAAGCCCAGGTCGCGGCTGATGTGCGCGGTCTTGATGAGGTCCTCGGTGGTGATGCCTTTTTTCAGCCAGCGGCGCAGGCGTTCGCTGGGGGCGTCGCTGGCGACCGTGAAGGTCCGCAGCCCGCCGGCCTTGAGAATCTCGGCCAGTTCGGCGTCGACCGTGTCGGCGCGGATGGAGCTGACGCCCAGCTTGATGCCCCGGTCAGTCAGGGTGCGGCCCACGAACTTGGTGTGCGGGAAGTCGCTGAGGGCCGCGCCGACCAGTCCGACCTTGGTGGCCCAGTCGGGGATGACGTCCAGCAGTTCCTGCGCCTGGTTGTTGCGGTTGGGGCCGTACATGGTCCGGGCGAGGCAGAAGGTGCAGGGGCGTGGGCAGCCGCGCTGCGCCTCGACCAGGAACATGTTGCTCAGTTCGCTGTGCGGCGTGACGATCTGGCTGTACGCCGGCAGCAGTTCCTTGGGCGCGGTCGCCCACTTGGGTTCGTGGGTGTGCCGGGCGGGCAGGAACACGCCGGGCATGCCGTCCACGAGATCGTAGAAGTCCTCGCGGCTCTCGGCCTCGCGCAGGGCCTCGCTGACGACCGGGATGATCTGCTCGCCGTCCCCGATGATGATCACGTCCGCGAAGGGAGCGAGCGGGTAGGGGTTGCTGCTGGTGAACGGCCCGCCGATCATGACGATGGCGTCGCTGTCGTCGCGTTCCTCGCGCAGGGGGCGCAGGCCCGTCACGTCCAGCAGGCGGATGATGTTCGTCAGGTCCAGCTCGAACGACACGCTGATGGCCAGCAGCTGGCAGTCGCCGGCGTCGCGGCCGGTCTCGACGGTGGGCAGGGCCTGCCCGGTCTTCTCGAAGGCCTCGACGTCGTCGGGGAGGAAGGCGCGTTCGCAGGCGACACCTTCCTCGTTGTTGAACATGCGGTAGATGACCTGATACCCCAGCGAGGCCATGCCGACCGAGTAGCGGTTGGGGAAGGCCAGGGTCACGCGGACGGGGGCCTGCTTGAACAGGGTGCCGGTCTCGTCGTCCAGCAGGGGTTTGATGGTGTTGCGCCAGTAACTCAAAAGTCCTCCGGGAGCGTGGGCCGCGCCGGAGGGGACCAGAGCGGTCTCAGCGCAGGGGCTGGGCTCGGGCGGCGGCGCGCGTCACAATCTGCCATTCTACGGGATTGTGCGCACCCAACTGAAGTGTGCGTTACGACCTGCCCGCGCCCCTGCGAGCGTCAGGGGTCCGGTGTGGGGGGCGGGGCGTCCGGCAGGGCGCGCCCCTGCGGGTACAGCCAGCGCAGGAACACCAGGAACAGGCCGATCACGGTGGCGGTGCTGGTCGTCAGGAACGCCACGAGCACGCTGCTGTCCAGCCGGAACGGTCGGCCCGCCAGTTCGCCCCACCCGGCCGCCAGGGTCAGGACCACGTCGGCGGCCAGCCACGCGCCGGACAGCAGGAACACGATGGCCCCCACGCCCAGCCGCAGCCAGCGTTGATCCACGGCCTCGCGGTAACGCAGTTCGCGGGTGCGGCGTTCCAGGTCCGCCTGGGTGGGCAGGGCGCGCCGCTCGGCTTCCAGTCCGTGCAGCACGGCCTGTTCGATGGCGGTCCGTTCGGGCGCTGGGGACGGGGCAGGGGGCGGGGTGGCAGGCGGCGCGGGGTCCGGCATCAGGCGCTACGGGCCAGGGCGGTGTAGTACTCGCGGGTGATTTCGTCGGGGATCAGGTCCGCGCGGGCCGCGTACACCTGCGCCCAGGGGCTACCGGCGCGGTGGGTCAGGCGTGAGAGTTCCAGGCCGTCCATGCTGCCGTAGGCACTCCAGACGCTGCGGATCACCTCGGCGGCGTCCGGGTCGGCGTGCAGGTCCGGTTCGGACGGCGCGACCGGCAGCGGCGACTCGATGGGCTGCACGCCCCGCCCGCCCCAGCGTTCCCACAGGCGGCGGATGACCGGGCCGTTCTTCCAGGCGTGCACGGTGTTGTACGTCAGGGGGCGGCCCAGCAGGGCCAGCGCGTAGCCATGCGCGATGAACACCAGCTTGTGCACCTGCATCTGCGTCAGGTGCCGTCCCTCGCGGCGGGCCAGTTCGATGAAGGCGTTCGCCACGACCTCGGCGGCGTACCCACCGGGGGGCAGCGCGGCGGGCCAGGGGGTGACGGTGTCGGGGTGGGTCATGGCGAAACCTCCTTTCCCGGCCGGTCGGACCCGCCGGGGGTTCTGTCCTCAGCGTAACACGGCGCGGCTGGGCGCGGTGGGTCCGGGAGCGGTGGAGTCCAGCGTGCCCAGGTATGCGCGCGTCAGGTACGCCAGTTCCACGTGAGCCTCAGCGCCCGGCGCACCCGCCTGCGCGTGAGCATCGAAAGCCGCGTCCAGCGCCGCCCGCAGGGCCGGGAAGTCCGGTGAGTCCGGTGCGGGCAGGTAACTCACGCTGCCCGCCAGCGCATGCAGGGCCCCGAGCGTCAGGGGGTGCGTGTGCGTCCACTCGCGCACCTCGAACCCGCCGGGCATGAACAGCGGCAGGTCATCCTCCGGCACGCGGATCTGAAGGGGATCGTCACCCGTGAACGCCCGCACGACCTCACCGTACGCGCGGTTGAATGGTGCGCTTTCCTGTGCGGCCCGCCAGTCGTTCCAGACGAACAGCACCCGCCCGCCCGGAATCAGCACGCGCCGGAACTCCGGCAGGGTCCGCCCCGGGTCGAACCAGTGGGCCGCCTGCGCCGCCGTGATCAGACCCACCGAGGCGGCGGGCAGTCCGGTCGCCTCGGACGTTCCGGCCTGCATGGTCAGCCCCGGCACGCCGCGCAACCCCTCACCCAGCCGGGCGCGCATGTCCGGGTTGGGTTCCACGGCCGTCACGGCCGCGCCGTGCGCCAGCAGCAGGCGCGTGAACAGGCCGGTGCCCGCGCCGATATCCGCGACCCGTGCGTTCAGCAGCCCCAGGTCCCGCAACCACGCGCCCAGCGCGTCCGGGTAGCCGGGGCGGGCCTGCGCGTACACGTCCGCGCGGCCCAGGAACCGGGCCGGGTTCACCACACTGGAATCGGTCGCCGCGCCCGGGGTGATGGCGCCCGGGGTGATGGCGTCCGGGGTCTGGGCGTCCGGGGTCTGGTCAGGCATACGAACATCCTGGCATGGTGGCCCGCGCAGGCCTGAAGGAAGTCCTGAGGAGAGTGGGCAGGCTCAGGCGGAAACGTCCGGCGAGACCGGAGGTTTCTCCAGACTGACCGGAGCGGCCGCAGGGGGCGCAAACGTGAGCAGCGCGGCACCGGCCGGGCGGGCGGCGACGCTGGACCGGGCGGACCCAGTCCCGCCACGCGCCCGCAAGGCCGGACGCCACGCACTGGCCACGAAGTACACCAGCCCCGCCAGCACGCCCGTCACCAGCAGGAACCACAGCAGTCGGCCCAGCACACCCACGGCGCCCACCAGCACCACGCCCACACCCACCAGGACCTGACCGATCAACCACACCAGGGCCAGCGCCGTGACCGCCAACAGAATCACGCCCGCCAGGGCAAGCAGCAGTCGCGTCATGCCGCGCAGTCTAGAGCAGGTGGGCGCGATGGGTGACGGGTGATGGTTGATGGCCCGCCAGTGTCACCCCTGCCCACTCTTCCCGTGCCGTACCCTGTCGGGCGTGAGGATTGTCGAGACGGAGCTTCTGGTGATCGGGGGCGGGGTGGCGGGCGCGTACGCGGCTCTGACGGCCCGGAGTTACGGGGCGGACGTGACGCTGGCCTGCAAGACGCCCCTGACGGGTGGCTCGACCCGCTGGGCGCAGGGTGGAATTGCGGCCCCACTGGCGCAGGGTGACGAGGAGGCGCACGCACTCGATACCCTGAAGGCCGGGCGGGGACTGTGCGAGCCGGAGGCGGTGCAGGCATTCGTGCGGGACGCCCGGTCGCACGTGGAGACGCTGCGGGACCTGGGCGTGACGTTCAGCCCGCACGTGACGCTGGAGGGCGGGCACAGTCGGGCGCGCATCCGTCACACGGGGGACTCGACGGGTCACTCGATCAGCCTGGCGCTGGCCGGGGCGCTCGGGGCGGCGCGGGGTCCGGCGCTGGACGTGCTGGAGGGCGCGTTCGTGCGGAATCTGCGGGTGTCCGGGGGTGCGGTGGTGGGCGCGGACCTGCTCACGCCGGACGGGCCGGTGCAGGTGCGCGCCGGGGCGGTGCTGCTGGCGACCGGGGGCTTTGGGCGGCTGTACCCGGTGACGACCGCGCCGCCCGAGGGGACGGGGGACGGGCTGGGGCTGGCATGGCAGGCGGGCGCAGCGCTGCGGGACCTAGAATTCGTGCAGTTTCACCCGACGGCGGTGGTGCGGGGCGGCGCGGCGTTTCTGGTGACGGAGGCCGCGCGGGGCGAGGGTGGGCGGCTGCTGAACGCGCGCGGCGAGCGGTTCATGGAGCGCTACGATCCGGCGCTGGAACTCGCGCCGCGTGACGTGGTGGCCCGCGCGATTGCGGCCGAGATCGCCGCGACGGGCCGGGTGGACCTGGACCTGCGGCACCTGGGCGCAGCGTTCGTGCGCTCCCGCTTCCCGACGGTCACGGCGTCCCTGGCGCCGCTGGGCCTGGACCTGGGCGCGGACCTGATTCCGGTGCAGCCGGCGGTGCATTACACGATGGGTGGCGTGCAGACGGACGTGCAGGGCCGCACGGGCGTGCCGGGCCTGTACGCGGCGGGTGAGGTGGCGTCCAGCGGCCTGCACGGCGCGAACCGGCTGGCCAGTAACAGTCTGTCCGAGGGGCTGGTGTTCGGCGCGCGGGCGGCGCGGGCGGCCCTGGCGGTCCTCAAGCCAGTGCCGGCGCGCACCGAGGCATTGCCGGCCCCGCTGGTGGACCCCGCCTGCCTTCACGCGCTGCGGGCACTGGTGGCGGGCGCGGCGGGGTTGCGGCGCGACGGGGCGGGACTGCGGGCCGCGCTGGACGCCTGGGCGTGGCCGGTCACAGGCGCCGAATCCCGCGAGAGCCTGGAGGCCGGGCATCTGGCCCTGATCGGCAAGCGGGTGTTGCGGGCGGCGCTGGACCGTGAGGAATCGCGCGGTGGGCACCACCGGACGGACTTCCCGGGCGAGGCAGCGGGCGCGGTGCATTCGCTACAGTCGCGGGCACTGGGCGAGCAGGTGACACGGGTGCCGGTGGGCGCGGCCGCTGCGGCCGTGCTAGGGTCTTCCGCGTGAAATCCCGCACAACGTCACCGCTGGGGACCGCCCCATGCTGAGCCTCGACGAGCGCCTGCGTGCCGCTCTGGCCGAGGATATCGGCCGGGGGGACGCCACGACCCTCGCCACCATTCCCGCCTCGCAGCGGGCCACCGCCGAATTCCTGCTGAAGGAACCGGGCGTCCTGAGCGGCCTGGAGGTCGCCACGCGCGTGTTCGCGCTGGTAGACCCGGCCGTGACCGTCACCTGGACCGCGCGGGACGGCGAGGCCCGCACACGCGGCCCGATCGGCACGGTCATCGGCGCGGCCCGCAGCCTCCTGACCGGCGAACGCCTCGCCCTGAACCTGATGCAGCGCCTCTCGGGCGTGGCCACGCAGACGCGGCGCTACGCCGACACGCTGGGCGGCGGGCACACGCGCCTGCTCGACACCCGCAAGACCACCCCGCTGTGGCGCGACCTGGAGAAACAGGCGGTGCGGCACGGGGGCGGGTTCAATCACCGCGCGGGCCTGGACGACGGCATCCTGATCAAGGACAACCACGTGGCCGCCGCCGGCAGCATCACGGAAGCCATCCGCCGCGCCCGCGACCACAGTTACCTGCTGAAGATCGAGTGCGAGGTGCCGGACCTCGCGGGCCTGGAAGAAGCCCTGCACGCCCGCGCCGACCGCGTGCTGCTGGACAACATGAGCGACGAGCTGCTGGCACAGGCCGTGGCGCTGCGTGACCGCCTCGCGCCGCACGTGACGCTGGAAGCCAGCGGCAACATGACCCTGTCCCGCCTGCCCCGCGTGGCGGCCAGCGGCGTGGACTTCGTGAGCGCCGGGGCGCTGACGCACTCGGCCCCCGCGCTGGACATCAGCCTGAACTTCATTCCCACCCCCGACCCCGCTGCACCCGAGGACCTGTCATGACCGACCTGCCCAATACGGCCCCCACCCCCCGCCCCGTCACGGAACGCCCCGACCCCGCCGGCAGCCCGGTCGTCCCACGCCCGCAGACGCCCCACCGCGACCTGCTGCAACTGGAAGTCCTACCGGACGAGGCGCAGATCCGCGCGGACATCGAACGCCTGCGCCAAGAGAAGAACGCCGTGATCATCGCGCACAACTACCAGCGGCCCGAGGTGCAGGGCATTGCGGACTACGTGGGCGACTCGCTGGGCCTGTCCCGGCAGGCCGCGAAGACCGACGCGGACGTGATCGTGTTCGCCGGTGTGCACTTCATGGCCGAAACCGCCGCGATCCTCAACCCGGACAAGACCGTGCTGCTGCCCGACCTGCGCGCCGGGTGCTCGCTGGCCGACACCGTCACCGCGCAGGGCATCCGCGACTGGAAAGCGCAGAACCCCGGCGGGCTGGTCGTCACGTACGTGAACACCACCGCCGACGTGAAAGCCGAGAGCGACTACTGCTGCACCAGCGGGAACGCCGTGCAGATCGTGCAGAACCTCCCGCAGAACGTGCCGGTCCTGTTCGCCCCGGACCGCTTCCTGGCCGCGCACGTGATCCGCGAAACCGGCCGCGCCATGGACGTCTGGGACGGCGCGTGCCACGTGCACGAGGCCATCCGCCCCGAGGACGTCACGGACCAGCAGGCCGCGTACCCGGACGCCGAACTGCTCATCCACCCCGAGTGCGGCTGCTCCACGAAAATCCTGGGCGCCCTGCCGGAGTTGCAGCTGTACTCCACCGAGGGCATGGTCCACCGCGCCCGCGAGAGCGCCGCGCAGGAATTCATCGTCGTCACCGAGACCGGCATGGTCACCCGCCTGGAACACGACGTGCCCGAAAAGACCTTCATTCCGGTTAGCCGCACCGCCTGCTGCGAGTACATGAAGATGATCACCCTGGAGAACATCCGTGACGCACTGGAGAACCTGCAGCCGCGCGTGACCGTCCCCGCCGACATCCGTGAAAAGGCCCTGGTGCCCATCGAACGAATGCTCGCCATCGGGTAAACCCGCAGCCGCAGACAGGCCCGCTCTACCGTTCTGGTGAGCGGGCCTGCCCTGCTGGCGCCAGCGCCTATCAACAGGGAGGCCCGGACCGCACACGCTGCGTCCGGGCCTCCCTGGTCTGTGGTTCAGGCCTTGCGGGCTTTCATGTTCTCGATGATCTTGTCACCGAACTGGCTGGTCTTGACTTCGGTGGCGCCTTCCATGTTGCGGGCGAAATCGTACGTGACGACGCGCTGCTGGATGGTGTCGTCCAGGCCTTTCAGGATCAGGTCGGCGGCTTCGGTCCAGCCCATGTAGCGCAGCATCATCTCGCCCGAGAGGATCACGGAGCTGGGGTTGATGACGTCCTTGCCGGCGTACTTGGGGGCGGTGCCGTGCGTGGCTTCGAAGATGGCGTGGCCGGTCACGTAGTTGATGTTCGCGCCGGGGGCGATGCCGATCCCGCCGACCTGTGCGGCCAGCGCGTCGCTGACGTAGTCGCCGTTGAGGTTCAGAGTAGCGATCACGTCGTAGTCGGTGGGGCGCAGCAGGATCTGCTGGAGGAAGTTGTCGGCGATGACGTCCTTGATGATGATGCCGTTCGGGAGCTGGCACCAGGGGCCGCCGTCGATCTCGACCGCGCCGAATTCACGTTTGGCGAGTTCGTAGCCCCAGTCGCGGAAGCCGCCTTCCGTGAACTTCATGATGTTGCCCTTGTGGACGATGGCGACGCTCTTGCGGCCGTTGTCGATGGCGAACTGGATGGCGGCGCGCACGAGACGCTCGGTGCCTTCCTTCGAGACGGGTTTGATGCCGAACGAGCTGGTGTCGGGGAAGCGGATCTTGGTGACGCCCATCTCGCGCATCAGGAAGCCGCGGACCTTGTCGGCCTCGGGCGTGCCGGCCTTGTACTCGATGCCGGCGTAGATGTCCTCGGTGTTCTCGCGGAAGATGACCATGTCCACGTCTTCGGGGCGCTTGACGGGGCTGGGCACGCCCTTGAAGTACTGGACGGGGCGCACGCAGGCGTACAGGTCGAGTTCCTGGCGCAGCGCGACGTTGATGGAGCGGATGCCGGTGCCGACGGGGGTGGTCAGAGGGCCCTTAATGCCGAACAGGTACTCGTCGAAGGCGTCCAGGGTGCCCTGGGGCAGCCACTCGTTGGCGCCGTACACTTCGAGGCTCTTCTCACCGGCGTAGACTTCCATCCACTCGATCTTCTTCTCGCCGCCGTAGGCGATCTCGACGGCGGCGTCGAGGACGCGCACGCTGGCTTTCCAGATGTCGGGGCCGGTGCCGTCGCCCTCGACGAAGGGAATGATGGGGTGGTTCGGCACGGTGAGCTTGCCGTCTTGCATCGTGATCTTCTCGCCCTGCGTGGGCACCTTGATGTGGTTATCCATGACGGGAACCACTGTACCCCAGTCGCGTGAGTCCGGAGTTGGTGTCCGTGTTACCCGAAAGGTTCAGGGCGCGGTCTGGACGCAGTTCAGAGTTTTACGGGCGCGGCCCGGCCACGTCGTCCACGGGCCGCACTGATTAAGGATTGCCTTCCGGTTCCTGGGGGACTCCTGAACGTTCCCTCACCGCACGGGCGCGCCGCTGCCCGATGCTATTCACACCCAAGAGGGAATCCAACTTGCAGGAGGTTCACAATGAGTGATGACAAAAGCACGGCTGGGAACATGCTGGACGCCGCCAAGGCCAAGGTCAACGAGGCCGCCGACCGCGCCCGCGAGGCCGGTCACAACGTCGCGCACGCCGTGACGGGCGACGCGCACCACAAGGCCGAAGCCCTTGAGGACCGCGCCAAGGCCGAGGTTCACAACGCGCAGGCCAACGCCGAGTACAGCGAAGGCAAGCGCGAAGCCACCGACGGCGACGGCAAGTAATCCCAGCCTGAACTTCCCACCGGACCCCGCGTGGTCCGCACCAGCTTCCCCGCAGCGGGAGGCTGGTTTTTTCATGCCTGCGGGCCGCAAAGTGCGTACACTGCCGGGCATGACTTCAACCCAGCGGCGTGTGTCACGCCGGGCACAGCACAAGTTGGGTGGAACGGGCGCCAAGGTCACGGCCCGTAACACCCTGATCGCCTACGCTTTCATGCTTCCGTTCCTGATCCTGCTGGTCGTGTACCACACGTGGCCCGTGATTTTCGGCACGTACCTGGCGTTCACGAAGTACAACATCATCTCGCCGCCGCAGTGGGTGGGCCTGGCGAACTTCCGGGAACTCTTCGCCGACGAGCAGTTCTGGTCGGGGCTGACCAACAGCCTGAAGTACATCCTGGTCGTGCCGGTCATTCAGGTGATCGCGATTCTGGTGGCGCTGCTGGTGAACCGGCCCCTGAAAGGCATCGGGTTTTTCCGCACCGCGTACTACGTGCCGGTCGTGACGAGTTTCGCGGTGGTGGGCCTGATCTGGAACTGGATGTACCAGCAGGGCGGGCCGGTCACGGCCGTCCTGGGATTCCTGGGCCTGCCGCAGAACGGGTCATTCCTGAACAACCCGGCCACGGCGCTGTACGCGGTGATGTTCGTGACGCTCTGGAAGGGCATCGGGTACTACATGGTGCTGTACCTCGCGGGGTTGCAGGGCATCAGCCCGGAGCTGGAAGAAGCGGCCACCATCGACGGCGCGACCCGCACGCAGGTGTTCTGGAACATCACGCTGCCGGGGCTGCGGCCCACGATTCTGGTGTGCAGCCTGATGTCCACCATCAGCGCCATCAAGGTGTTCGAGGAGATCTACGTGATGACGCAGGGCGGCCCGGCCGGCAGTACGTACTCGGCGCTGTTCTACACGTACTCGCGGGCGTTCGTGGACTTCCAGTACGGGCTGGCGGCCGCGGCCGGGATCATCATCGCGGTCATCAGCATCCTCTTCGGCCTGATCAACTTCAAACTGACGCGCGGAGGGAAAGTCGATGCCTGACCTGATACGGATTCCGTTTGTTTCGTTGACAACCCGGAAGGGCGCCGGGTTGCCAACTCCACGTCCGAAACCCGTTTCTCTCCTTCTCGCATCCGCTCGGATTGAATGGCCTTTGCAGTCCATTCAATCGGAGTCCGTATGACCTCCCCCCTGCCCGCCGCGACCGCCCCCATGAGTGCCGAAGAACACGCCCGGCTGGCCGCGCAGCTCAAATCGCGCCGCGTGGCCCGGCAACGCGTGCAGAACGTCCTGGCGTACGCGGTGCTGATCGTGATCGCGCTGATCATGCTCTACCCGTTCTACTGGACGCTGATCACGTCGTTCGAACCGACCGGGAACATCTACGAGGCCAAGATCCTGCCCAAAGGTGTGTCCCTGCGCAACTACGCCGAGGTGTTCAGCGGGACGACCGTGCCGTTCTGGCGCCTGATCCTGAACTCGCTGGTCATCTGCGTGCTGGGCGTGACCATCACGACCACTCTGGCCACCCTGGCCGCGTACCCGCTGGCCAAGATGCGCTTTCCGGGCCGGGACCTGATCTTCTACTCCATCCTGATCCTGATGGTCCTGCCGAACGAGGCGGGATTGATCGTCAACTACATCACGACCATCAAACTGGGCCTGCTGCAACAGACCAACCCGGTCATTGACGCGATCCGTCAGTACATGGCGGTAGTCCTGCCGGGTGCGGCCAGCATCATCGGGCTGTTCCTGCTGCGGCAGGCGTACCTGGGCGTCCCGCAGGAACTGATCGAGGCCGCCCGCATCGACGGCGCGCGCGAACTGACCATCTGGCGACGCATCATGCTACCGCTGGCGCTCCCCACCATCGTGGCCTTCGCCATCCTGGAATTCGTGGCGTACTGGAACTCGTTCCTGTGGGCGCGGATCATGCTGCCCGACAAGAACATGCTGCCCCTCTCGGCGGGCCTGCTGGAACTCAGCAGCACCTTCAGCACGAACAGCCGCGCCGTCATGGCGGGCGCCGTGATCACGATCATCCCGATCCTGATCGTGTTCCTGATGGGCCAGAAGTACTTCATGAAAGGCCTGGAAGGTGCGGTGAAAGGCTGATGCTGGCGCTGCCACGACTGCTGACGCGGCCACGACGCCGGAAGGACTTCTACGTGAACGCCCGCGCCGTGATCGAACGCAGCGGCCCCCACGGGCGCGAGGTCCTGCTGCAACGCCGCGTGAAACCCGGGCAACCCAGACGCCTGGAATTTCCCGGCGGGCAACTCGACCCCTTCGAGGGCATCACGGACGCCCTGACGCGCGAGGTCCGCGAGGAAACGGGCCTGACCGTCAGCGACTACCTGACGGACCTGCGCGGCACGACTACGGGCACACCGGCCGCCGAGGTGGAATGCCTGACGCCCAGTTTCGTGTACCAGACCCGGCGCGGGCCGGTGGACAGCGTGGGCTTCTTCTTCCGCGTGCAGGCCAGCGGCGACCTGACGGAGCGCGGCGACGGGGCCGCCGGTCACGAGTGGGTACCGCTGGGCGAGATCCACCGTCGCTTTCAGGACGCGCCGAACACCTTCGACTGGCTCACGCAGGCGGCGCTGAGGCACCTGCTGACGCACGACTGGCGGGACGTGTGAACGGGGGCACCCTCTCCTACCGGACGCTGGACCGCGAGTGGGACGTGATCGTGGCGGGGGGTGGGACGGCCGGGGCGGTCGCGGGGGTCGCGGCGGCCCGGTCGGGCGCGCGGGTGCTGGTCGTGGAGGCGCAGGGCAGCCTGGGCGGCACGGGCACGAACGCGTGGGTGACGCCGCTGATGCGGAACGTGTCGGGCGGGCAGAACCTGAACCTGGGTCTGACGGACGAGATCAAGGCCCGCCTGCGGGCGCGGGGGGACGGCGCGGTGGACGCGCACGGGAACGATAACTGGTTCAATCCGGAGGGCCTGAAGTTCGTGCTGGACGACCTGCTGGCCGACGCGGGGGCGGAGGTGCTGTTTCATACGCAGGTGGTGCAGCCCGTCATGGACGGGGACAGGATCGGGGCGCTGGTCATGCACAACAAGGGCGGCTTGCAGGCGCTGCGGGCGCGGGTGTTCATCGACGCGACCGGGGACGCGGACGTGGCGGCGGCGGCGGGCGTGCCGTTCCAGGCGGGTGATGGGGACGGGGTGCATCAGGCCATGAGTCTGCGGTTCTCGCTGGCGGGCGTGGACACGGGGCGGCTGCGTGACTTCCTGAACGGCGCGGGGCAACCGCAGGAGTCGGCGGAGTTCCTGCATTTCTGGATGGTGTGGGGCCGCCGCAGTTCGCTGGAGGGCCTGTTCCGGCAGGCGGTGGCGGACGGGGTGCTGCTGGAGCGGGATGGGGATTACTTCCAGGCGTTCAGCGTGCCGGGGCGGCCCGGAGAGTTGAGTTTCAACTGCCCCCGTATCCGTGCGGATCTGAACGACGGCGCGGACCCCTGGCAGCTCAGCGAGGCGCAACTGGACGGGCGGGCGGCCGTGACGCGCCTGACGGACTTCTGCCGCCGGTTCCTGCCGGGCTGCGAGGACGCGTTCGTGGGGGTGGTCGCGCCGATGGTGGGCGTGCGCGAGACGCGGCGCATCGAGGGCGAGTACACGCTGGGCGTGACGGACATTCTGGACTGCGCGCGCTTCGAGGATTCCATCTGCCGGAATCACTACCCGGTGGACATCCACTCGGTGAAGGGGGGCGCGCGGCTGCTGCACGAGCGGGAGGGCAGCGCGCCGTACTTCGCGCCGGACGCGTACCACGAGATTCCGTTCCGGGCGCTGGTGCCGCGCGGCGTGGTGAACCTGCTGGTGCCGGGCCGCGCGGCGAGCAGTACCTTCGAGGCGCAGTCCGCGATTCGCGTGCAGCAGAACTGCCACACGATGGGCGAGGCGGCCGGGATCGCGGCGGCGTGGGCGGCGCGGGATCACGCGGGGCAGGTGGGGGCGGTGGACGTGCAGGCCTTGCGGGCCGAGATGCGCGCCCGGGGTGGGAACGTATGACGGGCAGAGTTGAAGTGAAGCCGGGAACGCTGCTGCTGGTGCGGCACGCGCAGGCGACCGGGCAGGAACCGGGGGCGCCGCTGACCCCGGACGGCGGGGCGGCGGCGCAGGCCCTGGCCAGTTCGCTGGCCGGGCTGGGCGTCACGCGGATCGTCAGCAGTCCGTGGGTGCGGGCGGCGGCGACGGCGCGTCCGCTGGCAGATCGGCTGGGCCTGCCCGTCACAACGGATGAGCGCCTGACCGAGCGGGTCCTGAGCGGCGCATCCCGCGCCGACTGGCGCGAGCGGCTGCGGGAGAGTTTCGCGGACGACACCCTGTGCCTGCCGGGCGGCAAGTCCGGCGCGGAGGCCCGAGCCCACATTCAGGCGGCTCTGGCGGACGCGCGCGACCCGGCAGGCGTGGTGGTCGTGGTCACGCACGGGAATCTGCTGGCCCTGGCGCTGGGTCTGGGCTTCGGGGACTGGGCGGCGCTGCGCAACCCGGACGTGTGGGCCACGCGCCCTGACGGTCCGGCGGTCCGGGTGGACGCGTGACCCGCGCGTTCGACCCGGCCGACCCGCACGCGACCCCGCTGGCCGGGGGCCGCCCGTACCGGGTGGTGCGCCGGGTCCTGGGGGGCGTGCCGTGCCTGCTGGAACTGCCGCCCGAGGGGCAGGCGGTCACGGCGCTGTGCGTGGTGTACCACGGGGCCTGGGCGGCCAAGGAGGGCAAGCTGGGCGTGTACGCGGCCCTGGCGGCGGGCCGTGCGGGAGGGGGCGGCGCGGCGGTGCTGCTGCCGGACGCGGCGCTGCACGGTGAGCGGCAGGGCGACACCCCACCGGGCCTGAATGCCCGCGAGTACGTGTGGGAGAGTGTGCGCCGCACGGTGGCCGAGGCTCCGGCCCTGCTGGAGGCGCTGCACGCAGAGTTCAGCGCGGAATTCGGGCCAGAGTTCAGGCCAGATTTCCGGAGCGCGCCGCTGTGGCTGGTGGGGTCCAGCATGGGCGGGTACGTGGTGCAGACGCTGCGGCGCACGCTGCCGGACGCGGGCTTTCCGGTGGCGCGGACGGCGGCGCTGATCACGTCCGGCGTGTGGCAGGAACCGGAGGTCCGTGGGCCGCACCTGCGGGCCTTCCTGGACACCTACCGGCCGGTCACGCACGTGGCGGAGTTGCCTGTCACGCCGCTGCTGCTGGCCAGCGGTGAGGCCGACCCGACCTTTCCGCTGGCGGCGCATCACGCGCCCACGGCGGCGGCGTACCGGGCAGCGTTCGCGCAGGCAGGTGCAGACGCGGGTCTGGTAGAACGCACCTTCGCCGGGGTCGGGCATTACACCAGCGTGCAGATGCAGAGCGCCGTGCTGGCCTTCCTGGAAGGAGGCCGGCCACCTGCCTGACCGGGGGGCCTGACTGCGGGGAGCGTGGCAGCTGGCGTGCCCCGCAGGCAGGTGCAGACTGCACGAATCCGGTCTGGGCGGCAGCGCATTCCGGCGACAATACCTGTCGCCACTTTCACTCCGCATGAGAGATTTCTGTAAGCGGGGGCGTGGCAGGATCACCCGGTATGAACCACTTGGTCCGGCAGGGTGCACTGGCGGCAGAGCCAGTCCCGGCCTCTTCAACCCGGCAGGACACCTCTGCGCCCGCCGCGTTCCCGACCGGCGCCGCCCCGACCACCCCCGCACCAGCCGAGTCCCTGACCGCGCGGGAGCAGGCGGTGTTCACGCTGCTGCGGGCCAATCCGGGCCGCCTGTACACCCGCGCCGATATTCTGGAGCGCGTGTGGGGCCTGGAGTTCAGCGGTGACGAGCGCGTGGTCGACGCGTACGTGAACCGTATCCGCCGCAAGCTGGAAGGCGGGGACGGAACGCGCATCGAGACGGTCCGCGGGGCCGGGTACCGTTGTGTGCCGCCAGCCGGCAGTGAACGCACGGCGTGGCCGCACCGGTCGCAGCTACCCGCAGAGGCCATGCACCTTCTGGAACTGGTCAGCGCGTACGGGGCCGAGGCCAGCCCGGCAGCCATCCTTCAGGTCGTAATGGACAACATGGGCAGCGTACCGGGCCTGGACGGGGCGGCCCTGCTGAGACTCCCCACGCACGGCGCGCCGGAGGTCCTGGCGGCGGCGGGAGCACCGCCCGCGCACTGGCCCGGGGCCATCACAGACAGCCCGGCGGTATGGATTGCGGCGGGGGGCACTCCGGACCTGCTCACGCTGCGCAGCCCGGCTGGGGCGCCGGTTCCGGCCCTGCTACTGCCCGTGACGGCTGCCGGGGCGGGGCTCGCGCTGGCCTTCACAGGGCAGCCCGGCGCGGAATGGGACGCGGGCGTGCAGGCGTCCCTCAGCAGCGCGGCGCGCCTGATCGGCGGGTCCCTGACGCGCGCGCTGGACGTGCAGGCCGACCGGCAGGCCCACCAGTTGCTGCTCGAGCAGGTGCGGGTGCTGGAAGACCGGGCCCTGAAAGCCCGTCAGGACAGCGGGGCGCTCCTGACCCTCACGCACCTGCTGGAGGACGCCCGCAGCGTGCCGGACATCCTGAACGTGAGCCTGCCGGTCCTGGCGGAACTGGCCGGCACGGACGCCTGCGCCGCGTGGTTCCCGCAGGCCAGCGGCCCGGCCAGCGCGGCGCTGCACCGCACGGGACTGCCCGTGAACACGCCCGCCGACCAGGACGGCGGGGCGGGCGACCAGGCAGAGTCCGGCGTCCTGACCGTCGAGATCGGGGAGCAGACGCTGCGGCTGCGGCCCTTCGGCACCCGGACGCCCGGCAGTCCCGACCCGGCCGGCCCGCGTGAGGCGAGCCTGCTGCTGCCTGCCGCGGCGCGCTGCGTGGCGCTGGCGCTGACGCAGGCGACCCTGCTGCGCGCCCTGGAACGCTCGGCCCTGACGGACGAGTACACCGGACTGGGGAACCGGCAGGCGTTCCTGGCGGACCTGCACGCCGAGGTGGCGTTCGCCGCGCGGCACGGAGCGCGGTTCGCGGTGACGCTGGTGGATCTGGGCAACATCCGCTACCTGAACGCCACGTCCGGGTACGCGGGCGGGAACGACCTGATCTCCCGGCTGGCCCGGACCCTGCGCACCGTGACGCGCGCCGAGGACCGCGCGTACCGCCTGAACGGCGCGACCTTCGCGCTGCTGCTGCGGTTCCCGCCGCCAGAACCGGCCGGCCACGCCGCGCAGGATCAGGCGGTGCGTGGCTGGCAGGACCGACTGGGCGCGGCCCTGACGCACCTGAAACAGGGTGCACCCGTCCCGCTGGACCTGCAGACCTCGCTGGTCGTCTGCCCGGAGGACGCCGCGAGCACCTCCGAACTGCTGCGGATGGCCCTGGACCACCTGAGTCCCTTCCAGTTTTCTGCCGCTCTGCCGGAGGCCGACGGCCACCCCTCTCCCCTGCCCCGGACCCGCCCCGCGTGACCGGGAACGCCCCCACGCCCCCGGTGGCCGTCAGTGACCCGCATCCCGGCGGTCCCCTGACCGACCTGCACGCGCACGCGGAACGCTGCGCTGCCCTGAGCGAACTTGCCCACCCGGACGCGCTGACCGGGCTGCTGCACGCCGCCACCGACTACGTGAACGCCGCCCACACCGCCGGGAACGAGGCGGCCGAGATCGAGGCCCTGTCGCTGCTGGCCAGCGCCGCTCAGCGCGGCGGGCAACTGCGGCTGGCCGTGGAGTCCCAGCAGCGGGAACTGGACCTGCGGGCGCGGAGCGGCGACCGGGCCGGGCAGGCACACTGCCTGAACAACATCGGCATGCTGCACGCCAACCTGGGCGCGCACGCTGACGCCCTGGCCGCCCTGCACGGCTGCCAGCAACTGTGCGACCAGTACCAGGAACTGCCGGACGAACTGCGCGGCGCGTGCAGCGTGAACATCGCGCACTCGTTCCTGCTGATGGGCCAGCCCACGCACGCCCTGACGTTCCTGCAACCCGGCCTGGACACCGCCCGCCGCTGCGGGGACCTGCAGACCGAACTGGCCGCGCTGGGCATCCTGGGACTGGCGCACAACGACCTGAACGACACCGATCAGGCGGCCCGGACCCTGCTGGGCGCCATTGAACTGGCCCGCACGCACGACCAGACGCCGCACCTGATCGACCTGTTCGACAACCTGGGGCAGGTGCACCTGCAACTCGGGGACGCCCCGCAGGCCGAGACGATGTTCCGGCAGTCGCTGTACTGGGCCGAGGCGACCGGCGACGTGCACGGCCGCGTGAACGCCCTGCTAAGCCTGGGCCGCGCCGCCTTCGGCCGACAGGACACCCAGGCGGCCCTGACGCAGTTGCAGAGCGCGCTGCAACAGGCCCGGCAGCACGACCTGAACGCCTCGGCCCTGACCATCCTGACCACCCTGGTCCACGGCCTGGAAGAACAGGGACGCCCTGCCGACGCGTACCCGTTCCTGCGGGCGCTGCGGGAACTGGAACGCCAGCTGTTCAGCGAGGACAGCGAGCGGCAGGTGCAGTCCCTGCGCAGCCAGTTCGAGGCGGAACGCGCCCGCCACGACGCCGACGTGTACCGCCAGTTGAACGAGACCGCGCAGCACGCCCGCCTGCAGGCCGAGGAGACCGTGCGGGTCCGTACCGCCGAACTGGAAGCCGTGCAGATCGAGATCGTCACGCGGCTGGGCATGGCCGCCGAGTACCGGGACGACCGCACGGGGCAGCACACCCGCCGCGTCGGGGAACTCAGCGGGCAACTCGCGCAGATGATGGGCCTCCCGCCCGAGGAAGTCGACCTGATCCGCTGGGCCGCCCGCCTGCACGACATCGGCAAGATCGGCGTCAGCGACGACATCCTGCTGAAAGCCAGTCCGTACACCCCGGAAGAATTCGAACGCATGAAACTCCACACCGTCATCGGCGCGAAGGTGCTGGAGGGCAGCACGTCCCGCCTGCTGCGCATGGCCGAGGAGATCGCCCGCACGCACCACGAACGCTGGGACGGCGGCGGCTATCCTCGCCGGCTCAGCGGCACGGACATCCCCATGTCCGGCCGCATCGTGGCCGTCGCCGACGTGTTCGACGCACTGACCTCCGAACGCCCGTACAAGGAAGCGTGGACGGTCACGGCCGCACTGGAAGAGATGCAGCGCGGCAGCGGCACGCAGTTCGACCCGGACATCGTGGAACGCCTGATCATGATGGTCACCAGCAACCAGCCGGAACTCAAGCCCATGCTGGCCCCGCGCCTGCACCCCGACCTGCACCCACCCGCCCCCACCGCGCCCGCAACCAGCGAAGACTGCCAGGAAGCCCAGCAGCTGATCGAGCAGGCTTGGAGTATCCGCCAGAGCGACCCCAAGGGCGGCGCGCTGATCGCCCCGCGCGCCCTGGACGCCGCGCGCCGCTGCGGTAACGACCTGATCCTGGGCCTCGCGCAGCGCACCAGCGGCTTTTACTGCTTCATGGCCGGCCAGTACGAGGAAGCCCTGACGCATCTGGCGCAGGGCATGGACATCGGCATCCTGTGCGACAACCGCGCCCTGCAGGCTGACTGCGCCAACTTCACGGCCGCCGTGTACTCGAACCTTCAGGAGTACGAGAAGGCCGCCGATCACCTGGCCGTGGTGCTGCGCATCGCCCGCGAGGACCATGACCGCCTGCGTGAAGCGCACGCCCTGCACAATCTCTCGAACCTCTACTACTACAACCGCGACCACGCCAAAGCCATGGAACTCGCGCAGGACGGCCTGGAACTGTACAGCTCGCTGAATCACGTCAGCGGCATGGCGTTTGCGCTGAGCATGCAGGCCACCATCGCCTTCGACTTGGGGCAGCCGGAACGGGCCGCGCAGGCCGCGCAGGCCGCCATCACGCACGCCGAACACGCCGGCAACCTCGAAGTTGGCACCATCGCTCTTGCCACAGCGGGTCGAGCCATTGCGCAACTAGGTAATGTCCAAGAAGGCATTGCACTGCTCCAGCAGGCAATCCGAGATGCGCAAACGCACAATCTGACCATCCCGCAAGCCGAGCATCATCTTGAACTCGGACGCGTTCTTCAGAACACTGGTGATTTCAAAGGCGCACGGGAACACTACGGGCATTCACTCGCATTGGCAGAACCACTGGCGTCGAAAGACATCATGATGAACACGTACCTGCAACTGTCGGAATTGTGTGCAGCCGAGGGACGGCACCAAGAAGCGTTCGATCTGTACCGGCGGCATCATGACGTGGAACGTGAGATTCACAGTCTGGCAGCGGCCCTGAAGACGCGGGCGTTGATGACGCAATTGGAGGTCGAGCGCGTGAAGTCCGAGGCGCAGATCTACCGACTGAAGACCATCGAGCTGGCGAGTGCTAACGAGGCGCTGGAGCGGGTGAACACCGAGAAGAGCGGGCTGGTGAACATGCTGGAGGAGCAGTCGCGTCTGCTGGAGCGGCAGCTGTCCGAGGACGGCCTGACCGGGCTGTTCAACCGGCGGCATGTGGAGGGCGTGTTGCAGCACGAGTTCCTGCACGGCCGGGTCACGCAGGCGCCGCTGTGCGTGGCCATGGCGGACATCGATCACTTCAAGCAGATCAACGATCAGTTCTCGCATCTGGTGGGGGATCAGGTGTTGCGGATGGTCGCGGCGCTGTTCCAGAACGCGGTGCGGCCCTCGGACAGTGTGGGGCGGTACGGGGGTGAGGAGTTCCTGTTCGTCTTCCCGAACACCACCACCGAGCAGGGTCAGCGGATCTGCGAGCGGGTCCGTGAACTGGTGAACGTGTACGACTGGTCCCAGATTCACCCGTCGCTGACGGTATCGCTGTCGATGGGCGTGGCGACGGACCCACGCGTTCCGAACCACGAGCGGCTGGTTTCGCTGGCCGACGAGCAGCTGTACCGCGCCAAACGCTCCGGACGGAACCGGGTCTGCGCCCTGCTGGAAGCCGAACACTGATACGGATTCCGTCTGTTTCGTTAACAACTCGGTAGGGCGCCAAGTCGCCAACTCCACGCCCGGAACCCGTTTTTCTCCCACTCGCTCCGCTCGGCCTGAAATGGTTCTGCAAACCATTCAATCGGAGTCCGTATCAGGTGTTGTGCGGTGGGCTGGTTTCAGGCCCCAGGCGCTTTCAGCGGGCGTGTGGCCGTCACAAATACCCCGGTTTTGTGACTTTTCCCGACTTAGGCGCACCTGAAGTTCGCTGGAGGCCGGCCAGCACGTACGGGGACTCACCCGTCGGGGGCACCCGGCAGGGAGTTTCGCTGTCTCAGGGGCGTCACACTTTCCCCGCACACTGAACATCAGAACTCCGAGACCGTCTGCTCGCTATGCCGGGCCGCGCTGCCGGAGAGCGGAGGAAGCAGCATGAAGATTCACACGACCGTCCTGTCCCGCCTGACCCTGATCGCCGCTGCGCTGTCGCTGGCCGCCTGCAGTCAGCGGTCCGCGCCGGTTCAGAGCGCTCTACCCGCACCGGCCGCGCTGGTCTCCGGCGGCCAGATCGCCACTGTCCGGATCGGGGCCGACGTGACCGAGGCGGCCCTGCGCAGCGCCGCGCCCGGCACGCAGATCATCGCGTTCCATCCGGAAAGCGGGTACGCGCTGCTGTCGGTTCCGGGGACCCTGAAGGCCGCCAGCCTGAGCGGGCAGGGCCTTCAGGCGCTGGGCGTGAATGCCCAGGGCGTGACGCTGGAAGTCGATCAGGAACTGGAAGTATTGAACGACACTTCAGCGGAGGGACTGGCAGACGGGCTGGGTGCTACCAGCTGGGCAAACGGCGCGACCAGTTGGGCCAATGGCGCAACCAGCTGGGCCGGCGGAAACACCTTCATGCAGGCCAAGGACTGGGCGAGTACGCAGGAGTACTGGAGCCTGATAAACCTTCAGGCTGCGCACAGGCTGGTCCCGGAACTCGGGCGGGGCGTGAAGGTCGCCGTGATCGATACGGGCATCGACCTGAACCACCCGCTGCTGCGCGGGCGGATCGACACGGTGGGCGCGTGGGATTACGTGGGCGGCGACGCCACCCCGCAAGAAGAGCTGCCGGTCACCGGCGTCAAGAAGTACGGGCACGGCACGGCCGTCAGCGGCGTGGTGCTGCAGATCGCGCCGAACGCGGAAATCCTGCCGCTGCGGGTCCTGAATCCCGCTGGGCGCGGGCCGATGTCGCGGGTGCTGCAGGCCGTGGACCGCGCAGTGGCGAGCGGTGCGCGCGTCATCAACCTGTCACTGGGTTCCGATACGGACTCGGCTGCCCTGAACGCCATGATCAGTGCGGCGATCGCCAAGGGCGTCGTGGTGGTGAATTCCTCCGGGAACAGCGGCACGGAAGGCATGGTCTATCCCGCGCAGAACCTCACGACCGGGAAGTTCACGGTGAACAGCGGCCTGCTGGGTATCGGGAGCGTGGACATGAAAGGCATGAAGTCCTTCTTCTCGACGTACAGCACGGCCATGTCCCTGACTGCGCCCGGTGAGAAGGTGGTGACCAGCTACCCGGACAGCCGCCTGGCGTACGCTTCGGGCACGTCGTTCGCCGCTCCGGCGGTGTCGGGGGCGGTGGCGCTGGCCATGTCGACGGGCGCGGCGGACCTGAGGCCCGCGACCATCGCCGCGAACCTGCGCCTGACGGCCACGCCCAGCACGGACGCGACGTACAAGTCGAAGATGGGGCAGGGCGTCCTGAACGTCGGTTCGTTCGTGAGCAGGTACCGTTGATGCGCGCCGCACTGCTGAGCGCCGTGACGGCCGCGCTGCCGGGCGTGCCCGTGCCGCCGGCCGGGTGGCGACAACCGGCCCTGCCGGGAACGGGTGACCTGCGGCCGGTGCCTGTGCAGGCGGCCAGCCGGGGCATCTGGAAGGACACCCGACCGAAACCCCTGTCCAGCTGAGCCACTGCTTCTGTCTGCGCCCCGCCTGCTTCTGGTGGGGCGCGTTCCAATGGGGCGCGGTGCGTTGGTGGCTGCGCCAGGGATGGATGCTCTACCCTGCCGGGCATGATCCCTGAGCGCGTGCTGCTGATCCCGCCGGATACCCGCCCTCCCACGCTGGACCTGCCGGTCGGGCTGGGCCGCATGACGGGCGCGGTGGTGGACGTGCCACCTGCGCGGGCGCTGCCGGAGTTCTTCACGCCCGGGGATACGGGGGCGCTGCGGGCGTGGCTGCTGGAGGAGGCCGGGGCGGCGGACGCGCTGGTCGTGTGCCTGGAAACGTTGTGTCTGGGCGGCATGATTCCGGCGCGGCGCGTGACGGACGGACTGGACGTGGCGCTGGCGCGGCTGGAGGCGCTGCGGGAGGTGCGGGCGCTGAACCCGGCGCTGCGGATCTACGCGTTTGGGGTGATCGTGCGGGTCGCGCATGACAACGATCCGCACGAGGAGAAGGCGTACTACGGGCAGTGGGGGCGGGAGCTCCGGGCGTTCAGTGACGCGTTCGACCGGCACGCGCGGCACGGTGAGGTGCACCGGGAGGCGCTGGAGACAGCGCGGGCGGCGCTGCCCGCAGAGGTGCTGGCCGACTGGGTGGGCACGCGAGAGCGGAACCGGGCGCTGCACCTAGCGGCGCTGGACCTGCTGGCGGACGGCACGCTGGCGCACCTGTGCCTGACGCTGGACGACACCACGCCGTACGGACTGGCGGCCTTCGACCGGCGGATGCTGGAGGCCCGCGCGGACGAACTGGGCGTGTGGGAGCGGCTGGACGTGTACCCGGGTGCGGACGAGGTGCCGTGCGCGCTGCTGGCCCGCGCGCTACGCCCGGAGACGGTGCCGGTGTGGGTGCGGTACAGCGGCGTGAGCGGGGCGGGCGCAGAGCTGCTGTACGAGGACCGCCCGGCGGGCGAACTGGTGCGCGCGCACCTGCGGGCGGCCGGGTGCGTCCTGGCGGACAGTCTGGCGGAGGCGGCGTTCGTTCTGGCGGTGAACACGCCGGGGACGCGGCAAGCGCACCGGCAGCCAGATTTCGGGACGGTGGACACCCCGCACCGGCACCTGCCGGCCTTCGTGGACGCCGTGCGGGCTGACCTGCGGGCCGGACGGGCGGTCAGCGTGGCCGACATCGCGTACCCGAACGGGGCCGAGGCGCGCCTGTGGACGCTGATGCAGGGGCTGCCGCTGGCGCAGCTCGCGGGATTCAGTGCGTGGAACACGGCCGGGAACACGCTGGGGTCGGCGGTGGCGTTCGGGAAGCTGGCCGCGCTCGTCACGGACCGGGCCGGGCACGCCGGGACGCTGTTTGCGCGGATGGTGGACGACGTGCTGTACCAGGGTGAGGTGCGTCCACTGCTGCGCGCCGAGCTGGGGCAGCCCAGTCCCTTCGATCTGGGGCCGCAACTGCCGGAAGCGAACCGCAGGCTGGCCGAACTGATGCGGCCGCGCGCGCAGGCCGTGTGGGAGCAACACTTCGCGGGGCGCGGCTTGACCCTGGAGTTGGGGGAGGCGCGGCTGGCGTGGCCGCGCCTGTTCACGGGGGTGTTCCCGCTGTGCGTGCGTTCCGCGAGCGGGGACAGCCCGCCGACTCCCCCCACGGGTGATCGTCCGAATGGCTGACGCGGCGCAGAAGAACTCCTGACACGCTGGGAGGCATGAGCGCCCAAGTGCCGCACCTGTCCTCTGCCACCCCGCCCACGCCGGCCCGTTTCGGTGTCGCCGCCGTGGCGCTGACGGTCGTGCTGGCGGCCGTGACGCTGGGCGCGTGGGCGCAGGCGTTTTTCGGGGCTGAGGCGGGGCTGCGCATCGGGAACCGCTCGGGGGGGATCGTGTCGCGCCTTCAGGTGTGCCTGCCGGGCGGCGAGTGCCTGGAACGCGCCTCGCTGTGGCCGCACGAGTCATGGCGGGTGCCGCTGCCCGAGGGCGTCACGCGGGCCGAGGTGAGCGTGCAAACACAGGGCCAGCGTCAGGGGCAGGGGCAACCGGTGACACTGGATTCCGACCGTCCGGCGCAGCTGATCGTCACGCAGGGCGGCCAGATCGAGCGGCAGTGAACGTCACCCACGGGCGTTCCCGCGTGCGGCGGGGCGTGACAGAATGCGCCTGTGTCTGATCAATCCGGTTCTGTCCGTTCCCTGACGGTCTCTCCCCTGCTGGCGCTGGATATCGGCGGGACGGGCCTGCGGGCCGCGCTGGTTGCGGCAGACGGCCACGTGCTGGAACGCCTGGAGGCCCGCACGCCCCGCCCGGCCACGCCAGACGCGGTACTGGGGGCTGTGGTAGAGCTGGCCGCGCCGCTGGCCGGGCAGGCGGGCGCGGTGGGCGTGGCCTGCGCGGGTGCGGTGGCCGGTGGGCGCGTGACGGCCACGGCGGCGCATACCTTTCCAGGCTGGACGGACGTGCCGCTCGCCGCGCGGCTGGGCGTGGCGCTGGGCCTGCCGTGCGCGGCCCTGAACGACGCGCGGGCCGCCGCGTGGGGCGAGACGCGGGCCGGGGCGGGGCGCGGCGTGAGCGAGTTCATGTTCGTGACGGTCAGTACCGGAGTGGGCGCGGGGCTGGTGCTGGGCGGGCAGCTGCATCTGGCCAGGAACGGCCTGGACGCCGAGCTGGGCTTCGTGAGCGTGCCGGCGGCGTGGGGGCCGGGCGCCCAGGTGCCGGGGCTGGGGCCGCTGGGGCCGCTGGAGTTCGAGTCGAGCGGCACGGCGCTGGGCGCGCAGGCGGCGACGCTGGGCTTCGGGGACGCGCGGGCGCTGTGCGACGCGGCGGACGCCGGGGACGCACGGGCGCTGGAGGTGACGGGCCGCGCGGCGGCGCTGCTGGCCTGGAAGTGCGCGGACGTGGCGGCGCTGCTGGGCGTCACGCGGGTGGCGTTCGGCGGGAGCGTGGGCCTGCGCGCCGGGTTCCTGGGGCAGGTGCGCGCGGCGCTGGCGGCCTTCCCGGAGCGGTACCGGCCCGAGCTGGTGCACGCGGCGCTGGGCGCGGACGCGGGCCTGATTGGGGCGGCGTTGTGGGCGGGCGCGTCAGGTGAGGGGGCCGCCCAGGGGTGAGCGGGCCGCGACGATCCAGCCGTCCTGCACGGCCGGGAACGGGGCCTGAAGCAGCGTGACCAGCAGGCGTTCCTCGCCCGGCAGAACGGTGACGGCGTGCCAGTGTCCGGCGCACTGCACCTGAATGCGGTAGCGGCCGCTGCCGGGGTCGGGGTGCATCTGGTAGTTGCCGATGGGGTGGGTGCCGCTGGGCAGGGTGGGGACGTGCAGGGCAGGAACGGGCATGCTGGGACCTCCTGTCGGGGGTGGGGCGACGGGGTCATGGTGGCGGGCGGGGCGTGACCGTCTCGTGACTGCCGGTCAGTCACTACACACTCGCCTTTCAAACGTAAGGTTTCCGGGCCACTTCAGGACTGCGACTCAGGCTACCGGCCCAGTTTTCTACCGTCTGACAGCGTGTTTACGCCCCCCTCTGCGGCGTGTTAGCCTCACGGCACTTCAATCCGCACGACCCAGAGGAGACCGATGACCACCACCCATCTGGAAGGCCTGCTGCCTTTCGAGCACGAGCCGTACCACACCTTTCAGGACGAGGCGGTCGCCGCCCGCCAGCGCGACGCCTTCCGGGCCGTGCGTGAGGCGTACGTGGGCCGCACCTTCCCACTGATCATCGCCGGACAGGACGCCCAGGGGGGCGGCACCTTCGCCGTGCGCAACCCCGCCGACACCCGCGAGACGCTGTGGCACTTTCAGAACGCCACACCTGCACAGCTGAACGAGGCCGTGGCCGCCGCGCAGGCCGCCTTCCTGGAGTGGCGCCGCACCGACCCGCTGCAACGCGCCAGCATCTTCAAGCGGGCCGCCGAACTGCTGCGCGCCCGCAGAATGGAATTCAACGCGGTCATGACGCTGGAGAACGGCAAGAACTGGGCCGAGGCGGACGGCGAGGTGGCCGAGTCGGTGGACCACTTCGAGGTCTTCGCGCGTGAAACGTTGCGCTGGTCGCAGGGCAAGGCCGTGTACCCCATGCCGGACGAGCACGTGACCACCGTGTACGAGCCGCTGGGCGTGGTGGCGTGCATCAGCCCGTGGAACTTCCCGAGCGCCATTCCGCTGGGCATGGCGCTGGGCGCGCTGGCCGCCGGGAACACCGTCCTGTGGAAACCCGCCGGGGAGACGCCGCTCTCGTCGTACCTGATGGCCGAACTGCTGTTCGAGGCAGGCCTGCCCCGGGGCGCCGTGCAGTTCCTGACCGGCACCGACGACGTGCTGGGCGACCCGCTGGTGGATCACCCGGGCGTGCGCATGATCGCCTTTACCGGCAGCAAGGAGATCGGCTGCCGCATCTACGAGCGGGCCGCGCGGGTACAGCCGGGCCAGCGGTGGCTCAAGCGCGTGATCGCCGAGATGGGCGGCAAGGACCCCACGGTCGTGTGTGCGGATGCGGACATCGAGGCCGCCGCGACCGGCATCGTGCAGGCCGCGTTCGGGTACAGCGGCCAGAAGTGCAGCGCCTGCTCCCGCGTGATCGCGGAAGACAGCGTGTACGACGACCTGCTGGCCCGCGTGACCGAGAAGGCCCGCGCGCTGAAGGTCGGTCTGCCCGAGGAGAACGCCGCCATCGGCCCCGTCATTCACCAGGGCAGCGCCGACCGCATCTCACAGTTTGTCGAGGCGGGCCGCACGACCGCGCGGCTGGTGCTGGGCGGCGACACGCCCGACACCGGGGAGCGCGTGGGCGCTTACGTCTCCCCCACCCTGTTTGCGGACGTGGACCCGGCCGATCCCCTCTTCCAGCAGGAGATCTTCGGGCCGGTGCTGACCTTCACCCGCGCCCGCGACTGGGAACACGCCATCGAACTGGCGAACGACTCCGAGTACGGCCTGACCGCCGCGTTCTACTCGCGTGACCCGCACAAGATCGCGGTGGCCCGCCGGGACCTGCACGTGGGCAACCTGTACATCAACCGCAAGTGCACGGGCGCCCTGAGCGGCACGCACGCCTTCGGCGGGTACGGCATGAGCGGCACGAACGCCAAGGTCGGCGGCCCCGACTACCTGTTCTGGTTCCTGCAGACCAAGACGGTCGCGCAACGGTACTGAGCAGCCCAGCAGTACTGAGGAGGTGTGGGCGGCGCGGCCTGATCTTCAGGACTGGGCAGGCCGCGCCAGCCACGTCCGCGCGGCCTCCACGGTCGGCGTGATGCGCACCAGAGCGTGCCCGGCGTGCTCGCGGGCAAGTTCTACGAAGCGCTCGCCGTGACGCGCCGGGTCCGGGACGACAAGGGCCAGCGGCAGGCGGTGGTTGGTGAACGTCTGGAACAGTTCACCCAGCAGGCCGCTGCGCAGGTTCAGGAACTCCGGGGCGAGGTCATCCTCATGCACGATCAGGCCGTCCAGCGGGTACGCCGCGCCCAGCATCTCCCGGATCGCCCCGGCGTCCGGCAACCGCAGGCCCAGTTCGCTCAGGGTCCGGACCCCGCCGCTTCTGCTATTCATGATGATTCTCCGGCATTCCCGTGACCTCCGCCCCACGAATTTTTCTGGAACACTGGGCCCCATGACTGATCCTAACCGCACTGAACGAACCCAGATGGCCTTCGCGCGCCTGCTGCCCAAACTGTTCCGGGGCGGGCAGGCCTTCGTGGGCGTCGAGGCGTCCCTGAGCAGCCTGGACGCCGACACGGCCGCGACCCGCCCGGCGGGCCTGCCGCACTCGGTGGCGGCACTCGTGGCGCACATCAACTGGTGGAACCGCTGGATGCTGGACATCATCGAGATGGGCGAGGCCCAACCGTACCCAAAGCACGCCGCCGACACCTGGCCAGCCGTGAGCAGTGAGGACTGGCCGCGCGTGAAGAACGAATTCTACGAGTTGCTGGCCCGCATCGACCCGCACGCAGCCCGCCCGGACCTCGCGAACCCCGTGAACCACGAGGAAACCATCGGGGAACTGCTGGCCGACATGGCACTGCACACCGCGCACCACTTCGGGCAGGTCGTGACGGTCCGGCAGGCGCTGGGCGCGTGGCCGCCTGCCGGTGGGGGCGACACCTGGTGAGCGCCATTGCCCAGGCTCCGAACCCGGACGGAGTGCCCCTGTCCCGCTCATAAACCATCACGCCCCCCTGCTCTCCTCCCACTCTCTCTTTCCGCACGAGGAACCCATCCCATGTCGAACGTGTTCTACCGCAGCCGCAAATCGTACCCGACCGCCGTTTCTGCCCACGGGGTGTTCATTCACGACGATCAGGGCCGCTCGTACCTAGACGGGTCATCCGGGGCGCTCGTGGCGAACGTGGGGCACGGGCGGGGCGAGGTGGCGCAGGCCATGGCGGAGCAGGCGGCGCGGCTGGCGTTCGTGCACGGGTCGCAGTTCTCCAGTGACGTGCTCGAAACCTACGCCTCGCGGCTGGCCGGGTTCCTGAACCTGCCCGGCTACCGCTTCTGGGCGGTGTCGGGCGGGTCCGAGGCGAACGAGAGTGCCATCAAGCTCGCGCGGCAGTACCACGTCGAGCGGGGCGAACCGGGGCGCTTCCGGGTGGTCACGCGGGTGCCCAGCTACCACGGCGCGAGCCTGGGCGCGCTGGCCGCGTCGGGCATGGGCGCGCGGCGTGAGGTGTACGCCCCGCTGATGCGCCCGGACGCGTGGCCGAAACTGCCGAAACCCGACCCGTCCCTGAGCGGCGAGGCCGACGCCGAACGTCTGCGGGCGCTGCTGGAGGAGGTCGGGCCGGAATCGGTCGCGGCGTTCATATGCGAGCCAGTGGTGGGCGCGTCGGACGCGGCGCTCGCCCCGAACGCCGGGTATCACGCCCGAGTCGCGGCGATCTGCCGGGAGTACGGCGTGCTGTTCATCGCGGACGAGGTCATGGCGGGCATGGGCCGCTGCGGGGAGCCGCTCTGCGTGCGCCTGCACGACCCGCAGGTGACGCCAGACCTCGTGGTGCTCGGCAAGGGACTGGCCGCCGGGTACGCGCCCCTGGCAGGCGTGATGGCCTCGGCGCAGGTGTACGACACGGTCATGAACGGCAGCGGCGCGTTCAAGCACGGTTTCACGTACGCCGGGCACCCCGTCAGCGTGGCGGCGGGCCTGAGCGTGCTGGACATCGTGCAGCGCGAGGAACTGGTGCGGGCCGCGCGGGAACGTGGCGCACAACTGCTGAGCGGCCTGCGCGCGCTGCAGGGCCGCCACCCCGGCGTGCTGGACGTGCGCGGGCACGGCCTGCTGCTGGGCGTGATCCTGGGCGACCCCGCTACCGGGCAGGCGCACGCCACCCCCGGCGTGGCCGAGCGGGTCGCCGCCGCCGCCCGCGACGCCGGGCTGCTCACGTACCCCGGCAGCGGCGCCCTCGACGGCGTGCGCGGCGACCACCTGCTGCTGGGGCCGCCCCTGAGCATCACGCCGGGCGAGGTCACGCTGCTGCTGGAGCGGCTGGACACGGCGCTGGAACGCGGGCTGTGAGGCAGCAGTACCTGTAAAACGGATTCCGTCTGTTTCGTTGACAACCCGGAACGGCACCGGGTTGCCAACTCCACGCCCGGAACCCGCCCTGCTCCTACTCGCATCCGCTCGGATGGAACGGTTTTTGCAAACCATTCCATCGGAGTCCGTCTTACCCGTCGCTGGGCGTGCGTTTCTTGGGTTTGCTGGCGGCGAACGCGGCGAGGCGGGCCGTGACCTGCGGGGGCGTGCGGGTCAGCAGGTCGCGGGCGTTCGGGTGGGTCTGCACGAAGGCCTCCACGCGGCTGAACATGGTGTCGAACACGTCCTGCGGCATGTCCAGTGCCGGGGTCAGGCGCACGGTGCGTTTGCTGCTGAGGCTGAGGTTAGCCATGACGCCCGCGCCGTGCAGTTCGCGCAGCGCGAGGATGGCGGTCGCCTCGAACACCAGTTCCTTCAGGGCGCCGGGCAGGGGCACGCCGACCATCGGCTGGAATTGCAGGGCGAACAGCATGCCCTGGCCGCGCACTGCCTGAAGCAGTTTCGGGAAGCGCGCCTGGAGAGCCTGGAGGCGTGCGAGGCCCTGTTCGCCCAGCGCGGCGCTGCGGGCGGGCAGGTCGTTCTCGATGAGGTACTCCAGGCTTTTCATGCCGACGGCCATGGCGAGGGCGCCGCCACCGAAGGTGTTGCTGTGGCGTTTGCTGCTCAGGCCGCCCAGCATTTTCTTGTAGATGGGCGCGCGGACGATGGTGGCGCCCACGGCGGTCATGCCGCCGCCCAGGGGTTTGGCGAGCGTGATGATGTCGGCGTCCAGGCCCTGCGCGGCCGATTCGAACCAGTGGCCGGTGCGGCCCAGGCCGGTCTGGATCTCGTCGGCGATGACCACGATGCCGTGCTGGCGGCACAGTTCCCCGACGCCGCGCAGGAATCCGGCGGGCGGGATGTTCACGCCCCCCTCACCCTGAATAGGTTCAATGACCACGCAGCCGACGTTGTCCGGCCCGACCCGGCGGATCAGGGTGCGCAGGGCGTCCAAGTCGCCGTAGGGGCTGGTCAGCGCGCCCGGCACGAGGGGCCGGAAGATGTCCTGGTACTCGGGGTTCGGCGTGAGGCTCAGGCTGCCGAGCGTCTTGCCGTGGTACCCGCTGGCGAAGGAGATCTGGAATTTCGCCTTGGGTCTCCAGACCCTGGCGAACTTCAGGGCGCCCTCGATGGCCTCGGTGCCGCTGGAGCAGAAGAACACCTGACTGTCCGCGTGGCTGGGCAGTTCGCGCGCCAGGAGCCGCACGAGGTTCGCTTCCAGCGCGGCGCGCCAGGGGCCGGTGCTCTGCTGCGGGAGGCCCATGGCGCGGTTATGGCGCAGGAACTCCTGCATGAAGTCCGTGATGACGGGCGGCATCTCACCGAAGGGCGTGGCGGCGTACCCGCTGGCGTTGATGCGGCGCACGCCCCGCTCGTCCTCCAGCTCCCAGGGCGTGACGCGACTGAACGGCCCGGCGAGGCCGAGCACGTCCAGGCCGTACAGGAGTTCCTCGTTGCCGTACGCGAGTTCCAGGCGGCGGACGTCCGCGCCGCTCAGGCGCTCCTGAAGCACATCGCTGGTCGTGATGAAACCGGGGGGCAGAGCTGACATGAGAAGCAGTCTAGCGGCGCGGCGCGTGAGAGGCGCGCCGCACAGGTGCAGGGGCGGACGGGGGTGGGTTCACGCGCCCCGCAGGGCTTCCTGCAACGCGGGCACGCCGCCGGGGTACGCGTCGGCGTCCAGGCCGTCGGCGCGCAGGTAGCGGGCGGCCAGGGTGCTGCGCACGCCGCGTTCGCATACGACCAGCAGCGGCCCCAGGTCGCGGGTCAGGCCGTGCGCGCCGGTCTCAATGTCGTCCAGGCTGACCACGCGCACGGGCTGGGCGGTCAGGTCATTCAGGAGCGGGCGGCGCAGCGGTTCGGGGCGCAGGTCGATCAGGGTCACGCCGTCAGTGGGCAGAGCAGGCGGAGTCATGAGGGCAGCATAGGGGGCGCGGGGTGCCGGTCGGCGGCGGGAAGCACATTCCCTGCGCGGCGCTCCGCTATGCTGACCCGCATGGAAGACATCTCTGTGCAGGAAGGGCAGCGCCGCGTGCAGGCCGGCGCGCTGCTGGTGGACGTTCGCGAGCCGAACGAGTTCGAGGAAGTGCACGCCGAGGGGGCCACGCTGATTCCCCTGAGCGAGTTCGAGTCGCGTTTCGCGGAACTCCCCAAAGACCGTGAACTGGTCATGATCTGCCGCAGCGGCGCCCGCAGCGCCCGCGCCGGCGAGTACCTGAAAACGCAGGGGTACTCGCAGGTCGTGAACCTCGCCGGGGGCACCCTGGCCTGGGCGAACGAGGGCATGCCCACCGCGACCGGCCCGGAGGCCCGCCAGTGACGCTGCCCACCCAGGAGCAGGTTCTGGAAGCCCTGAAGATCGTCAAGGACCCGGAAATCCCGGTGAACGTGGTCGACCTGGGCCTGATCTACGGCGTGGACATCGCCGAGAACGGCCTGATCGACATCACCATGACCCTGACCAGCGTGGGGTGCCCCGTGCAGGACCTGATCCGTGCGGACGCCGAGATGGCCGTCAGCCGCCTGGACGGAGTGTCCGAGGTGAACGTGGAGTTCGTGTGGACGCCGCCATGGGGTCCGGACAAGATGACCGACGACGGCAAACGCCAGATGCGCATGTTCGGCTTCAACGTCTGATTCTGGTCTTCTAGGAGGTCAAACAGCAGGCAGCCCCCGACACCAGAGGTCGGGGGCTGTTTGTGTGGGAGGGAGGGGTGGTCAGCTGCGGTTGCGGGCCATGCCGAGCACGTTCAGGAACTGTGCGAGGGCCATGGCGAATCCGGCGACGTAGGTCAGGGCGGCGGCGGTCAGGACGGCCTGCGCGCCCTTCTGCCCTTCGGGGCTGCCGGTCAGGTTGCCTGCTTCCAGGTAAGCCAGTGCGCGGCGGCTGGCATCGAATTCGACGGGCAGCGTGATCAGGTGGAATAGCAGGGCCGCGCCGAACAGGATCACGCCGACCCAGATCAGGCCGGTCACCTGGAGGACGATGCCGGCCATCAGCAGCCACGGGGCGAGGTTCATGCCGAGGCTCAGGGGAACGGCGAGGCGGCCGCGTAGCAGCAGGGCGGGCATGCGGACCTTGTCCTGGATGGCGTGTCCGACCTCGTGCGCGGCGACGGCCATGGCGCTCACGCTGGGCACGCCGTACACGCCCTGGCTGAGGTTCACGGTCTTGCGGATGGGGTCGTAGTGGTCACTCAGGTTGCCGGGAACGGCGTTCACGGGAACGTGGCCCAAGCCGTTGGCGTCCAGCATCTGGCGGGCCACATCTGCGCCGGTCAGGTTGCGGGGGTTGCGGACCTGACTCCAGCGGCCGTACGTGCGGGTCAGGTAGCCCTGGATCAGCATGGACGCGACGAACACGAGCAGGATCAGGGGGGTGTAGGGGCCTAAGAATTCCATGGGGCGCTTCCTCCTGACTTCAATCTAAGTGTCATGCACTCAGATTTTATGAGACCGGGTTGGGCGTGCCTCTATCCGCCGCGACGGCGCGACCGGCATGCACCAGCGGCGCATCCCGCCGGTCGTACCCCGGACCGTTCCCCACCCACCTTTCCCGGCCTGACGGTCAGTTCAGGCGGGCACGGCAGGAGTGGCGGGAATGGCGCGAACCGAGAATTTCACGGCGGTCCGTTCCTCCTGCGGGGTTTCGAGTTTCACGAATTCTGGCTGTGCAACCAGATCAAGCTGGTCACCGGTCAGGTAACCACGGGCGATGGCCAGGGCCTTGACTGCCTGGTTCACGGCGGCCGGGCCGATGGCCTGCATTTCCACCTGTCCCTGCGAGCGCAGCAGCGCAGCGATGGCACCAGCGATGGCGTTGGGGCGTGAAGTGCCGGATACACGCAGGGTTTCCAAGATGGGACTCTCCTCTCTGAAGCTCAAAGCCCGTTCATTCTATGTTCATCAAATTGGTCAATACAATTCCCCGGTCATGCCCCTCCCGCTGCACCCACCGGGGGGGGGTCAAGTGGGGGCTCAACGGTCGGTCCGACCCGTCGGCGGTTGCGCCGCCCGGGCCTGAAGGCAGCCGGCCTTCCCGGATCACAGGAAAGGCGCACCCACTGGTCAGTGCAGGGGTGCGCGCGGGATGGTGCGGGCCGGATCAGGAAAGCCTGAGAGCGGTGTGACTGAACGCGGTTGTCAGCGGCGCCCGGCGAGCAGTTCTTCCAGGCGGGCCACGTAGCCTTCCAGGGTGCGGAAGGTGGCCTGCACGGGCGCGGGGCTCAGCATGTCCACGCCCGCCTCGCGCAGCGCGTCGATGGGGTCCAGGCGGCCGCCAGAGCGCAGGAAGCGCAGGTAGTTCTCGCGGGCGGCGTCCGGGTCGCCCGCGAAGGTCTCCAGGAGCTGGTGCGCGGCGCTGATGCCGGTCGCGTACTGGTACGCGTAGAAGTTGGCGTACAGGTGCGTGCTGAACTGCGCCCACAGGATGCCGCTGCGTTCGCGGTCCATGGTCACGCCGTCGCCGTAGCCCTGGGCAAGCAGGTCGGCGGTCAGTTCGGTCAGGTCCGGGGCGCTCAGGGTGCCGCCCGCCTCGATCCGGCGGTACGCTTCGAGTTCGAAGGCGGCCAGGGTCGGCATGATGAAGAAGTACCGGTGGAAGTTCGACAGGGCCTCCTCGATGATCTGCACCTCAAACTCGGTATCGCCGTTTTCCCGGGCCTGTTTCAGCAGGTGGGCGCGCACCATCGCCTGATTGAAGTTGCTGGCGACTTCCGCGTGGAACAGCGTGTAGCGCGGCACCGAGTACGGGTGCTCACGCATGGACAGCAGCGAGTGCATGGAGTGCCCGATCTCGTGCGCCAGGGTGCTGTAACTGTTCATGGTGTCGTTCCAGGTCATGAAGATGAACGGTTTGACGCGCCCGCCGCCGTTGCTGTACGCGCCCTGGCGTTTGCCGTCGTTCTCGGCGTAGTCCACCCAGCGTTCGGTGGTCAGGCCCGAGAGCATGTCCTGCACGTACTCCTCGCCCAGTGGGGCCATGCCCTCGCCGATCCAGGTGACGGCCTGCGCGTAGTCCACGTGGCGGGGGGGGACCAGCGCGGCCTTCACGTCGTACTCGCGCAGTTCGTTCAGGCCCAGCCACTCGCGGCGCACCCGCCAGTAGCGGTGCCAGATGGGGGTGCTGGCGCGGTAGGTGTGCAGCAGGGTGGTGACCACGTCGGTGGGAATGCGGTCCGGGGCCAGGGACGCCGTGATCGCGTCCGGGTAGCGGCGGGCGCGGGCCAGGAACACGCTCTGGCGGATGTTCGTGGCGTACATGGCGGCCTGCGAGTGCCGCGCGGCGAGGTGCGCGTCGGCGTACCCTTCCCAGGCCTCGCGGCGCACCTCGCGGTCCGGGTGGGAGGTCAGGCGATCCACGTTCCCCTGCGTGACCGTCTCGCCGCCCGCCGTGCCGAAGCGCAGGTCCATGTTCGCCAGCGCCGGGTGAATGCCGCGCTCGGAGGCGAAGGGGGCCTGCACGGCGCCCAGCAGTTCCTCGACCTCGGCGCTGCGGACGTGCGGCTTGCCGCGCAGGATACGTTCCAGGCGCACGCGCTGGTCCGCGAAGTCCGGGCGGTCCAGCCAGCCGCGCACCGTCGCCTCGTCCAGGGCCAGCAGTTCCGGGCGGTAGAAGGCGGCCGTGCTGCCGTAGTGCGCGCCCAGGTTCCCGGCGCGGTCACGGCGGGCGGCGGCCACAGCGTCCCGGCCGTCCACGCTGGCGGTCATGCCGGCGTACGACATGAAGCGGTTCAGACGCAGTTCCACGTCGTCGGCGGCCGCCAGGTAGGCCAGCAGGCCGTCCGGGGTACCCAGCTGTCCGGCGTGGACAGACAGCGTGGCGATGTCGCGGCTCAGGGCGTCTCCCTCGGCAGCCCAGGCGTCGGGCGTGGCGTACAGGGCCTCGATATCCCAGGTCTGCTCCTGCGGAACGTCCTGACGGCGGGGCAGCGTCTTGATCGGTTCAGGGGTCATGCCGGAGGCTAGCACCTCCTCACGGTCCATCCCGGCGTGGCGGGCTTACAGTGGTCCGGATGAACGGACGGACCCCCGCAGACCACCCAGAACGAGCACCCGAATGACCGCTGCCGCGCCCCCCACCCCCGCAGGCCTGAGCAGCATGCTGAAGCTCCCGCACGCCACCGGACTGGCCCTGAGTGTCTTCCTGCTGGGCTTCGGCCTGTCGCTGGCCGTGCCGTACCTGGCGCTGTACGCCGTGAACCGCGCCGGCATGAGCCCCTTCCAGATCGGCGTGTTCCTGACCGTGAACGCCGTGGCCGCCGTGCTGGTCGCCACGCTGCTGGCCCGCTGGAGCGACCGCCTGCCCAACCGCAAACCCATCGTGATGGCCACCCTGGCCGCCGGGGCCGCCGCGTACGCCCTGATCAGCGTCACGCCCAGCTTCGCGGGCCTGCTGACCATCGGCGTGCTGCTGCTGTCCCTGGGGGCCGCCGCGTTCCCGCAGGTGTTCTCGTTTGCGCGCGCCAGCCTCAAGGATGTCCCCGCTGACCTCGCCGACCGCGCCATGACCGTGCTGCGCAGCGTGTTCAGCCTGTCGTGGGTGGTCGGCCCCGGCCTGGGCGCGCTGCTGCTGGGCGACAGCAACTACCGCGCCGTGTTCCTGGCTGCCGCCGCGTGCTTCGCGCTGGCCGCCCTGCCGCTGATCCGCGTGCCGGGCCGCCGCCCGCTGCCCAGCCCCGGCGCTGCCCAGGCCACCGCCGAGCAGGAACGCGGCGCGCAACAGGCCGCCGCGCAGACCCGCCGCGCCAACCGCCGCGTGATCGCCTTCGGGGCCGCCGCGTTCGTGCTGTACGGCATGAGCATGCAGATGGGCATGGCGATGTTCCCGTTGTTCGTGACCGACACCCTGGGCGGCGACGCCCGCGAGGTCGGGTTCCTGGTGGGCCTGTGCGCGCTGCTGGAAATCCCGGTCATGCTGGCCCTGGTCATGTGGCGGCGCCTGCCCGGCGTGCCCACCCTGATTGCCGCCGGGATGGGCCTGTTCGTGCTGCACTTCGCGCTGATCGTCCTGTCGAACAGCCTGCCCCTGCTGATCGCCGCGCAGGTCGTGCGCGCGGTCGTCCTGGCGATCCTGGCGGGCCTGGGCATGACCTACTTCCAGACGCTGATGCCCGGCCGCTTCAGCGCCGCCACCACCCTGTTCGCGAACACCAGCAGCGTGGGCGCGATGCTCAGCGGCGTCACGTCCGGCGCGGTCGCGCAGACCTTCGGGTACCGCAGCGTGTTCGTGCTGTGCGCCGCCCTGACCCTGATCGCCTGGGGCGTCATGACCCGCAACAACCTCCGCGCCGCCCGCACCCTGCCCGCCTGATAAGGCCACGCAGCAGCCGGGCCGCAGGGGAATGTCCCACGCGGCCCGGCTGCTGAAGCATTCAGTCCTTGCGGCAACCCTCGGCGATGCCGGCGGCCAGGGCGCCCACGTCCTGTCCGTGCTGCACGGCGTTGATGAAGGCGCTGCCCACGACCACGCCGTCCGCGACCTGCGCGACCTGATGGGCGGTCTCGGCGTCTTTCACTCCGAAGCCCACGGCGACCGGCACGCGGGCGTACTGGCGGGCCAGGGCCAGCATGGCGGGCACCTCGCCCAGCGCCGCGCCCTCACGGGTGCCGGTCACGCCGGTCACGCTGACGGCGTACAGGAAGCCCGTGCAGGCCTCCGCGACCAGTTTCACGCGTTCGGGGGTGCTGGTGGGGGCGATCAGGAACGTCACGGCGATGCCGTGCTCGGCGGCGAGGTCCGCAATTTCCAGATCCTGGTCGGGCGGCAGGTCCGGGAGGATCAGGCCGTCCACCCCGGCGTCCTGCGCCAGTCGCATGAATTCGCGCGGCCCGACGGCGTAGATGGGGTTCACGTAGGTCATGATCACGACCGGCGTGTCGTGCCGGGCGCGCAGGTCCTTGACGAGTTGCAGGGTGTGGCGGGTGCTGGTGCCGCCGCCCAGGGCCTGCTCGCTGGCCCGCTGAATGGTAGGGCCGTCGCCGAGGGGGTCGCTGTACGGAATGCCGACTTCCAGCAGGTCCGCCTGGGTCAGCAGGGCGTCCGCCACAGCCGGGAAGGCGGACGCAGTGGGGTACCCGGCCGTCATGAAGGGAATGAACGCGGCGCGGCCTTCCTGCGCGGCGCGGGCGAACGCCGCGTGAATACGGGTCGCGCCGGGCACGGTGGCCTGCGGCTGGGCGCCGGTCTGGACGGGGGCGGTCATGCCTGCACCTCCTGCTGGGCCATGATGGACGGGGTATGCCCGGACTGGGTGTGAGTGGGCTGGGTGTAACCCGGCAGGTTGTGGCCCGGCAGATTATGGCTGGGCGTGCTGCTCTGCCCTTCCGGCAGATCCAGCAGGCGCATGACCTCGGCCACGTCCTTGTCGCCGCGCCCGGACAGGTTCACCACGATGATCTGCTCGGGGCGCATGGTGCGGGCCAGTTCGACCGCATGGTAGATGGCGTGCGCGCTTTCCAGCGCGGGAATGATGCCTTCCAGGCGGGTGCACAGTTGCAGGCCTTCAAGCGCCTGGGCGTCCGTGACGGGCACGTACTCGGCCAGTCCGGTGTCGCTGTACAGGCAGTGTTCCGGGCCGATGCCGGGGTAGTCCAGGCCCGCGCTGATGGAGTGCGGCGGCACGATCTGCCCCTCGGAATCGTTCAGCAGGTACATCATGCTGCCGTGCAGCACGCCCACGCGCCCGCCGGCCACGCTGGCGGCGTGCCGTCCGGTGTCCACGCCTTCCCCGGCGGCCTCGGTGCCGATCAGGCGGGGGCGCTGGCCGTCAGGCAGGTACGCGTACGGCGCGAAGATACCGATGGCGTTGCTGCCGCCGCCCACGCAGGCGACGATGACGTCCGGGGTGGGGGTGCCCTCCAGCGCCTGGAGTTGCACCTTGACTTCCTCGCCGATCACGCTCTGAAAATCGCGGACCATGGCGGGGTACGGGTGCGGCCCGACGACGCTGCCCAGGATGTAGAAGGTGTCGCGGACGTTCGTGACCCAGTCGCGGATGGCCTCGTTGGTGGCGTCCTTGAGGGTGCTGGTGCCGCTGGTGACGGCGCGGACCTCGGCGCCCAGCAGTTTCATGCGGAACACGTTCAGTTCCTGGCGGCGGATGTCCTCGGCGCCCATGTACACCACGCAGTCCAGGCCCAGCAGGGCGGCGGCGGTGGCGCTGGCCACGCCGTGCTGCCCGGCCCCGGTTTCGGCCACGACCCGCTGTTTGCCCATGCGCTTGGCGAGCAGGGCCTGCGCGAGGCAGTTGTTGATCTTGTGCGCGCCGGTGTAGTTCTGATCCTCGCGTTTCAGGTAGATTTTCGCGCCGCCGGCGTGCGCGGTGAGGCGCTCGGCGAGGTACAGGCCGCTGGGCCGGCCCACGAATTCGCGGTGCAGCCGCTCGAGTTCGTTCAGGTAGGCGGGGTCGGTCTTGGCGGTCAGATAGGCCTGTTCGAGTTCGTCGAGGGCGGGAATCAGCGTTTCGGGCACGTACCGGCCGCCAAAGCGGCCGTAGCGGCCGCGTTCGTCCGGTTGCGGGTAGGTGGGAAGGGTCAGGGGCATGGGTTCAGCGTAGGACTGCCGCTCCGAACGTCCGTTTGGCAAACTTAGACAACTCGTCTAAGTTTGGCCTGTTTGGCCGCTTTTCGTCTGACAGGTCCGGACAGTGAGAATCCGCGCAATTCACCGACAGGGACGCACGCCCTCACCCCGCGCCGGGCCGCGCGAGTTCCGCCGACCAGAGGGGCAGCAGGTCCGGCAGGCTCACCTCGTCCTGCACCAGCCAGCCCAGGCTACGGGCCAGTTCCGCGCGGATACGGGCCGCGCTCTCCCCTGCCTCACGCAGCGCCGAGAGCGGCGGCGCTCCCCCCCGCTTGGCGAGGCGCTCGCCCCGGTAATCGGTCATCAGCGGCACGTGCAGGTAGCGGGGCGTGGGCAGACCCAGTGCCGCCTGAAGCGCAGCCTGCCGGGGCGTGGCCGTCCAGAGGTCCTCGCCGCGCAGCACGTCGGTCACGCCGCCCGCCGCGTCATCCACCACGACCGCCAGGTGGTAGGCGTACACGCCGTCGTTGCGGCGCAGCACCAGATCACCCACGTCCGCGCGCAGGTCCTGGCACAGCGTCCGGCCGCTCAGGGCGTCGTGCGCGCAGGCCTCCCCCTCCGGCACGCGCCAGCGCAGCGCCGCCGGGCGGTCCGGGCTCCGGGGTGCGGCGCGGCAGGTGCCGGGGTACACGGGCTCCTCGCCGTGCGGCGCCCCGGCGCTGTCCTGGATGGCGTCCCGGATCTCGCGCCGGGTGCAGGTGCAGGGGTAGGTGTCCAGGCGCGCGGCGGCGTCCCGGTACAGGTCCAGCCGCCGCGACTGAATGACTTCCCCGTCCCAGTCCAGGCCCAGCCACTCCAGATCCCGGCGGGTCAGGTCGTACGCCCAGGGGCGGACCCGCCCGGTATCCAGGTCCTCGAAGCGCAGCAGGTGACGCCCCCCGTGCGCGCGGGAGTGCAGCCACGCCAGCAGCGCCGTGCGGGCGTTGCCCAGGTGCATGGCCCCGGTCGGACTGGGCGCAAAGCGTCCCACCACACCAGTCCCTCCTGATCCCGTCATGCACGCAGGCTAGCGCAGGTCGTCCCAGACGGCCAGCAGCACCGAGACGATCACGGCCACGAACGCCAGGAACGTCACGAAGCGGCCCAGCGGGTCGGCCAGTCCCAGCGAGTTGTGCAGCGGGTTCCAGCCGCCCAGTAGCTGCCACCAGTCGTGGGTGTCCGGATCGCCCGTGATCAGGTCCAGTTGCCGCAGCGGCGCGTCCCGGATGTACGCCGCCACGCCCGACAGCGACTGCGCCAGCCACAGGCCCACGATACCCGCCGAGTACCGGTCGCCGCGCACCATGAACGCGGCGGCGCAGGCCAGCGGTACCGCCACCTGCATCAGGCTGCCGCCCAGCAGCATGAGCGTCTCGCCCGCCCAGGCCAGCAGGACGTGCCCGGCCTCGTGGAAGATCAGGTTCGCGCCGTCCAGCACGCCGCCCCGCAGGGGGTTCAGCAGGCCGGGCACGGTCACCAGCAGCGCCAGAGCCAGCCCGGCCAGCCTCAGCGCCAGCGCCGCGCCTGGGCTCAGGCCAGCCATGCCACCCGACGTGCTATCCGGCAGGTCACGCGCGTCAGGCGCGCTCGCGCAGCCACGCCAGCAGCAGGTCCTCGACCAGTTCGCTGACGCTTTCGCCGCCCTCGGCCTTCACGGCGCGCCACACGGCCCGCACCGTTTCCTTGCGGACGTACACCGCCTCGACCCGCTCGGCGGTCTCGCCCTTGCTGCGCCCGTCGGGTTCCGGCGTGACCTTCAGGGCCTTGCGGGCCTTCCCGCCCTTCTTGCGGCCCTTCTTCCCGGCCCGGCGGGGGGCGCCGCTGTCGGCCGTCTCCGGCGCCGGGGCTTCCCGTTCCTGCAGGTAATCGAAGCGTCCCACCTACTTTCCCCCTGCCATATTCACTGGCGCGCGCTTCACAGGATCTCGCGTGACAGGGCCAGCACGTCGTCCCAGGCGGCCGCGGCGCGCGGGTCGCGCACGTCGCAGGCCAGGACGCCCTGCTCGGCGGCCCGCTGGAACGCCGCGTACTGACGGACCAGGGTGTTGCACACGGTGATGCCGTCCTCGCGCAGGTCCTCGCGGATGTCCTCGGCGGCGCGGCCCACCGGGGGCACGCGGGTCAGGACCACGCGGGTCTTGCGTCCGGCATCCTCGGCCAGCAGGAAGTCCATCAGTTCCCGCGTGGCCTCCACCTCCAGGGGGGACACGCCACTGGGTACCAGGATCAGGTCGGTGCGCTGCGCGAGTTGCCGCAGGTCCTTGCGTCGCGGGCGGCCCTCGGTGTCCAGGATGACCACGTCGAAGTCCGCCAGTCGGCGGGGTTTCACGTCCCCGGCGTCCAGCACGGGGAACGGCAGGCCGCTGCTGCGGGCCGCCCAGCGCAGGCTGCTGCCCACGCGGCCGTCCTCGTCGATCAGCAGGACCTTGCGGTTGCTGGCGTGCGCCGCGCCCGCGAGGTGCACGGCCAGCGTGCTTTTCCCCACGCCGCCCTTCTCGGATGTGATGGCCACCACCTTCGTCATGCGTCCGAGCGTAGCAGACACCCTGCGCCGGGCGTATCAGGGCCACGCGGGCCATGCTGGCAGCCGGCGGGGCACCAGTCACGCGCCGTGAGCGGCATGCTGGGCGGGTGATCACCGAGGAGCAGCACGCGCAGATGATGGAAGCCGGAGTGTACTGGACGGCCCGCGCCATGCAGGAACAGGGCAGCCGCTTTTACCGCGCGCTGGGAGAGGCGCTGGAAGCCGCCGACGCCGGGAACCGCCGCCTGATCTACCGCACGTGGCCGGACGCACTGTGGGACTTCCACGGGCGCGGGCAGGTGCTGGCCGCCCGCGAAGCCTGACGGCGTGGCGAATGGGGAGGCCGGCACACCCGCCTGCGGGCGCGGCCCGTACACTGCCCGGCATGACTGACCTGAACGCTCCGGAGCCGCACACTGCGCCTGCCCTCAATACCCGCCCGACCCTGCTGGCCGTGTTCGCCCACCCGGACGACGAGGCCTTCAGCGTGGGCGGCACCCTGACGCACTACGCGCGGCTGGGCGTGAACGTGGTGCTGGCCTGCGCCACGCGCGGCGAGGCCGGGAAGATCACGGTGCCCGGCATGACCGTCACCGACCTGGGCGCCCAGCGCGAGCAGGAACTGATCGAGGCGTGCCGCGCGCTGGAAATCCCCGCCCCGGTCTTCCTGGATTACCACGACTCCGGCCGGTACGAGCGCACCCGCCACGATGATCCGCTGGCCATGATGAACGTGAACCCGCTGGACGTGGAGGTGAAACTGCGCGCCCTGATCGAGCAGGTGCAGCCGCAGGTAATGGTGACCTTCGACCCGCACGGCGGGTACGGGCACGTGGATCACCTGCAGATTCACCGGGCGGCCAGTGCGGCGTTCTTCAGCGCGGGGTCCCTGCCGTACGGCGGCCCGAAACGGCTGTACTTCACGGCCATGAGCGTCGAGTCGGCGGCGGGCATCGCGCGCATGGGGCAGGACCTCGACCCGCTGGTGTACGGCGTGTCCGAGGAGACCTTCGCGGTGCGGATGGACGTGTCCGCCTACGCCGGGAACAAGGCGGCGGCGCTGGCGGCGCACGGCACGCAGATGGGCGAGCAGAGCCTGCTGGGCCGCATGACGCCCGAGGAGCGAGAGGCGATGCAGGAGCGCCTGGGCCACGAGAACTTCAGTATCGGCGGAACGCGCACGCCCATCCACCAGTACCCGCTGCGCGGCCTGTTCGACGGCCTGGACGGCTTCGGGCACCTGGACAGCTGAGCGCGTCGGAACTGCCGAAAATGGCCGGAGGCAGAAGCGACCATCTCCCCTGTCTGCTCTCTCACCTGTCTGCTCTGATGAGCGGGCGATTGGAAGAATGCGCTGGACGGTGCGGGTTTCGTGGGTGTGCGGTGAAGCCCGTATCAGACGACCGTCAGGCGCAAGCGTTAAGAAGTTCACAAGAATTCTCCTACCCGCTACCGGCCCCCTCTGTGGTTAAGAGTGTGACCCTGGTGGGGACTGGACAGACGCAGAATTCCGTATACTCTGTTCAAGCATTCATCAACGAACACTCTGGAGGAACACCCATGAAGAAGATCCTGACCATTGCCCTTGCCCTGAGCGCCAGCGTCGCCTCTGCCCAGACCATGCGCGTCGGCATCGCCTACGACGCCGGCGGTAAATTCGACAAGAGCTTCAACCAGAGCGCCTACGAGGGCACCCAGCGCGCCGTGAAGAACCTGGGCATCAAGTCCTCCGACTTCGAACCCAGCGACCCCAGCCAGACCGTGCAGGGCATCCGCTCCTTCGCCAACGAAGGCTTCGACCTGACCGTGGGCGTGGGCTTCGCCAACAACGCCAGCATCAGCCAGGTCGCCAAGGAAAACCCTGACCTGTACTTCGGCCTGATCGACGACGTGTCCTCCGAGAAGAACGTCGCCAGCCTGGTCTTCCAGGAAGAGCAGGGCAGCTACCTCGTCGGCTACATCGCCGCGCTGAACAGCTCGACCGGCGTCGTGGGCTTCGTGGGCGGCATGGACATCCCCCTGATCCACAAGTTCGAGGCGGGCTACACGGCCGGCGCGAAAGCCGCCAACCCCAAGGTCAAGATCATCGCGCAGTACGTGGGCACCACCCCCGACGCCTGGAACAACCCCGGCAAGGCCAAGGAAATCGCCGGTAGCATGCGCGCCAAGGGTGCGGACATCATCTTCGCGGCTGCCGGTGCGTCCGGGAACGGCGTGATCGACTACATCAAGCAGACCCAGTGCCTGAAAGCCAGCGCCCTGCCCAGCGGCGTGAAGTTCAGCAGCAACAAGTTCGCGTCCCTCAAGAAGAGCGACGCCTACGCCAAGGCCTGCGCCGGCGACGCCCGCCCCATGTTCTTCATCGGCGTGGACAGCAACCAGAACTACCTGGGCGACTTCGACAAGAACCCCGCCACCATGAACCACGGCCTGACCAGCATGCTCAAGCGCGTCGACAACGCTGTCTACGCCCTGATCAAGGACGTCAAGGAAGACAAGTTCAAGGGTGGCGAGCGCCGCTTCGGTCTGAAAGAAGGCGGCGTGGGCTACTCCGTCGACCAGTACAACAAGGCCCTGATCACCAGCGCCCAGGTATCCCGCCTGGAAGCCGTGAAGGCCAAGATCATCAGCGGCGCCATCAAGGTTCCCAGCAAGTAATCCGTCTCTCAGGCCCCTGGGCCTGAAGCGCTGCGGCGGCCCTCCCGGTGTGGGGGGCCGCCGCCTGCGTGTGCCCCAGGCAGGCGCGCCGGGTACACTGGCAATTGTGAGACAACACCCGGAAGCGGCGCTGACGGTGATCAGGATGGCGACCGCCGCCATCTTCACTGCACATGGGTTCCAGAAGATCTTCACGGCGGGCCTGCCCAGCGTGACCGAGACCTTCACGCGCTCCGGGGTGCCGCTTCCGCTGCTGACCGCGCCCCTGAGCGCCGTGCTGGAACTCTCCGGTGGACTGCTGCTGCTGCTGGGACTGGCCTCCAGGCCACTGGCGGGCACGCTGGCGGCGCTGGTGGTCGTGACGCAACTTCCGGGCCTGCTGTCCGGACCAGTCGGCTGGGGGCGGCTGGAAGTTCCGTGGTTGCTGCTGTGCGGCACTCTGGCCGTCCTGATCGGCGGGCCCGGCCTGACCGTCAGTGCGGGAACGCGGGCAACGCACCCCCCCGAGGGGGCAGGCCCCCGGCGGCGGGCCCGGCCGGCCAGTCGCAGAACCCCGTAGTCAAAGCGCCCGCCGGAACATCAGTTCCAGGCGGGCGCTGCGTTCAAGGGGACGCTGTGTTCAGGCTCGGCGTCAGCGGTCGTTGCCTGCGCCGCTCTGGAGCGGCTGGCCGGCCGTGTCCACGACCCGGACCTGGGTGAAGCTGCCGGGAACCTGCACGATGGCCCAGGGGCTGGTGATGGCCTGCGTGGTGAACGAGTTCGCGGCCGGGGCCTTGACCTGCACGACCAGGGTCAGGACGCCGCTGCTGACGCTGGCCCCCGTGACTTTCAGGCTGTAGCCGCCGGTGGCCCGCTGGCCCAGGAACACGCCGACCAGGGTCGAGCCGTTCAGGGTAGGCGGGGTGGGCGCGCCGGTCTGACGGGCGTACGCGGCGGCGTACAGGGTGCGTGCCTCGCTGCTGGTGCGGGCCACGCGGGTGACGGGGGCGGTTTCGCTGGACTGCGTGCCGCTGGCAAGTTCGGTGAAGGTCACGGCGGCTCCTGGCAGAGTGGCGCTGGGGGGCGGGGTCAGGGGGGGCGTGGTGGGGCGGCCCGGCAGGGTGGGCGTCACGGCGGTCTGGGTGGGCACGTTCGGCAGGACGTACAGGGCCGTGCGGCGGTACTCGGTGGGGGCGGGTTCCACTCCCAGGGGCGCGTCGGGGATGGCGGCGCTGTCGAGCACGCCGACCGCCAGGGGTCCCTGGCCCAGCAGGGCGCGGCCCAGCGCGGCTCCTTCCTCGCTGGTCAGCTGTCCGGCGCTGCCGAGGCCGTCGCTGCGGGTGCCGCTCACGGTGCCGCTGGTACCGTTCAGTTTGGTCCAGGTCTGCCCGTCCGTGAAGTACACGGCGCTCAGGGCCGCGCCGGGCAGCGGCGTGACGTTGAAGGTGCCGTCGGTGCGGCGCGTGACGCTGAGTTTCTGCGCGGTGACGCTGGTGGCCGAGCGGTACGTGGCCTTGCCGTTCACGCTGAGCGTGCCGGGCAGGCCCAGGTCGTCGCTGATCTGGGCGCGCAGTTCGGCGGTGTTCGCGCCGAGTTTCACGCTGCTCTGGGCGCTGCCCTGGCCCAGCGTGCCGTACACCCACACGATGCGTTCCTGGGTGCCGCCGTACAGCAGGGCCTCGTGAACACGCAGGTTACCGGGGGCGGACATGGTGCAGGCGCTCAGCAGACTCACGCCGAGCAGCGCGGCGCCCAGCAGGGGCAGGTGGGATCGGGTCATGTCTAGCAGCTTAGGCATCCCGCCTGACGCTCAACTGAAGGTCACCTTTACCAAAGGCACACCTCGTGGCCTGCGGCCCGGCGCCGCGACGTTTCCGGGGGCTCTGCCGGTCAGGCGCGGCGGCCCTAGCCCAGCAGTTCCCGGGCGTGTTGCAGGGCGGCGTCGCTGGTGTTGCCGCTGAGCATGCGGGCAATCTCGTGCAGGCGCTCCTCTGGCGGCAGCAGGCGCACGCGGCTGACGGTGCGGCCGGCCTCCACACTCTTTTCCACCTTGAAGTGATGGTCGGCCTGCGCGGCAATCTGCGCGAGGTGGGTGACCACGAACACCTGCCGCGTCTGCGCGAGGTGCCGCAGTTGCGCCGCAACAGCCAGGGCCGCGCCCCCGCCGATGCCCGCGTCGACCTCGTCGAACACCACGGCGGGCGTGTCGGCTCCCAGCACGGTGCTGATGGCCAGCATCACGCGTGAGAGTTCCCCGCCGGAGGCCACGTCGGCCAGCGGGGCGAGGTCCTCGCCGGGGTTCGCGGTGAACTGCAGGGTCACGTCGCTCAGGCCGTGCGCGCCGGGTTCGGCCAGGGGGGTCAGCTGGAATTCCAGGCGGGCGTGCGGCATGCCGAGTTGCCGGATCACGCCGACCAGTTCGGCGGCCAGCGGCGCGGCGCGGCGGGTGCGGGCGGCGTCCAGGTCGGCGGCGGCGCGGCGCACGCCGGTCAGCAGGGCGGCCACGTCGGCGTCCAGTGTACCGGCGTCCTGCTCGTCGCGGGTCAGGGCGGCGAGTTCCTGCTCGACCTGCGCGTGGAAGGTCAGCACGTCGTCCAGGGTCGGGCCGTACTTGGCGCGCAGTTTGCCCAGCGCGCCCAGGCGGGCCTCGACCCGCGCGAGTTCCTCGGGGTCCGGGGCCTGATCCTCGGCCACGGCGCGCAGTTCCCCGGTGACGGCCTGCACGCTGTCGAGCGCCTCACGCAGTTCGCGTTGCAGTTGCGCGGTCGTCTCGTCGTAGCGGGCGCTGACGTTCAGGGAACGCACCGCCTCGGCCAGGAAGCCCAGGGCGTTCTCGTCGCCGTCGCTGAGGAGCGTGATGGCCCCGGCGGCTCCCTGCGCGATGCTTTCCAGGTTTGCCAAGCGGTTCAGGTCGGCCTGGAGGGGTTCCTCCTCGCCGGGCGTGGGGTTCACCTCGGTGATCTCGGCCGCCTGGAATTGCAGCAGGTCCAGCTGCCGGGCGCGCTCGCGTTCGCTGGCGCGCAGGGCCTCCAGGCGGGCGCGGGCCTCCGTCCAGGCTCGGTACGCGGCCGTGTACGCACCCAGTTCGGCGGGCAGCTGGCGGTCCAGCAGGGCACGCTGGTTGGCCGGGCCGAGCAGGCTGACGGCGCTGTGCTGCCAGTGGATGGTCAGGCGGCGCTGCGCCCAGTCCTGCAACTCGCGCAGCGTGACGACCTCGCCGTCCAGCCGGGCGGTGCTGCGGCCCTGGCTGGTCACGCGGCGACTGGCCACGTCGTCGTTCCAGAAGCCGGTCACGAGCAGGTCGTCCTCGCCTGTGCGGATCAGGTCGGTGTTGCTGCGCGATCCCAGCAGCAGGCCCAGGGCGTCCACAATGATGCTCTTGCCCGCGCCGGTCTCGCCGGTAAAGACGCTGAGGCCCGCGCCGAAGTGCAGGTCCAGCATCTGGATGGTCGCGAGATTCCGGACTTCCAGCCGGGTCAGGGGCGGCCCGGCGTCCACGGCCACTGCCGGGGCAGCCGGGAGCGGCGCGGTCTGGGTGGTCTCGTCGCGTGGGCGGGCCTTTCGGGTCACGCCGGCCAGTCTAGCGTCTGCCTCGCCGGGCAAGCGGGGTCAGCAGCAGGTTTCAGGGTTGGCTGGGGGTCAGGGTTGGCGGGCAGATGTCTGGCGGGGGGGCTGAACATGAAATCCTCATTACATTGCCCCCACGTTCGGCTGCGGGCGCGGGGAGAGAATGCGGGCAACCGGTTCACTCCGGGCAGGTCGCGGGCTCAAGGTGGGCCGGGCCGCCCACTCACGCGGGTGAAGTTCAAAGGAGCAAGTCATGAGTAACGAAATGAACGGCGGCGTCAGCAAACGCAGCCTGCTGATGCTGGGTGGCCTCGCGGCCCTGGCACTGAACAAGGACACCCGCCGCGCCCTGGTCACGGGCAGCCGCGACGTGTGGAGCGGCGCGCAGCACACCCTCCAGGACACCGTGAAACCCACCCTGGCGCAGGGACTGACGCAGGGTCTGGCGCAGGCGCAGGAGCTCTCGCAGGGGCTGGCCCACGAGGCCGCCCGCCGGGGCCAGAGCGCCGCGCAACTGATCCGTGAGGAAGGTGTTCCGCGCGCCTCCAGCCTGCTCAGCAGCGTGCTGGACGAGGTCGCCACGGTCGCCGGTGGGCTGGCGGGCACGGCCGGGGAACTGGCAGGCACCGCGCAGGAACGCGCTGGCGTGCTGGCCGGCACGCTGGCCGAGAGTACCCAGACGGTCACGAAACAGGGGCGCCGGAAGGCGGGGCGCCTGCTGAGCGCCGCGCAGCACACGGCCGGGGATACCCTGGTGGGCGCACAGGGGGCCGGGAAGGAACTGCTGGCCACCGTGCACGACCGCGTGAGCAGCACCCTGCACGAGGTGGCCGACGGCGCGCAGACCCGCCAGCGCCGCATGGACCGCACCCTGAAACAGGCGCGCCGCGACGCGGAACGTGAACTGGCTGCCGGTCGCAGGGCCCTGAGCCCCGCGAAACTTCAGAAGGCCGTCGACCGGAAGGTGGCCCCGCTTCAGAAGGAACTGGCCCGCGAACTGAAAGTGCTGGAGAAGCAGACGCGCCGGGCCCGCCGGGATGACCGCAGCGGCGGCCCCGCCGGTAGCCTGACCGCCCTGGCCCTGATCGGGACCGGCGCGGTGGTGCTGGCCCGCGTGCCGGCGGCCCGCCAGGGAATCCTGAGCGCCGTGGAGGGCGTGAGCCCCGAGGCGGCGCAGTCGCTGCGTCAGGCGGGCCGCAACGCCCGGAACCTGATCGGTACGGCGTGGCTGGAGCGCATCGAGGAGAATAAGGCGACCCCGGCTCCCGGCGCGGCGCAGGCCACGCAGGCCGCCACGACCGGCAGCAGCGCGGGCGGCGCGGTTGCCCCCGACGCTCCGGCAGCGGCGCGCACGGCGGCCGAGTCCGGCAAGCCTGCGGGCGATACCAAACCCACCAACTGATTGACGTACTGAGCTCCCCTCCGGTCTACACGGCCGGGGAGTGAGGGCGGCAGTGGCAGGAGGCACCCCGGTCCGGGGTTCGCCTCCTGCTTTCGTCGTGCGTGGCTGTCCGGGTGGGCCGGACCTGTCATGTGCGTGGTGTGACCGGGCTGGTCGTAACGGTGCTGTAAGTCGGGGGTGGATGCTGGTGGCAGGAGGCAGGCGGCCGGCAGTCTGTCCGGTGCGCTCGGACATTAGTGTGTGTTGTTCCCCCAGGCGTGACACCCGAAAGGTTTGACTGGAACCGTTTCCCAGGCGAAGATTCCACTGTAGGACAACACACCAACTCCGCCCTTAGTGCAGGCTGCCTGCAGGAACGGCTGCGTTCACGCAGCGCCGGGCTTGACCCGGACCGTCCCGCGCCTCCCCTCATTCACCCTGTACCCGACTGCCCCGCCAGAGGAGGACCGCCATGAGTCTGACCGCCAGCGCACCCCTTGCCGACCTCGGCATCAAGACCGCCACCATTCACCTGAACCCCGGCGTGGACGACCTGTACGCGCACGCCACCCGCCTGGGCGAGGGCGTGCAGGCCGCCTGCGGCCCCCTGACCGTCCGCACCAACAAGACCGGCCGCAGCCCCAAAGACCGCTTTATCGTCGAGGACGACCTGACCCGCGACGCGGTGTGGTGGGGCGGATTCAACACGCCCATCAGCGGCGCGGTATTCGACCGCCTGCTAGACAAGATGACCCGCTACGCCGAAGGGAAGGAACTGTTCGTACAGCAGGTGTACGCGGGCACGGACCCCCGCTACCGCATCGGGTGCCGCATGGTGACCGAGATGGCGTACCACTCGCTGTTCATTCACAACATGTTCGTGCAGCCCACCCCGGCCGAACGGGCGGACTTCCACGAGGACTGGACCGTGCTGAACATCCCGTCTTTCCGCGCCGACCCCACGCTGGACGGCGTACGCAGCGACACGTTCATCATCATGAACTTCACGCGCCGCATGATCATCGCGGGCGGCACGCAGTACGCTGGCGAGAACAAGAAAGGCATCTTCGGCGTGCTGAACTTCCTGCTGCCTGATCAGGGTGTCATGCCCATGCACTGCTCGGCGAACGTGGGCGACGGCGGCGACGTGGCGCTGTTCTTCGGCCTGAGCGGCACCGGCAAGACCACCCTGAGCGCCGACCCCAGCCGCCACCTGATCGGCGACGACGAGCACGGCTGGACCGATACGGGCATCTTCAACTTCGAGGGCGGCTGTTACGCCAAGGTCATCAAGCTGAACGCCGAGGCCGAGCCCGACATCTACCGCACCACCCGCACCTACGGCACCGTGCTGGAAAACGTGGTGCTGGACGGAGCAGGCAACCCGGACCTGAACGACGACAGCCTGACCGAGAACACCCGCAGCGCCTACCCGATCAGCCAGATTCCGAACGTGCAGCCCGGCAGCCTGGGCGGCCACCCCCGCAACGTGGTGTTCCTGACCGCCGACGCCTTCGGGGTGCTGCCGCCCATCAGCCGCCTGAGCGCCGAGCAGACCATGTACCAGTTCATCAGCGGCTTCACCGCCAAGATCCCCGGCACCGAGGACGGCGTGACCGAACCCAGCCCGACCTTCAGCACCTGCTTCGGCGCGCCGTTCATGCCCCGCCACCCTGGCGAGTACGCCCGCCTGCTGGCCAGCCGGGTGCAGGCCAGCGGCGCGCGCGTGTGGCTGGTGAACACCGGCTGGACCGGCGGCATGTACGGCACGGGCCAGCGCATGAGCATCGCGCACACCCGCCGCCTGATCGGCGCCGCCCTGAGCGGCGAACTGGACAGCGCGACCTTCGAGCGCGAACCGCACTTCGGGCTGGAGATCCCCACCGACGTGCAGGGCATCCCAGCGGGCGTCCTGAACCCCCGCGACGCCTGGGCCGACCCACAGGCCTACGACGAGACGGCCCGCAAACTCGCCCGGATGTTCCGCGAGAACTTCCGCCGCTTCGAGGACGGCGTGGACCCGGCCGTGACCGCCAGCATGCCCGACCCGGACGCCGCCCCGCAGGCCTGAATCCGCACACCGCAGAAGGCCCCCAGCCGATCAAGCTGGGGGCCTTCGCCTGTGCAGGATGAAGGTGATTACTCCTTGACGCCGCCGGACACGGTGCCGCCCACGAAGTAGTTCTGGAAGCCGTAGAACAGCGCGATGATCGGCAGGGCGCCCAGAGTGCTGGCGGCGGCGAACACGCCCCACTTGGTGCTGAACTGTCCGGTCGTGAACGAGCGCAACATCACGCCGACCGTCCACTGCTCCACGCCGGTCAGCAGGACGTTCGCCAGGATGAACTCGGCGTACGTGCCGATAAACTGGTTCAGGAAGATGAACACCATGATCCCGCCCGACAGTGGCAGCACGACCTTCACGAAGGTCTGCCAGCGGGTCGCGCCGTCCACCATGGCGGCTTCTTCAAGCGATTCGGGCAGGCTTTCCACGTAGCCCTTGAAGATCCAGGTGTTGAAGGCGATGGCGCCGCCCGAGTACGCCAGGATCAGGCCCGTGAAGGTGTTGCCCAGGCCCAGGTCCGTCAGGAGTTTGTACACGGCGACGAGCGCCAGGAACACTGGGAACATCTGGATGAAGATGAAGAACAGCAGCATCTGGAACCGGCCGGGGAAGCGCAGCCTCGCCATGGCGTACCCGGCGGTAGTGGACAGCAGGATCGCCAGGATGCCGGTCACGCCGGACACGAACAGGGTGTTGCGAACCGACAGCAGGAACTTGCTCTCGTTGCTGAATCCCGTGAACTGCGCGGGCGTCATGAACAGCACCAGCGCGGCCAGCGCGGCGACCACGACCCGCAGCGCCCAGGTACGGGTGCGTTGCAGGCCCACGCTGTCACGCCCGAAGCGGCCGACCAGCATCAGCAGGAGCAGCGTGGCGAGGGACGCGCCGCCCACGCCGGCCAGCAGCAGTTGCCAGCCGGGAATGGTGACGCCCTCGAACAGCTTGGCGAAGTTCTCGGTGCTCAGCACGTCCAGGCGGGGCATCAGGCCGCTGCGGTACAGGATGTTGGGGTTCTCGAAGTCCGGGAAGGCGAACAGGCTGTTGCGCGGGTCGAAGGCGGCGATCAGCACGTACAGCAGTGGGTACACGGCGACCAGCACGACCAGGATCAGGAACAGGTGCGTGAGCTGGTCGCCCAGCACGGCGGCGTAACTGATGCGGCGCCCCGTGCGGGCCATGCCGATCCGCTGCCCCAGGAGGCTGGTCAGGGCCAGCACGCCGCTGGCGGCCAGCAGGAACAGCAGGAAGCGAACCCAGCCGCGCTCGACGAAGTAGATCGAGAAGCTCTTCTGGCGGCCTTTCATGTTCTCGACCAGCGCCTGCCCCAGCACGAGCAGGCCGATGATCAGGGCGGCCGTGACCAGCCACGGCAGCGCGCGGCGCAGCAGGCTGGGTTCACGGTGGACGTACCCGCCGGGCGGCAGGCCCGGGGTCTGGCCGGGCTTGTTGGGAGTGGCGGTCACTTGCGGGCCTCCTCGAACACGCCGGCGGCGCGGAAGTTCACGAGGCTGATGGCGAGGGTCAGGAAGAAGATGATCAGCGCGATGGCGCTGGCCAGCGCGAAGTTCTGCCCGCCGCTGGACACGAACGCGGTGTTGTACCCCCACGACAGCAGGATGTCGGTGCTCTGCGCGGTGCTTTCACGCCCTTCCTGGGCCGGGCCGCCCGCCGTAAGCAGGTAGATGATGCCGAAATTGTTGAAGTTGAACGCGAAGCCCGACAGCAGGATCGGCGTGAACGAGGTGCGCAGCAGCGGCAGCGTGATGTTGGTGATCTGCTGCCAGCGGCTGGCCCCGTCAATCTCGGCCGCCTCGTACAGGTCCTCGTTGATGGTGCTCAGGGCGCTGATGGTGGCGGTCATCATGTACGGGAAACCCAGCCACAGGTTCACGAGCAGGATGCTGACCTTCGCCCACAGCGGGTCGCCCAGCCAGGGCACGGCAGCGATGCCGAGCAGGCCCAGAGTCTTGTTCACGATCCCGAACTGCTGGTTGAACAGCGCCACCCACATCTGCACGCTGATCACGGCGGGCACCGCCCACGGCAGGAACAGCAGCGTGCGGTACACGTTGCGGCCCTTCAGGCGCTTGTTGTACAGCAGGATGCCCAGGATCAGGCCGGCCAGCGAGTTGATGACGATGGTAGAAAAGGCGAACACCACGGTCCACAGGAACACGGGCCACAGGGCGCGGCTGGCCTTCCCGAAGATCTCGCGGAAGTTGGCGAGGCCCACGTACTCGTAGCGGTTGAGGCGGGTGCCCTGCGCGACGGCCACGGTCTCCGGGACGGGCGCGGCCAGCGTGACGCTGTTGCCACTGACGCTAGCGATCTTCTGCCGGTACGGCACGCTGGCCTCTTCGTCGAACAGGACGACGGTGCCGCCCGCGCAGGTGGGCGCGGCGCACTTGAGGTACTCGGGCAAGGGTTGCGTGCTCAGGTCCAGTTCCGGCAGGGTCACGGTCAGGCGGTCGGCGCTGAGGGTCGCGGCTGTGCGCGAGGCGCTGTCCGGGTTGCCGCTGTTCTCGCCGCTGTAGTTGGTGAAGGCGTAATTCACGGTCAGGATGACCGGCAGCACCGTGAACGCCAGGATGAACACCAGCGCGGGCAGCAGGTAGAACCAGTTGGTGATCCACGGGAACAGGCGGTACGTCAGGGGTGTCAGCAGCAGCAGGGCCAGCAGCGTGAAGATCAGGATGGTGTACGCGGGCGCGCCGGGCAGAACCTGCGCGGCCAGGCCGGACAGCAGCCAGCCGGTCAGGAAACTCACGGCGATCAGGCTGGCCAGGATCAGCAGCGCGGTGAACACGCCACGGGTGCCCTGAGGCGGAATGGTGGGCCGCCGCCTGGGGGGTGGGGACATGGTGTGGGTCATGGAATGGGTCAACCTCTGTGCGCTAGGGGCAGATGCAGCCGCCGGCAGCGCGGCGGGTAGAGCGGGGATGAGGGGCAGACCTGGTGACTGTCAGCGTACACCCTGGCCCGCGCCGTACGGGCCGGAAAAGCGGCTGCCCCGTCCGGCGTGGGTGGGCGCGGCGGGGCAGGAGCGGCGTTACAGGATCACTGGATGGACAGGATCACTTGATGTTGCTGTTGATTTCCTGCACGGCCTTGTCGAGAATCTGGCCGTAGTTCTGGCCGGGCTTCTGGACGCTCTGCGCGATGGCGTTGCTCCAGGGGCCCCACACGGCGCCCATCTGGGGCACGTTCGGCATGGGGGTGCCGGCGCTGATGCTCTTGCCGAAGCCCACGACGACCGGGTCGGCCTTCAGTTTGGTGCGGGCGCTGAGGCTGACGGGGATGCGGCCGCCGGCCTTGTTGAAGGCGACCTGCGCGTCGCTGGAGCCGATCTGCTTGGCGAACTGCGCGGCGGCGGCCTTGTTCTTGCTGTAGGCGTTGAGCATGGTGCCCTGCACGCCCACGAAGGGGCTCCACTTGCCGGCTGCGCCGGGAGGGGTGGGGAAGGTCATGATGCCGTAGTCGATGCCGGCTTTCTTGATGTCGCCCATGTCCCAGGGTCCGGTCAGGAACATGGCGAGGCGGCCGTCCACGAAGGCACTCTTGGCGGCGCCGCCGTCCACGCCTTCGGGCACGAGGTTGTACTTGTAGCGCAGGTCGTTCAGGAACGCGCTGGCCTTGTCGGCGCCGGCGTTGGCGAGGCCCACGTCCTTGGTGTTCAGGGTGCCGCCTGTGTTCTTGAAGACGTAACCGCCGTAGGCGCTGACGATCCCGAACTGCATGTAGGCGTTGCTGAGGTCGGCGAGGTAGCCGTACTTGCCGCTGCTGGTGTTCTTCTGCGCGGCGGCCAGGAACGCGTTCCAGGTGGTGGGGGCGCTGGGCACGAGTTTCTTGTTGTACACGACGGCGACGGCCTCGGCGAACATGGGCAGGCCGAACAGCTTGCCGCCGTAGGTCATGGCGCTGACGGCGGTCTTGTCGAGGTCGGTCTTGCTGGTGATGTACTTGTCCATCGGCTCGATCACGCCGGCGGCGGCCAGCTGGCCGAGGCGGTCCTGGGGCAGGGTGGTGACGAGGTCGGGGCCCTGGCCCTTGGGGGCGCTCTGGATCAGCTTGTCGGGAATCTGATCGAAGGGGACGCTGACGATGTTGACGGTGTTACCGGTTTTCGTCTTGAACTGGGCGGCCTGGGTGCGCAGCCATGCGAGTTCGCTGTCGCCGAAGTGCGTCCAGACGGTGATGGTGGCGGCGCTGGCCTGGCCGAGCAGCGCGAGGGACAAGACGGTCAGTGCTTTTTTCATAAGGCTCCTTACAGAGTGGCGGTCTTTTTGAACCGCTTCCAATTGGGGTACGTCTGGTTCCATCGGCCTTCCACAGGAGGAGGCGTCCGGGGGTGCCGACCTGAGCCCTGTCGGCTGAGTTGTCACTGGTTGCTCGCCCAGCATTATAGACCTGTCCGGCCCTGTTGGCAATGCCCACACTTCGAAAGAATTAACGTTCCAGTCAGATAAAACCATGACTTATCGAACCGGGTCCAATATTTACGGATGACGCCTGCTGCGCCCGCCGGAACCGGTACCAGAGTTAAAAAGATCGCCCGATCATACGGCAAACGTGAGAGTTCCGCATCCCCCCACTCATGCGCCGCGTGACCTGCGCGCCACTCCGGCCCAGAACGTTTCAGAAAACCGCCCCGGCCACCCGGGCACCCGACACACCCCGGCACCGCAGGTACGCAGTCCAGCACACGGGCAGACCCCGCCGGCAGAAGCGGCAGGCGGCGCGAGGCCGCAGGATGCGTTTCCACGCAGCGGCCTGCCGCGTCATCTCCTGCCCAGTAGGGTCTGCACAGACGGACAGGCGTCCTTACCGAGCGGTCAGGGGGGGCGTATACTCCGCGCATGTCGGCCTCCCCTACCCCCCCCGCAGCCACGGGCCGCACGCGCCTGACGCTGTTCTTCACCATCTTCATCGCCATGCTGGGCCTCAGCGTCCTGTTCCCCATCATCGCGCCCCTGGGCCGCCAGCTCGGCCTGACCGAGACACAGACCGGCTGGTTCTCCACCGGCTACTCCCTGATGCAGTTCATCTTCTCCCCCATCTGGGGAAGCCGCAGCGAACGGCAGGGCCGCAAACCCATCCTGATCCTGGGCCTCGTGGGCTTTTCCATCAGCTTCGGCCTGTTCGGTGTGCTCGCCCAGCTGGGCCTCCAGGGCACCCTGGGCGGCACGGCACTGTTCGCGCTGCTGGTCGGGTCCCGCCTGATCGGCGGCATGCTCTCCAGCGCCACCCTGCCCACCGCGCAGGCCATGATGGCCGACCTGAGCAACAAGGAAGACCGCGCCGCCAGCCTCGGCCTGATCGGCGCGGCCTTCGGTCTGGGCGTCGTATTCGGCCCCGCCATCGGCGCGCTCCTGAGCACCGTCAGCCTCACCGCGCCCATCTTCTTCAGCACCGCGCTGGGCCTGATCACCGCCCTCGTCGCGTGGCGCACCCTGCCCGAAACGCGCCGCGCCGGAACACCCGAACAACCCAAAGGCAGCCGCCGCGCCCTGCTGGGCCAGGGAGCCATCCCGCTGTTCCTGGCCATCAGCGCCCTGAGCACCCTCGCCAGCGTCGGCATGGAACAGACCATCGGCTTCTACGTGCAGGACACCCTGGCCCTCACCCCGGAAAGCGCGGCGCGCACCGTCGGCGGCATGCTCACCATCTTCGGTCTGGTCGCCGCGCTGGTGCAGGGCGGCGCGATCCGCCCCCTCGCCAAGAAACTGCCCACCACTCCCCTCGTGGCCGCCGGGCTGCTGATCATGGCCGCCGGGATGTTCCTGCTGCCCACCGGCCAGAGCTTCTGGCCCATCACGCTGGCCCTGGCCGTCATCGGGATCGGCAGCGCCGTCCTGAGCCCCAGCCTCAGCACCGCCCTGAGCCTCAGCGTCACCGAGGACCAGCAGGGCGCGGTCGCCGGACTGAACTCCAGCGCCCTCGCCCTGGGCCGCATGACCGGCCCCCTGATCGGCACCGGCCTGTACCAGAGCGCCAGCCACGCCGCCCCCTACCTCCTCAGCGGCAGCGTGCTGCTGGCCCTGCTCGCCTGGACGCTGATCGCCCGGCCCAGGGTGAGCAGTTGATGGCTGATGGCTGATGGCTGATGGCTGATGGTCAAGAGCGTGTGCGCGGCCCGGCTGCCTCTGTCAAGGCCATCCACTTTCCACTCTCCCCCCTTCCGGCGCGTACACTGCCAAGGTGAACGACGCTCCACGCCGACCCTCTGCCCGCCCTGCTTCCGGTTCGTCCCGCGGTCCCCGCGAGGACCTGCCGGGGCCTTTCAATCCTGCGCGTGAGGTGGCGGTGCGGGTGCTGCTGCGCGTGCTGAACGGCGACGCGTTTGCGGCCCCGGCGCTGGACGACGCCTTGCAGCAGGCACGCCTGCCGGGCCGGGATTCGGGTCTGGCGACGCACGTCGTGTACGGCACGCTGCGGCACGCGCTGACGCTGGACCGCGCCCTGACCCCCATGCTCAAGGGCGAGACGCACCCGAAGACGCGGGCGGTCCTGATGGCCGGCGCATTCGAGAAACTGTTCCTGGGCACGGCGCCGCACGCGGTGGCGAGCGAGTACGTGAATCTGGCGCGCGGGGCGCGGCTGGGGCCGCCCGGACTGGTGAATGCCGTGCTGCGCCGCGTGACGCTGCCCGACGCGACCGACGAGACCCGCACGGAACTGCCCGGGTGGCTGGCCGGGGTGTACCGCGCGGCGTTCGGTGAGCAGGCGGGCGCGGTCATGGCGGACCTGCTGCGCCCGCAACCGCTGTGGCTGAGCCTGTCGGAAGCGGGCGTGCGCGCGCTGGATCAGGAGGGCAGCGTGGTGCACCCCGGCGTGCAGGGCGTGGACCGCGTGGAACTGGACCGCCCGCTGCGCCGCACCGCCGCGTACGAGAACGGGCAGGCGCAGCCGATCAACCCGGCCAGTCTGGCCTGCGTGGACGCGCTGGGCGACGTGAGCGGTGTGCGGGTGCTGGACCTGGCGGGCGGGGCGGGCGTGAAGGCCGCGATGCTCGCCACGCGCGGCGCGCAGGTCACCAGCGTGGACCTCGTGGCCCGCAAGCATGACGCGGCGCGCGGGAACCTGCGCCGCCTGGGCCTGAAAGCCGAGTTCGTGACGCACGACCTGACCGAACCCCTGCAACTGGAACCGGCGGCCGTGGTGCTGCTGGACGCCCCCTGCACTGGCAGCGGTACGCTGCGCAGCCACCCGGAAATCAAGTTGCGCCTCACGCCGGACGCCGTGCAGGAGATGGCGGCGCTTCAGGCGCGGATGCTGCCGAACGCGGCGGCGCTGGTGCAGCCCGGCGGAACGCTGGTGTACTCGGTGTGCTCGGTCACGCCGCAGGAAGGGCCGGAAGTCGTGCAGGCCTTCCTGGACGCCCACCCGGACTTCGAGGCGCAGGCCGTGCCGGGCATCGAGGTGCCCACCGTCCCGGCGGGACCGGGCGTGCTGACCGTCCCGGACGGCGGCATCGACGGGTTCTTCATCGCGCGGATGGTGCGCCGGGCGTAAGCGGTAGGCAGCACAGACCGGGCCGGGTACGCTGGGGTATGACACTCCTGCGCCGGTCCGTCCTGCTGAGCCTGTTCTTGACCCTTGCATCCGGCGCCGCGCGGGCGCAGGCCCCGGCGAACTGCGCCCTGGCGAACGCCGTGGACAGCAGCACATACAGCAATCTGACCATCGGCGCTTGGTCTGAAGTCGATCAGGACAACGCCAGTTACAACTGGGCAGAGTGCCGCGCCGCCGCGCTGCGCCGCACCCTGAACGGCAACCCGAAACTCAGCGCCCGGATCGACACGCTGCGAAGGCAGTACCGCGAGATGCGCGCCATCGAGAGCGAACTGGCGGGCACGCGCGCCGGGGGCGGCACGATGTACGCGCACGCCGTGCCCCGGTCCTTCGCGTTTCTGGAAGAGCAGATCGGGAGTCTGGCGGCCCTGGCCCGCAGTCCCCTCGGCGGGCAGACAGGAGCCCTGTACGCGCGGCAGATCACGCAGGCCCGCGCGGATCACGCGGCGTACATCGCGGCCCTGCGCCGCTACCGCCCCGGCCTGGACGAGGACTACGTGCAGTTCGACCCGGCCGACTGGAAGGCCCGCGTGGACCGGTACGAGGCGCTCGGGAAGGCGATCATGCTCACGCTCGGCAGCCGCAATGACGCCGCCACCGCCACCGGGTACGCCGTCCTGACCAGCCCGGTCTTCAGCGCCGACGGCGACTACTGACCGCCTCTACGGACGGGCGGCCGCGCGCCGCCGGAGGTGACTCCACAGGTCGCCTTCCAGCGCGGCGGCCCACACTGGGGGCGTTTCGCAGACCTGCACGGCACTCAGGGTCACGATCCGTTCGCCGTTCGTCAGGAGCGTGAAGGCCTGCGCGGGGCCGATCAGCGGGGGCTGCGCCGCCCACCCCTGCGCGGCTGCCTGTGCCAGTCAGTGCGTGAAAACCGCGCGGATGTCCGTGCCCGGCGGCAACAGGACGTGCGGCGCGCCCTGCGGTTCCGGCCAGGACACGCCGGGCAGGGCGCCCAGGTTCAGGCCCGGCCCTCCACGCCCCTGCGCTGACCGGGAGATAAGCGGGAGGTCCAGCGTTCCGCCGTCCGAGCCGACCACGACCAGCAGGGAGTCCTCCCCCACCCGGAACAGGTCCGCCGGGACGCCGAAACCCACGGCACCCGTCGGCACGGGCGGGCACCCGGCGGCCAGCAGCGCCCCCCGGATACCGGCCAGCGCCCGCCACTGTCCGTGCGAGTCGGCCGGGCCACGCAGGCGCACGAAAGTCTCGCCCGCCCGGTCGCGGTACACGCCCAGCGGGGTCACGCCCGCAGGCCACGCCACGCCGCGCAGCGGGGCAGGCAGGTCCGCCACCCGCCGCCGGGGCCAGCGCAGCGGCGGGAACAGCAGTCCCAGCGCCAGCCGCAGCCGGGCCAGTCGAGCAGGTCCCCACATCGCCTGACGACCACTCCAGGCCGCCGGATACCCGAACGTCCAGCCCCGTTCCCGTTTCATTCCGGCAGTGTAAAACCGGGCCACACACGGCGACCTGGCCGATGCAGCCTGGGGTGCAGTCCTGAAGGGTTACTCGCCCAGAGCGGCGTCGAGGGCGATCTCGATCATGGCGTTGAAGGTCAGCTGGCGTTCCTCAGCGGTCGTTTCCTCGCGGGTGACGAGGTGGTCGCTGATGGTCAGGACGGTCAGGGCCTTCACGCCGTGCTTGGCAGCCAGGGTGTACAGCCCGGCGGCTTCCATCTCGACGGCCAGCACGCCGAAGTCCGCCCAGATTTTGTACTGGTCGAAATCGTCGTGGTAGAAGGTGTCGCTGCTCATGATGTTCCCGACGTGCGTGGCGTGGCCGCGTTCACGGGCGATCTGGTAGGCGCGCATCAGCAGGTCGAAGTCCGCGATGGGGGCGAAGTTCTTGGCGCCGAAGCGGATGTTGTTGATGTTGCTGTCCGTGCAGGCGGCCTGCGCGAGCACGATGTCGCGCACGTGGACGTCCGCCTGGTAACTGCCGGCGGTGCCGACGCGGATCAGGTTCTTGCAGCCGTACCCCGTGATCAGTTCGCTGACGTAGATCATGGAGCTGGCGATGCCCATGCCGGTGCCCTGCACGCTGACCCGCTGGCCCTTGTACGTGCCGGTGTAGCCGTGCATGCCGCGCACGGTGTTGTGCAGGACGGGGTCGGTCAGGAAGGTCTCGGCGATGTGCTTGGCGCGCAGCGGGTCGCCCGGCAGGAGGACGGTTTCGGCAATCTGGCCGGGTTCGGCGTTCAGGTGAATACTCATGACCCCTGAGCCTACCAAGTTCCGGGGTGGCTGTGAACAGTCAGGCGGTGGCGAGGAGCGTTTCGCGGACGGCGCGCGTGAAAGCGGCGGTGTCCGGGGTGCTGCCCTGCGCGAGGTCGGGTCGGCCGCCGCCCTTGCCGCCGCTGGCGGTCAGGGCGGCGCGCAGCACCCCTCCGGCGTTCACGTCCGGGTTGGCACTGCCGATGCCCACGCGCCCCGCGTCGGTCACAGCGACCACGACCTCGCCGGGCTTCAGGTCGGTCAGGGCGGGCAGCAGGCCGGCCGGGTCGGGCAGCGTCACCGGGCGCAGAGTCACGGTTCCGTACGTCTCTGTGGGGGCGGCGTCCCGCAGGGTGCGGGCGTGCGCGGCGTGCAGGGCGTCCAGCTGCGCCTGCAGGGCCGCGTGGCTGTCGGTCAGGGCCTGCACCCGCTGCGGCACCTGCTCGACCGGCACGCTGAAGCCCACGGCCAGCTTCCGGGTGTCGGCGTACACGCCGCTCAGGTGCGCGGCGGCTTCCTCGCCCGCCATGAAGGTCACGCGGGTCACGCCGCCCCGCACGCGCTCGGTCCGCAGCACCACGACGGGCGCGGCCATGCCTGCGCGCGGGACGTGCGTGCCGCCGCAGGCGCTCACGTCGAACGGCTCGCCCTGTCCGTCACGGAAGATCACGAGGCGCACGTCCCCGCTGACCGTCGCATCTCGCCGCAACGGGTACTGGTGCAGGTCATGGTCCGGCACGACCGGCGTTTCGAGGGTCAGATCGGTGCGGCCCAGCGTGTCGCGCAGCAGCGCCTCGGCGGCCCGCACGTGCACCTCGGCCGGGTCGCCGCGCAGGTCCAGGGTGCATTCGGAGCCGGTCATGTTCACGGCGTCCACCGTGAAGGCCGGGTTCACGCGCACGAACGCCTGGGCCAGCAGGTGTTCGGCGCTGTGCCGCTGCGAGTGCAGCCAGCGACGCTCCGCGTCCACCTCGCCCGTGACGGTGGTGCCGACCGGAGGAACGTCGCCGTTCAGGGTGTGCCAGATCAGGCCGGTGGCCTTCTCCTTGCGGCTGTGCGTCACCGACGCCTGCCGCGCCTCGCCGCTTCCGTCCGTCCAGCGGAGAGAGCCGGTATCGGCCGCCTGACCGCCCGCTTCCGGGTACAGGGCCGTGGCGTCCAGCGCCACCTCGTGCTCGCGTGCGTGCGTGACCTGCGCGGTGAACAGCAGATCTTGACTGGTGTGGTACAGGGCGCGGGTCATGCCGGACAGGGTAAGGCACGCGGGAGGCGTCCCGGACGCAGCGGGCAGATCGCGGTGCAGATCCCCGTGTGATGCCCCGTTCGCGACGGGGCACAGTGTCCAACGTGAAACCGCCCCGGCTTCAGGCCAGGGCGGTTTCATGTTGGACTGATGGCTGCGGCGCTCAGCGGTTCAGGGCCTGCCACGCGGCGTTCACGGCGACGCCCCGCTCGAAGGACACGCCGAGTGCCGCGAAGGCGTCTTCCAGGATTCCGGCGATGCCGAGCGCGTCGTAACGGTCGGCATAGCCCATGGTGCTCACGCGGAACACGGTGTCCTCGTGGGGGGCCTGTCCCGGCAGGGCGCGCTGGCCCATCGCGGCCAGTTGCGCGGCCACCTGCCGGCCAGTCACGCCCGCCGGGGGCGTCAGGACTGCGACGGCCGGGCTGGTGCGCGGAGCCCAGGCGGGCGCGCCCAGCACGGTTCCGGCGGCGATCAGGGCGTCGGTCTTGCGGCGCTGCTCGGCCCACAGGACTTCCAGTGGCACGCTCAGCAGGCGGTCCAGGGCGGTGCTCAGCGCGTAGATCAGGTTGATGGCGGGCGTCTGCGGGGTACTGCCGGCCTTCTGCCCGGCCAGTTCGCGGGTCATGTCGAGGTAGAAGGCGTTGCCGGGATTCCGGATCATGCGCTGCTGCACCTCAGGGCTGAACAGCACGAAGCCCAGGCCCGGCGGGGTGGCGGTGCCCTTCTGGCTGCCGGAGACGATCACGTCCACGCCCCACGCGGCCGGGCGCAGTTCGGCCACGCCGTACGAGGTGATGCAGTCGGCAATGACGATCAGGTCCGGGTTCTGGGCCCGGGCGGCCTGCGCGATGGCCTGCAGGTCGTGCAGGGCGCCGGTGCTGGTCTCGCTGTGCGTGATCAGCAGGGTGTGCGCGCCGCGCGCGGTGTCCGCGACTTCCTGCGGGTCGAGCACCTCGCCCCAGGGCCGGGCCACGATGTCCGTGTCGTACCCGAAGCGCTGCGCCATCTCGCCCCAGCGTTCGCTGAACTTGCCGGCCTGCGCGTTCACGACCCGCGCGCCCGCCGGGGTGGTGCTCAGCAGCGCGCCCTCGAACGCGCCGGTGCCGCTGCTGGTCGTGATGACCGCGTCGTAGGGGTCACCCAGCAGCTGCGAGAGTTTCGCGCGCGCTTCCATCAGTTTGTCGATGCCGGCCTGGGCGCGGTGGTGCATCTGCGGCTGCGCCAGCTGGGCCAGCACGTCCGGCGCGACCTCGACGGGGCCGGGGGCGATCAGGCGCGCGCGGTTCAGGGGCGTGTGGTCCGGCGTGTGCTGCGTCGGGGATGCGTCGCTCATGCCCAGCATGGTAGCCCCCCCAGCCGGGTGCCGGGCGGCGCTGTGCAGCGGAGTACCGCGCCGGTACCGGAAGCGGCGGCCCGCGCGTTCCCCCGGTGGGTGCACACCCGACGAACGTGAGAATTCGCATGCTTGAGCGGCAGATTGTGAGGACACCGTGCGGTTCTCATGATGTAGTGGTCTGAAGATGTTGAGACTCCCCTCACCCAGGTGGCCCCTGCGTTCCGTCGCCCCCTCCGCTGCCCCTTCCGACGCTCCCTCCCCTGCCGGCTCATCCCTTCCCTTCACGCGCGCCGCTGTCCTGTGCGCCGCCCTGACCGGCCTGCCTCTGGGCACACCCGCCAGCGCCCAGGCGACGGTGCCCCTCCCAGCGGCACCCATTGGCACGCCACCGGCTCCGGGCAGCGGGCCCGGCGTCACCCTGCCCGGCGGCGCGGTCCTGAGCCCCGATCAGGTCATCAACACGGCTGACCTGTTCGCGCACCTCGTGCAGTCGGACTTTCTCAGCTGCGGCCAGCAGGCCCAGCGCGACCCGGCCCTGGACGCCGTGGCCGCCAGGGTCCTGCGGGGCTTTCCGCTGAAGAACGAGCTGGGTCAGGCCCGCTACCCCGCCAAACGCTGGGCGAGTTTCACGCTGGCGAAACTCGGGAAGGCCCGGCCAGTGGCCGACGCCCTAGCCAACCAGTGCGGGCACCGCATCGGCTTCAGCCGTTACGGGGTGTCGGTGCAGGACGGCCGCGCCGCGCTGGTGTACGTGCAGCCTGCCCAGATCGAGGCCAGCGACCCCCACGAATGGATGGTGCGGTTCATGAACATCACCAACGAGGCCCGCCGTCAGGGGCAACGCTGCGGGGACCAGCTGTTCGGCACGACCGGCCCGCTGGTGTGGGACCAGACTCTCGCCAGCAGCGCGCAGATGCACGTGAACGACATGATCCGCCTGAACTTCCGGGGGCACGTGAATCCCGAAACCGGCAGCGAACCCCCGCAGCGCGCCCAGCAGAGCGGCTTCACCGGAACGCTCGTCGGAGAGAACGCCGCGTACAACGTCCTGACGCCCGAGGAGGCCCTTCAGACCCTCATCGACAGCCCCGGCCACTGCCGCACCCTCATGAACCCCGACTGGACCTCGTTCGGGGCGGCCATGGGCAACGGCACGCCCAGCACCACCTTCACCACGTACTGGGTGCAGGACTTCGGCCGCTGAGCCAGGGGGCCGGTGGTGGGTGACAGCGTGCGCGCGACCTGACCGCCCGTACCAACCCCACCTGCTCCCTCATGAAGGCCGCCGATATGGCTGCTGGGTGGGGAGCGGCTACGCTGCGGGCATGCGAATCGTGATTGTGGGCGGCGTGGCCGCTGGGATGAGTGCGGCCAGCCGGGCGCGGCGGTTCAATCCGGACGCGCAGATCGTGGTGTTCGACCGGGGCGAGTACGTGAGTTACGGCGCGTGTGGGTTGCCGTACGTGATCGGCGGTGAGGTCGAGGACTTCGGTGATCTGGTGGCGCGCACGCCGGAGCAGATGCGGGCGCGGGGCATCAGCGTGCGCACGCAGCAGGAGGTGACAGGCGTGGACGCGCGGGCCGCGACGGTCACCGTTCTGGACCGGGAGGCGGGGCGCACGATGACCGAACCGTTCGACCGGCTGCTGCTGGCGACCGGGGTGTCGGCGGTGCGGCCCGCGTGGGCGCAGACGGACCTGGGGGGCGTGCACGTGCTGCGTGACATTCCGGACGGGCAGGCGCTGGAGGCGAGCGTGGCGGGCGCGCGCCGGGCATGCATTATCGGCGGCGGGTACATCGGGCTGGAGCTGGCCGAGGCGCTGCGGGCGCGGGGCCTGAGCGTGGTCCTGCTGGAGCGGGGTCCGGAGGTGGCGGGCCGCATGCTGGACCCGCAGTTGCAGGCGCAGGTCCGTGAGGAACTGGAACGTGGCGGGGTGGACGTACGCTGCGGCGTGACCGTGGAGGGCCTGACCGGCACCGGGCGCGTGACGGGCGTGCAGACCGACGCCGGGCTGGTGCGGGCAGATCTGGTCGTCGTGGCGGTGGGCGTGAAACCGAACGTGGAGCTGGCGCGGGCGGCCGGGGTGCGCCTGGGCAAGACGGGCGCAGTGGCCGTGAACGCCCGGCAGGAGACGAACGTGCCGGGCATCTACTCGGCCGGGGACAACACGCAGAGCACGCACCGCGTCACGCGCCGCAGCGTGCACATTCCGCTGGGCCTGCCCGCCAACCGCATGGGGCGCGTGGCGGGCGTGAACATGGCCGGTGGGAACGCCCGCTTTCCCGGCGTGGTCGGCACGGGGATCTTCAAGACCTTCGAGCTGGGCGTGGCCCGCACCGGCCTGACCCAGACCGAGGCGGAGGAACTGGGCCTGAACGCCGTGAGCGTGGACGTGACCAGCACCGACCACGCCGGGTACCACGCGAGTTCCCGGCCCATTCACGTGCGCCTGACCGGCGAGAAGGGCACGGGCCGCCTGCTGGGCGCGCAACTGCTGGGCCGCAATCACCTGAGCGTGAAGCGGGTGGATGTGGTCGCGGCCCTGCTGGGCACCCGCGCGACCGCGCAGGACCTGTTCGACGCCGACCTCGCCTACGCTCCGCCGTTCAGTGGCGTGTGGGACGTACTGCTGGTCGCCGCCGACCGCCTGCACCGGCAGCTCTGAACTTCAGCGGGGCCACGCAGCCCGGACCACAGCAGTTTCAGAACACAGAAGCCCCAGCACACAGAAAAGGGGGCGAACCCGATCGGGCCGCCCCCCTCACGCTGCGCTGTTACTCAATCGGGGTCCGTTTCAGGCGCGGACCATGTAGGCGCTGTCGATCACGTCGAGTTCGCGGACCTGCGCGAGTTGCGCCGGGGTCAGGGCGTCGTCGAGGGTCAGGGTGAACAGGGCCTGCCCGCCCTTCTCGGCGCGGCCGAGGGCCATGCCGGCGATGTTCACGCCCCAGGTGCCGAGCAGGGTGCTGAGTTTGGCGACCGCGCCGGGTTTGTCCTGGTTGCTGGCGATCAGGATGTTGCCTTCGGGTTCGAGTTCCACGCGGAAGTCGCGCAGGCGCGTCAGGCGGGGGTTCTTGCCGAACACGGTGCCGCCCACGGTGCGGGTGCGTTCCTTCTCTCCGGCCTGCCCGCCCGTGATCTTCACGATCACCTCGGTCTGGTAGTCGGGGCTGTCGGCCTGCTCGCGGATGGCGATGTTCACGCCGCGTTCGCGGGCCAGGGCGCGGGCGTTGATCATGTTGGGCGTCTCGTCGGTGCTGCCGCTCAGGTACCCGACCAGGACGCTGGTGACGACCGGGGCGGGGTCGGCGGGGAATTCGCCGCGGAAGGTGACTTCCACGTCGTGCGCGCCGGGCAGCAGTTGCGCGAGGATGCGGCCCAGTTTATCCCCGAGTTTCAGGTAGCCGCCGAGGGCCTCCATGGTCTTGGCGTCCAGGGCGGGAGCGTTCACGGCGCCCTTGCTGACGTCGCCGTGCAGGGCGTCGAGGACGCGGGAGACGATCTCGGCGCCGACGCGCTCCTGCGCCTCGAAGGTATTGGCGCCCAGGTGGGCGGTGATGCCCAGGTTAGGGGCGTGCAGGAAGATGTGCCCCGGGGTGGGGGGTTCGTCCACGAACACGTCCACGCCGGCGGCGAACAGGTGGCCGCTGTGCAGGGCGTCCACGAGGGCCTGTTCGTCGATGATGCCGCCGCGCGCGGCGTTCACGGCGATGGCGCCTTTCTTCAGGCGGGCGAGTTGCTCGGCGCCGATCATGCCGCGCGTCTCGTCGGTCAGGGGGGTGTGCACGGTGATGGCGTCCACCTGGGCCAGCAGGTCGTCGAGGGTCGCGGCGCGTTTCACGCCGAGGCGTTCGAATTTGCTGTCCGGGACGTGCGGGTCGTACGCGACGACGTTCATGCGCAGGCCCTGGGCGCGGTCGGCGACGATTGAGCCGATGCGGCCGAGGCCGACGATGCCCAGGGTGCGGTCCTTGAGTTCCTGACCCAGGTACTTGCGGTCCCACTCTCCGGCGCGGGTTTTGCGGTCGCTGCGGGTCAGGCCGCGCGCGGCGGCCATGAGGTGCATGACGGCCAGTTCAGCGGCCGAGACGTTGTTGCTTTCCGGGGCGTTCAGGACCAGCAGGCCGCGCAGGCTGGCGTAGTCCAGGTCGATGTTGTCCACACCCACGCCGCCGCGCCCGATGACTTTCAGGCGGGGTCCGGCCGCGTCGATGAGTTCCCGGTCGACCTTGGTGCGGCTGCGGGTGATCAGCGCGTCGTAGTCGGGCAGGCGGCGCAGGGTCTCGGCGCGGTCCATGTTGCCCTGGTAGTCGATCTGGAATCCGTCGTGTTCCAGGTTGCCGGGGTTCATCTCGTCGCAGATCAGGACGCGCAGGGTGTCGGTGCGGTCTGCCTGGGTCGGAGGGGTGGGGGTGGCGGGTGCGGTCATGCCCTTGAGGGTAAGCGCCCGGAGGGGGTGGGGGGCGCGACTTGGCTAGGAGGTGGGGGCTGAGGGGGCAGCGGAGGGGCGGCAGTGGGGGCGGCGCGGGGGTTGGGCCTTTCTTGATGCTGTGGGGTCGTGGGCAGGGCGGGCCGTGCCAGGACTGGACTTTATTTTTAGGCATGCCTAAGATGCGGCATGTCGTCCCCCCCGCCCGCCCCCGATTCATCCCACCCCGGCGGCGCACCGCCCACCCCTACCACACCCGTCACAGCCACACCCGGCGCTCCCACTTCCCTGGACGACCGCATGAACGCCCGCGCCTCCGCCATCCTCGAACAGCGGGGCGGCAAGCGCGGCCTGGCCCGCATCCTGCCGTTTCTCGGGCCGGCCGTCATCGCCTCCATCGCGTACATGGACCCCGGTAACTTCGCCACCAACATCCAGGGCGGCGCGCAGTTCGGGTACGGCCTGCTGTGGGTGATCCTGGCCGCCAACCTGATGGCCATGCTGATCCAGAACCTCAGCGCCAAACTGGGCATCGCCACGGGTAAGAACCTGCCGGAAGTCATCCGGGAACGCTTCCCGCGCCCCGCCGTGTGGCTGTACTGGGTGCAGGCGGAACTGGTCGCCATTGCCACCGACCTCGCCGAGTTCATCGGGGCGGCCATCGCCATTCAGCTGCTGACCGGCCTGCCGCTGATCTGGGGCGCGGCCATCACAGGCGTTCTGACGTTCTGGCTGCTGACCATCCAGCGCCGCGGGTTCCGCCCGCTGGAACTCGTGATCGGGGGCTTTGTGGCCATCATCGGCGTGGCGTACCTCACGCAGTTCGTGCTGGCGCGGCCCAACCTCGCGCAGCTCGGGGCGGGCTTCGTGCCGTCCTTCCAGGGCGTGGACAGCGTGTACCTCGCGGTGGGCATCATCGGCGCGACCGTCATGCCGCACGTCATCTACCTGCACTCCGCGCTCACGCAGGGCCGCGTGCCCACCCGCAACGACCAGGAAAAACTGCGCCTGAGCCGCCTGAACCGCGTGGACGTGATCGTCTCCATGGGCGTGGCCGGGCTGATCAACATGAGCATGCTGGCCGTGGCCGCCGCCACCTTCTACGGCAAGGGCATCGAGGACGCCGGGAACCTGGAAACCGCGTACCGGACCCTGACGCCCCTGCTCGGCCCGGCCGCCGCGACCGCCTTCGCCATCGCGCTGCTCGCCAGCGGCCTGAGCAGCAGCGCCGTGGGCACCATGGCCGGGCAGGTGATCATGCAGGGCTTCGTGAACTTCAGCATTCCGCTGTGGCTGCGGCGCACCGTCACCATGCTCCCGGCGTTCATCGTGATCCTGCTGGGCCTGGACCCCACCAGCGTCCTGATCCTGTCGCAGGTGATCCTCAGTTTCGGCGTGCCCTTCGCCCTGATTCCCCTGCTGGCCTTCACCGCCCGCCGCGACATCATGGGCGTGCTGGTCAGCCGCCCGCACGTGACGGCGCTCGGGTGGCTGTTCGCGGGCATCATCATCGCCCTGAACGGTTACCTGCTGTGGGGCGCCCTGACCGGAGGGTGACCGGGGGCTGTGGGGTCAGCACTTCCCACACCCCTTATACGGACTCCGTCTGTTTCGTTAACAACCCGGGACAACACCGAGTTGCCAGCTCCACGTCCGGAATCCGCTTTGCTCCCACTCGCGTCCGCTCGGATGGAACGGTTTTTGCAAACCATTCCATCGGAGTCCGCATTACAGGCTGACGTTCAGGGGCAGGGCCGCGCCCAGCAGCGCGCCGTACGTGTCGCTGTCAACTTCCCGCACACCGAGCGTTTCGATGTGCGGGTTCTGAATCTGGGCGTCCAGCAGCGTGAACCCGCGCGCGTGCAGGTGCGCGGCCAGGAGAATCAGCGCGGCCTTGCTGGCGTTCGTGACGCGGTGGAATTTGCTCTCGGCAATGAACGCGCCGCCCAGCGCGAGGCCCAGGACACCCCCGGCCAGCTGGCCACCGCGCCAGACCTCGAAGGAGTGCGCCAGTCCCTGCGCGTGCAGGTGCGTGTACAGGTCCGCGAGTTCGTCGCTGATCCACTCGCCGTCGCGGGCGGGGCTGCCCGGCAGTTCGCCCCGGCACCCGGCGACCACCTGCGCGAAGGCGGTATCCACGCGCGGCTCGAAGTGCTTCAGTTCGCGGCGCAGGCGGCGGGGCACGTGCAGTCCGTCCGCCTCGGTCAGCGGGAGGACGGCGCGGCCCTCGACGGAGTACCACTGCAGGCCGTCGCCGTTGTCCATCAGGAATGCGCCCCCGGCGTAGTTGCGGGCAACCTCGCGGGTCAGGGGGTCCGGGTGGGTCAGGAAGGTGCGCGCGGCGGGCAAGTCACTCGCCTGCCGGGGCGGGTTTCGGGTACAGGACGGCCTGCGTGCAGCGGAACAGCGCCATGAGTTTGCCGTCAGGCGCGCGGACCTCGGCGTCCCAGACCTGCGTGGTGCGCCCGGCGTGCACGTTGCGGGCCTCGCAGGTGACGGTGCCGTCGCGGGCGGTGCCCAGGTGGTTGCTTTTCAGTTCGATGGTCGTGAACGAGTGCGCGCCACTGGGCAGCAGGATGCGCGTGCCGTACCCGCAGGTGGTGTCGGCCAGCGCAATGACGCTCGCGGCATGCAGGAAGCCGTTCGGGGCGAGCAGTTCGGGGCGGATGGTCAGTTCGCTGCGCAGCAGGCCCCGTTCGGCGTGCGTGAACCGGACGCCGATCAGGCCCGGCAGGCGGCCCGCGCCGAACGCGTTCAGGGACTCCAGGCTGGGCAGTTCTGGGGTGGGCAGTTCAGGTGTGGGGGCGGAGTCACTCATGCCGCCCAGCGTACCGTGCCCGCCCGCGCCCCCGCTTTCCGCTGCCGCTTTCCCATCAGGCACGCTCCTGTGACCGGCGCCTCTGTGCCTGAACGCCGGCGCTCTAGAATGGTCGGGTGCGTCTTGATTCGTTGTCCACCCTGAACTACCGGAACCTCGCGCCGTGCACCCTGGCGTTTCCGGCAGGCGTGACGGGTGTGTTCGGCGAGAACGGCGCGGGCAAGACCAACCTGCTGGAAGCCGCGTACCTCGCGCTGACCGGCCTGACGGACGTGTCCCGCCTGGAGCAACTGGTGCAGCAGGGCGAGACCGAGGCGTACGTGCGCGCCGACCTGGAAAGCGGCGGCAGCCTGAGCGTGCAGGAGGTCGGACTGGGGCGCGGGCGGCGGCAACTGAAACTGGACGGCGTACGCGTCCGCACCGGGGACCTGCCGCGCGGCAGCGCCGTGTGGATCCGCCCGGAGGACAGCGAGATGGTGTTCGGGTCACCGTCCGGGCGGCGCGCGTTCCTGGATTCGCTGCTGTCGCGCCTGAGTGCCCGCTACGCCGAGCAACTCTCACGCTACGAGCGCACGGTGTCGCAGCGGAACGCGGCCCTGCGCGGCGGCGAGGAATGGGCCATGCACGTGTGGGACGAGTCGCTGGTGCGGCTGGGCACCGAGATCATGCTGTTCCGCCGCCGCGCGCTGGTCCGCCTGAACGAACTGGCGGCCGAGGCGAACGCCGCGCTGGGCAGCCGCAAGACCCTGACGCTGTCCCTGACGGAATCCACCACGCCCGAAACGTACGCGCAGGACATGGGGTCGCGCCGCGCCGAGGAACTCGCGCGCGGGAGTACCGCGACCGGCCCGCACCGCGACGACCTGCTGCTGACGCTGGGGGACTTCCCGGCCAGCGAGTACGCCAGCCGGGGCGAGGGCCGCACCGTGGCGCTGGCGCTGCGGCGAGCGGAACTGGAGCTGCTGGCCGAGCGCTTCGGAGAGCGGCCGGTACTGCTGGTGGATGACTTCTCGGCGGAACTGGACCCGGTGCGGCGGTCGTTCCTGCTGGAACTGGCGGCCAGCGTGCCGCAGGCGATCGTGACCGGCACCGAGCGCGCGCCGGGCGCGGCCCTGACGTTGCGGGCGCAGTCGGGCCGCTTCACGCCGGAAGCCGGGCCGGACCTGCCTGAGCCGGAGCTGCCTGAGCCTGAGCTGGCCGAGGCTGAACTGGCCGACGTGCCAGACGTGGCCGGGGTGGGCGCGTGACGCGTGGCCGCCGCCTGAGCGGCCCACGCCAGATGGGCGAGTTGATGGGCGCGACGCTGGGCACCGCCCGGATCGCGCGCGGCATCGAGCGGGCGCGCGCCATCCTGATGTGGCCGCAGGCCGTCGGGCCGGAAATCGCGCGCATCACGCGGCCCCGCACCCAGCAGGGCGGCACGCTGTTCGTGGAAGTCCGTGACAGCGCCACCGCGCACCACCTGAGCATGCAGCGCCACCATTTCATGAAGGCCCTGAACGCCCTGATTCCGGAGAAACCCATCAGCGAGATCCGTTTCAGCGTGGGCACGGTGCGCGGCCCCGAGGCGGCCGTGCCGACGCCCGCGCCGCTGCCCGCCCCGGACCGCGCGCGGGCGCGGCAACTGGTCGAGGGCGTGCAGAGCGAACGCAGCCCCGAACTGAAGGGCGCGGCGCTGCGGGCGGCCGAGGCGATCACCCGCGCCCGCCGCTGGCGTGAGGAGCAGGGCTGGCGGCCCTGCCCGGTGTGCGGCGAGGCCAGCCGTGAGCAACCCTGCCGCGCCTGCCTGCTGACCCTGGACGACCCGAACGTGCGCCGCGCCGCGCGTCTGCTGCAACGATGGCCCGAGCGGCTGCCCGAACTGCGCGGAACGCTGGGCGACAGCGGGGCCGGCGCGGCCCGGCACCTGGCGCTGCAACAACTGACGGGGCAGCTGGACCTGCTGGCGCTGGAGTGCGTGCGCAGCGGCCAGGAGGACGGGTACCGCGAGTTCCTGGCGCAGCAGGCCGACGTGTTCATGGCCCTGACCCGGCGCTGCACGCGCGCGGAGTTGCGCCGCGTGGACCGCGCCCTGCTACCCGACAGTGCCCGCAACGTCCTGAACGCCGGGCCACTCTGAAGCCGGAGCAGCCCTGAAGCCAGGGCCAGTGGCGGGGCACCCGTTCCGGGGGGGGCGCCTGCGTGAGAACCGCTCCTTTTCTCCGGCGGGGACGGGGTAGGCTGGTCGGCATGACGGACCTTCCTCCCGGCACGCCTTCCACCCCTGCTCCGGACAGCGCCAGCACGCCGCTCGATTCTGCGGGACAGCACCGGAAGCACGGCGAGCGGTCCGTGCGCGTGGCGGTCCTGACCGTCAGCGATACCCGCACCGAGGAGACCGATACCAGCGGGCAGTACCTGCTGAGCGAACTGCGCGCGCAGGGGCACGAGGTGGTCGGGTACCGGGTCGTGAAGGACGACGCGGTGCACATCCGCTCCAGTCTGGTGGCGTTCGCGCGTGAGGCGACGGTGGTGCTGTCCACCGGCGGGACGGGCATCACGGGGCGGGACGTGACGGTGCCGGTCGTGGAGTCCATGATCACCAAACCCATTCCGGGGTTCGGTGAGCTGTTCCGCATGCTGTCGTACCAGCAGGTGGGGGGCGCGGCGATGCTGTCGCGGGCGGTGGCGGGGCTGGTGCGCGGCTCGGTGGTGTTCGCCATGCCGGGCAGCCTGAACGCCGTGAAGACCGCCTGGGAGGGCATCCTGCGTGACGAGATCGGGCACCTGGCGTTCGAGGTCGAGCGGCACGGGCAGCCGGGCGTGCTGAGTGCCCCGCCCGCGCCTCTGCCGGAGGCGGGCGCGGCCCTGCCGCCGGCGCCGCAGCCGGGTGCTGGGGGTGGCGTGGCGGCCGGGCTGGGCCGTCACCGCAAGGGTGGGCAGGGGAATGACCGGTTCTGAACGCGGCGCCGGGGGCGCCCACCCGTGCTGAACGTCGGCCTGCTGGACGTCGGGGCGGGCCTGAGCCCACTGCTGGCGGCGGCGCTGGCCCTGCTGGGCGCGTACTGGCTGGTGCGGGTCGGCCGGGCGGCCCGGCGTGGCCTGACCCCCAGGGGGGCGTGGTGGGCGGTGCCGGGGCTGCTGCTGATGCTGCTGGCCCCCCTGCTGGACGTACCGGCGCTGTTCGGGGTGGGGGCGGCCCTGCTGCTGCTGGCCGAGTACCTGCCCGCTGCGTTCGTGCCGGCCACGTTCGTGCGGTCACCGGGGGTCGGAACGGACGATGCGTGGGACGGCGGCGCATGGCGGTCCGGCGCGGCGCTGTCGGGGGCAGGGCCGTCCCGGCGGGCAGGTCCGGCCTGGGACCGGCTGGGCTGGCCGCTGGTGGGCCTGACCCTGGGGACCGGGCTGCTGCTGGCCCTGCGGGACCCGGCGCACCTGAACCCGCTGACGCTCAGCGTGACCGTGGCGGCGCTGCTGGTGGCCGGGGCGGGCCTGCTGACGGCGCTGGTGCCGGCGCGTTCGCGGTCGGCGGCGCCGGGTTTCGATTCTCACGCGCGCTGGCAGACCCGCTGGAATCACGCGGTCACGCCGGACTGGCCGGACCTGAGTGTCACGCTCAGCGAGCGGGGCGCGCACCTGCGGAACGTGTCGGGGCGGCCGCTGCGGCTGGCCGGGTGGTCCCCGGCGGGCATGAACGCGTGGCTGCCCGTGCGGGCCGTGTCGGGCGAGCCGCTGCTGGAACTGCGTGACGGCCAGGAGGCGCTGCTGCCCGTCACGGCGCAGGACCGTGGGGTGCGTGTCTGGTACGCGCCGGTCCGCGTGGACGGCGCGCACCTGTTCCGCGCGGACTGGACTCCGCCGGCCGACGCCGGGAACCGCGTCCTGAACTGACCCGCCCTCTGATTGACCGGCCTTCAATCCGGGCGGTGCCGGGGGCCGGTCCGGGAACGCTGAGGAGTTTTTCACGTCCGCCGGGAAATCTCGGGATATGGTGGGCAGCATCGTGAGTCTGGTGTTTGACTGGTCGGCGCTGCGGGCGCTGACGGAAGGCCCGGGAACCGGCGGAACGCTCCGTCAGGAACCCGGTGATTTCCGTGTGGATGAAGTGCCTCTGTACGTGCCGTCCGGTGAGGGCGAGCACCTGTACCTGCAGTTCGAGAAGACCGGGCACACGACCGCGCACGTGCTACGCGAACTCGGTGAGCAGGTCGGCGTGCGTGACCGCGAGGTGGGCGTGGCTGGCCTGAAGGACCGGCACGCCGTGACCACCCAGTGGATCAGCCTGCCGCAGAAGTACGAGGCGCGCGTGCAGAACTTCGCGCTGGACGGCGTGCGGGTGCTGCAACTGACCCGGCACGGGAACAAGCTGGGCATGGGGCACCTGCGTGCCAACCGCTTCTCGGTGCGGGTAAGGGACGCGGCGGGCCACGCCGGGCAGGCCGGGCAGACGCTGGAGCTGCTGGCGGCGCAGGGCGTGCCGAATTACTTCGGGCCGCAGCGGTTCGGGCTGGGTGGCCTGAACGCCGAGGAGGGCCTGCGGGTCGTGCGGGGCGAGTCGCGCGTGCGTGACCCGCGCGTGCGACGGTTCCTGACGACGGCGCTGCAGAGCGTGGTGTTCAACGGGTTCGTGAACCTGCGCCTGGAACGCGGGGTGTTCACGGGCCTGCTGGCCGGGGACATGGCCAAGAAACACGATACTGGCGGCGTATTTCAGGTCGAGGACGCCGAGCAGGAATCTCCGCGTGCGGCGCGGGGCGAGGTCAGCGCGACCGGCACGCTGTTCGGCAAGAAGGTCAAGCCCCTGACGCTGGACGCCGGGGCGCTGGAGCAGGAGGCGCTGTCGGCGCTGGGCCTGTCCGCCGACCTGTTCTCGTCGCGCAAGGGCGACCGCCGCCTCACGCGCGTGTTCCCCGAGGATGTCAGCGTGAGTCCCGAGGACGACGGCTTCACGGTGTCGTTCACGTTGCCGCGCGGCAGTTTCGCCACCAGCGTGCTGCGGGAAATCATGAAAACCGACGTGGACGCCGCCTCTCCCCTGCTACCCGACGACGAAGCGGGCGACCTGGAGGACGCCGAGTGACCCGCGCGCTGCGGGCGTCCGTGCTGGCCCTGACGGCCGCCGCCGGCCTGAGCGCCGGGCAGGCGGCCGTGCGGCCCCTGACCCTGAAACCCTCGCACGGCGGGGCCATCCTGATCGGGACGCTGAACGTGCAGCGCCCCGACGAACTGACCGGCGTGTGGAGCAGCCTGGGCCGTGCCCGCCTGCTGCGCTGCCTGCCGAACTGCGAGGTCGTGCAGGCCATCCCGGTGCCCGGCAGCCTGAACCTCAACGATTCTGGCGGGTACCGCGTGGTGCTGGGCGGGAACTTCAAGGCCGGGCAGAAGATCAGTCTGGTCCTGCGGTACCGCAACGCCCAGATCGTGAACCTGAACGCCACCGTCGGGTACTGAACCGGGTGCGGCCCCCGGCAGGCGGCGTGTGGCCCGACCCGGCCCTGCGGGCGGCCTTCCGCGCCACGCGGTACGGACCGCCGGGCGCGCGGGTGGCCCTGACCGGCAACGGCCCTGCGCCCGCCCTACTGGGGTCGCTGTCGGGGTCGCTGCCGGACTGGACGGCCGGACGCTGGGCCATCGTGACCGCCTGGAACCCGTGGGGGCAGATGCAGCCCCGGGCACGCAACGACGCGGCGCACACCGCACTGCTGGCGCAGGCCACGGCCTGGGCAGGCGCACCCGACCGCACCGTGCTGGAGGCCCTCAACGGCGAGGGCGAGTGGCGGGAGCCGTCGTTGGTCCTGCGCGGCCCGTCGCTGCGGGAGGCGGCGCGGCTGGGCCTGGCTTTCGGGCAGGCCGCCGTGCTGTACGGCTGTGGTCGCCGGGCCGCGCTTGTGTGGTTGCCGCCCGGTGCGGAATCGGTGCCGGTCGAGCGGGTGTGGCTGCGGGCCGTGCCGGCCGGGCGGGATGTATACTGATCGATTGTGACGCTGGACGCTGCTGACGCCATTTCGCCGCTGGGGGTGCTGCCTCTGGCGGGGCCGACGTGTATTCATCTGCCCCTGAACGTCTCTCCGCAGGACCTCGCGCGGTACGCGGTGGGGCTGGCGAACGCGCGGGGCGGCACGGTGCTGGTGGGCGTGGACGTGCTGGACCTCCCGGCCGCCGAGCGGGACGCGGGCGAACTGCACCCGCTGATGGTCACGCACGCGATCTTCGAGCTGTCCGGGGGTCGCCTGACCGTGAACGTGCAGCACCACCGTCTGCCGGGGGGCGCGCGGGTGCTGGCGGTGTTCGTGCCGCAGGCTCCGTACGTGCTGGCCGCGCCGGACGGTTCGGTGATCGCCTGGGACGGCGCGCATCTGGTGCCGGTCACGCCCAGCGAGGCGGAACCGGTCGCGGATCAGGATTTCACGGCGGTCGTGCCGCCCGACGCGTCCCTGGCGGACCTGGACCCGTCCGAGGTGGCGAGGCTGCGGGCGCTGGGGCGCCGGGCGAGTGCGTCGAACCTGCCGGACCTGGATTTCCTTCAGGAACTGGGGCTGCTCGTTCCCAGTGGCGGGGCGCTGCGGCCCACGCTGGCGGCCATCCTGCTGGCGGGCACGCCGGCGGCGCTGCGGGCGCACGTGCCGCAGTCCGAGGTGTGCTTCTACCACCACCAGAACAGCGACGTGGAATTCCAGTTCCGGGAGGACCTGCTGCGGCCCATTCCGGCGCTGCTGACCCGGCTGGCCGAACTGATTCAGGCGCGTAACCGCTTCACGCCCGTGCAGGTGGGCCTGTTCCGGATCGAGGTGTGGGATCAGGACGAGGCCGTGTACCGCGAGGCGCTGCTGAACGCGCTGACCCACCGGGATTACACGCTGCGCGACGCGGTGCACGTGCATCACTTCCCGGACCGGCTGGAGATCATGAACCCCGGCGGCCTGCCGGGCGGGATCACGCCGGGGAACATCCTGCGCCACCAGCCCAAGCGCCGCAACCCGCTGCTGGCCGAGGTGCTGGCGCGCCTGGGGCTGGTCGAGCGGGCGGGCGTGGGCGTGGACAAGATGTACTCGCTGATGCTGCGGCACGGGAAGGAACCGCCGGAGTTCACGACGTACCCGGATTCCGTGACGCTGGCGCTGCACTCGCCGGGTTTCGACGCGGAATTCGTGCGGTTCGTGGCGCGCAAGCAGGAGGAAATGCAGACGCTGTCGCTGGACGTGCTGATCGTCCTGAGCCTGCTGGCCCGTGAGGGCGAGGCGACCCGCGCCGCCCTGGCCCGCGCCCTGCAACTCCCGGAGGACCGCACGCCCCGCCTGCTGCGAGGCATGGAGGACCACGCGCTGATCGTGAAGGCCGGCGTGGGGCGCGGCATCGCGTACATCCTGACGGACGAGGTGCGCCGCGCGCTGGGCCGCGAACGCCCCATCCCCAGCGCTGCGCAGCAGACCGCCACGCCTCAGACCCCTGAGCCCCAGCCTGCCGCGCAGGTTGAACCGCCTGGGGAACGCCCCCGCCCGGAATGGACTGCGCCAGAGCGGACGCTGCCGGAATCCGGCTCACCCGGCCTGCCTGAAGTCGGGGTGCAGCCGGTCAAGGTCAGACCCGCCGCCGACCGCGTGGAGGGGACGCAGACGGACCAGCCGGCCGCCACCCAGGCGCAGGCTCAAGCACAGGGGCAGGGTCAGGCTGTGGAACAGCCGCCGGTACCCGCCGGGCCGTCACGCCGTAAGGCCCGGTCTGCTGCGCGTGAGCCGCGTGATACCAGTGGGCCCAGCGCCGCCGAGATTCGCGCGATTGCGCTGGCCTTGGCCCGTGAGCGGGGCCGCGTGCGGAACGTGGATCTGCGCGAGGCCTGCGACCTCAGCACGCAGCAAGCGTGGCGGACGCTGCGGCGACTGGTTCAGGACGGCCTGCTGCGCAAACTGGGGACCGGCACCCGTGACGCCGCGTACGAACTGCGCCACTGATCCGGGTTGGGTAGGTCAGGTTTCCGCCTGTGGTGCGGCGCTGAGGTTTGCGAAGTGGGACGCTGCGCGCTTGCGCTGAAAGGCCAGAAACTTTCCAATTGTAAGATTTTTCAGGATCGGTCTTTATGAAGCCGGCCATGTGGAATGCTGTCCAGATCAGGCGTTTTTGCCGTTCTACGCAGCCTTCTTCTGTTGTTTCGGGTGGGGTCCCCCCCCGTTTCTGGATCGTTATTGGAACTGTTTCCATTGACAGGTCTTCACCGGGCATGTAACCTTGCGTTACCTGAAGTTAATACACGTGGAACCGCTTCCCAGATGAAGCGGGCTGGGCCTGTCCAGCACCCACCAAGGGGGATGCATGAAGAAAGCTATTGCACTCGTGAGCCTGACCGTCGCCATCGCCGCCACCAGCAACGCCAGCGCCGTCACCGTCACCCTCGCCTGCGGAACCGTCGGCCAGGAACTTCAGCTCTGCAAGGACGGCGCCGCGCGCTGGGCCAAGAAAACCGGCAACACCGTCAAGATCTTCGAGAGCCCCAACCTGACCAACGACCGCCTGGGCCTGTACCAGCAGCAGCTGGCCGCCAAGAGCAGCGACATCGACGTCTACCAGCTGGACGTCGTGTGGCCCGGCCTGCTGGCCCAGCACTTCGTGGACCTGAAAGGCAAGGTGCCCGCCGCTGAAGTCAACGCTCACTTCAAGGGCATCGTCGACGCCAACACCGTGAACGGCAAACTGGTCGCCATGCCCTGGTTCACCGACGCCGGCCTGCTGTACTACCGCACCGACCTGCTCAAGAAGTACGGCTTCAGCGCCGCCCCCAAAACCTGGACGGAACTGGCCCTGATGGCCAGCAAGATCCAGGCCGGCGAGCAGAAAACCAACAAGTCCTTCGCCGGGTACGTGTGGCAGGGCAAGAACTACGAAGGTCTGACCTGCGACGCCATGGAGTGGCTGGTCTCCTTCGGCGGCGGCACCATCGTCGACAGCACCGGCAAGATCACCATCAACAACGCCCAGGCCGCCAAGGCCCTGGATACCGCCGCCAGCTGGATCAAGACCATCAGCCCCGCCGGCGTCACGACCTACGGTGAAGAGGAAGCGCGCGGCATCTTCCAGTCCGGGAACGCCATGTTCATGCGCAACTGGCCCTACGCCTGGGCGCTCGGCCAGGGCGATGACAGCAAGGTCAAGGGCAAGATCGGCGTGGCGCCCCTGCCCAGCGGCGGCAGCCGCAACGCCGCGACCCTCGGCGGCTGGCAGCTCGGCGTGAGCACCTACAGCAAGAACCAGGCCGCCGCCATCGACCTCGTGCGCTACCTCTCCGGCCCGGCCGAGCAGAAGATCCGCGCCATCGAGGGCACGTACAACCCCACCATCCAGACCCTGTACAAGGACAAGGACATCCTGAAGGCCAACCCCTTCTTCGGCAGCCTGTACAGCGTGTTCACGAGCGCCGTCGCGCGCCCCTCCGGCCCCACGAAAGGCAAGTACAACCAGGTGTCGCAGGCCTTCAGCACTGCCGTCAGCGACGTCCTGAACGGCAAGATGAAGGGGCAGGCCGCCGTGGCCAAGCTCTCGACCGACCTGGCCCGCATCAAGGGTCGCGGCTGGTAAGCGTTCACCACCCGGCCGCGTTCAGGCCGGTGTGGGTCAGGGGGGACGCCCGCGTATGGGCGTCCCCCCTTTCTCTGAGTCCTGCTGACCGCCAGTCCGCACCCGCAGCTTGGGCGAATCTTCACTGTGACTCAACTTTCTCTCACGGCACGTACACTGCCTTCATTCATTCACCGGAACACTCCGGTTGTCGGCAGCGGGTCAACCGGGGCCGCCGATCAATGCCCGCACTGCGCCCGGCCCGCCTGGACACCCGCACCGTTTCTGAACACGTGCCGAAGGAGGCTTCCCGATCATGACCGTGAATACTGCACCGAAACCCACCAAGACCCGTGGCATCGAGACGGCCCGCGCCCGGCAGGCCTTCTGGCTGCTGCTGCCCACCCTGATCGCCATTGCGCTGGTCGCCGGGTACCCGCTGTACCGCACCATCTATTTCTCGCTGTTCGAGGCGAACCTGACCAGCCCGGATCAGCGGACGTTCATCGGCCTGGAGAACTTCTGGTTCACCACCGAGGACGGTATCGCGCTGGGCTTCCTGCAGGACCCCAAGTGGTGGGGCGCCGTGAAGAACACGCTGCTGTTCACGGTGGTCTCCGTGTTCCTGGAGACGGTGTTCGGGATGATCATCGCGCTGGTCGTGAACAGTGCGTTCAAAGGGCGCGGGTTCCTGCGCACCGCCATGCTGGTGCCGTGGGCAATCCCCACGGTGGTGTCGGCGCAGATGTGGGCGTACCTGTACAACGATTCCTTCGGGCTGATCGGGCGCGGCGTGCTGGGTGGTCAGGCGGTCCTGGCGAACACCGACAGCGCCATCTGGGCACTGATCGCCGTGGACGTCTGGAAGACCACGTCGTTCATGGCGCTGCTGATCCTGGCGGGCCTGCAGAGCCTGCCGAGCGACATGTACGAGGCGGCCGACATGGACGGCGCGAGCAAGTGGACACAGTTCTGGCGCCTGACGCTGCCGCTGCTGCGCCCGGCGCTGCTGGTGGCGCTGGTGTTCCGTAGCCTGGACGCCCTGCGCGTGTTCGACGTGATGTCCGTGATGCTGGGGAACGTGAACGCCGCCAGCACCAGCATGACCGGGTACGCGCGGCAGGCGCTGATCGACAATCAGCTGCTGGGCATGGGGAGCGCTGTCAGCGTGGCGGTGTTCGTGATCATCATGGTGATCGTCGTGATCTACGTGACGGCCTTCCGCGTGAAGTTCGACTGAGTCTGCCAGCCGAGGAGGTGAGCACATGAACCTGAAAAGCAAGAATCCCGCCCTGTACTACCTGCAACGCGCCGCGTTCTACCTGCTGGTGATCGTGATCGGCGTGTATCTGCTCGCTCCGTTCGTCTGGGCGGTCCTGACCAGCCTGCGTTCGCCCGGCGACCTGTTCCTGGCACCCGCGCAGTTCATCGCGGCCAAGACCACCTTCAACAACTACACAGAGGTCTTCGCCAATCCGAACTTCCAGCGGGGTCTGGTGTACTCGCTGATCGTGGCGGTCGGCTCGGTCGCCATCAGCCTGCTGCTGGGGGCGTTCTCGGCGTACGCGCTGGGGCGGTTCCGGTTCAAGGGCAAGAGCATCGTCATGTACGTGATCCTGGCGGTCAGCGTGTTCCCGCAGATCGCGGTGCTGTCGGGTCTGTACACCCTGATCAACAACTTCGGGCTGTACAACAACCCGCTGGGCCTGATCCTGTCGTACCTGATCTTCACGATTCCGTTCACGGTGTGGGTGCTGACCAGTTTCGTGCGGGACATTCCGGGCGAACTGGAAGAAGCGGCGCTGGTGGACGGCGCCAGCCCGTTGCAGACGCTGTTCCTGGTGCTGTTCCCGGTGATGATGCCGGCGCTGGTCACGACGGGCCTGCTGGCGTTCATCAACGCCTGGAACGAGTACCTGTTCGCGCTGACGTTCACGAGTACCAACCGCACGGTGCCGGTCGTGATCGCGAACTACTCGGGGGCCACGCAGTTCGATCAGCCGTGGGGGCAGATCATGGCCGCCAGTATCGTGGTGACGATCCCGCTGATCATTCTGGTGCTGGTGTTCCAGCGCAACATCGTGTCCGGCCTGACCGCCGGGGCTGTCAAGGGCTGATCCAGCCGGGCGGTTCGTAACTCAGGGCGGCGGGGGCCGCGCGATCCGGGAAGATTCCTGTGACGCGCGGCCCCCGCCGCCCTGCTGGCTGGCCCGCTCTGCTTCTGTCTACTTTTCAGACCTTTAAATGGCGCTGGCACGTCCTGAGGCGGCTTTTGCCGCCCCTGGACGCACCGCGACCTGTGTAGACACCCGGCCCGCCACGGGGCCGTATCTGGCTGGACATCCTCCGGTCAGCCGTCAGGGCCGGCCTATCCTCGAACGGCGACGGACCCGCTTCACCCTCCGGTCCGCCAGACAAGAGGAGTTCATACCATGCCTGCTTCCACCCGCTTCACCATGACCCTGGCCGCACTGCTGCTCGCCCAGAGCGCCGCGCACGCCCAGCAGACCACCATCAAGATCGCCACCCTCAGCCCGCTGTCCGGGTCCATCGGGAACCTGGGCACGCAGGTCCGCAACGGCACCGACCTCGCCATCCGGGAGGCCGCACCAGACTTCGCGAAACTGGGCCTGAAACTGCAACTCGTTCCCTTCGACGATCAGGCCGACCCCGCCACCGGCACCGCCGCCGCCCGCAAGATCGCCGCCGACCGGCAGATTCTGGCCGTGATCGGCGCTCTGAACAGCGGCGTGACCATTCCCGCCAGCGCCGCGCTGCAGAGCAGCCACGTGGTCATGGTGAACTCGAGCAGCACCGCCAATCAGGTCACGGACCGGGGCCTGAAGAACGTCAACCGCATCGTGCCGCGCGACGACGCGCAGGGACCCGCCGGGGCCAGCTTCATCCGGGGCACCCTGAAGGCGAAGAAGGTGTACATCCTGAACGACAAGACCGCGTACGGCGAGGGTCTGGCCGCCGAGGTGGAACGCAGCCTGAAAGCGGCCGGCGTGAAGGTCATCGTGAACGAGGGCACCGAGGAGAAGGCCGACTTCTCCAGCGTGGTCGCCAAGATCCGCCTGCAGAAGCCCGACGCCATCTACTTCGGCGGGGTGTACAACCAGGTGGGCGTCTTCCTGCGGCAACTGCGCGGCGCGGGCATCACCGCACCACTGGTGGGCGGCGACGGCCTGGACAGCGGTGAGTTGATGAAGATCGCCGGGGCAGGCGCCACCAACGTGTACTTCACGACGACCGCCGCGCCGGTCGAGTCCCTGCCGGCCGCCAGGGCCTTCGCCGCGTCGTACCGCAAGGCCTTCGCAATGGCCCCGCAGGGCTTTGCCATGTTCGGGTACGACGCCGCCCGCGTCGCCCTGCGCGGCATCCTGAGCGCCGCGAAGGCCGCCGGGAAGGCCCCCACCCGCCAGCAGGTAGAAACGGCCGTCCGCAGCGGCACGTACAGCGGTCTGCTGTCCGGCACGGTCGCGTTCAACTCGGTCGGGGACCGCCGCGCCGCCAACCTGTACGTGATGAACGTCACGGCCGGTAAGACGAAGCTCAGCACGACCGTCAGTGTGAAAGCACCCGTCAAGTGAACCCCTGACCAGCAACGCGCCGCCTGGAACTGTCCGGCGGCGCGTTGCTGGTTGCAGGGCGATCAGATGCTCAGGGTCTTGGCGCAGCGGTACAGGTCGCGGCTCACGTCCTTGCGTTTCTCCCAGGTGTCGCTGAGCGGCACGTACGCGATCCCGTGGTTCTGACGGCCGATCATCACGTCGCTGCGGCCTTCCATCAGCGCGTACACCGACGCCTCGCCCAGGCGGCTGGCCAGCACGCGGTCGCTGCTGACGGGGCTGCCGCCCCGCTGGATGTGACCCAGGATGCTGACGCGGGTTTCCATGCCCGTGCCCGCCTGGATGGCGTCGGCCACGCCCTGCGCGCCGCCCGGGTACCCTTCCGCCACGATGATGATGCTGCCGGTCTTGCCCTTGGCGACGCTCTGCTTGACGACGTCCACGACGCAGCTGACGTCCTTGGCGTCCTCGGGAATGAAGACTTCCTCGGCGCCTCCGGCCACGGCGACGTCCAGGGCGATGTGCCCGGCGTGGCGGCCCATGACCTCGATCACGAAGATGCGTTCGTGGCTGGCCCCGGTGTCGCGGAGTTTATCCACGGCGTCCAGGGCGGTCTCGACAGCCGTGAAGTACCCGATGGTGTGGTCGGTGCCGTACAGGTCGTTGTCGATGGTGCCGGGCAGGCCGATCACGGGAATGCCGTGCTCCTGCTGCAGGTAGTGCGCGCCGTGGAAGCTGCCGTCGCCACCAATGACGATCAGGCCGTCCACGTTCCAGTCGCGCAGGTGCTGCGCGCCGCGCGCGCGGCCTTCCGGGGTGCGCCAGGTGTGGCTGCGGGCGGTCAGGAGGATGGTGCCGCCGCGCTGGATGGTGTTGGCCACGTCGCGCGGCCCGAGGATCTGCAACTCGCCGCGGTGCAGGCCGGAGAAGCCGCGGCGCACGCCGACGACCTCGATGCCCTCGAAGGTGGCGGTGCGGACGACGGCGCGGATGGCGGCGTTCATGCCGGGGGCGTCGCCGCCGCTGGTCAGGACGGCGATCCGGCGCACGCCGCTGGGGTTGGGGTGGCGGGTGGGTTCAGCGGTGAGGGCATCGTTGGGGGCGGCGGGGGTGTGCTGGTCGGTCATAGTGGCCTCGTTTCATGGGCGGCGTGACGGCGGACCGGCCTGGGTGCCGGTTGCCTGTAACGCCAGAGCATATGCGTCATTCTTACGCAAACCCTGCGAAACGAGAAGATCACGTATATCCCTGACCCCCAGCCCAGTGGCGGCCCAGGTCTGCGCCTGCCCCAGGTGATCGACCTGCGCGGCCTCGGCGGCCCGCTCGGCGTCGCTGCGGCCCGCGACGACCACAGCAATCTCGCCGCGCACGCCGCCGCTGAAGTGCGCGGCCAGTTCGGTCAGGGTGCCGCGCGCCGTTTCCTCAAAGCGCTTGCTGAGTTCGCGCGTGACGCTGGCCGCGCGCGTTTCCCCGCACGCCTGCGCGAGGTCCAGCAGCGTGGCGTGCAGGCGGTGCGGGCTCTCGTACAGCACGCTGGTTTCCGCGCGGGCCGCCACGGCCGCCAGCCGCTCCTTGCGTTCCCGGCCACTGCGCGGCAGGAAGCCCTCGAAGGTGAAGCGCCCGCCGGGCAGGCCCGACAGGACCAGTGCGGGCACGAAGGCGGTGGCGCCCGGCAGCACCTCCACGGGAATGTCGGCGGCCACGGCCGCCTGCACGAGTTCCGCGCCCGGGTCGCTGATGCCGGGCGTACCGGCGTCACTGACGTACGCCAGACGCGGGTACTTTTCGAGCACCTGCGGCGCGCGGCGCATGGTGTGCGCGTCCAACCTCACCAGCGGCTTACGGATCCCCAGGTGCGTCAGGAGTGCCCCGGTGCGGCGGGTGTCCTCGCAGGCGACCGCGTCGGCAGCCCGCAGGACGTCCAGCGCCCGCAGCGTGATGTCACCCAGGTTCCCGACAGGGGTGGGCACCAGCCACACGCGCGCCCCGTCCGGGATGCTCACAGGGCTGAAGTCGGTCTCCGGGGCGGTCTCCAGGTCTGGTTCCAGATCCGGTTCCGGCTGCGTGGCCGGGTCACCGTGCAGGTCGGGCTCCGGGTGAGGCTGTCCGTGCAGGCCAGAGTACGGATCGGTGTGCGGGTCACTCATTGGCCGGTTCGGCTCCCTGCCGCAGCGGGCCGGTCAGCACGTGCCCCAGTTCGCTGGCGGCGCTGCTGGCCCGCTCGCCCAATTGACTGGCCTGCTGGCTGGCCTGCGAGCCAATCTGCGCGGCACGTTCCGTGAAACTGGCGGCCAGTCCGGTGTTCGGTTTCAGGCGCACCTTGACCTTGCGCGGGCGCTTGAGGACGTTGGTGATGCGGGCGCGCAGCAGTTCGCCCTCGCCGACCGTGACGGTCACGACCGTGCCTTCCGGCAGGCGGCCTCCGATAATGACAACCACGCCGTTTTCCACGACGCCCTTGTAGGCTTTCATGCTTCCCTCCTCTGGGCGCGGCGTTGCCGCCGTTCGGCGCTCGACAGTGATTCCCGCAGCGCGACGATCTCGGACTCCCGCGCGCCGGCCAGCCGCGCGTACCGGTCGATGACCTCGGCGGCCTCGCGGCGGCGGTCCAGGCGCAGCAGCATACTGCCCAGGTGCTCACCCGACACGAAATACGACCGGGGGTTCTGCGGATCGGCCGCCACCTGCGCGCGCGCCGCTTCCAGCCGCTCCAGGTGAACGCGGTGCCGGTTGACCTGCCAGCGCACCAGGAACGTCGCCAGTCCGAAGGTCAACAGGGCGCCCATGACCGACACGGACACGGCCTCCGGCACGCCCACCACAGAGCCCAGACGCACCGTCAACGGAAAGCAGAAGGCCAGAACGGCCAGGACAGCCAGGGTCGCCGCGTAGTTCACGCGCGTTCCGTCCGGACGGCCCACCGGTTCGGTCCAGAAGTATTCGTCGCGCCTTGCATGAATGACAGTCTAGCGGGCCGGAGTGCGCCGCGCCGTGCGCGGCACCCGCTTTCAGTCTGCGCGGCCCCAGGGGCGGCCCGAGCAGTGAGGCGCGATGACGTAGGCTGGCCCGCGTGAGGCTGCACCTGATTACCGTTGGAGAACCGAAGCTCGCGTACGCCCGCGCCGGCTGGGACGAGTACGAGAAACGCCTGCGCCGCTACCACAAGCTCCAGGTGACCCGCGTGAGCGGCCGCACGCAGGCCCTGGAAAGCGAGGCGGTGCGCCGGGCGGCCGGAAAATCCCCGCTGGTGCTGCTGGACCCGCGCGGCCGTCAGTTCTCCAGTGAGGACCTCAGCGGGTACCTGGACGCGCAGGCGCTGGGCGGCGTGGGCGAACTGGCCTTCGCGATCGGCGGGCCCGACGGGCACACGGACGACCTGCGGGCCTCGGCGCACGCGCTGTGGAGTCTGGGCCTGCTGACCCTGCCGCACGACCTGGCGATGGTGGTGCTGGCCGAGGCGCTCTACCGCGCGAGCACCATCAGCGCCGGGGAACCGTACCACCGGGGCTGAGCGCGGGCACTGGTCCGCACCTGCGCGGGGGGGCGCGGCGTGGGCGGCCGGTACGATGGGCGGCGTGAACGTCCCCCCGGCCGGCCCTGACTCCATCCTGCCTACCCCCGCGCCGCTGCCGGAAGCGCCATTGCCGGAAGCGCCATTGCCGGAAGCGGAGTGGCTGCGCGCGCCGGTCCTGGCCGGGCGGACCGTGACGCTGGGGCCGCTGCGTGAGGAGCACGCAGCGGACCTGTACACCGGCGCCACGCCCGACACCCTGCGGTTCCTGGCGCGGGGCGGACCGACTGACCCAGGCATTCCGGCCTGGGCGGCGTACGTCTCGGCGCTGAACGCCCTGCCGCGCCGCGTGAACTTCGCGGTGCACCGGAACGGACCGGAGGGGGCCGGGCTGGGGCCAGTGGTGGGGCGGATCAGTTTCAGCGAGGTGAACGCCGCCGACGGCTGGGCCGAGATCGGCACCATGCTGCTGCCCGCCGCGCAGGGTACGGCCGTGAACCCGGAGGCGAAACTGCTGCTCATGACGCGCGCCTTCGAGGAGCTGGGGGCCGGGCGCGTGCAGTTCAAGGTGGACGCCCGCAACGAACGCAGCCTCCGGGCCATGACCCGCCTGGGCGCGGTGCGTGAGGGCGTGCTGCGCGCCTACCAGCGCCGCCCGGACGGGTTCACGCGCGACTCGGTGATGTTCAGTGTGCTGATCGGCGAGTGGCCCGCAGTGAAGGCGGGCCTGCAAGAGCGCCTGGAGTCGCTGGGCAGCCGCTGAACATCGCGCGGAAGAAAGCGTGAATCCGTGTGTCCCCCCCCATCGTGGGGTGCGGCTTCATGAGAGGTGGGTCAAGATTGCCAGAATGCCTTTGCTAGGCTCGGAGTCACGATGTCTGCCCGCGCCTTCCCTGCCCTTCTGGCCTCCGTTCTGCTGACCCTGCTGGGCCTATCCAGCCACAGCGCCGCCCTGATCGTCCCCATGACCGGCTGGACGCCCCTGAACGGGGACGCCAACTACTGGGCGGACGCCAGTGGTCAGTGCGTCATGCGTGAGGAACGTCACGGTCAGGCCTTCCCGCAGTTCACCACGCCCGACGACGCCCGCCTGTTCGCGGTGAAACTCCAGTCGTCACTGGGGCGCAGCGTCAGCAACGTCGTCACGCAGCCCGTGGACCGCTCCGGTCAGTGGGGAGTGCTGGCCGCGTACGACTTCCAGCAGTCCGGCGTGAAGTACCGCGTGAGTCAGCTGTACCTCAGTGACCGGGGCGTGCTGCGCACCGTGACCGGCAGCAGCGCCGCGCAGACCGCGCCCGCCTGCGTGACCGACATGCGCGACTTCATCCGTTACCTCGCCAATTGACCCGACGTGAGTTGCTCCTGTCGGGCCGTTGCGTGCGGGCGGGCGGCCTCCTAGCGCGTGGTAGGCTCCTCGGTTGAGATGAGTGTCCTGTTTGCTTTCCGGGTGGTGCGGCCATGATGGTCGTCACGGCGCTGCTTTCGTGGTTCCTGGTGGGCCTGTTCGTGCGGGTCAGCCGGGCGCGTGGCTGGGGGCAGAAGGTGCGCGTGGACGGCCCGCAGACGCACCTGGTCAAGGAGGGCACGCCCACGGCGGGCGGCGTGCCGTTCGTGCTGGCCGCAGCGCTGGTGTTCTTTCCGCTGTACCTGACCGGGAATGCCGGTGGGCCGCGTGAGCTGATCATCATGCTCGCGGCGCTGGCGATGGGCGTGATCGGCGGCATCGACGACCTGCTGAAGATCCGGTCGCGCATGACCGGCAAGGGCCGCACGGAGCTGCTGGCCCGCGAGAAGTTCCCATTGCAGTTCGTGGTGTCGCTGGCGTTCGCGTACTTTGCCGCGCCGCTGGCCGCGCATGAACTGCTGCCCAGTCTGGGGCCGGTGGCCGACGTGATCCTGCTGACGCTGGTGATGGTGGGCAGCGTGAACGCCTTCAACTTCACGGACGGGCTGGACGGCCTGCTGAGCGGCGTGGCGATCATCGTACTGCTGCCGTTGCTGGCGCTGTCGCCGGTCAGCGCGCTGCTGGTCGCGGCGCTGCTGGGCTTCCTGTGGTTCAACGCGCATCCGGCGCGGGTGTTCATGGGCGACATGGGCAGTCACGCGATCGGGGCGGTCGCGGCCGGCGCGTATGTGCTGTACGCGGACGTGTGGCTGCTGCCGCTCGCGGCAATCATTCCGGTGGCGGCGGTCCTGAGCGTCGTGATTCAGGTGGCGTCGTTCAAGTTGCGTGGCAAGCGGGTGTTCAAGATGTCTCCCATTCAGCATCACTTCGAGCACGCGGATATCGGCTGGCCGGAAACGCACGTCACCATGCGCTTCTGGATGGTCACAGCCGTGGCGACGGCCGCCGTGTGGTGGATTCTCGGCGGGCGTCCTTGACCTTCACGGAGCTGCTGGCCAGCCTGCCGGGCCTGCTGGCGGCGCGGGCGTACCTGCCGTCGCTGGGCACGACCGTGTACCGCGCGGCGCACCAGACCGAAACCGGGGGCCTGTTCACGCTGGACATCGCCGGGGACGCCGGCATCCTGAGCCTGTACGACGCGCTGGAACCCTGGGAGGAACAGGCGCTGGCCGACGCCTGCGGCCGCGCGGGCAGTTTGGCGGGCGTGTACCTCAAGCGCCGCCCGGTCGAGGCGCGGCACGCGGCGAACGTGGACCGCGAGTTCCTGTCGCCGCCCGACCCGGTGTGGGGCGAGGCGCGGCCCGAGGTGACGGCCCTGGAGGACGGCGTGCCGTTCCTGATCCGCCCCGGCGCGGACCTGAGCGTGGGCCTGTTCACGGACGCCCGCCCGGCCCGCGCGTGGGTGCGGGAGCACGCCACCCATGGGGAAGGCCGGGTGCTGAACACCTTCGCGTACACCTGCGGGTTCGGCGTGAACGCGGCCGTGGGGGGCGCGCAGGTCGTGAAGAACGTGGACCTGTCCCGCAAGGTGCTGGCGTGGGGGCAGGCGAACTACGCCCTGAGCGGCCTGCACGCCCCGGATACCGACTTCCTGTACGGTGACGTGTTCGAGTGGCTGGGCCGCCTCGCGCGGCGCGGCGCGCAGTTCGATCTGGTGATTCTGGACCCACCGAGTTTCGCGCGCGGCCCGCGCGGCACCTGGCGTTCCGAGCGGGATTACGGCGGCCTGATGGCGCTGGCGTCGGCGGTCACGGCTCCGGGCGGGCAGGTGCTGGCGCTGCTGAACCACGCGGGCGTGACGCCCGGCGCGTTCGAGCGGATGGTCCTGGCTGGCCTGGACGACGCGAACGGCGGGGAGGGCCGCCGCGCCCGCCTGAGTGACCACCTGAGTTCCGGTGAGGACTACCCGGGCGCCACGCACCTGAAAGCGCACGTCTGGACCCTGGAATAACCGGCTGCCGGGCAGCAGGATCTGGGCAGCAGAGACCGGGCGGCCGGAAGACGGGACAAACGGAAGCGGAATTACTTCGTTTTGTAAAGCGGGCGCTATGCTGGGGGTATGACCCAGACCGCCCAGAACGAACCCCAGGTGCTCGTGCCGCTGACCACGCCCGAGGAAGTCGATCAGTTCCTGACCGAGTACCCGCTGGCCGCCGTGTTCAAGGCCGGCACCTGCCACAAGACCATGCAGGGCTTCGGCGTGCTCGAAACCTTCCTGCAACGCCACGACCTGCCCGTCGGGTTCGTGCGCGTCGTGGACTGGCGCCCCGCCAGTAACCACATCGCGCAGCGCACCGGCCTGATTCACCACAGCCCGCAGCTGATCCTGTTCCAGGACGGCCAGCCAGCCTTCGAGGTGAACAACTGGGACATCACCCCCGAGGCGCTGGGCCCGGTGTTCGAGCAGCACGTGCCGCTGCGCAGCGGTGAGGGTGCCGTCGCCACCGACGACAACGCCGAGCCGTACCGCCGCCTGATGCGCGCCTTCCTGGACGGCCAGCTGAGCGAGTGGGCCTTCCAGGATCAGTACGTGAACATGTTCCGCGACGACGCCAGCCTGCGCAGCCAGCGTGAATTCGAGCTGCTGTCGCGCCTGTTCGGCGACCCCGACGCCTACCACGGTGGCCTGCACCAGCTGGGCGCCCCGCAGGAACGCGGTGACCTGAAAGCCCGCGTGCAGGCGCTGCTGGACGAACTGGGCTGAGCCCAGCAGTCCACTCAGGACCAGGGGGGGGAGGTGATCCGGCGCTGCGGCGCGGACGCCTCCCCCCCTCTTATGTCCTGTGAGAGGTCAGGGTTGTATGAAGGTGCCAGCGTGCGGCCTGTGGCAGCGGCGAATAGGGGTGGCGGGCGCGCCGGTCTGTGCGCGACGCCGTGCGGAACGTGACTTTTTCGACACCTGTAAGCGGCACGTAAGACACCAGGGGGTGTCATGATGAGGTATCCATAACGGAGCGTGTTCACTCCCTGCAAAGCCAGTCCTCATTCTGACCCCCGGAACCCTCATGCCTGAGCCAACCCCTGCTTCCTCACAGTCATCCGCCCCGCCGCCGGCCTTTCAGGCACTGAATCATCTGGTGCGCGTGCCGCCCGACGCGGCGGTGTATACCGGCCTGCGCACCGACCATTACCCCTGGACTGAAATCGCGTCCGATCTCGCGCTGCGGCAGACCCAGGAGTTCAGCGGCACGTTCGACGCCTGGGAGAGCGGGCGCTGGGTGCGCTTCGTCTGGACGCGCGGCGTGCTGCTGGGAGGCTTCACGCGCGGCGGTCAGACCCTCTCCTGGGAGACGGCGCTGCGGGGCGTGCCGCGCGCGTCGGTCAGCCTGACGGTCCTGGCTCCCACCCTGAGCGACCTGATCTGGACGACCCGCGACGCGCAGGGACGTCCCCTGAGCGGCGCGTGGCCGGACCAGCGGGGCGAACTGGAACGCGACCGTTTCCACGGCCTGCTGATTGCCGGTGAGCACTGCTCGTTCTGGTCGTCGGGGCGGGTGCTGGGCGGCACGCTGCCGGTGGCCGGCGCGGGTTGCGTGGCGTACTCGCAGAACAGCGAAGCGAACCGGGACCGGCTGGTGGCGTTCTGGCGTGACCTGCTGTCCCGCATTCACCGGGCCGCGCCGCTGGACGCCACGTGGCGTCAGGTGACCATGCGCCTCGCCGAGACGTACCCGTGCCTGGATCCGTTCGCGCAGGACATTCACCTCAGCGCCGGGCAACTGTCCATCGACGAGGAAGTCACGGTGGCCGAGTTCCGGCCGGCGCTGCTGGCCGCGCTGGAAGCGACCCTGGCCCGCCTGGGCCTGCGCCTGCTGGACCTGCCCATTACGGACCTGCGTGACCGGCCCGAGTGGACCGCCGCCGGCCTGGACGCCCGGTGAGCGCCCCGCAGTGGCCGGCGGGCCTGAGCGACAGCACGCCGCTGCCGTACACCATCTGGCGCGTCCTGCATCAGGTGGACGGCACGCGGGATATCACCGAGGTCGCGCGTCTGGCGGGCCTGACCGTCCCGGACGTGACCGAACGCCTGCAGGCCGCTGAGCAGTGGATCAACCGCGCGGCCCAGCGTGAGCAGCGCGTGACGGACGAGACGGCCGACACCGTCACGCAGTGCCTGACGCCGGTGATCGGTCCGATGGCCGAGGTGATGGTCGACGAGGTGCTGGATGAACTGGGCAGCTCCGCGACCCTCAGCGGCCTGCTGTCCGGGCTGGCGCGTCAGCTGAACCCCGAGCGGGTGCAGCAGTTCGCCCGCAACCTGCGCGACCGGGGGATCACGTGACCCGCCGCCCGACCCGCCGCCCCGCCACAACACAGCAGGCAGGCCGTTTTCCTTCCCGCTTTTCCCGTCAACCTGCGGGCCGCCACCGCAGGCCGCACGCACGCACCGCCGGAGGCCCCCCGATGAATACACCCAACACCCCGAGTTCAGTTGCACCGCCCGCGCAGGTACGGTCATGAAGTACACGGTCGTCATCCGGCAGCCCGTTGCGGACAGCATGCGGCAGGTTCTGGAACAGCAGCTGATGGAACGCTTCGGGCTGAACGGCGAGCAGGCCCAGCGCCTCAGCGCCCGCCGTTCGGGCCGCCTGATGAAACCCACGGGCCGGGCCCGCGCCGAACTGCTGCTGTCCATGTTCCAGGCGGTGGGGTCCAGCGTGTCACTGGAAGAGGTGCGCGACGAGACCAACCTGATCAGCGAGCCCTTCCAGGGTGTGGCCCCGCCGGCGCGTCAGGTGGTATCCGCGCTGGTCACGACCGCACCGGACGACGCGCCCCTGGCCCCCAGTCTGCCCCAGCCCAGCGCGTCGCAGGACCTCGCGGACCTGCGGGCCTCGGCGGTCTGGCCGGAAGTGAAGTTCAGTGACGACAGCGTGGCCTCCCTGCCGCGCGCCGAGGACGCCCTGTTCGGCGCGGGGCTGGGTACGGATCCGTTCGCGCCTCTGCCCGCCGCAGACGACTGGCGTACCCCGAACGCCGCGCCCGTGCTGGACATGGGTGAATTCACGCCGGGCAGTCTGTTCGCCGCCGAGCCGGTTCTGCCGGGCAGTTCCGCCGCGCCGGCTGACCTGCTGGCCGGGCCGGCTCCCAGGACCGGGCCGTCCAGTGAACCCTCCTCCTTCGGCCAGGGTCTGACCGGCGGTCCGTCCGGGTCGGGCGGCGCGGCCGTCATGGCCGCCCCGGAGGTAGCCAGCGCCGACGTCTGGAGTGATTTCACGGGTGCGCTCAGCATGCCCGCCGCCGCCGCACCCGAAGTGGCCCCGGAAGTGCAGCTGCGGCCCATGGACGCGGTGGTCGTCACGCCCCTGGCCGACGCGCCGGGCTCGGCCGCCAGTCGCCGCAGCAGCCTGTCGCGCCGCATGGCGGTCGGAGCGCTCGTGCCGCTGGGCGTGTCCAGCGCGCTGACGCTGGGCGTGCTGGCCCTGACCCTCCCCAACCTGCAGGGGCAACTCGTCAAGCGCAACGCGCAGGCGGTCGCCGTGGCCGTCGGAACGAACCTCGACCCGACCCGCAGTCAGTCCATCGCGGCGCAGTTGCAGGCACTGGTCAGCAGTTCCAGCGTGGGCTTCGTGCAGATCGAATTGCGCGACGGCACCCGGTACTTCCGCAGTCAGACGCCGGAACTGGACGACCTGCTGAACCCGGAGATCAGCAACTGGCTGATCGAGAACCCCAAGCAGTCCACGTTCACCCAGACCGTCAACCCGTCCGAGACCTACCGGAAGATGGCCGAGGAACTGAAGTCCGTGGGGGCCGGTACTGAGAACGACACCCTGAAACTGGACAAGCTGGCCGCCGATCCCGTCAACCAGCGCAGCACCCGCGTGAACTACATCGTGCAGAAGATCTCGGTGCTGGAGAACGCGGGCGTGCGCAGCGTCAGCACCACGCCCACCGAGAGCGACAACCCCAACCTGCTGTACTCGGTTGCGGTCGGGGTGGAGAACGCCGCGCAGGCCGCCACGCTGCGCAACACGCTGCTGCTGGTGCTGTTCGTATCCCTGCTGGCCCTGGGACTGGCCGCGTATCTGGCCGTGCGGGCCGCGCAGCGCGTCGTGGAACCCATCGAGCGTCTGGTGCGCGTCGCCGACGCCATCAGCATGGGCGACCTGTCCCGCCCGGTGCAGCCGGAACGCAACGACGAGATCGGCGACCTCGCGCAGGCCCTGGAACGCATGCGCCTGAGCCTGGATTCCGCCATGGAACGCCTGCGCCGCCGCAAACGCAGCTGAACCCCAATCGACAGAGAAACCACATTCGACACAGAAGAAGCGCAGTTACCCTTGGGTACCGCGCTTCTTCTCTGCTGGATTGTCAAGCAACAGCCGTTCTCCGGGAATCCGAGCTGAAAGGCTTTACGGCAGGCTTTTATCTTGACTCGGGTCCAACAAAACGGGCTGATTGGGAGTCGTGACACAACCCATCAGCCCGCTCCCATTTCTAACCCAAATTCCAGACTGGCGTGACCCTACGCGCATCCATTACCCGTGGGACGCCCTCTGGACCGTCATTCTCACTGGCCTCCTCGCCGGGCCACCCAACATCCTCGCCCTCACCCAGTGGCTCGCCGGACACCGCGAGGTGCTGGCACAGCACCTTGGCCTCGACCGCCTCCCCCAGCAGGCCATGATCTACCGCTTTTTCTGGGCACTGGATCAGCATCTTCCTGAACTGCAAGGCGCCCTGCTGGACTGGGTGAAGGCTCAACATCCCACGGCGCATGACCGCCTGGTCGTCCTCGCCGGTGACGGCAAAGTCCTGAAAGGGAGTGCACGAGAGGGCCGAACGGCCCTCTCGTTCTTGTCGGTCTTCTTCCATGAGCTGGCGCTGACCGTCGCTCAGGTCGATCAGGCCGGACGTCATGAAGCCAAAGGGATGCAGGATCTGCTCCCCACCCTCACGACCCTCTTCGGGAAAGGGTGGCTCATGACGTTGGACGCCGCCTACACCAAGCGGGAACTCACCACTCGAATCAACGAGGCAGGCGGAGCCTACCTCGTCCCACTCAAGAACAACACCCGCTCACTCAAGGAATGGGCGAGGTTCGCGTTCATGTACCCGGCGCACGATCAGGTTATGGACGTCGAGCGGCGCAGCGGGGAGGTCTGGGAACGGCGTACGTCGGTGATCACCGGCGCACAGGTCCCCGAGGAGATCAAGGAAGGGCTGTGTGGCGTGCAGACGTTGATCCGTCGTGAACATCAGGTCACGCGCCGCGATGGCACACAACGGGTCGAGGTCCGGTATGCCGTCAGCAGCCGGCTGCTGACGGCTCAGGAAGCGGAGCGCATCTGGCGCGGTCACTGGGGTATTGAGAATCGAAGCCACCATTGCCGGGATGTCGTGCTGCACGAGGATGCGTGTCGGTTGCGCAAAGGAGCACAGGGACGGGCGATGCTCAATGGCGTGGTTGTTGCGCTGCTCAGTGGAAAAACCCGTCAGATCACGGCGCTGGTGCGCCGCCTGACCCTTGATCCATTGCTCGCTCTCCAACTCCTGATTCCTGAACTCGCGTCAAGATAAAAGCCTGGCTTTACGGGCCTTTCAGCCGGAGTCGATCAGCTGGCCTGCATGCTGTGTTTCAGGTCGCGGATCTGGTCGTGGCTGGCCTTCACGCGGCTGAACTGTCCTTCCACGAAGGCGCGGATCTCGGCGGGCAGCTCGGCCTCTTTCAGCACGTCTTGGTAGTTCTCGACGGCCACGTCCTCACCGCGTTCCGCTTCGGCGACCACGGCGTAGTCGTCGCGGCCCGTGACGGCGTCGCGGACGTTCAGCCAGGTGCGGTGCAGCGCGGCGCCCACGCTGCCGCCCTCGCGGGGCTTGTCGCCGTGAGCGGCGATCTTCTGCTCGATCTCGGCGGCCAGTTGCTGGCGCTGGGCGCTGCGTTCGGTGAACAGGGCCTTGAGTTTCGGGTCGGTGGCGTGCTCGGCGGCGTCGGCAAAGCCTTTCTCGCCGTCGCGCAGGGTGCCGAGCAGGTACTGGAGTTTATCGAGCACGGTTTCGTTGTTCATGGTCATGGTGGTGCCTCCTGGATGGGTATGGGGTGCGGCGGTTCCGTTGGGCGTTGGCATGAGAGCGGGAGCCGCCGTAAGGCCCGGCTTTCCGTTCCTGACAGGTCAGGGCGCAGCCGGGTTGTGCAACGAGGTCAGCCTAGTGGCCGCCCCGGTGTGCCTGATGATGGGCGGCCCAAGGCGGCGTTCACCGGGGGTTGAGCGGGGGTTGCGGCCTCTCACATACAGGGACATCACACCATCTGCGTCGCGGCGGGCATGCTCTGCTGACCCGATGCCCCAGACGTTCTCACTCAGGAACAGACGCCTTCCGTCAGGCCCGGCCTCCGGGAAACCGGGCCTGATGCTGCTGGAACATCGGCGGGAACGGCGTGTTTCTGTCCTGCGGAGTCGGGCGTGACGCGCCCCTGGGTGCTGCGGATGCAGTGGCTTGACCTGTGTTTCCTGCACTGGCCGGTTCCCGCCGGGGCGTTGCAGCGCACGCTTCCGCGTGGCGTGCAGCTGGACACGTACGGTTCTCAGGCGTACCTGGGCGTCGTGCCGTTCCAGATGGAGGGCGTCTCCCCCACCGGGCTGCCGGACGTGCCGGGTCTGAGCGCCTTCCCGGAACTGAACCTGCGGACCTACGTGACCGTGAACGGCGAGCGCGGCGTGTGGTTCTACAGCCTGGACGTCACGCAGCCTGTGGCGGCAGCCCTGGCCCGTACCCTGTTTCACCTGCCGTACCGGCACAGCCGCATGTGGGTGGACCGGCAGGGCGACGTGACCCGCTACGCCAGCGAACTGCGCGCGCCCGGCACGCCCGGTGGTGGGCAGTTCGCCGGAGCGTACCGGCCGGTCGGAGACCCGCTGCAGGTGAGCGGCGACTCGCTGGAGACGTGGCTGACCGACCGGTTGCGTCTGTTCTCGGCCGACCGGGCCGGGCACGTGTACCGGGGTGTAATCAGACACACAGCGTGGCCACTACGGCGTGCGCAGGCGGAGGTTCACGTGAATACCCTGGCCGCCCCGCTGGGCCTGACCCTGAGCGGCCCGCCCCACGCGCTGCACGCCGAACGCCTGGATGTGCGCGCCCAGTGGATCGAACGGGTCCTGTAACCAGCTAGCCGCTCTTCAGCTGAGGGTCAATGCGAACGGCGTGTCCAGTCCGGCCTGCGCGGCCTCGCGGGCCACCTGCGGCGCGTACCGCAGGGCCAGCACAGCGCGGTAGGTGCGCTGTGCGAGTTCCCGGTCACCCTGCGCGTCCCGCACCTGCCCCAGCCGCGCCAGGGTCAGGCCCGCCAGACTACGGGGTTGATCGTCGGTCAGGCCGTGCGCGGCGCGTTCCAGCAGGGTCCGGGCCGTGCCCAGGTCACCCACCGCGAGGTGAATGCCGGCGGCGGCGGCGTCCAGTTCGGCGCGGGGGGTCACGGCGTCCCCCGCCTCGCGGCTGAGGCTGTCCAGCAGGCCGCTCAGGTCGTCGTCCTCGTTCAGCTGCCACGCGCGGTCGGCCAGGGCCCGCAGGCGACTGGTTTCGCCCGGCTGGAACCCGATCAGGTCGGGCAGGACCGCGCCGGGCAGCAGGGTCAGCAGGTCCGGCAGGTCGTCCAGCGGAACGATCAGGACGCCCCCCGCGTCCCCGAGGCGGGCAGCCAGTTCCGTGAGGCGGCGTACACGCCAGCGGGTGCCCGGTCCCTCGTCCAGCGCGTCCTGCACGCCCCGCACGGCCTGCTGTACCCCGGCCAGCACCTCCGGGTGGCAGGCGCGCGTCAGGGACAGGGGAGCCGTGACCAGCTGCGCCAGCGCCGACTCGGCCTGCGCGGCGGCCCGCAGGCGCTCACGGCCCTGCGAGAACTGCTGCAGGAAGTCCTGCAACTGGGTGTGCTCGGCGTCCGCCCACGCCCAGTCCCCGACCAGACCGTCCGTGATGTCCACGCGGGCGGCGGGCAGCGCGTCCCGCAGCGGGTGGTCCGGATCCATGCCGCTGCCCCACAGCGCCGCGCTCACCCGCAGGAACCGCAGGGCCTCCACGACCGTGCCCGCGTTGAACTGTGGTTGCAGCCTGAGCAGGTCACCCAGGTCCGGCAGCAGCGTCAGCGGCACGCGCTGCTCCGCGCCGGGCAGGCATGAACGGTCAGGATTGTCAGCATCCCGGGCAGTCTAGAGCATCCGCCGGGCCGACCCGTCAGGAACTGGCCCCGTTGCGTTTGCGGCCGCCCACGCGGATCACGTCGTCCACGCCCTGAACCTGCATGATGGCGCGCCGCATGTTCTCCAGGTCGCTGTTGCCCAGCACCGGCAGACGCAGGTGAATCACGGCGACCTCCTCCATGCCCACCACGGCTTCCACGCGGGTCGGACTGCGTTTCTCGCGTGCCAGGATGCCCAGCACGTCAGCCAGCAGGCCGGCGCGGTCCGGGCCGATCACATCCAGGTCCACCAGGGTCGTGCCGGGCGTTCCGGCGTCCCAGCTGGCCGCCACACAGCGTTCCGGTTCGTCTTTCAGCAGGCGGATCATGTTCGGGCAGTCGATGCGGTGCACGCTGACGCCACGCCCGCGCGTCAGGTACCCCATGACCTGATCACCCCGGATGGGGTTGCAACACTGACTGAGTTTGGTGTTCGTGGTGAACCCCTCCACGTACACGCCGCCCGGTTCCGGTACGCGCGGGGTCGGCACGCGCCTCGCCGGGGCCTGCTCCTGCGCCAGTTGCGGTGACAGGACACGCCCCACCACGCTGGGCGTGAGCTTCCCGGCGTGCAGCGCCAGGTACAGGTCGTCCGGGTTGCGGGTGCCCAGCAGTTTCAGGGTGGCGTCTTCCAGCAGTTTGGTGCGCATCAGTTGCCGCACCGCCAGTTGCCGCTTGCGCAGGTACCGTTCTAGCAGGTCGTGGCCGCGTTGCAGCGCCTCGTCGCGTTCCTCCATGCGGAAGTGATGCCGGACCTTCGCGCGGGCGCTGCGGGTCACGGTGAAGTTCAGCCAGTCCTTGCTGGGGTGGCCGTTCTTGCTGGTCACGATCTCGACCATGTCGCCGTTTCCCAGCTTGTACGAGAGCGGCACGATGCTGCCGTTCACGCGCGCGCCCACGGTTGTCTCGCCGATACGGGTGTGAATGTGATACGCGAAATCCACCGGGGTGCTGCCGGACGGCAGGCTGATCGCCAGTCCCTTGGGCGTAAACACCCGCACCCGCTGCGACAGGATGTCGGTCTTCACGGCGTCCATGTAATCCGAGGCGTCGTTGATCTCGTTCTGCAACTCGCGCAGCTGCGAGATCCAGTTCTCGCGGTCCTTCTGCGCCAGCTGGTTGCCCTGCTTGTACATCCAGTGAGCGGCCACGCCGTACTCCGCGACCTCATGCATGCGCCGCGAGCGGATCTGCACCTCGATCGGCTGGCCGCTCTGGCTGATCACGGTCGTGTGCAGCGACTGGTACCCGTTCGGTTTGGGCACCGCGATGTAATCCTTGAAGCGGCCCGGCAGCGGCGTCCACATGGAATGCACGATGCTGACCGTGTGGTAGCAGATGCGTTTCTCACGGGTCGCTTCGGCCCGCTCGCGGCGCACGTCGTCCGTGCCGGGCGGCACGACCAGATCACGCGGGGTCAGCATCACGCGGATGGCCAGCAGGTCGAAAATCTGCTCCAGGGCCTTGCCTTCACGCTGCATCTTGGTGTGAATGCTCCACAGGTGCTTGCTGCGCCCCGCAATGTCGATGTCCGACACCCACTCGGGCAACTCCAGATCATCCTCCAGCGCCTCCTGAAGTTCTTTCACGGCGCGGGTGATCAGCGCGTCGCGTTCCTCCTGCCGGGTGCGCAGACGCGACTGAAGGTACTCGTACTCGTCGGGTTGCAGGTACCGGAAACTCAGGTCCTCCAGTTCCCACTTGATCTGCCCGATCCCCAGCCGGTGCGCGAGCGGCGCGAAGATGTCCATGGTCTCCCGCGCGATCCGCTGCTGCTTCTCGGGTTTCATGCTGCCCAGCGTGCGCATGTTGTGCAACCGGTCGGCGAGTTTCACCACGATGATGCGGATGTCCCCGGTCATGGCGATCAGCATCTGCCGCAGGTTCTCGGCCTGCACGTCCCGCCCGGCGTCACTGACCTCGGCCGCCTGGGAACCCTGCTTGGAGAGCTTGCTGACCTTCGTCTCGCCCTCCACGATGCGGCGCACGTCCGGCCCGAACTGCTTCTCGATCATGCCGAACGTCACGTACTCCACGTCCTCGACCGTGTCGTGCAGCAGCCCGGCCATGATGCTGTCCGAATCCATGCCCAGCCGCGCCAGGATCACCGCGACCGCCACCGGGTGCGTGATGTACGGCTCGCCACTCTTGCGGTTCACGCCCGCGTGCGCGTCGCGCGCGAACACGTACGCCTTCTCAATCCCTTCCACTTCCGCCGGGGGCCGCGCCGAAACCAGTGCGCGCAGTTCACTCATGCCATGATCGCCGTCAGCCACGCCCTGCACAATAGCGCCCCCACACCCCGGCACGCCCGCGCTGCCCACACAGCGCCGCGCACACGGTCACCCACACCCAGACACCACCAGACCTGCGCCGCACACGGCAGAAAAACGCCCACCCCGGAAACAGCGGGTGGGCGGGAAGATGACGGGAAAAGCAGTGCCCCTAGCGACGGTCACGCACGCGCACGGGGATCGGCACCGGCTGTGGTTGCGGGCTGCCTTTCAGCACCTCGCGGAGCCAGTCAACAAATTCACGCAGGCCCTTCATGTCCACCAGTGTAAAGACCAAACCCTGACAGAGATGGCACGAAGCTTACGATAAGTTCACACCCCGGACTCACACCCGCCGCGCCGTGCAGCACGCACTCCAGACAAACGTCCCGCCCGCAGCACTCAAGGCCCCCCACGCGCGTACCTGACAGATTCTGACAGTCCTCTTCACGCCAGCCCCAGCCCGCGCCGCAGGGCGTTCAGGGCGGAGGCCGTGAAGGTGCGGGCCACCGCCGAGTCCGGCGCGAAGCGCTCGAAGGCGTGGTACGCACCGGGCACCTCGACGTACTCGCAGGGCACGCCGGCGCCCGTGAGGCGGCGGGCGTACGCGCGGTCTTCCGGGCAGAACAGGTCGAGGGTGCCCACGCCGATCCACGCGGGCGGCAGGCCTTCCAGGCTCTCGCGGCGGGCGGGCGCGGCGTACTCGGGGGCGCTGTCCATCCTTGGAGGGCGGCCCAGGTAAGCCGACCACCCGAACTGGTTGGACGCGGGCCGCCAGATGAAATCCCCGCGCTCGTCGTGCGTGGCTGCCAGGGTGGTGCGGTCGTCCAGCATCGGGTAGTACAGCAGCTGAAACGCGGGCGTGACCTCGCCCCGGTCGTGCGCGAGTTGCGCCAGAGCGGCGGCCAGTCCACCCCCGGCACTGTCGCCGACCAGCGCGATACGGGCCGGGTCGAGGCCCAGCGCATCCGACCCGCGTGCCATCCAGGTCAGGGCGGCGTAACAGTCCTCCAGCGGGCCGGGGAACGGCGTGCCCGGCGCGAGGCGGTACTCGACACCCACGACCAGCACCCCGAGTTCCCGCGCGTACGCGGCGCTCTGCGGGTGGTACGAGGCGGCCGACCCGGTCACGTACCCGCCCCCGTGAATGTTCAGGATCGCCGCCGCGCCCGCCGGGAGATTCGGGGGCCTATACACGAACACCGTCACATCCGGCGCACCGGGGAGGCCGGGAATGCGCCGCTCCTCGACCGCCACCCCGTTCGGCAACGCGGGGGCCTTCGCGCGGGCCTGCATCGCCCCCATAACCGCCACGACGCCCGGCGTGAACGGCGGCGTCCGCAGGCGCACGAACGGCGAGCGCAACTCCGGGTGCAACTGGGCGTACGAGGCGGCGCGTCTGGTCGAGAGGACCCACGCGCCCAGCGCCAGTGCCGCCCCCACCCCCCACAGTCTTCCGGCTTTCATGGCTGATTGTCGCACCCGCCAGCCGGTACGCTGACGGCATGGCCCTGACCCTCACGCAACTTCGCCAGACGCTCGGTGATATGGACGCTCCGGAACTCCGCGAGGTCCTCGTAGCCCTGTACCGCGCCAGCGCCGACAACAAACGCCAGCTGGCCGCGCTGCTGGAAGGCGACCACAGCGGCCTGCTGGACCGGCTGGAAACCGAGCTGGAGAAGGCGTTCCGCACGTCCGGTCGCCTTCCAACCATGAAGGTCGGCGGGGCGAAGAAGGCCCTGGCCGCGTACCTGAAGGTCGCCGCGCCCGCCGACGCGCTCGACGCGGAACTGCGCTACGTGGAGGCCGGTGTGATGTGCCTGCACGCGTACGGCGACTGGCCGGAGAACAACTACGGCAGCATGGAAGGCGTCTTCGAGGCGGCCCTGAAACGCGCGGCGACCCTCGACCTGAAAGACATTCCATTCAAGCGGCTGGAACGGCTGGTGTCGAACGCTGGCGGATTCGGGTACGGCTTCTCGGATCAGATCACGTACCAGTACGACGAGTTCCTGGAAAAACTGGAGGAGCCGGAGGACTGACCCCCGGCCCCTCCCCGGCCCCCCGGTTCAGTCCGCGAATCTCTTCAGGACGTCGCGGCTGATGACGAGGCGCTGCACCTCGTCGGTGCCCTCGCCGATGCGGGTGAGGCGGTTGTCGCGCCACATGCGTTCCACGGGGTATTCCTTGATGTAGCCGTACCCTCCGAGCATCTGGATGGCCTCGTCGCAGGCCTCGACGCCGACGGTGGTGGCGTACAGTTTGGCGCGGGCGACCGGGACAGTGAAGTTCATGCCCGCGTCTTTCAGGTCGGCGGCCTTGCGGATCAGCAGGCGCGCGGCTTCAAGTTTGGTGTCCATGTCGGCGAGGCGGAAGCTGATGTTCTGGTTGGTGGCGATGGGTTTGCCGAACTGCTCGCGGCCGAGCGTGTAGCGGGTGGCGTACTCGAACGCGGCGCGGCCCAGGCCGAGGCCCATGGCGGCGATGCCGACGCGGCCCCCGTCGAGCACTTTCATGACGTCCTTGAAGGCGTTGCCACGCTCGCCGAGCAGGGCGTCGGCGGGCAGGTGGATGTCCTCGAAGATCAGCTGGGCGGTGTCGCTGCTGCGCAGGCCGAGCTTGTCTTCCTTGCGGCCGATGCTGAAGCCCGTGACCTCGTCGCGGTTGAACACGAACGCGCTGATGCCGTCGTTCTTGCCCTTGCCGGAGCGGGCGGGGTCGGTGCGGGCCAGGATCACGTACGTGCCGCCCACGCTGCCCTGCGTGATGAAGTTCTTGCTGCCGTTCAGGATCCAGCTGCCGTCCGGCTGCTCCTTGGCGTTGCTCTGCATGCCACCGCTATCTGAGCCGCTGCCGGGTTCCGTCAGGCCCCACGCGCCCAGCTTCTCGGCACTCGCCAGGGCCGGGAGGAACTTCTGCTTCTGCGCCTCGGTGCCGCCGATCAGGATGTGGCCCTGGCACAGACTGTTGTGGCTGGCGACCGTCAGGCACAGGCTGCCGTCCACGGCGGCGATCTCCTCAATGATCTGCGCGAACGTCGCCGTGTCCAGGCCGGTGCCGCCGTACTCCTCGGGCGTCTGCGCGCCCATGATGCCCATCTCGCCCAGCTCCCGCACGATCTGCATGGGGAACTCGCTGGTCTGGTCACGCTCGGCCGCGCCCGGCTCGACCTTGTTCTTCAGGAATGACTTCAGCGCGCTGATGATCGTGCGCTGCTCGTCGTTCAGGGGCTGCGTGTTCGGATTGCTGGCGTCGGGACGGTTCAGGGTACTGGTCATGGGGGGCTCCTTCGGAGGGCAGATGGCGGATGGCAGATAGCGGATGGCGAAGGCGGGGCTGGGGCGTTGTAGGCCATAGGCCATCTGCCTTCAGCCATCCGCCCGCTTACACCTGGAACACGCCGACCCGGAATTCGTCCTGGTGGGGGTTCTGGGCGCAGGCTTCCAGGGCGCGGATCAGGCGCTCGCGGGTGTCGTTGGGTTGAATGATCTCGTCGACCCAGAGGCGGGCGGCGGCGTAGCGGGGGTCGAGTTCGGTGTCGTACTTGCTCTTGACCTCGTCGTAGAGGCGCAGGATGTCCTCGTCGTCAGGTTCGGTACCGGCGCGTTTCAGGGCGGCGAGCTGGATGTCCATGAGGGTCTTGGCGGCGGCGTTGCCGCTCATGACGGCGTATTTGGCGCTGGGCCACGCGAACAGGAAGCGGGGGGCGTAGGCCTTGCCGTTCATGGCGTAGTTCCCCGCGCCGAAAGAACCCCCGGTGATGATGGTGATCTTGGGCACGACGGAGTTGCTGACGGCGTTCACGAGTTTCGCGCCGCGCCGGATGATGCCTTCCTGTTCGCTGTCGCGGCCGACCATGAAGCCGGTCACGTCGCTCAGGAACACGAGGGGCACGCCGGCCTGGTTGGCGTCCATGATGAAGCGGGCGGCCTTGTCGGCGCTGTCGCCGTAGATGACGCCACCGACCTCGATGCGGGTGCGCAGGCCGGGTTCGCCGCCGCTCTTGAGTTTCTTCTTGATGACGGTGCGCTGGTTCGCCACGAACGCGACGGGGAAGCCACCGGCGCGGGCGAAGCCGCACACGAGGGTCTCGCCGTACTCGGCTTTGAACTCGTGGAAGCTGGGCTCACCTTCTGGGCCGCCGTCCACCAGGGCGGTGATCAGGTCGCGCACGTCGTAGGTCTTGCTACCGTCGAAGCCCACGAGGTCGGTCAGGTCGCGTTCCGGGGCGGGCAGCGGCTCCTTGCGGCGTCTGGCGAAGGGGGCGCTTTCGCCCTGCGCGTACAGGTCGGCCAGCGCGCGGATGCGTTTCAGTGCGGCGGCGTCGTCGGGTTCCTTGTAGTCCACGGTGCCCGCGATGCTGGCGTGCATACTGGCCCCGCCGAGGTCCTCGCTGTCCACGACCTGCCCGATGGCGGCCTTCACCAGCGCGGGTCCGGCGAGGTACAGGCCTGAGCCTTCGGTCATGATCAGCGTGTCGCACATGACGGGCAGGTACGCGCCGCCCGCCACGCAGTTGCCCATGATCGCGGCGATCTGCGGGATGCCGCGCGCGCTCATGCGGGCGTTGAGGTAGAACACGCGACCGAAGTCGTCCTGATCGGGGAAGATCTCGTCCTGCATGGGCAGGTACACACCGGCGCTATCCACGAGGTACACGACCGGCAGGTGGTTTTCCAGGGCGATGGTCTGCGCGCGGATGACCTTCTTCGCAGTGATCGGAAAGAACGCGCCCGCCTTCACGGTGGCGTCGTTGGCAATGATCATCCACGGGCGGCCCTGGATGGTGCCGATGCCGGTGACGGTGCCGCCCGACGGGCAACCGCCGACGTCCTGGTACATCTCCCAGCCGGCGAAGGTCATCAGTTCGTTGAAGGGCGTCTGGTCGTCGATCAGCTGGCGGATACGTTCGCGGGCGGTCAGGCGGTTCTTGTCGTGCTGGCGCTGCTGGGCTTTGGGTCCGCCGCCGGCGTGGACGGTCAGGCGGTCAGTGGCGAGGCGTTCCAGGGCGTCCTGCCACGCGCTACGGGCGGGGGGCGCCGGGGGGGCGCTGGTGTCTGGCTGGGTCATTGTTGCCCACAGTCTAACAAACGGTCGTTAGGTTGTGGTGGGATTCATGACACACCCCCCGCACCGGTCAGGATGCGGGGGCAGACGGAATCCGTGTCAGGCGTGAACGGCCGCGCCGGTCTTCGCCTGCAACTCGTCCAGAGTGACGCCGGGCGCAAGTTCCACCAGCTTCAGGCCATCCGGGGTCACGTCCAGCACGCCCAGGTCCGTGATGATGCGGTTCACGACCGCCTGCCCGGTCAGCGGCAGGTCGCACTCGCGCAGGATCTTGTGCGCGTCGCCCTTCGCCACGTGCTCCATCAGGACCACCACGCGCTGCACGCCCGCCACGAGGTCCATCGCGCCGCCCATGCCCTTGACCATCTTGCCCGGAATCATCCAGTTCGCCAGGTCCCCCCGCTCGCTGACCTGCATGGCCCCCAGGATCGCGAGGTTCACGTGCCCGCCCCGGATCATGGCGAAACTGTCCGCGCTGGAGAAGAAACTCGCGCCGGGCAGGGCCGTGACGGTCTGCTTGCCGGCGTTGATCAGGTCCGGGTCCACCTCGTCCTCGGTGGGGAACGGGCCGATGCCCAGCAGGCCGTTTTCACTTTGCAGCATCACGCTGACGCCCTGTGGGATGTGGTTGGCGACCAGGGTGGGCAGGCCGATGCCCAGGTTCACGTAGTAGCCGTCTTGCAGTTCACGGGCCGCGCGGGCGGCCATCTCGTCTCGGGTCCAGGGCATGGGTGACCTCCTTGAAGTCGGTAGGGGCGAAATTGTGAAAGTCAGGGGCAGCTTGCGGCGCGCTGGCCGGGCCTGTCAAGCGGCCCGACCGGACGGATCGGACAGGGCCATCATGCCCACTGTCCGTCACAGGCACGTTTCAGGCAGGCTGATGGAGGATGGCTGATGGACAGTCCATGCCTTTCACGCACGACTGCGGCCCGCCTCCAGCATCCGGCAGAGGATGACGTGGTGATCCTCGAAGAAGGCGTGTGGGCGGGCCAGTGCGGCGTCCAGCGGGACGGGCCGCGTGCCGGGCGGCGGGGCAGTGACGCGGACGGCGTGCGCGGTGGTGGGCCAGACCGGTGAGCGGGCCGGGTGCGCGAACACGGCGGCCTGAGAGGGCAGGTCGCCGGGCAGGAGGGGGGTGGCGGGCAGCGCCCACAGGCCGCGCCCGATGGGACCGTCGCGGCGCGCGAGCCAGACAGTGTGTGCGTCGGTGTGCAGGTCCAGCCGCTCGTGCCGGGGCGTGGGCGTGCCGCTCAGGGCGGCGCGGGCGGCCTGAATGGCGTGGTACTCGGCGCTCAGGCGGGCGGCGGTGCGGGTGCGCAGGAAGTCGCGCAGGAAAGCCTGCACGGCTGGTGGGACGTGGGGCGGCACCTCTCCCCTGCCCAGCAGTGCGGCGCGCAGGTCGGTGGCATTCAGCAGGCCCGTCCCGCCGGCCGTCTGGGCGGGGACGGGGTCGGCCTGCCACTGCGGGAACCAGCGCAGGTAACCGCTGCTGGCGTCCTTCTCGAAGCCGGTCAGGACGACCGGGCGCGGCCCGAGGCGGTCCAGGGTGGCGGCCACGGCGGCCTGCACCTGCGCGGCCCACAGTCCAGCGTCGAACTCGTCGGGCAGGGGGCGCACGCTCAGGCGGCGGGTGTCGTGACCGGACTCGCGCAGCGCGGCGCGGATCAGGCGGGCGCGTTCCGGGGCGGTCCAGGGATTGTGGGCCGAGCGGGCGAGGTTGGCGCTGCCGGTCAGGACCAGCAGGTGCGCGTGCCGGTGCAGCGCCGCCTGAATGGTGTGCAGGTGCGCGTCGTGCAGCGGCTGGAAGCGCCCGATGTACACGGCGAGCGCGCCGGGCGTGCGGGAGGCGGGCGGCACGGCTCCCCCTTACAGCCCGTGGCGGTCGCGCAGGTCCGTGATCAGGGCGTCCCGGCGCCCCTGAAGCGCGGCGCTGAGACTCACGTGGTACGCGTGCGGGTTCAGCAGCCGGCGAGTGCCGTCGGGCAGGGATGCCAGCGCCGAGTGCGCGCGGGCCTGAAGGTCCGGCAGGGTCTCGGGCGGACGGGTGCGCCGCCCGGCGTCCATGACGGTCACGCGCGGGTCGGTCCAGGTCAGGCCGTCCGGAACGCGGCGCGACCGCATGGGGTTGGCGGGGTCGCTGACGCGCTCGCCGGGCTGCGGGGCCGCCTCCTGTTCGCCGGCCACGACGTCCAGCGCGAGGCGGCCCGCACTGTCGCAGGCGCGCCACACGCGTTTGGTGCCGGGCACACTGGTCTTGGCCGGGTCGCCCGTGAGTTTCATGCGGTCCTGCCCGCCCAGTGCCACGAGTTTGTACACGCCGCCCAGCGCGCCGCCGCCTTCGCCGCCGCCCGTGGCGAGTTGCGTGCCGATGCCGTACACGTCGATGCGCCCGCCGCCCTGAATGACGCTCTCGATCACGAATTCCGACAGGTCGTTACTGGCGATGATCTGCACGTCCGGGAAGCCCGCACCGTCCAGCGCGGCCCGCACCTGCGCGGACAGGTACGCCAGATCCCCGCTGTCCAGGCGCACGCCGCGCAGTTCGTGCCCGGCCTCACGCAGTTCCCGCGCGACGGTCAGGGCGTTCGGGAGGCCGCTGCGGAGCGTGTCGAAGGTGTCGAGCAGCAGCGTGGTGGCGTCCGGGTACAGCGCGGCGTAGGCGCGGAAGGCGCTCAGTTCGTCCGGGAAGCTCTCGACCCAGGCGTGCGCGTGCGTGCCGGTCACGCGCAGGCCGTAGCGGGCGGCGGCTTCCACGTTGCTGGTGCCGGTGGCCCCGCCGATCACGGCGGCGCGGGCCGCGCCAAGTGCGCCGTCAGGTCCCTGGGCGCGGCGCGCGCCGAATTCCACGATCTCGCCCCCGTGCGCGCCAGCCTGCGCGGCGTGCAGGCAGCGGGCGGCCTTGGTGGCGATCAGGGTCTGGAAGTTCAGGACGTTCAGCAGCGCCGTCTCGACCAGTTGCGCCTCCCAGAGCGGTCCCTGCACGGTCAGCAGCGGCTCGCTGGGAAAGACCACGCTGCCTTCCGGGAAGGCCGTCACGCGGCCCGTGAAGCGCCAGTCGCGCAGGGCCGACAGGAAATCCGGGCGGAACAGGCCCAGGCTGCCCAGGTACGCGAGGTCCGTCTCGCCGAAACGCAGGCCGTTCAGGTACTCCAGGGCAGGTTCCAGTCCGGCCCACACGGCGTACCCGCCCCGGTAGGGGTTACGGCGGTACGACAGGTCGAAAGTGGCGGGCTGGGTGTGCAGGCCGCTGACGAAGTACCCCTGCATCATGGTCAGCTGGTACAGGTCCGTGAACAGCGCCGGGCCGAACGCTCCCTTGGAGGTCACGCGGTCTCCCGGTCCCGCAGCGGCCGGCCGCGCGTCTCGATGCCGACCGTCCAGATGCAGGCGGCCGACAGTACGAACAGCGCCGCGAACACCGTCAGGGACTGCGCGAGGTTCCCGCCCAGCAGCAGCGCGCCCGCGAACGGCGAGATCAGGCTGCCCAGCCGCGCGAACGCACTGGCGACCCCCATGCCCGAGGCGCGCAGCAGCGTGGGGAACAGCTCGGGCGTGTAGGCGTACAGTGCGCCCCAGGTGCCCAGCAGCGAGAACGACAGCAGCGCCGAGGCCAGCAGCACTCCCACGGCCGAGTCCACCAGCAGGAACAGGTACGCGCCGAGCGCGCTGACCAGCATGAAGCCCACCAGCGTGGCGCGGCGGCCCACCCACTCGACCAGCAGCGAGGCCAGCAGGTACCCCGGCACCTGCGCGAAGGCCAGCAGCAGGGTCGTCAGGTACGTGTCGGTCAGTTCGAAGCCGTTGGCGCGCAGGTACGTGGGCAGCCACGAGAAGATGCCGTAGTACCCGAGGCTCATGCCGAACCACGCGGCGGCCAGCAGGAACGTCCGGTCCCGCAGGTCCGGGCCGAACAGCACCGCGAACCGCGATTTCTGGCGCAGCAGGGGCAGCGGCGGGGCCAGCGGCCGGTCCGGCAGCTCGCGGCGGTTGCGGCGGGCCACCTGCCGCAGGGCGCTCAGGGCGTCGTCCATGCGGCCGTGCGCGACCAGCCAGCGGGGCGAATCCGGCACGCCCAGCCGCACGAACAGACCCGCGATGCCCGGCAGGGCCGTCAGGGCCACCAGCCAGCGCCAGCCGTCGCCGGGTAATTCCAGGGTGCCGCCGGCCAGCAGCACCGAGGCGAGCGCCGCCATGCCCAGCGTCCCGATGGCCCAGAAGCCCTCGACCAGCACCAGAAAGCGGCCGCGCAGCGCGGCGGGCATGAATTCGGCCATCATGGCGTAATCCACGGGCATGGTCCCACCGATGGCGAAGCCCGTCAGGACCCGCGCGGCGATCAGCACCCACACGCTGGGTGCCAGTGCGCTGAGCAGGCCGAACAGCACGCCCAGCGTCACGGTCGTCAGGAACACCGGGCGGCGGCCAAAGCGGTCGGCGGCCCGGCCCCAGAAGGGCGCGCCCACGAACATGCCCGCAAAGGTCGCCAGGGTCAGCAGCGTGACCGGCAGTGTCCCGGCCTCCAGCCCGAACGACTCGCGCACGCCGCTCAGCGCGAATCCCATGACCAGCACGGCCATGGCGTCGGCGGCGAAGGTCAGGCCGCAGATCACCAGGAGCCGGTACTGAAACGCCCCCAGACCCAGGTGTTCGATGACCCCGTCGACCGTCAGGGTATCCGGAGCGGGAGCGGCCACGGCGTCGGCAGGCAGGCGCAGAAGGGTGGGGCGGTCACTCACATCACCCATCTTAGGTGCAGCGGGCCGCCCGGAACGCCGGATGTTCCGCAGCGGGCGGCCCGGCGGGGCACCAACGCCCCACCTTCAGGCAGGCCGGACGCGTGGAATACTGCGCCGCATGACCGGTCTTCGAGAGCAGATTCAGCGTGAACTGGCCGTGCAGGCGCCGATTGACCCGGCCGCCGAGATCGAGCGGCGCGTGGCGTTCCTGTGCGCGTACCTGCGCGCGTCGGGCGCGCGGGGCTTCGTGCTGGGCATCAGCGGCGGGCAGGACAGCACCCTGGCGGGGCGGCTGTGCCAGCTGGCCACCGAGCGCCTGCGCGCCGGGGGGACCGAGGCGACGTTCATGGCCGTGCGCCTGCCTTACGGCGTGCAGGCTGACGAGGCGGACGCGCAGCGCGCCCTGGCGTTCATCCGCCCGGACCACAGCGTGACCGTGAACGTGAAAGGCGCGGTGGACGCCGCCTCAAGCGCCGCCGCCGCCGCCCTGGCAGAGGCGGGTGCCGGTGGGGAACTGCGTGATTTCGTGCGTGGCAACATCAAGGCGCGCGAGCGCATGGTCGCGCAGTACGCGCTAGCCGGGCAGCTGAACCTGCTGGTCGTGGGCACCGATCACGCCGCCGAGGCCCTGACCGGGTTCTTCACCAAGTACGGTGACGGCGGCGTGGACGTCACGCCCCTGACCGGCCTGAGCAAACGCCAGGGCGCGCAGCTGCTCGCTCAGCTGGGCGCGCCCGAGGAAACGTGGCGCAAGGTGCCAACCGCCGATCTGGAAGACGACCGCCCGGGCCTGCCGGACGAGCACGCACTGGGCGTCACGTACGCGCAGATCGACGATTACCTGGAGGGCCAGCCCGTGCCGGAGGAGGTCGCCGGGAAGCTGGAACGGATGTACCTTCAGACCCGTCACAAGCGCGCCGTGCCGGTCACACCGTTCGACGGGTGGTGGCAGCAGGAGAAGAACGAGGAGAACGCCTGCCGCTGAGGCTCTAGCCGGCGCGGACGGTGCGCTGCTCAATACGTTTCTCTGGGTTGGCGTTCACCACCACCCGCTGCACGTAGATGCCGGGCGTGTCCACGTCGTCCGGATCAATCTGACCGACCTCCACGATCTCCTCCACCTCCGCCACGGTCACCCGGCCGCAGGTCGCCACCATCGGGTTGAAGTTCCGCGCCGTCTTCCGGTACACCAGATTCCCCGCCCGGTCCGCCTTCCACGCCTTCACCAGCGCCACGTCCGCCACGATCCCCCGTTCCAGGATGTACGTCTGACCATCAAACTCCTTGTGCTCCTTCCCCTCCGCCACCAGCGTCCCCACGCCAGTCTTCGTGTAAAAGCCGGGGATGCCTGCACCACCCGCGCGCATCCGCTCGGCCAACGTGCCCTGCGGGGTGAATTCCAGTTCGAGTTCCCCGGCGAGGTACTGGCGTTCAAATTCTTTGTTCTCGCCGACGTAGGAGCTGATCATGCGGCGGATCTGGCGGGTCTGGAGTAGCAGGCCAAGGCCCCAGCCGTCCACGCCGGCGTTGTTGCTGACGGCGGTGAGGCCGGTGGCGCCGGTGTCGCGCAGGGCGAGGATGAGTTGCTCGGGGATGCCGCACAGACCGAAACCGCCCACGGCGATGGTCTGGCCGTCCTGCACGATGTCGGAAAGCGCCGCGCGGGCGTCGGGGTACACCTTGTTCATGTGAGCTCCAGTGTAAGGCCCACGGGAGTCAAACGAACGCTTGTTCGGGTAACGGGACAGTCCGTGACCCGCCTCCCCCGGCGGCAGGCAGGCCACACCAGCCGCCGCGTTACCGGGAGTTGCTGCTGAGGACCATCACGTACGCGGCGCCGCGTGAGCCCTGCACGACCGCCGCGCCCACCTGGGTGTAGCGGGCGTCGTTCATCCAGAAGCAGTGTTCCGGCGAGTTCAGCCACCAGCGGATGGCCTGCTCGGGGTTGACCCCGCCGCCCATGTAGATGATCTCGGTGACGCTCACGGCGTTCACGCCGGTACTGGCCGCGCGGACTTTCGGGGTGCTGCCGTCCTGCCCGGTGTGACTGATGCGGCCCGTGGCGCTCATGTACCCGGCCTGAATGCGGGCGGCGGCCGCCAGTTCCGGCGTGTAACGCAGCGTCCCGGCGACCGGGCGGCGGCCGCTGCCGGGGCAGTTCACGCCCTGGCCGCGTACCTCGTTCAGGCGGGTTATCAGCAGCGTCTCCGCGCTGGACGGTCCCGCCTGCGCGGCGGCCGGCAGCACAGCCACCGGCAGGGCGAAGGCCAGCAGAGCGGCCAGCGGGCGGGAGGAACGCCGGAAGAAACTGATGAGCATCGTGAACGCAGCTTAACCCGCCGCAGGCTCCAGGGTAAGCGCAGACCCGCGCCGCCCGCGCCACACATGCCAGCAGGCCCGGCGTGAACCGGACCTGCTGGACCAAAACTCATACGGATTCCGTCTGTTTCGTTAACGACCCGCAGGGGCACCGGGTTGCCAACTCCACGCCCGGAATCCTCTTTAATCCTGCTCGCGTCTGCTCGGATTGAACGGTTTTTACAAACCATTCAATCGGAGTAACTGCTCAGCACGATAAACACGGCAAAAAACGCCTGTTCCCGTTTTGTATGAACATAATATTTACTGCAAATCTGCTTTGGACGGACCAATTCGCCCATATCGGCAATTTCAGTCATTCGAAACCAGCTTCTTAGCAATTTTTAGGGCTGAATTCAGATTCTGAGCAATTTACCCTGCTGAGCAGTTACCAATCGGAGTCTGTATCAGGACTGGGGAGGCTTCAGGCGGGCAGCAGGCCGCTGCGGCGCAGCAGGGCGTCCGCGTCGGGGTCGCGGCCCATGAACTCGCGGTACAGTTCGGCCGGGTCGGCGCTGTTGCCGCGGCTCAGGATGGCGTCCACGAAGGCGCGGCCCGTGTCGCGGTTGAAGATGCCTTCCTGCGCGAAGCGGCTGAAGGCGTCCGCGTCGAGCACCTCGGCCCACTTGTAGCTGTAGTAGCCGGCGCCGTACCCGACGGGGCTGCTGAACAGGTGGCTGAAACTGGCGATCTGCGCGTACGTGGCGGGCAGCGGGAACGGAATGAAGGTCGCCATGATGTCCCGCGCGTACAGCAGGGGGTCGGCGTCGCCGGTCGGGTCGAATTCCACGTGCAGGCTCAGGTCGGTCAGGCCGAAGGAGTACTGGCGCATGGCGGCGTTCGCGGCGCGGTAGTTGCGGGCGGCGATCATGCGGGCGAACAGGTCCTCGGGGATGGTCTGCCCGGTCTGGTAGTGGCGGGCGAACAGGTCCAGCGCCTCGCGTTCCATGACCCAGTTCTCCATGATCTGGCTGGGGAGTTCCACGAAGTCCCAGGCGACGCGGGTGCCGCTGAGGCTCCGGACGCTTACGCGGGCCAGCGCGTGGTGCAGCAGGTGCCCGAACTCGTGGAAGACCGTTTCGACCTCGCGGATGGACAGCAGGGCGGGCGTGTCGCCGTCGGGGGGGGTCATGTTGCCGCACATCAGGCCCAGGTGGGGGTCCACGCCGCCGTCGCGGGGGCCGCCGGTGATGAAGGCGTTCATCCACGCGCCGGCGCGTTTGCTGTCGCGCGGGAACCAGTCGGTGTAGAAGCTCGCCACGTGCGCTCCCGCCTCGTCGTGGATGTCGTAGTACCGAACTTCCGGGTGCCAGCCGGGCGCCTTGGATTCGCTGACGGTCACGCCGAACACGCGGCGCACGATCTCGAACATCCCCGTCAGGACGCCGTCCATCGGGAAGTACGGGCGCAGGGCTTCCTCGTCGAAGTCGTACTTCGCCTGCCGCTGCTTCTCGGCCCAGTACGCGCCGTCCCAGGGTTGCAGTTCCGGGGCGTCCGCGCCGGCCTGCTCGTGGTAGAAGGCGACCAGTTCGGCGTTCTCGCGTTCGAAGGCGGGGCGGGTGCGGGCGTCCAGGTCGCGTTCGAAGCTCAGGGCGCGGTCGCCGCCTCCGGCCATGCGGTCGTGCAGCACGTAGTCCGCGAAGTCCCGGAAGCCCAGCAGCGCGGCCTTCTCGCGGCGCAGTTGCAGGATCTCGCGGATCAGGGGGCGGTTGTCGCGGCCTTCCTGCACGCCCAGCTGACCCTGCGCTTGCCACAGTTCGCGGCGCAGTTCGCGGTCGTCGGCGTAGGTGAGGATGGGCAGCAGGGTGGGGGCGTGCAGGGTCAGGCGGTGACCGTCCTGGCCTTTGCCCTGCGCGTCACGGCGGGTGGCGTCCTGCACGCGCTGCGGCACGCCGGCCAGTCGCTCTGCGGGCACGAGCAGTTCGTAGGCGGCGGTCGAGTCGAGGACGTTGCGGGAGAAGGCACTGGTAATTTCCGCGAGGCGGGTGTTCAGGGCCAGCAGGCGGTCGCGGTCATCGCCCTGCAGGTCGGCGCCCTCGCGGCGGAAGTCGTCGATGGTCGTCTGGAGGTGCCGGGCGCGGACGGGGTCCAGCGCGGCGGCGGCGGGGGTGGCCGCGAAGGCTTTCAGGGCGTCCCAGAGACCTTCGTGCAGGCCCAGGCGGGTGTAGAACTCGCTGGTTCTGGGCAGGATCTCCATCTTGGCGGCGGTCCATTCGGGGCTGCTGACCACGGCGTCCAGGTGGTGAACGATGGTGTTCACGGTGTCCAGCTGCTCGGTCAGGGTGTCAAGGTCGGCCATGAAGTTCACGAAGTCGCGCTGCGGGGCGGCGGCCAGCTGCTCGAGCTTCTCCTGCGTCTGGGCCAGCAGGGTGTCCACGGCGCTCGCGGCGTGCTCGGGGCGGATCTGGTCGAACGGAATGCGGAACCCGACGTTCAGCAGGGGGTTGCTCACGCCGGTCGTATCAGCTTGGGTTGCAGTCATCGTCCTGAAGTATAGGAGGGTGACTGGCGCGGACCGTAAGCATATTGGCGTGCTGACCTTCATGCCCGCGTGGGAGGTGGAGACAGCAGTTCGCCCGCGCCGGGGTGAGCGGGCGCGGGCGGGACGACAAAAAAAAACCGGAGTGGCCCTGGTGGGCTCCTCCGGTTAGGGGTGGTTTGCGATTACCAGCGGTCGTCGCGGCGGTTGCCGCCGTACTCGCTGACGGGCGCGGCCTTCGTCACGACGATGTTCTTGGCCTGCGGGCCCTTGCCGCGCTGGCCTTCTTCCACTTCGAACTCGACTTCATCGCCCTCGTTGAGCTTCTTGAAGCCGGTGCTCTGGATGGCGCTGAAGTGCGCGAACACGTCGGGGCTCCCTTCCGTCTGAATGAAACCGAAGCCCTTCTCCGCGTTAAACCATTTCACTTTACCTACAGCCATGTTCAACTCCTTAGATTCCAATAGGCACGAAGAGACGCACAGAAACCTTGTGCGCCTCTTACTCACTGCGTACCCAGGAAAACTATGGAGCCAGTGTAGGGGCCGCCCATCACCGCAAATGCAGTTTTGATCACAATAGACCGGAGTGGTGATGCAGGCTCTCCCAGGCTTCACCTGTGCTCATTCGGCGGTCACGCGCCGCCATCCTTTCTGGCTCGCTGGCGACGCCCAATACCAGCGACCCGACAGCCGGGTGCTGCCCCGGCGTGGCGGCGTATGAGCCGGGATGTGAGCACCCTTCAGGCCGCGCCTGCTGCCCCCGGCCTGTCTGGATCGGGCGTCAGGCGCACGGGAGAGGGAGCGGCGTGCTCCCATACCAGTGAGCTCTCATCAGGTCCGTTGGCTTGCAGATCTGCGCAAGGATTGTATACAATATCCACAATGACCTCTTTCGAGCGCCCCACCCTGGTCCGCGACGGCGTCTACGAACACCTGCGCCGCGCCGTACTGGACGGCGACATCGCACCGGGCGAGCGCCTGGGCGAGGTGGAACTCGGCCAGCAGCTCGGTGTGTCCCGCACGCCCATCCGCGAGGCCCTGATGCGCCTGACCCAGGACGGCCTGCTGATCGCCGAGGCGAACAAGGGCGTGCGTGTGCGCACCGTCACCGCCGATGAGGCCCGCGACACCTACGTGGTCCGCGAGGAACTTGACGGACTGGCCGCCGCCCTGTGCGCCCGCCAGCACACCCCCGCCGACGCCCAGACCCTGCGCGGCGCCCTGAGCGCCCTGCAACGCGCGCCCTGCAGCGACTACCGCGAACAGACCCGACTGGACCTCGCGTACCACCGGGCCGTCACCGCCGCCACCCACAACGCCGCGCTGGCCGACCTGAACCGCGACCTGGAACAACGCGTGGCGCTTATCAAGCACCAGACCCGCACGTACAACGCCCACCCCCAGACCGACGCCCAGCACGCCGACATCCTGAACGCCATCCTGGCGCGCGATCCGGACGCCGCCCGTCAGGCCGCCCGCACGCACGTCCGCACCTTCGCCGCCCTGGTCCTCCAGAACCTCGCCCAGCCCACCCCACCGGAGAAACAAGCATGATCGACCAGCTGTACCGCAAAGCCGTCCTGACCGTCGCCGGGCAGAAAACCATCGAGAACATCGTGCGCGCCCGAGGCTGGGGCGTCGCCCAGCGCTTCGTGGCCGGCGAGAGCATCCAGACCGCCCTGAACGCCGTGAAGGAACTGGAAAAGGACGGCGTCCTGGCCAACCTCGACCTGCTGGGCGAATTCATCGACTCACCCGAGAAATGCACCGCGTTCGCCGACAACGTCCTGAACCTCATGGACGCCGCGCACGCCCAGGGCATCAGACCGTACGTCAGCGTGAAACTCAGCAGCGTCGGCCAGGGCAAGACCGTGGAGGGCGGGGACCTGGGCCTCACCAACGCCCGCCGCATCGTGGGCCGCGCCAAACAGTACGGCGGGTTCGTGTGCCTCGACATGGAAGACCACCCGCGCGTGGACATCACCCTCGCGCAGCTCCGCACCCTGATCGGCGAGTTCGGCCGCGAGCACGTGGGCAGCGTCCTCCAGTCGTACCTGTACCGCAGCGAGGCCGACCGCGCCGCGCTGGACGACCTGCACCCCAACCTCCGGATCGTCAAGGGCGCGTACCTGGAACCCGAGACGGTCGCCATGCCCGTCAAGGCCGACGTGGACGCGGGCTACCGCAAACTCGTGTACGCCCACATGAAAGCCGGCAACTACGTGAACGTCGCCACGCACGACGAGAGCATCATCCGCGACGTGCAGCACTTCGTCCTCGCCAACGGCATCAGCAAGGACACCTTCGAATTCCAGATGCTGTACGGCATCCGCCGCGACCTCCAGAAGAACCTTGCCGCGCAGGGTTACCGCGTCCGCGCGTACATCCCCTACGGCCGCGACTGGTACCCGTACTTCTCGCGCCGCATCGCCGAACGCCCCGCCAACGTCATGTTCGTGCTGCGCGGCATGGTCAAGGGCTGAACGAACGTGTTGAACCCATTACCTGTTCCTAGTCCTGCTACTGAAGAGACGAGCCGGATGCTCGGTAACGCACTCACGTGGGCTTGGAGCCGACGTGCGCGCGACTTCATAACAGGATTCGAGAAGGCAGATGGGTGCTTCCTCAGCCCAGATGCGCTCCGGGCTGAGATGACTGCCAAGTGGGGATACTGCAATCACGCACTGATTGCCATGCAGACCGAACTCGCCGGCCTTTCCGTCCCTTCGAGGATCGACGGTGCTCCGTGTACTTTGGGTGTACGAGAAATCAGTTCACCCGATGATTATCACCCAATGGATCAGGTGTTTGAAGAGTTCTATCACGAGAGGGCCAACACTCAATTCGCCTACTCCATCGGGCACGAAGGCACTATTTTTTTTGAAGACGTCCCTCACGCTGCCAATGTACAGGTTTTTCTCGAACGCGAAGCAGCATTGAGAAATCCTTACATGCGCCCAGGTGCGCATTACAACAGCATTCTTTTGACAGGAACGTCATCAAGCAGATCTGTAGATCAACTTGTTCTGGTGTGCCATTATTACGCCACGCAACTTGGCATGAAGGCCGTAAAGGGTGCTACGGATCATCTCGGCGGAGTATGGGAGGGCGACGGATGCTTCGGCAGTGTCACAAGAGGCATAAGCACACATGACACTTTTATTCATTTCACTTCGACGCAAAACCACGTTCTTGATATAATATGTCAGGAATTGTTAGAAGTAGGCCTAAGACTGGTACGCTAAATCTACGCGCATCTTGACAAAGAACAGCCGTGTAATTCATCTAAGGAGCTATATGTTAAAGATCCAAGAGTACCGCCCGCAGAGCTTCATCGATTTCACGAAGGAAGAGAACGTTCAGGCCTACAGGGCCGCGCTGAAGAAAGTGCGCGCCGAGCTGGTCGGGAAGCACTACCCGCTGGTCATCGACGGTGAGCGCGTGGACACGGCCGAGAAGCTGACCTCGCTGAACCCCTGCGATACCAGTGAAGTAGTGGGTACGACGGCGAAGGCCACCATCGACGACGCCGAGCGTGCCCTGCAGGGCGCGTGGAAGGCGTTCGAGTCGTGGAAGAAGTGGGATGTGGACGCCCGCGCCCGCATTCTGCTGAAGGCGTCCGCGATCCTGAAGGCCCGCCGCCTAGAGGCCTGCGCGCTGATGAGCGTCGAGGTCGGCAAGAACTACGCCGAGGCCGACGTGGAGGTGGCGGAGGCCATCGATTTCCTGGAATACTACGCGCGCAGCGCCATGAAGTACGCGGGTTTCGGCGCGGCCGAGACGACGTGGTTCGAGGGTGAGGAGAACGGCCTGATGTTCATGCCGGTGGGCGTGGGCGTCAGCATCTCGCCGTGGAACTTCCCGTGCGCGATCTTCCTGGGCATGCTGGCCGCGCCGATCGTGGCGGGCAACTGCGTGATCGCCAAGCCGGCCGAGGACAGCGGCCTGATCGCGGGCATGATGGTAGACATCCTGCTGGAAGCGGGGCTGCCTGCCGGGGTGCTGCAGTTCCTGCCGGGCGTGGGGAAAGAGGTGGGCGAGTACCTGACGACGCACGCGAAGACGCGCTTCATCACGTTCACGGGGAGCCGCGCGGTGGGCCTGCACATCAACGAGGTGGCCGCTAAGACCCAGCCGGGCCAGAAGTGGATCAAGAAGGTCATTCTGGAGCTGGGCGGCAAAGACGGCCTGATCGTGGACGAGACGGCCGATCTGGACATGGCGGTCACGGCGGCCGTGCAGGGCGCGTTCGGTTTCAACGGGCAGAAGTGCAGCGCCATGAGCCGCCTGATCGTGGTGGACAGCGTGTACGACGCCGTGGTCAGTGGCTTCGTGGAGCGCACGAAGGCCCTGAAGGTGGGCACGGGCGAGGAGAACGCAAACGTCACGGCGGTCGTGAACCAGATGAGCTTCGACAAGATCAAGGGCTACCTGGAACTAGCTCCCAGTGAGGGCAAGGTGCTGCTGGGCGGCGAGGCCACGGGCGAGGCGAACGGCAAACAGGGCTACTACGTGCAGCCGACCATCGTGGGCGACGTGAAGCGCGACGCGCGGCTGGCGCAGGAGGAGATCTTCGGGCCGGTCGTGTCCGTGATCCGCGCGCGGGACTGGCAGGACGCGCTGGACATCGCGAACAGCACCGAGTATGGCCTGACGGGCGGCGTCTGCAGCCGTGACCGCGCCCGGCTGGAGCAGGCGCGGCACGAGTTCGAGGCGGGAAACCTGTACTTCAACCGCAAGATCACGGGCGCCATCGTGGGTGTGCAGCCGTTCGGCGGGTACAACATGAGCGGCACGGACAGCAAGGCGGGCGGCCCGGACTATCTGGCGAACTTCATGCAGCTCAAGACCGTCACTGAGCGCTGGTAAGCGTCCCGTAGGAGACAGTCAACGGGGCACTCCAACGGAAGGTAACCGTAGAGGGGGCAGGCAGGGGGATGAACCTCTGCCTGCCTCTTTCGTGCGGAGAGCCCGCGCAGGGTGGGTTTCGCGTTTGAATTGCGTGAATCTGATTCCCTTGCTCTCTGGCAAGGCTCTCTTTCGGGCCACGCGACACCCCGTCCTGATAACTGACTGGCTGACGAAACGCAAGCGACCGTGCGTCTATTTGTTGTACCCCGTCTAGAGCTGTCTAGCTGACCTGTGAGGCCGACCTCCGGGCGCGCATTAGTATCCGCGCCAAGCTTAATTGCAATAGCGTCTGCCGGTGAATTCCACGTCCCTGCCGCACTTCCCCGTGCGGCCGGAACAGCCTTCCCGTCCCACGGCCAGACCTCACGGAGGCACGCATGAAACTGACCCACCCCCTGCTGGCAACGACCCTCGCCCTGACCCTGGCCGCCTGCGGACAGCAGAGTGCCGTCACCCCGGACGCCGTCGCTCCTACCGCCCCCGTCGCCGGTACGCCGGCCGGGACGGACAGCTACCTCGTGGGCTTCCGCCAGCCGCTCAGCGCCCAGAACCTCGGGGGTCAGGGCCTCGGCGCGCAGGAACTCGCCGCTCAGGCCGCCGTGCAGGCGCAGGCCATCACTGCGGCCGGGGGCGTGATCAGCAGCCAGTGGGCGGACATCAGCGCCGCCGCCGTCCGCCTGAGCCCCGCCGCCCTCACGAAACTCCGCGCGAACCCCAGCGTCGAGTACATCGAGCAGGAAGCCGTGCACCGCGCCCAGGGCATGCGCAGCGGCAGCAGCGACGCCCGCCCCGCCCCCAACACCCTGGGCGCGCAGGGCCTGGGTGCCCAGGCGCTGTATGCACCCAGCGGCGAGTACACCTGGGGCGACAACGCCCTGCGCGTTCCCGCCCTGCGCGCCGCCGGGTACACCGGGGCCGCCACCACCAAGGTCGCGGTGTGCATCCTAGACACCGGCATCGACGGGAATCACCCGGAATTCCAGCGGAAACTGACGGGCTTCAAGAACTTCGTGACCACCGAAGCCAACCGCAACGACCCCTACGCGCTGAACGACGTGTCCCACCACGGCACACACGTCGCCGGGACCGTGTTCGCGCAGTACGGGGCGGGCACCGGCGCGACCGGCCAGCAGAGCGGCATGGACCCGAACGGCGTGGGCGGCGTGGCGACCGGCGCGAACCTGTACATGGGCCGCGTGCTGGGCGACACCGGGTCCGGCAGCAGCAGCGGCATCATCAACGGCGTGAACTGGTGCGTGGCCCAGCTGAAATCGCAGGGCGGCACGCAGGACCGGGTCGTGGTGTCCATGAGCCTGGGCGGCGGCAGCAAGAGCACCACCGAACAGCGCGCGTACACCGCCGCGTACAACAAGGGCGCCCTGATCATCGCCGCGACCGGGAACGACGGGGCCGCCGTGTCCTACCCCGCCGCTTACACCCAGGTGGCCGGCGTGGCCGCCGTGGACAGCAACCTCGCCAAGGCCGACTTCAGTAACTTCGGCACGCAGGTGGACCTGTCGGGGCCCGGCGTGGCCGTCCTGAGCAGCGTGCCGCTCGGGCAGGGCACCGCCGCGAGCGCCTCTGGCGGCGGCGTGACCTTCAGTAACGTGCAGGCCGCCGACCTGACCGGGCGGGGCAGCTTCACCGGGAACGTCGTGAAGGCCGGTGACGGCACCGGCACGGCCGGCGCGAACGAATTCTGCGGCACCAGCACCCGCAACGCAGCCCTGAGCGGCAACATCGCCCTGATCGCGCGCGGCACCTGCTCCTTCGAGGAGAAGACCGCGAACGCCGTCGCCAGCGGCGCCAGGGGCGTCATGATCTACAACAACGCCGCCGGAGCGCTCGGCATGACCCTCACGAACACCTACGCCGTGCCCGTCGTGGGCGTCCAGCAGGCCGACGGGCAGGGCCTGCTGACCAAACTCCCCACCACCGGCACGGTCGCCGTGACCGGCGCCGACTACGAGTCCCTCGACGGAACCAGCATGGCCACCCCGCACGTCAGTGCCGCTGCCGCCGTCGTCTGGGCCGCCAAACCCACCCTCACGAACACCCAGCTGCTCAGCCTGCTCACCAGCACCGCCAGGGACCTGGGCACGGCCGGGAAGGACAATAACTTCGGGTACGGTCTGGTCGACCCCTACAAGGCCATCACCGGCCAGTAAGCGTCACGATCACCACGCACCCCCTCCGCGTGGAAGGGGGTGCTGTTCATCTACCAGCCCGCTTCGCGCAGCAGGCGGTCCACGATCAGCGCGCCGCCCAGGATGGCGGGCAGGCCGCCGCCGGGGTGCACGCCGGTTCCGACCTGCCAGAGCGTGGGGGTCAGGCAGTATGGCTGGGGGTGCAGCGGGCCGCCGCGCCAGACGGGCAGGGCTGCGCCGTAGATCGCGCCGCCCGGGTGGCCGCCCCGCGCGTAGTGCGCGGGCGTCAGGGTGACGGTATCCAGGGCGGAGTCCAGCAGGCCGGGCACGTTCAGGGTGCGTTCCACACGCCGTAGCTGCCCCCGGACCCAGGGGTGGTCGGCGGTCAGGGTGCGGCCGGTGGGGGGGGCGGTCAGCAGGACGGCGAGGCGCGGGCCGTCTGCGTGCACGAGTGCCAGTGTGGTGGGCGGGAGTGCCCCGGCACGCAGGGCGGCCCGGAAGTCCCGGAAGCTGACGGGCGGGATGACGCTGGTGGCGGGCAGGAGGGCAGGGGCGGGCAGCGCAGCGTACAGGGCCACCCCACTGACGGTCCGGGGGCCGGGTCTGACCGGCTGGCCGCGCAGCTGGGCGAGGCGGGCCGGGTCGATGGCGCTGACGATCAGATCGTGGCGGCGGACCCCTCCCCCGTTCAGGGTCAGGGTGGTGCCGGTCAGGGCGCGGACGCCCACGCCTTCGCGAATGGTCACGCCGCGCGCCTCGCAGAAGCCGCGCAGGGCGTCCAGCAGGGCGCCCATTCCCCGGGCGGGCCGCAGCACCTGATCACCGGCCAGCGCGGGAATCAGGGCGTACAGGGCCGGGGCGTCACCCGGGCTCAGGCCGGCGTTCAGGGCGTGGGTGGCCAGCGCGTGCTCCAGCGTGGGCGGCAGGTGCCGGGCGCGCAGCCAGGCGGCGGCGCTGGCGTGCGGGCCGGTCACGCGCAGCAGCGCCGCCGACGCCCGCAGGAACGCCGGGTCGCTCAGGCGGGGCGGGGTGGTCAGCAGGGTGGTCAGGTGCGCCCGCAGGGGCTCGGCCGCCTGCGCGTACCGCTGCCAGTGCGGGAACAGCGCATGTTTGGGCGGCACGGGCAGCGGTACCGGCCCGTGCGGGGTGTGGTGCACGCCCAGAGCGCCGGGCAGGGGGCGCAGGTCCAGCGGGTCGGGTTCGTGCAGGCGGTGCAGGACGGCGCGCCACACGTCTGGGAAGGTGAAGAGGCTGGGGCCGGTGTCGAAGCTCAGGCCGCCCGCCTGTTCGCGGCGCAGCTTGCCGCCCGCGCGGTCCTGTTCGTACACGGTGACCGCGTGCCCGCGCGCGGCCAGGAGTGCGGCCAGGGTCAGTCCGGCGATCCCGCCGCCCACGACCCCCACGTGGCTCACGTGACAGACCAGTTCATGGGCCAGTTCATGGGCCAGTTCACGGGCCAGCTCGTAGGCCAGTTCACAGGCCGGTCCACTGGCCGCGCGCCAGCAGGTACACCAGTTGCACGCCCGCCACCGCGCCCACGATCCACGGCGTGACGATGCTCAGGGGGTACAGGCGCGCGGCCTGTGCGGGCGTGGGGCGGCGCAGCAGGCCCATGGCCATACCGCCGCAGGTCAGCAGCAGCGCCAGCGCCGTGAGTTGCGAGACGGGCAGCAGCAGCGCCGCCGCCAGTACGAACCACGCCAGCGCGTAGGCGGCGCTGCCCCGCGTGCCCAGCGTGGTCGCCACGGTGCGCGTCCCGGCGGCCCGGTCGGCGGGAATGTCCTGCGCGGCGTCGAAGGCGTGCTTCCCGACCGAGTAGCTCATGAGGGCCAGCAGCGGCCACCACGGCACCGGGCTGCCCAGCGTCAGGGCAGGCAGGGCCAGCGGCAGGGCGTACGCCACGTTGCTCAAGCCGTCCAGAAACGGGCGGCCCTTCAGACGCAGGGGCGGCAGACTGTACGCCACGAACAGCGCCGCCGAGACCAGCAGCAGGGTCGTGGCGGCCGGGGGCAGCAACAGCGCCAGCGCCAGCAGCGCGGGAATATTCAGGATCAGCGTGGCGCGCAGCAGCGGCCCACCCTCGGCCAGGGTCAGGCGCGCGCCCTGCCAGCCACCCTTGCGGGACGAGCGGGCGTCTTCCTCGCGGTCGGACAGGTCGTTCAGGCCGTAGATCAGCAGGTTGAACGGCAACGTCAGGTACGCCAGCAGCAGCAGCGTGGCCGGGTCCAGCGTGTACAGGCGGCCCGAGAGCCACACGCCCGTGATCAGCGTCCCGATGGTATTCACCCACAGCGCCGGGCGCGACACGGTCAGCAGTCGCCGCAGAGGCAGCAGGTGGGATCGGGTCTGGGCGGCGCTTCGCATGAACAGGGCATTGTACTGGCCGCCCCCGGCAGGCAGATGACCCTGGCGCCGGGCCGGAACGGGGGCCGGGGTCCGCCCGGATGGCCGTCAATGCATGTCGGCGCGGCCTTATACGGATTCCGTCTGTTTCGTTGACAACCCGGAACGACACCGGGTTGCCAACTCCACGCCCGGAACCCGCTTTGCTCCCACTCGCATCCGCTCGGATGGAACGGTTTTGCAAACCATTCTATCGGAGTCCGTATTATGCGTAATCCTTACCATCAAACGGTCCCGGCGTGCGCCACAATGGTCTACGATGAAGCCCACCGCCGGACGGTCCCAGACCGGAATGTTCACCGCCTCGGAAGTCGAGGTGCAGACGGGCGTTCCCGCCACCACGCTGCGGCAGTGGGAACGGCGGTACGGGTTTCCGCATCCTGTCCGGAACGCCAGCGGGTACCGCCTGTACTCGCCCGGGGACGTGGCCGCCATTCAGTACATGCAGTCCCAGTTACAGTCGGGCGTGCCCGCCGGCCGCGCAGCCGAACTGACCGTGCAGGCCACCCGACCCTCGAGCAGTCCGGCCGAGGTGCCCGTGGCGGCACCCCCACCCGCGCAGCCGGAGGGGCGCGGCGTGGCCCGCTGGTCGGCGCTGCTGACCGACGCGCTGCTGGCCTCGGATACCGACCGGGCCGGCGCGGTGCTGGCCGGGGTGCACGCGCACCTGCCGGTCGAGGACGTCATGACCGGCGTGATCAGTCCCACCATGGTCGAGATCGGGGCGCGCTGGGAACGCGGTGAGATCACCATTGCGCACGAGCATCAGGCGACCGCGTACCTGCGGTCCCGCCTGTCGGCGTTGATGGACGTGGCGGGCGTGCAGGGCGGGTGCGGCCCGCTGGTCGTGGCGGCCTGCGCGCCCGAGGAGCAGCACGAACTGGGACTGATGATGCTGACGCTGGCGCTGCGCCGCCGGGGCGTGCGCGTGGCGTACCTGGGCGCGAACGTACCGCTGGGCGACCTGGCCGTGTACGCCCGGCAGCGGGAGGCGCGCGCGGTCCTGCTGGCCCTGAACGGCACCTGGGCTCTGGACGCTACCCGCGCGCACCTGCGCGACCTGGACGGCCTGGGGATGCCGCTGTTCTACGGCGGCGCGCTGCTGAACGCCGAGCCCATACTGGCGCAGGAACTCGGCGGTCAGTACGCCGGGCCGGACGCGCCCAGCGCCGCGCAGCAGATCGCGGCGGCCCTGCTGGGCAGCCCGGCCATCCCCCCGCACCCTTCTGGAGGTTCAGCATGAACGTACTTGTTACCGGAGCCAGCGGCTTCGTCGGAAAGGCCGTCGTGGCCGAACTTATCGCGCGCGGGCACACCGTCACGGCCGGCAGCCGCTCGGGCCGCGACGTGGGCGGCGCGCGGGGCGTGAAACTGGACGTCACCGATCCCGGCAGCGTGCAGCGCGCCGTGGGGCAGGCCGACCCGCAGGTGGTCGTGCATCTGGTCGGCATCATTGCCGAGAAGGGGGATCAGACCTTCGCCCGCGTGCATGTGGAAGGCACCCGCCACGTCCTGGCGGCCACGCCGCGCGGCGCGCGGTACGTGCACATGAGTGCGCTGGGCGCGCGGCCCGACAGCAGCAGCGGGTACTCCAGCAGCAAGGCGCAGGCCGAGGCGCTCGTGCGGGACAGTGGCCTGAACTGGACGATCTTTCAACCCAGCCTGATCTTCGGGCCGGGCGATGATTTCTTCGGGCGGGTCCTGCGGGAACTCGTGAGTACCGCGCCGATCGTGCCGCAGATCGGGGACGGCCGCTTTCCGTTCCGGCCGGTCAGCGTGCAGGACGTGGCCCAGGCGTTCGCCGCTGCCGCCGGGTCCGACCTGGGCAGCGGGCACACGTACGCCCTGACCGGCCCGCAGGAATTCACGTTCCGGGAACTGCTGGAACTCGAACTCGGGGCGCTGGGCAAGAAGAAACCCATCGTGCCGGTGCCGCTGGCCCTGATGGACCTCGCCGTGCCGCTGATGCAGATCCTGCCCAACCCGCCCATCACGCGACATCAGTACGCCATGCTCAAGGAGGGCAACACGGCCCCCAACGAGCCCGCCCGCACCCTGTTCGACCTGCCCATGCGCCGCCTGCCGGACGACCTGCCCGGCCTGCTGAGTAAGAAGAACTAACCGGGCAGGGTCGGCAGGTCCTGAAGGGCCGTGACGGCCATGGGGGGCGTGCCGCGTCGGAACGCGGCGATGTACGCGGTGACAGTTCCACCGGAGCGTTCCACGAGGCGGGCCAGGGCCTGCGCGGTCCCGCCGGACGCGATCACGTCCTGCACGATGGTCACCTGCTGGCCTTTCAGCCGGGCGGCGTGCGGGCCGTCCAGCCACAGGGTTTCCGTGACACCCAGGGACATGCTGGGCACCTCCTGAATCAGCGGGTCGTGCATGTACGTGCGGCGTTTCTTGCGCACGCACACGTACGGGATGCCGCTGCGGTCACTCAGTTCATGCGTGAGGGGCAGGGCGTTCGTGACGACGGTCAGCAGCACCTGGGTCTGCGGGGGGATCAGGGCCAGCATCTCCTGCGCGGCGGCGTTCGTGAAGGCGCTGTCGCCCATGAATTCCACCAGCGGCACGCGCCCCAGGTTCCCGGTGCGCACGATGGGCAGGTGCCGTTCCAGACTGCCGACCTGCACGGTCAGTTCGTTCGGGTTGTTCATGCGACCCACCCTATCCCGGCTGTGCGCGCGGCGCTTCAGGTGCGCCGGGTCTGTTCCACTGGAATGGACGCACCCGGCCCACCCGGCGCGCGGCAGCGGAGCGGACGGTCCGGGTCAGCCTGCGGTGGGTTCGCTCTCGAACAGCGGCAGGTGGCCCAGCGCCGTCACTTCCGGGCGTTCCTGGCCCTCGGTGAACACGGCGACGACCGCCGCGACCTCGCCGCCGACCTCCTCGATGATCTGCCGGATGGAGTGCAGGGTGCCGCCGCTGGACACCACGTCGTCCACGATGGCGACCTTGCGGCCCCGGATCTTCTGCACGTCGAAGCCGTCCAGGACCAGCAGTTGCGGTTTGCCGGTCGTGATGCTGACCACCTCGCGCGCCACGGGGTCCACCATGTACGGCTTCTGCGTCTTGCGGATCACGATGTACGGCTTGCCGCTCTCGCGGCTGATGACGTGCGCGAGGCTCAGCGCCTTGACTTCCGGCGTGACCAGCACGTCGATATCGGCGGGCAGCAGGCGGGCCAGTTCACGGCCTGCGGCCTCGGTGACTTCGGTGTCGCCCAGCATGTTGAACAGGGCGACACTGACACCAGGAGCGACGGGAACGATGGGAAGGTCGCGGGTCACGGCACCCACCTGAACTTTGAACGTGTTCACTCTGAGCAGTGTAGTACGGACTTCCCTGCCGGGCGGCGAGTCAGGTGGACGGGGCGGGGGGCGCGGGCAGCGCGTGCTCACGTTGCAGGGCGTCCCAGGTGTCGGCCAGGGACTCGGGTTGACCGTCCGCGTGGGGGGCCGGGCCGGGCAGCAGGTAGAACTGCGTGATGTACGCCGTGTCCCCCGAGATCCGCACCCCCGCGAGGTCCTGAAAGTCGGCCAGCGTGCGCCCCCAGCAGCCGTGCTCAGTGATCAGATCCCGCAGTTCGTCCCGGCTGACGCCGCGCGTACCGGTGACGACACGGTTCTGCGCGTACTCACTGAACTGGGTGTCAGGGTGGGGGTCAGAGCCGCCGGGTTCAGAGTTCATGCAGGGCTCCTCTTCATGCAGGGCCACTCTTCATGCAGGACCACCTAGCGGGTCACGAGGCTGTAGCGGATCAGGTCGGCGCTCACGAGGCCCGACTGTCCGGGCGGGACGTGCGCGAACATCAGCGGCACAGTGAAACCCGGGCGCGGCGCGGCCAGCACGCGGTAACGGTACACCGTGACCGGGCCGGGACCGCCGGGCATGGGCAGGCCCCCATCCCCGGCCGGCGCGGCAGTCTTGCGGTCCAGCAGCCGCAGGTACGCCGGGTCGACCTCCAGCGCCAGCCACGAGTACCCGGTGCCGGACGGGCCGCCCAGCGTGAACCGCAGCACGTCACCCACGTTCACGGGCAGTTCCGTGCCCTGCTGGCCGACCGTGATGTCCAGCGTGCGCGGGGCGGGCGCCGCCTGAGCAGCCCGGGCCGTGTTGATCTGGGTGGTATTGATCTGGGCCTTGCTGCTCTGGGCAGCGGCAGTCAGGCCGGGGGCCAGCAGGACACCCAGGACCGCGATACTCAGGCCCGGGTGCAGGGCAGGGGCGCGGCGGGCCGGAGAGGACAGCGGACTGGCCAGTCGGCCGGGCAGGTGATCAGGTAGCGAATTGGGCATGGCAACTCCGTGAGGTTCCGTTTTAAGGGGGCGGCGGGCGCGGGGGACGGGTGCCGGCTGGGCCTATCATACGGATTCCGTCTGTTTCGTTGACAACCCGCCAATGCGCCGGGTTGCCAGCTCCACGCCCGGAACCCGTTTCTCTCCTGCTCGCTCTGCTGCGCAGCTCTACGAGTCCGCTCGGGTTGAAAGCTTTTGCAAACCTTTCAACCGGAGTCCGTATCATGTCAGGTTCCGGGTCTGCTGCGGGGGATTACAGTGAGGGCGTGCCTCCGCTGTTCACGTTCGCCCCGACGCTGCGTTCCCTGCTCCGGTCCCTGCTGCCCGTGGCGGTGGGCGGACTGCTGGCGACCGCGCCGCACGCGCACGCCGCCCCCGCCGGTGCGCCCGGGGCGTTCACCATCGAGACCCGCCTGCTGGGCCGACCGCTAAGTGCCGCGCAGCGGGCCACGGTGCAGGAGGCCGCGGCGCGCGTGTCGGCCCTGATCGCCTCGCCGTTCACGCCCGTCCGGCTGAACGCGCCCGCCGGGGACTGCGACCGGGGCCTGCCGCGCCTGCGGGAGACCGCGCCGCGCTTCGTGGTGTTCGTGGTCGTGAAAAGCCTGGGGGACGACGTGTACGCCACCGGCATGCCCTGCGACCTGCGGGACGGATCGTACCTGCCCATCTACGGCACCATCGACCTGAACAGTGACGGCCTGGGGGACCTGCCGCGCGCGGACCTGCTGGACACCATGATTCACGAGCTGCTGCACACGCTGGGCGTGGGAACGCTGTGGGAGGCCGAGTACCGGGTGTCCATGAACGGCGACTCGGACAGCAGGACCTTCGTCAGGCGGGTGGGCAAGCAGCTGTACTACACCGGCCCGCGCGCCCTGGCCGCGTACCGCGCGCTGGGCGGCCGGGAGGTAGGGGTGCCGCTCGACCCGGACGCCGGGCACTGGGCCGGGGCAGCGGTGTGCAGCGAGATCCTGTCCGGCACCGCCGGGGATTTCACGGGGCGGGTCAACCCGGTCAGTCCCCTCACGCTGGGCGCCCTGGAGGACCTGGGGTACCGCGTGAACCGGCCGGCGAGCGCACCCTTCCGGCTGCCCACGGGCCGCAGCTGCGCCACGCAGGTCACACCGAAGACCGGGACACCGGAGATCCGCCAGTCAGCCGCGCCCGCCGTGTTCAGCAGTTGCGCCGCCGCCCGCGCAGCTGGCGCGACCCTGCCCCTGCGGCGCGGCCAGCCCGGGTACCGGCCTGAGATGGACGGCGACCGCGACGGACTGGCCTGCGAGAACCAACCCTGAGCGGCCGTCCTGCCCGGCGGGTGCGGCCTCCGGTGACTCCAGGGACAGTTACTCCTGGGGCCATTACTCCATGGACTGGCCGTTCAGGGTGGCGCGGCCCTGATCGAACCGCAGGTCGAGGCCAAGCTGGTCGCCGCTGCGGGTCAGGTACCCGGCGCTGATCAGGGTGTCGATGTCGGCCATCTGGGCCAGCGGGCCGAAGTTGCCGAACAGGGTGTTCAGGGCGTCCCAGGTGGCGCTGAGTTTCAGTTGCAGGTCGGTCAGGGGCAGCAGCGCGGCGGGCTGGTCGGACAGCGCCTGAAGTTGCGAATCGTTCAGGCGGGCCGCGCCGGGCAGGGCCAGCCGACCGGTCAGGGTGACGTTCCCGGCGGGTTGCGTGACGTTCAGGCGGTCCAGGGTCAGGACCGGGTTGTCCTGCAGCACGGCCAGCAGGTCGGCGCGGGCCTGCGTCTGCTGCGCCGCGCTGAGGCCCGCGAGCGGATCACTGACGGCACTGTCCGGCTGACCCGGCTGTGCGCCGTCCAGCTCCCTCGGCGCGTCGTTCAGCAGGACCAGAAGGCGGGCCAGCGGTTCACGGGCCAGGTGACCGAGGCTCAGGTGTAGTTGCAGGTCACGCAGGGACTGGGCGGCGCCGTCGGGGCCGGGCAGGCTGAGGGTGCCCACGTCGTACTTCACGGTGCTGTTCAGGTAGTTGCCCTGCGCGGCGGTGTCAGCGCTGATGTTCAGGCCGGTCAGGTTCATGGAGGCCCCGTCTCCCTGGAGGGCAGCGCGGTCCAGGGTCAGGCTGGCGCGGCCCAGGCCGATGGGGTCTGCGGGACCGTTGCGGCGGTTCTCGCCGGTCAGGGTGACGCGACCGATGGTGCCGGTGGTCGGGTCGCCGTCGCCGGGGTCGCTGACGGTCAGGCCGGGCCAGCTGAGGTTCAGGCGGGTGTCGTTGCCCTGCACGTCCACGGTGCCGCCCAGCGCCTGCCAGTTGACGGTGGTGCCCTGCTCGGTCAGGGTGCCGCCCGGCACGTCCACGCGGCTGTGCGTGTCTCCGGCCAGTCCGATGACGGTCTGCACCTGCGGCTGGCGGTCCGGGAAAGCGCGCGCGTACGCGGCCTGCGCCTGCGGGTCCTCGGGGCGGAAGGTGGTGGTCACGGTGGCCTGCCCCACGCCTTTCAGGGCGGGCAGCGGGCCGTGCTGGATGTCGTTCGTGACCAGCAGGGTCTGCGAGGCCCCGGTGCTGCCGGGCAGCGTGAGGCGCAGCACCTGCGTGCTGTACGTGAAACCGCGCGTGTACGACACCTGCTTGACCTGCGCGCCCGAGGCGGCGGCGCGGGCGCGCAGCGTGCCGGTCAGGTCGGTGGTGAGGGTCTGGGCGCGGCTAAGGCAGTCGCGCCGGCATACGCACCGGCCAGCAGCAGCACGCCCAGGGCGGCGGTGGCCAGCAGGCGGGCCGGACGGCGGGTCGCGGCGGGGCGGTTAAGGCTGGCTGGTGGGGTCGGGTCGGTCATGGGGTCTCCTGCTGGGCTGGGTGGGCCGGGGGAAAGGGGTGGGGCGTGGTCAGCCCACCTGGCGGGGGTGGCTCCGGCAGGCTAGCGGGCAGGTGTGGGCCGCGTTGCCGCAGGTCCGCTTGACGTGGCGCCTCCCCACTCCGCTGGCGCCAGGACAACCTGCCGGCCGCGCTGGCAAAGGGATTTCCGGCTGTTCCGGGGGGCGTTTGCGCTGGCCCGGGCGGTGGGTGTGGGCGCCGTGAAGGGTGTATCCGGTCACCTGTCTGGATAGTTGACTTGTTTTGTACGCCATAAAGGTTTACCTTTTTTGTCAATGATTGCCTCCGCCCCCACCCGACAGCCCGCACGCACGGACCTCAGTGCGCTGAAATTCAATCAGCTGACCGTGGTCTTCGTGACGCTGCTGGCCGTGATCCTGACCCTTCCAGCCCTGACGCTGATCCTGGGCGCGGCCATGCTGCTGGGGGCCGTGCGCCCTGGGGTGTCCCCCATGCGCGCCGCGTACCGCCTGCTGGGCCGCAGTCTGGGCCTGAGCCCCGAGGTCGTGGACGAGGACCCCCGCGCGCATCACTTCGCGCAGGGCGTGGGCGGCACCTTCCTGCTGGCCTCCGCCGCGTTCACCCTGGCGGGCCTGCCGGTCGTGGGGGCGCTGCTGGGCGTGGTCGTGATCGCGCTGGCCGTCCTGAACCTGACCGAGAAGATCTGCGTGGGCTGCATCATGTACTTTCAGTACCGCCGCCTGCGCTACCAACTGCTGCGCCGCTAGGCACCGGACCACGGCGCGTCCAACCACCGAGCCACTGAGTCCCGCCCCTCCGAACACACCTCCCAGCCTGAGCTGCACGACCAAAAGGACACACCATGAGCGACATTGAAGCCCTGAAAAAAGAAGTGCCCCCGTTCCAGATCTTCGACCTGATCCCGCAGTACGCCGCGCAGGGCTTCATCGACCCCGAGCGCATCGACCTGCTGAAGTGGGCGGGCGTGTACCCGCAGCGCCCGCAGGAGGACGGCTTCCTGATGATGCGCGTGCGCGTGCCGGCCGCCGAATTTTCCAGCGCCACCATGCGCGAGGTCGCCAACATCGCCGAGGAGTACGGCCGGGGCTTCCTGGACGTGACGGACCGTCAGGCGTTCCAGTTTCACTGGCTGACCATCGACAAGATCCCGCAGATCTTCGACCGGCTCGCGCCGCTGGGCCTGCACCCCAAGGGGGCGTGCGGTGACACCGTGCGCGCCGTGATCGCCAGCCCCCTGGCCGGCCTGGACGCCCGCGAGATCATCGACGTGCGCCCCCTGGCCCACGCCATGGAAGGCACCCTGACCGGGAACCCCGACTTCCAGGACCTGCCGCGCAAGTTCAAGATGAGCATCACGGCGGTCCCCGAACTGGAAGGCATCCACATGATCAACGACATCGGCTTCCTGGCCCACCGGGTGAACGGCGAGGTCGGGTTCGACGTGTGGGTGGGCGGCGGTCTGGGTGCCGTGGCGCACCTCTCCAAGCGCCTGGGTGTGTTCATCCGCCCCGAGGAGGTCGTGGAGGTCGGGCAGGCCATCACCGCCGCGTACCGTGATCACGGGTACCGCCAGAACCGCAAGAAGAGCCGCCTGAAGTTCCTGATCAAGGACCTGGGCGTCGAGAAGTTCCGCGAGATCGTCGAGAACGACTACCTGGGCCGCAAGCTGACGGACGGCCCGGCCGCGCCAACCGCGCGGTTCGGCGGGAACGACGTGCTGGGCGTGAACCCGCAGGCGGACGGCCTGAACTACGTGGTCGTGGCGACCACCGTGGGCCGCATCAACCCCGAGAAGGCCCGCGCGCTGGCCGATCTGGCCGACCGTTACGGCAAGGGCGTGCTGCGCACCACCGCCTTCCAGAACATGGTCCTGCCGCACGTGGCGACCGCCGACCTGGACGCCGTGACGGCCGCGCTGAGCGAACTGGAACTGGCGCCGAAGACCACGCTGCGCGGCACGACCATCGCCTGCACCGGCAGTCAGTTCTGCCGCCTCGCGCTGACCGAGACGAAGACCCGCACCGCGAACCTGATCGACCACATCGAGGCGAAATTCAGCGGACTGGACGTGCCGTTCACCATCAACCTGACCGGGTGCAGCAACGCCTGCACGCGCTATCAGGTGGCGGACCTGGGCTTCATGGGTGCCAACAAGACCGACAAGGACGGCACCGTGCACGAGGTGTTCAACGTTCACCTGGCGGGCAGCATCGGGCAGGCGCACCGCACCGGCACCAAACTGAAGGGCGCGGTACCCGCCGAGAGCCTGAACGAGTACACGGACGCCGTGCTGTCGGAATTCCAGGCGAACAAGCAGCCGGGCGAGAGCTTCGTGGAGTACAGCGACCGCATCGGTCACGAGCACTTCGCGCCGGACGCCGTGCTGGGCGCGCTGCGCGGCGCGGTGACCGCGTGACGGCCGTCGCGCAGCCCCCGGTGGGTACGGGCCGCGTGGTGTGGCTGACCGGTCTGAGCGGCGCGGGCAAGAGCACCCTGGCCAGCGCCCTGTACGCCGAACTGCTGGCGCGCGGCGTGGCGACCGAACTGCTGGACGGTGACGCCGTACGCGAGAACCTGAGCAAGGGCCTGGGCTTCTCGAAGGCCGACCGGGACACGAACGTGCGCCGCATCGGGTTCGTGGCAGGGCTGCTGGCAAAGCACGGCGTGACGGTGCTGGTCAGCGCGATCAGCCCCTACGCCGACACGCGCCGCGAGGTGCTGGGCAGCTTCCCGGACGCACTGGAAGTGTTCGTGGACGCCCCGCTGGAAGTCGTGACGGAACGCGACGTGAAGGGCCTGTACCTGAAAGCCATTGCCGGGGAGATCCCGCACTTCACGGGCGTCAGCGACCCCTACGAGGCCCCCGAGAACCCGCACCTGCACCTGCGCACCGACCGCATCAGCGTGGACGAGGGCGTGCGGCAACTGCTGGAGGCGCTGAAGGTATGAGGCAGATTCCGTCTGTTGCGTTGACAACCCGGAACACCGCCGGGTTGCCAACTCCACGTCCGGACTCCGCCCGACTCCTGCTCGCATCCGCTCGGGTGGAACAGTTCTGGCGAACCATTCCACCGGAGTTTGTATGACCACCCTCTCGCCCCGGCCCGACTTCACGCCGGACAGCGATCCGCTGGACGTGATCCGCTGGGCGCTCGGCGCGCACGGGCGGGTGCTGATGCCCAGTGCGTTCAACCTGAACGGCGTGGTCCTGATCGATCTGGCCGCGAAAGCCGGGTACCGGGGCGAGGTGGTGTTCGTGGACACCGGTTATCACTTCCCCGAGACCCTGGCGACCCGTGACCGGCTGGCGGCGCGCTACCCGGAACTGACCTTCGTGACCCTGAACGACGGGGCCAGTCCCGAGGACGGGCAGACGGACCCGGCGCTGTATGCGGCCGATGCGGACGCCTGCTGCGCCGTGCGAAAGGTCGCGCCCCTTCAGTCGTACCTGCGCGCCCAGGCGCCGGACGCGCTGCTGAACGCCCGCAGCCGCGATCAGGCGACCACCCGCGCCGACATTCCCTTCGTGGAGCAGGGCGCGCGGGTGAAGGTGAACCCGCTGGCCCACTGGACCCGCGAGCGCCTGGAAGCGTACGCGCATGAGCACGACCTGCCGGTGAATCCGCTGTACTTCGACGGGTTCCTGAGTGTGGGCTGCTGGACCTGCACACGCGCCGTACGCCCTGGCGAGGACGCCCGCGCGGGACGCTGGGCCGGGAAGGGCAAGACCGAGTGCGGCCTGTGGGCCGGAGGGAACGCCCTGTGAACCGCCGCTGTTGACCTCACCGCATCCGGAACGCCGCCTGCCCTTTCGAGCGGCTTTTCCCGCCCGGAATAGTTGAGTAGTTTGATCCACCAATGCCCTCCGCCCCACTGTTCATTCACGAGGTTCCTCCCATGACCATCCTGCTGCCCGAATCCACCCTGCTGCCCACGCCCCTCGGCGGAACCCTCGTGAACCTCGTGCGCCGCCCCGGTCACGACTTCGACCCGGCCGAACTGGCTGGTCTGCCCCGCCTGAACATCAGTGACCGCAGCGCCGCCGACCTCGAAATGCTCGCCACCGGCGCGTACTCCCCGCTGACCGGCTTCGTGAACGAGGCCGACTACCTGTCGGTCATCGAGCGGTTGCGCCTCGCGGACGGCACCCCCTGGAGTATTCCCATCACGCTGCCGGTGGGGCGCGATCAGGCTGGGCTGCGCGGCCGCGTGGTCCTGAGCCACGGCGGGCAGGACATCGGCTGGATCGACGTGCAGGAAGCCTACGAGGCCCGCAAGAGCCTGGAAGCCCGCGAGATCTACCGCACCGAGGACTCCGCGCACCCCGGCGTGGCCGCCCTGCTGGCCCAGGGGGACGTGAACCTGGCCGGGCCGGTCGCGCTGTTCGAGATTCCGCGCGGCGCATTCCCCCGCCACCACCGCACGCCCGCCGAGGTGCGCGAGGTGATCGAGGCGCGCGGCTGGCGTTCCAGCGTGGCCTTCCAGACCCGCAACCCCATTCACCGCGCGCACGAGTACCTTCAGAAGGTGGCGCTGGAACTGGTGGACGGCCTGCTGCTGCACCCGCTGGTGGGGACCACCAAGGGCGACGACGTGCCCGCCGACACCCGCGTGAAGGCCTACGAGGTGCTGCTGGAGGGGTACTACCCGCAGGCCCGCACGCTGCTGAGCGTGTACCCGGCCGCCATGCGCTACGCCGGGCCGCGCGAGGCGATCCTGCACGCCCTATCGAGGCGTAACTACGGCGTGACGCACTTCATCGTGGGCCGCGACCACGCGGGCGTCGGCAATTACTACGGCACATACGACGCGCAGGAGATCTTCAGCGCGTACACCCCGGCAGAACTGGGCATTCAGATCCTGAAGTTCGAGCATACCTTCTACTGCAACTCCTGCGGTCAGCTGGTCAGCCCCCGCACCTGCCCGCACGACAGCAGCCACCACCTGGTGCTGAGCGGCACGAAGGTCCGCGAGAAACTCAGCGCCGGGGAGAACCTGCCGGCCGAGTTCACGCGGCCCGAGGTGGCCGAGGTGCTGCGCGCCGCATACGCGGGACGTAACTGAACGGCGCCCCCCGCTACTTCTGTTCACTGGCCCTGCCCCGGCAGGTCTGGATCAGGAAAACCTGAAGGTCCGGTGGGAGGCGTCACACGCACCGCCCCTCCCGGACCTTTGAAATGCATCATCCACCCACGGAGGGACGCATGACCCGAACGACCAAGCTGACCGTCTCCACCCTGCTCGGCCTGCTGATCAGCCTGCCGGCCTCCTCAGCCCAGACCGCCGCCCAGTCTGCCTCCACCGTGCGCCTCGGGTACTTCCCGAACCTGACGCACGCGCCCGCCCTGGTGGGCCTGGAACGCGGCACCTTCCAGAAGGCGCTGGGTAAGGTGAAACTGGACGCCCGGCAGTTCGTGTCCGGCACCACCCTGACCGAGGCCTTCGCCGCCGGGCAGATCGACATCGCGTACGTGGGGCCGGGCCCGGCCATCAACGCCGCCGGGCGCGGCATGCCCGTGCAGTTCCTCGCGGGGGCCAGCGAGGCCGGCGCGGTCCTGGTGGCCCGCAAGGACAGCGGAATCAAGTCGTACAGGGATCTGGGCGGCAAGAGCGTCGCCGTGCCCAGCCTGGGTAACACGCAGGACATCAGCCTGCGGCACATCCTCAACGAGAACGACCTGAAATCCAGAACGGACGGCGGCACCGTGACCATCACGCCCATTGCCCCCGCCGACGTGCTGGCCGCCTTCGCTGCCAGGCGCGTGGACGCCACGCTGGTTCCCGAACCGTGGGGCGCGGCCCTTGAGGCGCAGGGCCACAAGGTGATCGGCACCGAGAAGACCGTATGGCGCGACGGGAAGTACCCCACCACTGTTCTGATCGTGAACACCAAGTTCGCCCAGGCGAACCCGGCCCTGGTGACGGCGTTCCTGAAAGCCCACGCGGACACCGTGGCGTTCATCAACCGCTCCCCGGCAGCGGCGCAGACGGCCGTGAACGCCCAGCTGCTGAAACTGACGGGCGAGAAACTCGACCCGCGCGTGTTGCAGCGCGCCTTCGCCCGCACGCGCTTCACGACGGCGCTGGACCCGGCCGCACTCAGGGAGTACGCCGCGCTGAACGTGGAGGCCGGGTACGCCCGCAGCGCCCCGGACCTCACGCCCTTCCTGCGCAAGTAATTCCCGCGCGCCTCACCCGCCGATCTTTTCAGGAGTTTCATGACCACTGCCAACCGTTCGACCGATCTTTCCCCTACCAGTGGGCAACCGTCCCGCTGGCGGGTGCTGTCCTGGCAGGTGGCGGGCCTGCTGATCATCCTGGGCCTCTGGTGGCTTGTCACCGACGTGCTGAAAGTGTACCCGCCGTACGTGTTCCCCGGCCCGAAGGCCGTGTGGACGGAAGTCAGTTACGGCCTGTGGGGCACCGGCCCGCAGGACGGCAAACTGCTGGGCGCCATCGGCGGCAGCCTGCGCCGCGTGCTGACCGGGTACCTGCTGGCCGTGCTGCTGGGCGGCGTGGTGGGCCTGCTGATGGGCGCCTGGCTGCCGCTGCGGGCCACGCTGGGCGCCTACCTGACCGGCATTCAGAGCGTGCCGAGCATTGCGTTCGTGCCGTTCGCGATTCTGTTCTTCGGCCTGAACGAGCAGGCCGTGCTGTTCGTGGTGATACTGGAAGGGTTCATCCCGGTGGCGCTGGCCGTGTCGGGCGCGCTGCTGAACGTACCCCCGGCGCTGCGCGTGGCGGGCCGTACGCTGGGCGCGCGCGGGCTGGGCCTGACCCTGCGGGTGCTGCTGCCTGCCAGCGTGCCGAACGTCCTGACCGGCCTGCGGACCGCGTGGAGTTTCGCGTGGCGCGCCCTGGTCGGCGGTGAACTGCTGATCGCGGGCGTCAAGAGCCTTGGCGAGCAGCTGGAGATCGGGCGGAACACCGCGAACGTGGCGCTGGTCCTGGCGACCATCATCATCATCGGCGTGATCGGCGGGCTGTTCGACACGCTGCTGCGCGCCGCCGAGGCCCGCGTGCGCCGCACCTACGGGCTGGAGGTGCAGTCGTGACCGCTCCGCGCATCACGTCCCTGAACGCCGAGTCGCCGGCGGTCAGTCCGGCCCGGCAGTCCGGCGCGCCGCTCTCGCTGGACGGCGTCACGTACCGCTACCAGAGCCGCGCGGCGAGCGGCGCGGGCGTCGGTCCCCTGACCCTGAACGTGCCCGCCGGGGAGTTCCTGTGCGTCGTGGGACCGTCCGGCAGCGGCAAGAGCACCCTGCTGAGCCTGCTGGCCGGCTTCCTGCGGCCCCAGGCGGGGCAGATCACGCTGGGCGGCGAGGTCGTCCGGGGCCCGCACCCGCGCCTGACGCTGGTACAGCAGGAAGCGGCGCTGTTCCCGTGGCTGACCGTCGCCGGGAACGTGGGCTTCGGCCTGCGCGGCCTGAACCGCGCGGAGCGGAAGGCACGCGTGACCGACACGCTGCGGCAGGTGGGTCTTGCCGGGTTCGAGACGCGCCGCCCGCACGAACTGAGCGGCGGGCAGCGGCAGCGCGTCGCCCTGGCCCGCGCGCTGGCCATCCAGCCGGGCCTGCTGCTGCTCGACGAACCGTTCAGCGCCCTGGACCACGCCACCCGCACCGCCCTGGCGGACGAACTGCTGGCCCTGTGGTGGCAGCACAAGGTGACGGTTGTGTTCGTCACGCACCAGCTGGAAGAAGCCCTGCACCTGGGTCAGCGGGTCGTGGCGCTGCGCGGCGGTCAGGTGGCCCTGGACGCCCCCGCCAAGAGTGTCAGCCTGGACGATCTGCGCCGCACCCTGGAAGAAGACGGGTAGTAAAGAGGAGCGAGTGGGGAGTGGGAGCCAGCTGACCGGCGGTTCCCACTCCCCACTTCCCACTGCCGTCTTCAGTGGGCGGCGACCACTTCCTTGCCGCGCTGTTCGGTGGCGAGTCTGTCCCAGTTGATGCGGCGGCGTCTCCATTCGAAGATCAGGACTTTCACGGTTTCCTCGGCGCTGCGGGCCAGGAACACGCCCCACACGCCCAGCGGGGAGTACAGGCCCAGGCCGATGGCGAGCGGCAGGCCGACGATGAACGCGCCGACGACGTCGCCGATGATGACGCCCTTGCCGTCGGCGGCGCCGGGCAGGACGCCGCCGCCGATGATCATGTTGCGGACCTTGACGACCTGCGTGACGGCGCTGATCAGGATGCCGATCAGGGCGATGTGGTGCACGTCCGCGCCGACTTTCGGGAACAGGCCGGGCACGAGGAAGGCGCTGGCGGCGAACAGGAAGCCGAAGCCGATGCCAGTGACGATGCCGGCGCGGCCGATGCGGGAAAGCCAGAGTTGCGCGGCGGCGGCGTCGCCCGCGCCCAGGGAGCGGCCGATGAAGACGGTGGCGGCGCTCATCAGGCCGAAGGAGCCGACGATGAAGATGCCTTCGAGCGTGCCGACGATCTGACTGGCGGCGAGGGCAGCGGTGCCGACGCGGGCGAACACGGCGGCGTACATGAAGCCGCCCAGACTCCAGGCGAACTCGGTAAATGCGATGGGGGCGCTGATGGTCAGCAGGGGCGCGGCGATGGACCGCCACGCGGGGCGGGGGGGCAGGGTGAGCGCGGCGAGGTGCCGGGGGCCGTAGATCTGGTAGGCCAGCAGCGCGACTTTCAGGGTGTTGGCGATCACCAGCGCCCAGGCGGCGCCGACCACCCCGAGCTGCGGGAGGGGGCCGACGCCGAACACCAGCCCGTATGCGACGAGGCTCTCGACGATCACGGTGATGACGGTGGCGACCAGGGGGGTGCGGGCGTGCCCGAGGGAGCGCAGCGCGCCGCTGAGGATCCAGGCGAGGCTGCCGGGGATCAGGGCGAGCATGCTGACCTGCATGTAGGGGGTGGCGGTGCGGGTGACGGCTTCCTCGCCGCCGGCCAGGGCGAGGAGGGTGCCGGCGCCCAGGACGACCGGGACGGTCAGGAGGGCGGCGGCAAGCACGCTGGTGGCGACGCTGACGGTCAGGGTCTGGTTGACGCCGGTCTGGTCGCTGGCCCCGGCGCGGCGGGCGATGAGGATGCTGGTGCCGCTGCCGAGCGCGCCGAGGGTGACGAAGAACAGGAAGCCGAGGCTGCCGCTGAGGCCCACGGCGGCGACGGCGACCGCGCCGAGCGTGCCGACGATGATCTGGTTGATGAAGGTCAGGACGAGCTGGATGACCATTTCAAGGCTGACGGGCACGGCGATGGCGGCAATTTCGCGGCCCGGACTCTTGATCGATTCAGTTGCGGGGCTGGGAGCGGGCACAGACGACATGGTGTCCACGGTACACCGGCGGCCCCGGTGTGGGATCAGCCGTTGTGCGGATGCGCGGGCCTGCGGGTCGTCTGCGCCGGACACCAAGCCGGACACCGCACCGGGCATTGCGCAGAACAACCCACCACTATCTTATCAATTGATATCTATTTAACCTTTTTCCTTGACATTCATCAGGCGGACCCGCAGAATACGGCACGAGAGGCAGCCCCCATGACCCAGGACCCCACCGCGACCGCCGAACACCCCGCCCCCCTGATCCCCGCGCGCTCCTGGGCGATCATCGACTCCACCCTGCGGGAGGGCGAACAGTTCGCACGCGGGAACTTCAAAACCGACGACAAGATCGAAATCGCCCGCGCGCTCGACGCCTTCGGCGCGGAATTCATCGAGGTCACCACGCCCATGGTCAGCGCCCAGACGCACGCCGACATCCGCCGCCTGACCAGCCTGGGCCTGAACGCCAAGTTCCTCACGCACGTCCGCTGCCACATGGACGACGTGCAGCGCGCCGTGGACACCGGCGTGGACGGCCTGGACCTGCTGTTCGGCACCAGTTCCTTCCTGCGCGAATTCAGCCACGGCAAGAACATCGGGCAGATCATCGAGGCCGCGCAGGAGGTCATCAGCTGGATCAAGACCAACCACCCGGACCTCCAGATCCGCTTCAGCGCCGAGGACACCTTCCGCAGCGAGGAAGCCGACCTGATGGCCGTGTACAAGGCCGTCTCCGACCTGGGCGTGCACCGCGTCGGACTGGCCGACACGGTCGGCGTCGCCACGCCCCGGCAGGTGTACACGCTGGTCCGTGAAGTCCGCAAGGTCATCCACGCCGAGTGCGGCATCGAATTCCACGGGCACAACGACACGGGCTGCGCCGTATCCAACGCCTACGAAGCCGTCGAGGCCGGAGCCACGCACATCGACACCACCATCCTCGGCATCGGCGAACGCAACGGCATCACGCCGCTGGGCGGGTTCCTGGCCCGGATGTTCACCTTCGACCCGCAGGGCCTGATCGACAAGTACAACCTCGACATGCTCCCGGAACTCGACCGCATGATCGCCCGCATGGTCGACCTCCCGATCCCCTGGAACAACTACCTGACCGGCGAGTTCGCGTACAACCACAAGGCCGGCATGCACCTGAAAGCCATCTACCTGAACCCCGGCGCGTACGAGGCCATCCCGCCCGGCGTGTTCGGCGTGGGCCGCCGCATCCAGGCGGCCAGTAAGGTCACGGGCAAGCACGCCATCGCCTACAAGGCCCGCGAGATGGGCCTGCACTACGGCGAGGACGCCCTGCGGCGCGTCACCGACCACATCAAGGCGCTGGCCGAGCACAACGAACTGGACGACGAACACCTCGAAACCCTGCTGCGCGAGTGGGTCAGCGCGTAAGGCAAGGTGTCGAGACGGCCCGGCTGGTGGCGCACGGTCAGTGGGCCAGAATGACGGCATGAACGCCAAACCCGCTCCCGTCACCGACTCTGAGACCGCGCCCGTTCCGGACCTGCGCCGGGTGTTCGCCGCGCCGGACGGCAGCGGTGGAAAACAGGTGGCCGTTTTTCTGGAGGGGGGCGACGCTCAGGCGCGGGCGGCGGCCTCGGGTGCGCCTCTGAGCGTGTTCGTGCAGGCCGCCGACCCGACGGGTCTGAGGCTGTGTGTGTTCACGCCGACCCGCGAGAAGGGCAGCAGTGACAGCGCCGCCATCGCCGCGCTGAGCGCCGTGCAGGGCAGCGCAGGCCTGCTGGACGTGTTGGAGGTCACGCAGGGCGACCCGGAGGCAGGCGGCGAGGTGCAGATGGCGCAGTTGTGCGGCGGCGAGTGGCTGCTGCGTCAGGGCGTGGTGACGGTGCAGGCGGTCACGGCGGACCTGTCGGTGCTGGAGTTGTCGGTGCTGGGCCTGTCGGGATCGGGCCTCTCCCCTGCCTGGGTGGCCGGGACGGGCCGCCCGAATCTGGTGGCGGAGGTCGCGGACCTGGGCGCACTGGACGCCTTCGTGCCGGACGACGCGGCCGTGAGCGGCGTGAACCGCGCGACCGGCACGACCGGTCTGATCCTGTTCTGCATGGGCGGCCCGGCCCGCGCGGACGTGAGTTTCCGGGCGTTCGGACCTCTGAAGGGCTTCACCGAGGACGCCGCGAGCAGCAATATGCTGGCCTGCCTGACCGGCGTGCTGGGCCACCTGGGTCGCCTGCCGGCAGACAGTACCCTGATCCGCGCGGCGCAGCGCCGGCCCGGTCAGCCTGCCCGCCTGAGCGCCCAGTACGCCCCGGCCGACGGCGGCACCGAGGTCTGGGTGGGGGGCCGGGTCACGCCGGTCTGACCGGGCGGTGCTGGCTCACGGAAGGGGAGCCGCCCGCCCCGTACACTGTCTTCATGGAGCTTTTACTGGACCTTCACCCCGACGCCTACCCGCTGCAAGGCTTTCGCCGCAAGCAGTTGCTGGAGTGGGTGTTCGAGCAGGGCGTGGGCACCTTCGACGCCATGACCAACCTGCCCGCCCAGGCCCGCGCGGAACTGGAGGCCTCGTACCAGCTGAACCCGTTCAAGCTGATCGAGACGGTCCGCAGCGCCGACGGCAGCGTGAAGTACCTGTTCACGCTGATGGACGGCCGGCAGATGGAAGCGGTGTACATGCCGTACCTGGACCGCAAGACCATCTGCGTGTCCACCATGGTCGGCTGCCCCGCCAAGTGCGCGTTCTGCGCGACGGGCGCGATGGGTTTCGGCCGGAACCTGACGCCCGGCGAGATCGTGGGGCAGGTGCTGGCCGTGGCGGGCGGTGAGGGCTTCGCGCCGCGCGAGATCCGCAACCTGGTGTTCATGGGCATGGGCGAGGCCATGCTGAACTATGACCACACCATGCTGGCCGCGCGCATCCTGCTGCACCCGGACGCGCTGGACATGAGCAAGCGCCGCGTTACCCTCTCTACAGTGGGCATTGCCAAGGGCATTCAGAGGCTGGCGGCCGAGGACGACCTGGGCATCAAACTGGCGATCAGTCTGCACGCCCCGGACGAGGAGACGCGCCGCCGCATCATCCCGACCGGCGCGGTGAACTCCATCGAGGAGATCATGGCCGCTGCCCGCGAGTACCAGTCGGTCACGGGCCGCCGAATCACCATGGAGTACACGATGCTGAAGGGAATCAACGATCACCTGTGGCAGGCCGAACTGCTGGCCGACCTGCTGCGAGGCATGGTCAGTCACGTGAACCTGATTCCCATGAACCCCTGGCCCGGCTCGGACTTCGAGAGCACCACCGAGGAGCAGCTTCAGGCCTTCTACGACACCCTGGAAGCGCGCGGCGTGGACGTCAGCGTGCGCCGCTCGCGTGGGCGGGACGCCGGGGCCGCCTGCGGGCAACTGGCCCTGAAACGCCCGTACGCCGTCAGCGGTGAGCAGGGAGCCGGTCAGGCTGCGCCCGCCTGAAATGGGCGGGCGCGCCGCCCGGACGGACGCGCGGCGCGCACATGAGTAAGGGTTCCGATAGAGGTTAATGCTACGCTACTCGCGTTTCCGAACATCAGGAGGCCATCAAGGTGACTCAATACACACGTTCCGTTCTGCTGGGCCTGACGCTGGCCCTTGCCAGCCAGAGCGCCGCTCAGACCATGATCGAGACGGTCGGCGCGGCCGGGATTCAGAACACCCTGCAATCTGCCGGTACGCCCACCCTTCCGAAAGTGAACCTTCCCGCCACGCCCGGCGCACCCGCCGACCCGGCCACGCCGGCCAGCAGCGCGGGCACCAGCGTACCCGCCGTGACAGTCACGCCCCTGACCCCCGAACAGCAGGCCCAGCTGGAAGCCGCGCAGGCCGCGTTCCAGGCCCGGAACTACCCGCAGGCCCGCGCGGCCTTCGAGTCGCTGATCACGCAGAACTACACCAACCCCGCTCCGCACTTCGGGCTGGGGCTGGTGCTGTTCGCTCAGAACGACGACAAGGGCGCCACCTTCGAATTCACCCAGTTCGCGGCGCTGGCCCCCACCCGCTTCGAGGGGCCGTACAACCTGGGCGTGATCGCCACCCGCGCCGGCAACCACGAGCAGGCCCTCACGCTGTACGGGCAGGCCGCCGGCCTGATGAAGGATCAGGCCAGTCCCGCCGCGCAGCAGCAGGTTCTCGAGGCGCTGGCCACCGAGCAGACCCGCAAGGCTGATTTCGCGGCCCTGAGCGGTACGCTGGCCACCATCAGCGCGCTGGACCCGCAGAACCTGGACGTGCAGTACCGCCTCGCGCAGGCCCGGACCCTCAGCGGTCAGGGGGCTGCCGCGCTGCCCGGCGTGTACGCGCTGCTGGCGCAAGCCCCCGCCCGCCTGGACGCCGCGCTGCTGCTGGCGGACATCTACGTGGCGCAGGGCCTGCCGGAACGCGCCACGCGGGAACTGGACGCCGCCGTGCCCCGCGCCGCCAACGGCAGCGACCGCGCCACGCTGCTGCTGCGCAAGGCCGACATCCTGGCCCTGACCGACACGCGCGCCGCCGTGTTCGCCGCGCAGGACGCCACCCGCGAGGACGGCCGCAACGCCGCCGCGTTCGCCCGCGTGGGCGAACTGCGCGCCCTGCGCAGCGACCGGCCCGGCGCGCTGAGCTTCTACCAGAATGCCGTGAAACTCGCGCCTGACAACGCCGCCTACCGCGCCGCGCTGGCCGGCGTGCGCCTGACCCTCAACCAGAACGCCGAGGCCGCCCGCGACGCCGCACTGGCCCTCACGCTGCGCCCGGACGAGGCCACCCTGGCCCGCGCGCTGTTCGTGCAGGGCGTCGCCGCGTACCGCCAGGGGCAGTACCCGCAGGCCATCAAGGCCCTGACGTCCAGCCAGACGCGCGCGCCCAGCGCCGACACCACCCTGTGGCTGGGCCTGAGCGCCTACGCGCAGAAGGACTACCCGGCCGCCGCGACCGCCCTGAGCGAAAGCGTGAAACTGAACCCCACGCCCACCGCCCGCCTGAATCTCGCCAGCGCCCTGCTCGCCAGCGCCCGCTACGCGGAAGCGGAAGCGGTCCTGCGCGGACTCGTCAGTGACGATCCCAAAAACGCCGAGGCGTGGTTCCAGCTGGGCCTGTCCCAGCGCGCCCAGACCCGCGAAACCGACGCCCGCGCGTCCCTGAAGACGGCCGCCGCGCTGGGCAGCACCCGCGCCGCCGGAGCCCTGAAATGACCCGGCCCGCCTCCGGACCCCGCCGCTGGCCCGACCTGCTGATCGGCCTGCTGGTCCTGCTGCTGCTGGGCGGCTTCGGCACGCTGCTGCTGCGCGGCACGCCCCAGCCTGCGGCCACCAGCGCCGCCGGGACCGACGCCAGCATTCCCGCTGCGCCCGGCACCGACCCTGCGGCCGTTCAGGCAGCGCCCACCGGCACCCTCGAATCCGCCCCGGCTGAGACGGCCCCGGCCGGCACCACCGACAGTGGAGCCACCGCGCCCAGCGACATCGCCGCACAGGACACCGCCCCGGTGATCGAAGCGGCCCCCATCGGCGCTCCCCTGGTCGCCGATCCCGCCAGCACTGAGCCGGCCAGCCCCAATCCCGCTGACGCCACGGGCAGCACGGAGACCAGCACCGACACCGCGACCACCCCAGAGGACCAGACAGCGACCGACCCGGCCACCACGGGCGGACCCACCCCCCGCCCGGAAGGAGCCGTGCGCACCAGCGAGAGCCGCGTGCCGCTGCGCAGCGACTACCGCATCACGCTCGGCACCTTCAGCAGCGAAACGGCCGCGCAGAACGCCGCCGCGCCCGTCCAGGGCATCGGGTACACCGTCTACCCCATCGACCTGGGCGCGCAGGTCGTCGCGCAGATCGGCCCCTTCGCCGACGAGCAGAGCGCCCGGCAGGCCCTCGCGGACGTGCAACGCGCCTACCCCGGCGCGGTCCTGTACCCACCCCGCAACCAGCCCGCCACCGACAGCACCACCCCGGCCACTCCGGCCCCCACGACCGACACCCCCGCCGCGACGGCCCCCACCACCAACGCGCCAGGCACCACCCCCGCCCCCAGCGGCCCCACCTACCTGCAAGTCGGCGCGTTCGACCGCGTGGAAAGCGCCCAGAACCTCGTCCAGCAACTCCGGGACCTCGGGTACGCCCCCACCGTCAACGCCCCCGAAGGCAAGAAAGTCACGGTCCTCGTCGGCCCCTACGCCAACCCCGACGCCCTGACCCGCACCGAAGCCCGCCTCGCCACCAACGGCCTCGACAGCTTCCGGGTTCGCTAACGTGGCCGAAATCCCCACCGCCGCCATCAGCCGCCTCGTCACCTACCTGCGCATCCTCGAACAACTCGAAACGCAGGACATCAGCCGCACCAGCAGCAGCGACCTCGCCGAACGCGCCGGCGTCAGCGCCTTCCAGGTCCGCAAGGACCTCGCGTACTTCGGCCGCTTCGGCACGCGCGGCATGGGCTACACCGTCCCCATCCTCAAACGCGAACTCGTCCGGGTCCTCGGCCTCAACCAGACCTGGAACGTCGTCATCGTCGGGGTCGGCCGCCTCGGACAGGCCATCGCCAACTACCCCGGCGCCAGCGACTACCAGTTCCAGTACGTCGGCCTGTTCGACGTCAACCCCGCCCTCGTCGGCCAGCAGGTGCGCGGCCTCACCGTCCGCCACACCGACGAACTGCGCGACTTCACCCGCCACAACACCGTCGACATGGGCTTCCTCGCCGTCCCCCCCGAACACGCCCAGGACGCCGCGCAGGCCCTCGCCGACGCCGGTATCAAAGGCATCCTCAACTTCGCCCCAGTCGTCATCCAACCCCGTACCCTCGAACGCAGCGGCCATCCGCAAGAAATCAGTGACGAATGGCGTGGTCTCATCGTCGAAAACATCGACTTCCTCGCCGGCATGAAACGCCTCGCCTTCTACATCCTCAACCCGCACCTCAAAGACGCCCCCACCCCGGAGGACCCCGCATGAAGAAACTCTCCCTACTCGCCCTCCCCCTCATTCTTGCAGCGTGCGGTGAAACCGGCGTGAACGTCGGACAGGGAGTCAGCATGACGGCCGCCCTGAGCGGCACCGAGGTCGCCGCCGACGTGGTCAACGTCTACGCCAAGAACGCAGACGGCAGCCGCGGCGCTTACCTGGGCAGCGAGGTCAAGGTGTACCGGCCCACCCAGGGTGCCCTGAACTTCCAGGTGCAGGCCGGCAGTCTGGGCCTGACCGTCACCTCTGCAAAAGTCGTGTACACGGACGCTTCCGGTACGCCCTTCGCGGCGCCCTCGAACACCTTTAATTCCACCCTGAACATCAAGGTTCCGGAAGGCTACGTCTGCCCGGGCGGCGCCGCCACCTGCACCTTCACGGAAAAGGCAGCCACGGCCGTTGCCTTCACGGCTCCCACCACCGGACTGTACCTGCTGAGCGAACAGGCGGCCATCGCCGCAGCCGACAGTTGCGTGGACGGCTCGGCAGTCCTCGCGTCGGGCCAGGGTGCCTGCGCCGAAGTGCGCATGAACATCACCCTCACCGGCCAGGACACCCTGGGAGCCACGCGCACCATCAACATCCCCCAAGCACAGGTTCGCGTCTACATCGCCACCGTCACCGAAGAGGTCCGCTGAATGAAAACTGTCCCCCGTAACCCTCTCCTTCTTCTTCTCACCGGTACCCTCGTCGCCTGCGGTGGCGGCAGCACGCCCAGCACGCCCGGCAACACCGCGCCCGCCGTGAGCATCAAGGCCGGCGGCCGCGCCATTGCACCCGACACGTACCTGCCAAGCCGTGGCCGCCTGGACGTCAGCGTCTCCGACCCGGATATCGGCGGCAGCATCACGAAAGTCGTCTACTCCATTGACAACGGCGCCAAAACCGAACTGACGCCCGCAGCTTCCATCGCGCTGGCCCTCCCGGCCCTGAGCGGCGGGCAGCACGAGGTGTCCGTCGAAGCCACCGACAACGCCGGCGCCGTAACCGCCATCAAGGCTCCGTTCCTGATCGACGCGGCCGCGCCCACCCTGACCACCGTGAACCTGAACGGCCAGGCGGCCACGGACACCGCCACCCTGATCGTCGGGGACGCCGCACTGCTCAGCGTGACGGCGCAGGACACCCGCGGTGACGCCCAGAAGACCCCAGCGCCCGTGACCATCCGCGTGCTGGAAAGCGGCACGCTGGTCAAATCCGTCAGCGGCAACACTCTGACGGTCGACCTGACCAAGGCTCCCGGCAATACGGCCCGCACGGCCGGAACCGTGATCCTCACCGTCGAAGCGGAAGACAGCGTGGGCTTCGTGACCAGCCGCAACATCGCCGTGACATTCAACGCCGCCAGCACCGGCGATAACGGCGGCGTGACGGCCCCCACCTTCACGTGGCTGAGTCCTGCCAGCGACTTCGTGAAGGGCGGCGGCACCGTCACCCTGCGCGCCACCGCCACCCGCAACGGCCAGGACCTGAGCAGCCAGATCGCCTACACGGCCACCTGCGGCACCATCAGCGGCAACATCTGGACCCTGGGAACCGACTGCGCCGACGGCAGCAAGCAGAGCGTCACCGCCACCGTCACCGACGGCGGCCGCAGCTTCAGCAGCCCCGCCAAGGTCATCACGGTCGATGCCAGCGATCCCACCGTGCAGATCACCAGCCCCCAGCAGGGCCAGAGTTTCACGCAGAACCCCATCAAGATCAGCGTCACCGGCACGGACGCCGTCAGTGGCCTGGACCGCATCCTCGTGGAAGCCAAAAAGGACGGGGACACCAATTACACGCAGGTGGGCGTCGTCACGGCCGCCAGTGGTGACGTCACCTGGGCCCCCATGAACGGCACCTACACCCTGCGCGCCACCACCACCGACAAGACAGGCCGCACCAACACCACCACCCTCGGCGGCATCAAGGTCAACCTGACCAGCAGCGACGCCACTCCCCCCACCGTCGCCCTCTCCCCCATCCCCGCCACTGCGCAGCGGGCAACGGTCACGGTCACCGCTACCGCCGCTGACACTGACAGCGGCGTGGCCAAGGTCGACCTGTACGACGGCGGCACCCTGATCGAATCCAAAGCGGCGGGCGTGGGCGGCAAGTACACCTTCAGTCTCGACACCACCAAACTCAGCGACGGCACCCACAACCTGCGGGCCATCGCATTCGACAACGCCGGCCTGAGCGCCGAAACCAGCGCCAGCCTGACCGTCGACAACACGGCTCCGGTGGTCAACTGGATCAGCCCCGCCGACGGAGCCGTCACGCGCGGTGAAGTCACCCTGAACGCCACCACCAACGAAGGGACCGTCACGTACACCGTCGACGGCGCAGCCCTGACCGGCAACAAGGCCACCTTCAGTAGCGACGGCACGCATACCATCACGGCCACCGCGCAGGACGCCGCCGGAAACCGCACCAGCAGCACCATCAAGGTCACCAGCGACGCCACCGCGCCCACCGCGCAGATCACCAGCCCCACCGCTGGCAGCACCCTGACCAGCAACCCCGTCACAGTCAACGTGACCGGCAACGACACCGGCAGCGGCGTGAGCAGCCTGGAAGTCTTCGCGAACGGCACCAGCATCGGCACCGTCAGCGGCGCCAGCGGCACCGTCACCTGGACGCCCACCAGCGGCACCTACGACCTGACCGTCATTGCCACCGACAGGGCCGGCAACAGGAGCCCCGCCAGCGCCCCCGTGAACGTCGCGGTCAAACTCGCCACGGCCGACACCACCGCCCCCACCTTCGTGGGCACCGCCACCGTGCAGCCCGCCCCCACCGCATCCATCTCGCGCGGCGTGATCACCCTCGACGGCTTCGTGAAAGACCCGGAAAGCGGCGTCAGTCAGGTCGCCCTGTTCAACGGCGGCGTACGCCTGAACGCCACGCCCAGCCTGAGCGCCCAGCCAGACGGCAGCACCCGCTACGCCCTGACCCTGGACAGCAAGACCCTCCCCGACGGCACCTACACCCTGACCGTGCAGGCCACCAACGGCGTCGGTCTTGTCAGCAACCAGGACATCAAGGTCCAGATCGACAACACCGCCCCGGTCCTCAACTGGAACGCACCCGCCACCGTCGGCAGCGCTGGGACCATCACCCTGAACGCCACCACGGAAACAGGCGCGGCCGTCACCTACGCAGCCAGCTGCGGCACCATCACAGGCAGCACGTGGGCGTACGGTGACTGCCAGGACGGCACCGCCGCCACCCTGACTGCCACCGCCACCGACGCTGCCGGCAACACCACCACCCTGACCCGCACGATCACCGTCGACCGGACCGCCCCGACCGTGCAGATCACCAGCCCCACCCAGGGCCAGAAGTTCACGCAGAACCCCATCACGATCAGCGTGAGTGGCACCGACAACGTCGCCGTCGACCACATCGACGTCCTGAGCGGCACCACCAAGATCGGCACCGTCACCGGCACGCAGGGCACCGTCACCTGGGCCGCCCCCAACGGCAGCCAGACCCTCACCGCCCGCGCGTACGACCGCGCCGGAAACAGCACCGACACCACCGTCACCTTCACCGTCGCCCTCACCACCAGCGACACGACACCCCCCGCCGGCACCGTCACGGCTCCGTCCGGTGATCTGCGCGGGCAGGCTACCCTCAGCGTCACCGCCAGCGACACGAACGGCAGTGGCGTCGCCACGGTCAGCCTGTACATCGACGGCCTGCTGAGCGGCACCCAGACCAGCGGCATCGCCGGAACGTACACCTTCCCGGTCGACACCACCAAACTCAGCGACGGTGACCATGCCATCACGGCCGTCATCACCGACAACGCCGGAAACACCTTCCCCACCCCCAACGTGACTGCCCGCGTGAACAACGCTGCACCCACCGTCACCATCAGCAATCCCGCCAATGGCGCGCTGCTGGGCAGCACTAGCGACGCCTCCGTGAAAGCAGTACCGAACGACACCACTCCCGGTGACACCGTTGCCCTGGAATACAGTGTGGACGGCAGCGCGTTCAACGCCACTGCTCCCACCCTGCCCAAGACGGACGGCAACCACACCGTCACGGTGCGCGCCACCGACAAGGCCGGCAACACCGGCACCGCCACCTCCACCTACACGTACGACGGCACCGCCCCGACCGTGCAGATCACCAGCCTCACCCAGGGCCAGATGTTCACCAGCACCCCCGTGACCATCAGCCTGATCGGTCAGGACAGCGGCACCGGCGTCGCCAGCATCAAGGTGTACGCAAACGACGGCAGCACCGACGAACTCATCGGCACGCTCGGCGGGAACGGCAGCGTCACCTGGTACCCCCGCAAGACGGACGGCACCCCCTACACCATCAGGGCCGCCGCAACCGACCGGGCCGGTAACGCCAGCGCCGACGCAACCGTAACCGGCGTGAAGGTGAAAACCGCCAGCACCGTCCAAGTTACGGCTGGGCCTGCGATCACACCGCCCAACGCCGATCCCAAGGGCAGCACCTACACCAGCAATGGCCGCACTTACGTCCGCGGTCCCCTGGTGATCAGCGCCGCCGCCACCACCGACGCCCCCAGCATGACGCAGGCGGAACTTCAGGCGGATGGTCAGACCCTGCTCACGACCACCACGGCCACTGGCAACCCTACCTTCACCTTCGATTTCGACAACCTGAACGAGGGTCTGCGTGACATCGGCGTTCGTTTCACCGACTCGCTGGGCACCGTGGGCGTCACGAAAACCACCGTGTACGTGGACAAGACTGCCCCCATCATCAACTGGAATGCACCGCTGAACGGTAGTCTGTCCAGCACGCCCGTCACCCTGAATGCCACCGCGACCGACAGCGCCTCCGGCGTGAACGGCAACGTCACCTACACTGAAAACGGTCAGCCAGTCACCATGAGCGACGGTCAGCACACCGTGACCGCCACCGCGACCGATAACGTCGGCAACGTGGCCGCACGCAACGTCACGTTTACGATCGACTCCACGGCACCAGACGTCATACCTGCCCTCCCCGCCAACCCACAGGAGTTCACGACTGCGCCCATCACGCTGACCGCCACGGCCACTGACGCGACCAGCAGTGTCGCAAACATCGAAGTGCTCGTGGGGTTACAGGGCCAGTCCCTCACGACCCTTGGCCGCCAGAGTGGAGCCTCCTACAGCGCCGTGTTTACACCCACCCAGGCTGGCACGTACGCAGTCCAATACAAGGCAAGTGACGCGGCAGGCAACACCCGCACCGTCGACCGTACCTTCACGTACGTCGTCACTACTGCACCGACTGAGAAGGCGCCAGCACCCGTTCTGGAAGTTGTGGGCAGTGCGCCTTACTCCGGCAACATGAGCGTCAATGTATCCGGCAACTTCGACGCTGCCAGTCAGGTAGACCGCATGATTCTTCAGGTGACAGACTCCAAGGGTGTTGTAGACAATAGTACCTATGTCACCACGCAGGCCCGCGCTACCTTCAGCGTCGACACCACGCGCTTCGCCAACGGTCCTCTGAAACTCCAGGTTATCGCCTATACCAAGACCGGTCTGCGTGGGATCAGCGCGGAAGCCAGTGTCCAGGTGCAGAATCTGACCAGCCCGGATTTCAAGATCGCTTCCCCCAGCGATGGAGTTACTGTCACGACGCCCAGCGTACCTGTCCAGATCACCTTGACCAAGCGCAGTGCGGACTACACCATCACGCAGCCCATTCAGGTGGACCTACTGGATTACCGTGGTGTCACGGTAGCCTCCAGAACTCTCGATAGCAGTGATCGCAACGTTTGCAGTGGCAGTACGGAATCATTGACTTGCAACACCACGTTCGACGTGGCCGCTCTGCCAGCAGACATTTACACTGTGCGTGCCCGCACGACAGTACTGGTCGACCCGACGGGTGCAAACATCTCACGCCCCCTGGAAACCAGCAGTCAATTCAGGCACAACACCACCAGCGTACTGCCCCCTGCCTCTACCATTCGCTTCCCTGCTATCACAGATCTCCAGAAACCCAGTCAAATCGACAGCAGTTCAGGTGTCCTAATCTCCGTCAGTGACAACACTGGGGTGAATGTCGTGGAGGCACGCATCGTGGGTCCGTTCGACGGCACACAACCGCTGACGCTGAACGGAACGACCCAGTGTGACGCCAGCAAACCAGTCAACGGACGTACGCCAGTTGACGTCCTGATGTTGAACTACGGGTACAATCCTTCGATTGCCATCGGTGACGTCGTACTCAACAACCTTGACATTGACGGGTCAGCATACGTACCTGACAACAACCCTAACGAACGTTATGACCTGCGTGTGACGGTTCAGGATACGGAAGGCAACCGTAACATTCAGTGCATCCCGGTCACCATCAATCGCGCTGCAATTCGTGCCGCTCGCTCTTCCTATACCACTAACACCGTCACCAGTCCTACTCCCCCTAACAGCGGCACCGGGGAACTGAATTACACAACGGGTACGTGGTCCCTGGGTGGTATGAGCAACCGTAGTCGTGTGGCTGCTGTGCTTTACCAGAACAGTGCTCAGAAGAATATTACATTCAGCAATGATGTGACGGGCAACACAAGCGTGACCGTCGCGTTTGGCGAGGTCGGAACCTATCAAATCGTCTGGCTGATCGAAGACATGACGACAGGTATTGTCACATCTGTGGGCGGCGGCACGGTATCTGTGGTCAGGAACCCTTAATGCGCGCCTGATTATTCTAGCCATCCCAAGCGATTCATAGAAGAAAGCCCCCCACTGTACTGGTAGGGGGCTTTTTTGTGCTTCGTTGCGTTCAGTTCTTGATGTTGTATTCGGCGAAGCCGTCTTCGCGGGTTTTGGTGAGGGTGGCGCCTGCGGGGAGGTATTTCTGGGCGTTGGGGCTGCTGGTGTAGAGGAGGGTGGCGCCGGGGATGGAGGTGAGTTTCCAGTTGCCGTCGGCGGTGGGGTTGATGGTTTTCTGCTGGTTGAAGTAGCCGATGAGGGCCTGGCGGGTTTCGTCGGGGGCGGCGAGGATGATGTTCTTGCCGGTCAGGCCGGGGAAGCTGCCGCCGCCGCTGGCGCGGTAGTTGTTGGTGGCGATCACGAACTGCTGGGCGGGGTCGATGGGTTTGCCCTGGTAGGTGAGGTTCTTGATGCGGTGGGCGCTGGCGTTGGCGATTTCGCCTTTGGCGTTGTAGCGGTTGAGTTGGGTGACGTCGATTTCGTAGTTGACGCCGTCGATCACGTCGAAGTTGTAGGTGGGGAAGCTGGTGTCGACAAGGTCCTGGGGTTGGGTGTTGGCGGGGTCGATCTGTTTGAACTGGCCGGCGCTGCGTTCGAGCCATTCCTGGACCTGCGCGCCGGTGATGAGGACGGCCTGGACGGTGTTGGGGTACACGTAGAGGTCGGCGACGTTCTTGATGGCGAGCGTGCCGGCGGGGATGTCGGTGTAGTAGCTGGCTCCGGCGCGGCCGCCGGCTTTGAAGGGTGCGGCGGCGGACAGGACGGGGAGGTCCTTGTACTGGGTGCTGGCGAGGGCGGCCTTGACGTAGGCGGTCTGGGCGCTGTTGACGAGTTGCACGCTGGGGTCGTCCTGCACGAGGGCCCAGTAGGAGTTGATGGGGGCGGTCAGGTCGGCGACCTTGCCGCGCACGTAGGCGAGGGTGCCTTCGTGGGCGGTTTTGACGGCCCTGGCGATGCGGGGGTCGGGCGTGACGAGGTTTTTCTTGGCGGCGGCGTCCCAGATGGGGCGGACGAGGGCGGCGCTGTCCTTGATGGTCCACTTCTGGGTTTTGCGGTCGTAGTCGAGTTTCAGGTCGACGATGCCGAGGTCGTTACCCCAGAAGCCGGCCATGACGACGGGTTTGCCGTTGATGGTCCCTTTGGTGATGTCGGCGCCGGGGATGCTCTTGTAGACGGGTCCGGGGAACACCTGGTGGCTGTGGCCGGAGAGGACGACGTCGATACCGGCGATTTTGGTGAGTTCGGTGGCGACGTTTTCCTGGCCAGGGGTGTAGTCGGCGGTGATGCCGCTGTGGGCGATGGCGACGATGATGTCGGCGCCCTGGGCTTTCATCTGGGGGATGAATTTGCGGGCGGTTTCGACGATGTCGGCGGTGACGATCTTGCCGTCGAGGTTGCTCTTGTCCCACTGGACGATCTGGGGGGGCAGGAGGCCGATGACGCCGACGTTGATGATGTAGGGGCGGCCATTGGTGTCGTAGACGGTGTGGCGCTGGATGAGGTAGGGGTTGAAGGCGTTCGCGCCGGGTTTGCCGGTGCCGTCGTCAACGTAGGTGTTGGCGCTGACGATGGGCATGGGGGCGGCGTCGATGATCTGCTTGAGGAAGGGCAGGCCGTAGTTGAATTCGTGGTTGCCGAGGTTGGCGGCGTCGTATTTGAGGACGCTCATGGCGGCGTGCATGGGGTGCATCTGGCCGTCCTGGAGGGGCTTGATGCGGGCCACGTAGTCGCCGAGGGGGTTGCCCTGGATGAGGTCGCCGTTGTCGAACAGCAGGCTGTTGCGTTTCTCGTTGCGGGCGTTGTTGATGAGGGTGGCCGTGTATTCCAGGCCGAATTCCCCGGTGGGTTTGTCCTGGTAGTAGTCGTAACCGAGGGCGCTGGTGTGCAGGTCCGTGGTTTCGAGGATGCGGAGGTCGACGGTCTGGGCGCCGGCTGCGCCGAGCAGCAGGGCCGTCATCAGGGAGATGTTTTTAAGCACGCCGTCAAGAATAGCGAAAAGAGTCAGGGGTGTATCTGCCGACCACGGGTGATAGGCCGGTGGGTGGTGCTATACGGATGCCGTCTGTTCCGTTGACAACCCGCCAATGTACCGGGTTGCCAACTCCACGCCTGGAGGGGCGTTTCTCTCCTGCTCGCTCTGCGCCCCAGCTCTACGAGTCCGCTCCGGTTGAAAGCCTTTGCAAACCTTTCAACCGGAGTGCGTATTACAGGCTGGCGGCCAGGGTGGTGAACAGGGCGGGCGGGGTGGGGTGAGCCGCGCCGTCGTGCCATGCGAAGCGCAGGTCGCGCAGGGGGCCGTCTTCTGCGACGCCCATGCCGCCGGGGAACAGCGGAGTGTAGTCGGGCGGGGTGGTGACAGGGACCGCGCCGGGCAGGTCGAGGGCAGTGCGGACCTCGCGTTCATGGCCGAAGTGCACGACGTGCGTGCCGTCCGGGGCAGCCCAGGTGAAGCGGGCGGCGGTGGGGGCCAGCGGGCCGGGGTGGACGATGTGCCCGGTGCTCAGGCCGGGGCGCAGGCGCAGCGTGACCTCCAGCGCCTCGCCCAGGAGGCCGAAGCTGCCCACGAACGGGCGGGTCAGGTCGTAGCCCTGCACGTTTTTCACGGTGCGGCCGCCCGCGCGGATCACGCGGCCGCTGGGGGCGCGGAAGGTGACGCCCAGAATGTCGGACGCGAACGGGAAGGTCTGCCCGAAGCCGCCGCGCGTGATCAGGTCGCCGACCGTGCCGGGCAGGTTCACGCGCGGGAACGGCGGGTACAGGCCGGCGGGCAGCGTGGCGAATACTTCCGGGAGGGTGGTGTCGCCGCTGACGGTGATGGTCTGATCGCCGGGGGACAGGTCAAGGATGGTCATGGGCGGCCTCCGGCGGAGTGAATGGTTGATGGTTGAAAGGAGATGGACGAACGGCCGCGCTGGTTCCATTGACCATCACCCATCAACCGTCCACTCCTTCCGCAGGAAGGATCTTGCCGGGGTTCAGGGCGAGGTGCGGGTCGAGGGCGCGTTTGACGTTCCACAGGGCCTTCAGGGTGCCGGGGTCGACGGCGTCGGTCATGAAGTCGCGTTTCATGGAGCCGATGCCGTGCTCGCCGCTCAGGACGCCGCCGTGCCGCAGGGCGACGAGGGCGATCTCGTGCGCGAGGTCGTGCACGGCGTGAGTGTCTTCCTTGCGGGGGTCGAACAGGATGTTCGGGTGCAGGTTGCCGTCTCCGATGTGCCCGAACTGCACGAGCCGGAAGGGGCTGGCGTCGCCGAGCGCGCGGATCTCGCGGACCACGTCCGGGAGGGCCGAGCGGGGCACGACGATGTCCTCGTTCATGCGTTGCGGGCGGATGCGGCCCAGCGCGGGGCTGACGCTGCGCCGCGCGCGCCACAGGGCGGCCCCCTCGGCGTCGGTGGCGGCGCGGCGCACGGTGCCCCCGGCGCGTTCGCAGGCGTCGGCCACGAGTTGCAGTTCGTCCTGCACGGTGTCCAGGTCGTCTCCGTCGGTGTCGACCAGGAGCACGGCCTCGGCGCCTCTGGGCAGGCCGAGGTTCAGGTAGTCCTCGACGGCGTTCGTGCAGGCGCGGTCCATGAATTCCAGTTTGCTGGGCACGGCCCCGGCGGCGATGGCGGCGCTGACGGCCTCGGCACAGGCACCGACCTCGGGGAAGTGCGCCATCAGGGTGCGGGTGTGCGTGGCGGGCGGGATCAGGCGCAGGGTGGCTTCGGTAATCAGGCCCAGGGTGCCCTCGGAGCCGATCAGCAGTCCGGCGAGGTCGAAGGCGTCGCGGGTGACGTGGTGCAGCTCGCCGTCTGCGTCCACGAAGCTCAGGGCGCGGACGTAATCGCCGGTCACGCCGTACTTGAAGCACATGGGGCCGCCCGCGTTCTCCGCGAGGTTCCCGCCGATGGTGCTCGTGCGGAAACTGGCGGGGTCCGGCGGGTAGATCAGGCCGTGCGGTCTGGCGGCGTCGCTGACAGCCAGGGTGATCACGCCCGCCTGCGCCTGCGCCTCACGCCGATCAGGGTGGATGGTCAGGCGGGTCATGCGCGTGAAAGAGATCACCAGTCCGGGTTCCGTGGGGGCCGCGCCGCCCGACAGGCCGCTGGCCGCGCCGCGCCCCACGATGGGCACGCCCGCCGCGCGCGCTGCCCGCACGGCCGCCACCACGTCCTCGGTACTTTCGGGCAGCACGACGGCCAGCGGCGTGGCACCGAACTGAATGGCGTCATAGCGGTAGTTCAGGCGTTCGGACAGGTTCGACAGGACCTTGCGCGGCCCCAGCAGGCGCGTGAGGTCGGCGGCCAGGGCATTGTGCGCCCCCCCCGCCGAGGCAGGCTTGCGAGCACGGGAATTAGTGGTCAGCGCGAGTTTCTCCATGCTCACGAGCCCACCCCTCCATCAACCATCAACCATCCCCTATCCCCTTTCACAGTTCCCCCCGGTACGCCAGATCGAGAATCTCGATGGTGTGCATGACGGGCGCGCGGTCGCCCTGGCGGCGCACGTGGCTCTGGATCTGGGTGTGGCAGCCGATGTTGCCGCTGGCGATCAGGTCGGGGTGCGTGGAGAGGATGTTCTTTGCCTTGCGCTCGCCGAGTTGCGTGGCGAGTTCGGGTTGTTCGAGGTTGTACGTGCCGGCCGAGCCGCAGCACAGGTCACCCTCGGGGATTTCGAGGACGGTGACGCCGGGGATGGCGCGCAGCAGGTCGCGCGGCTGGGCGCGGACGCCCTGCGCGTGGGCGAGGTGGCAGGCGTCGTGGTACGCGACCTTCAGGGGGCGGCTGGCGGGCAGGGTGGGTTCCAGCGTGCCGTCGGCCAGCAGGCCGCCCAGGTACTCGCTGATGTCCATGACCTTCGCGGCGAAGGCCTGCGCGCGGGCCTCGTCGCTCTCGCCGTGCAGGACCATCGGGTACTCCTTGAGGCCGGCGCCGCACCCGGCGGCGTTCGAGAGGATCGCATCGAAGTCGTCCGGGTTGAAGGCGTTCAGGTTGGCGCGCACCAGCTTCAGCGCCTCGTCCCGCGCGCCGGTGTGCAGCGCGGCGGCGCCGCAGCAGCCCTGCCCGTCGGGAATGACGACCTCGATGCCGTTGCGGCTCAGGACACGCAGGGTCGCGGCGTTGAAGTTGGGCGTCAGGGCCTGCTGGGCGCAGCCGACCAGGAACGCCACCCGTCCCCGCCGCACGCCGCGCGCGGGCGTGAAGTCGGCGCTGGGCTGCATGGCGGGCACATGTTCGGGCAGCAGGTCCAGCGGGCTGCGCAGCGCGGCGGGCAGCACCGGCGCCAGCGGCTTGGCGAACTGGCCCAGGCGGGCCGCCACGCTGAACACCTTCGGGGCGGGCAGGATCTTCAGGATCGCGGCCCGCTTGGCCCGGTCAAACGGACTGCGCTGGCGCTGCGGCTCACTCCAACCCCGGAACGCCGTGATCAGTTCGCCGTATGGCACGCCGCTGGGGCAGGCGGTCACGCAGGCCTGACAGCCCAGGCAACGGTCCAGGTGCGGCGCGGCGTCCATCAGGGGCAGGCCGCCCTCCAGCACCTCCTTCATCAGGACGATCCGGCCGCGCGGACTGTCCATCTCGTCGCCCAGCAGCGCGTAGGTGGGGCAGGCGGGCAGGCAGAAGCCGCAGTGAACGCAGGCGTCGACCGCGTGCGCCATGACCTCGCCCTGACCGCCGAGGGTCTGCACGGGAATGTCGTTGTTCAAGCGTGGAACCTCATGCGGTACAGGATAGGCGCGGCTGGGCGGGAGGATTGGGCGCGCGGGCGCTGTGGGCTAGGGGGGTGCCGGTTCGTGATGGTGGGCAGGGTTGCGCGGCGCGTGCAGGCGCAGACTGCCGGGCATGAGTGTTTCCTCTCCCCTGCCGCTGTCCGTGCTCGACCTTGTTCCCGTGCCGCTGGGGTCCAGCGCGGCCGAGTCGGTGGAGGCGGCGCTGGCGTACGCGAAGGCCGCCGAGGACGCCGGGTTCGAGCGGTACTGGGTGGCCGAGCATCACAACATGGGCGCACTCGCTTCCAGCGTGCCGCTCGCGGTGCTGGCGGCGGCGTCGCAGCGCACCAGCCGCATCCGCCTGGGCTCGGGCGGCGTGATGCTGCCCAATCACGCGCCGCTGAGCGTGGCGGAAGGCTACCGGCTGCTGTCGGCCCTCGCGCCGGACCGGGTGGACCTGGGCCTGGGGCGCGCGCCGGGCACGGACGGCCGCACGGCCCGCGCACTGCGCGGCGCGCAGGGCCTGATGGATGAACCGTTCGAGCGGCAACTCTCGGACCTGATCGCCTTCGGCACCGGGCAGTACCCGGCCGGGCACCCCTTCGCGGGCACCGTGGCGGCCCCGGCGGGCGAGGGGCTGTTCCCGCCGCTGTGGATTCTGAGCAGCAGCGGCTACGGCGCGCATGTGGCGGCCAAGGCCGGGGCGGGACTGGCGTTCGCGTGGCACATCAACCCGGACACGGCGCAGGCCCGCGCCGCCGCCGACGCCTATCGGGCCGCGTTCCAGCCCTCGGAATCCTTCCCGGAGCCGCGCGTGATCGTCGCCGCGAGCGTCGTCACTGCCCCCACCGCCGCCGAGGCCGAGGAACTCAGCCTGCCGCTGGGCCTGATGTTCCTGCGCCTCACGCGCGGCGAGAGCGCCCCCTACCCCACCGTCACCGAGGCAAAAGCGTACCCGTACACTCCGCAGGAACGCGTGCTGGCTGACTCCATGCGTCGCCGCGCCATCATCGGAGACCCGCAGAGTGTGGCCGCACGCCTGCACGCCCTGGCCCGCGACGCGGCCGCCGACGAGGTGATCGTCAGCCTGAACATCCCCGACGCCGCCCAGCGCCGCGACACGCTGAAACTCGTCATGGACGCCGTTCGCGCGCAGGAAACGCGGGAACTCGCACCCGCCTGACAAGCCGGGGGCAGAACAGGGTGGGTCCCGAGGAATGTCTCAGGACCCACCCTGCTGTCATATGGAGTCCGCATCAGGCCCGGCCGCCGCTCAGCTGAACTGCACCTTCTGCGGTTCCGGGAGGCGCGCGGCAATGAGGGCGCTGGGGATCAGGAGGCTCAGGGCGGCCAGCGCGGCGGTAGTGGGGCTGGTGGCGTCGGCCAGCGCGCCGACGAGGAACACGAGGAGGCCCGCGAAGCCCCAGGAGAAGCCCATCATGATCGAACTGGCGACCGCGACGTGCCCTGGCGCGTACTCCTGCGCGGTGACGACGCCGACGGGAATGCTGGCGTTCACGGCGGCCCCGACGATGAAGGTCAGGGGGTAGAACCACCAGTTCTCGGGACTGGAGAGAATCAGCGCGGCGAAGAAGGGGATGGTGGTGAGGATCGCGCCGCGCAGGATGGTCACGCGGCCCAGGCGGTCGCTGAGCCGTCCGCCGACGATGCCGCCAATGGCACTGGCGACCGAGTACACGGCGAGCGTGATGGCAACCTCGCGCGCGCCGTACCCGCGCGCCAGCAGCATGAACGGCAGCATGGCGTTGTACCCCATGCTGGCCAGTGAGCGCAGGACAGCCATGGCCCACAGCCACACCAGCGGCCCCCGGAAGATGCCGGCGTAGTCGCGCATGGGGATGCGCTTCGCCTTCTGCACGCCGCTGGGGGTGACGGCGAAGGTGATGGCGGCGACGACCACGCCGATCAGCGCGAACCACGGCAGGTGAGTGAGGCCCACCCCGGCGAAGACCGGGCCGAGGGCCATGCCGGCGGTGCCGCCCGCGCTGAACAGGCTGGCCCACAGGCCGCGTTTGTCGGGGGGGCTGTGCTGCGCGACGTACGCGGCACCGGCCGGGTGGAAGAAGCCGCTGCCGAGTCCGGCGACCGCGACGAGCAGAATCAGCGCGCCGAACCAGGGGATGAAGCCCATGAGGGTCAGGCCGACGCCGGTCATCAGGGGGCCGAGCGCGGCGGCGTAGCGGCGGTCGAGGCGTTCGCCGATGATGCCCAGCAGGGGTTGCAGGACACTGCTGGTCAGCGAGTACACGCTGGTGAGCAGGGTGACGGCAGCGATGCTTACCCCGTACTTGCTCTGAAGGGCGGGGGTCAGGGGGGTGAGCATGGCGCTGTAGGCGTCGTTGATGAAGTGCCCGGCGGTGACGGCCACGGCGATGGCGGCGGCGTTCCGGGCCGCAACGGTGGTAGCGGTGCCGGGTGCGCGGCCACTGGTGGGGTCGGCCGGACGGGTGGGTGGTGCGGGGACGGGGGCCGACATGTTCTGCACGGTACTCCGCCCGGCCGCTGCGGGTGGCAGGCCGGTTCCCCACAGCGGCCGGGATGTCCGGCCTGACCGGCCATGATGCGGATTCCGTGTGGCCGGGAGGGTGCGGTGGGTCAACGGTTGATGAAGCTCTGGCGGTCACCTGTGACAGTGCTGCAAGGGACGCAGCATTACTCTGCGGGTATGACTGAAGTGTTCCGCGCCGCCATTGCCCGTGCGCTTCCCAGCCCGGAGCGGGTGCGGGAGTCCCTGTTACGCCTGAGCGACCGGGACGTGCAGGACGCTGCGGATTACTTCAGCGCGGTCCTGCCGGATTTCGACGTGGCGCTGGTCCTGCCGGGCGCAGCCCCCCTGGCTGTCGCCGTGGCCGACCTGCGGGGCGCGTTCGTGGTGCAAGCCGAGCGGCAACCGTCCGGTCACATGCACCTCACGGCACCTGACTGGCCGCAGATCAGCGATGAACTGCGGGATCAGGCGCGGCCCGCCCGCGCGGTGCTGTTCACGCCCCAGTTGCAGAGCGGCCTGAGTGAACTGGAAGTCATGCTGGCGGCCACCCATCAGGGCTGGACCATGCGGGCCGTCGCGGCGGGCGTGGCCCACACCAACGACGCGGGACGCGTGCGCATGGAATTGCAGGGCCTTCCGGTCGTGACGCCGGTCCTGCTGGCCGACACGCCCACCGGACTGGTGTTCGAGCGGCGTTTCCCTCAGACCGCCTGAGCGCAGGACCGTCAGCCCAGGCTCAGGCCAGTGCGGGCCATCTTACGGCTGTTCCTGCTGCCCGGCCCGGTAGTGCGCGAGGGCGCGTTCCTCGGCGGGAATGCGGATGCCTAGCAGCAGCGCGGCGTTCAGCAGCGTGAAGGCCAGCGCGGTGCGCCACGCGCCCACCGCGAGCGGCGCGGCGGCAAGTTCCAGCGCCACCACCGCGTAGTTCGGGTGGCGCAGGAAGCGGAACGGGCCGCCCGTGACGCGCTGCCCGCCGGGCACGATCAGGATGCGGGTGTTCCAGTAGCGGCCCAGCGTGCGGATCACCCAGTAGCGCAGCGGCTGGGCCAGCAGGAACAGCAGCAGCGCCGGGACGTTCACGCGCCCGCCCCCTGCGCGGCCTTCCAGGAACGTGAACACCATCCAGGCGGGGTGCAGCACGAAGAACAGCGGGTAGTGTTCCTGGCCGTACTCTGCGGCGCCCTGCTCGCGCGCCCAGCGTTCGTTGCGGCGCGCGACCCGCAGTTCCAGCAGGCGCTGTGCGGTCAGGAAGGCCAGCAGCCAGCCGGCCAGCGGGCGGGCCTTCACGCCTGCTCCAGCAGGGTGTCGGCGGCCTCGTCGGCACTCAGTTCTCCACGGGCCACGCGGGCGTACAGGTCGCCGCTGCGCTCGCGGGCCAGTCTCAGCAGCCGCTCCTGCACCAGGGACCGGACCTCGAATTCCGCGCGGGCCTCGCGGCGGGCCAGCAGGCCGCTCTCGCCCAGGTGCGCGCGGTGCGCCTCGACGGCGTCGATCAGGGCGTCCAGGCCGTCGGCCTTCGAGGCGATGGTCTGCCGGATGGGGGCCATCCAGGTGTGCTCGTCGTGCGCGCCGAGGCCCTGCGCGGCCATCAGTTCCCGGACGGTCCGGGCGGCGCCGGGCAGGTCGGCCTTGTTCACGGCGATCACGTCTGCGATCTCCATGATCCCGGCCTTGAAGGCCTGCACGCCGTCCCCGCCGGCCGGCGTGAGGACCAGCAGGGTGTGGTCGCAGGCGGCGGCGACGTCCACCTCGGACTGCCCGACGCCCACGGTTTCCAGGATCACCCAGTCGAAGCCCGCGCCTTCCAGCAGGGACAGCACAGACATGGTCCGCGCGGACAGGCCGCCCAGCGCGCCCCGGCTGGCGAGCGAGCGCACGAACACGCCCGCGTCGGCGTGGTGGCGCAGCATGCGGATGCGGTCCCCGAGGATCGCGCCGCCGCTGTACGGGCTGCTGGGGTCCACGGCCAGCACCGCGACCCGCTGCCCACGCGCGCGGAGTGTGGCGATCAGGGCGTCGGTCAGGGTGCTCTTGCCGCTGCCGGGGCTGCCGGTCACGCCCAGCACCACGGCCCGCCCCCCCTGACGGGCGGTGCGTTCACGGGCGGCGCGCAGCAGGGGCCGCGCGCCCGGCAGGCCCGCCTCGGCCAGCGTGACGGCGCGAGCCAGGGCGCGCAGGTCCCCGGCGCGGTAGCGGGCGAGCAGGTCGGTGGGCGGCGGGCTTCCGGCCGGGGGCAGCGGGGCGGTCACGGCCTGCCCCGGCCGGAACGGGTGGATGGAAGGGAAGGCATGTGCCCCCCAGGCTAGCGCATGGGCGCGCAGCGGGGTTCAGCCGCGCAGGACGCGGATCACGTCAGCGGCGTGGTAGGCGGTGGGCAGGTCCCGCAGGTCGTTCAGGCGGTCGCCGCTGGTCAGCAGGGGCGGCTCGGTGTGCCCGCCGCGCTGCACCTGCGGGTACCCGGCGTCGGCCATCAGGGCGTTGCACAGGCATTTGCGTCCGGTCGTGTCGGCGGCCTGTCCGCCCTTGGCGGCGTACGCGGCGACGGGCTCGCTGGGGCAGCGCCAGCCCACGCGGCCCTGGGGGGTGCGGTACGCCTCGCGCAGGTACCCGATGTCGCACACCCGCTGCCGCGCCGCGTACGCCCCGGCCTGCGAGAGCGTGCCGGGCAGGTTCACGACCTTGAACGGGAACCCGGTGGGCGAGGCCAGCGGGTCCGTGAACACCTCCAGCGTGCCGGTGTGGGCGCGGGCCTGCACTTCGGCTTTCAGGTCGGCGCACAGGCCGGACTCGGCGGCGAAGGCGAACAGGGTGCCCACCTGAATGCCCGCCGCGCCCGCTGCCAGCGCCCGCGCCAGGGCGTCCGGGGTGCCGTGACTGCCGGCCAGCCAGAACGGCAGGCCCAGGGCGCGCAGGGCTTGCAGGTCCGCCCCGTCCCGCTCGCCGTACACCGGCTGACCACTGCTATCCAGGGTCAGGGGGCCGCGCGGCGGGGCGTTGTGCCCCCCGGCCGTCGGCCCCTCGACCACGAAGCCTTCCACGCCCCCACTGGCCTTGCGGGCCAGGACGCCCGCCAGCACGTGCGACGCCACCACCGGATAGAACTTCGGGCGGGTCAGGGCGACGCCCGCTCCGCCGTACGCGGCCGGGTCCAGGGTCAAAGGCACGGGGTCGCCGCCGCGCACGTCGAGATTCAGGGTGGCGGGCTGCCCGGCGGCCAGGGCGTCCAGCACGCGCGGAATGTCACGCGGAATGCCAGCGCCCATGATCACGGTGTCCACCCCGGCCAGCATCGCCCCGAACAGGCACGGCAGGGTGTGCAGCTGCAACTTGGTCAGCAGGTTCAGGCCGACCGGGTTCGCGTGCCCCTGACGGGCCAGGAACACCTCGGTAAACGCGCCCAGCACCGACAGTTCCCAGGCGTCGCGATGCCGTTCGGCGGTGGGCAGCGGCACGCGGGCGTAGGGCTGCCCCGGCGCGCGGCCCGCCGGGAGGAAGAAGCGCTGCACGGTGCGCGCCGCGAGGGCCGCGTCCGGAAAGTGACTCAGGGCCGCGCGGACGTGCCCGTCCGGATCGCCGTCCTGAAGGCGGCGCAGCAGCACGGTGTCGATGCCGGTGCCGGACACGACGCCCAGTTCGCCGGTCATGGATACGGCCCGTGCCAGCCGCCAGTCTGAGACGGCCACGCCCATGCCGCCCTGAATGATGCGCGGCAGTGCCGGAGCCGGGCCCGGGACAGGCAGCAGTGAGTCGGGCCGCAGCAGGGTAAGGGGCAGGCTGGGGGGCGTGAGGGGAGCGGGGTGCGTCATGGCTTCACCTGCCGCCGCTGGGAGCGGGCCGCGCCGGACGGTCCGGGCGCGGCGCAGAGGAAGCGGCGGTCCTGCCCCGAGTGTCCGCCCAGCGGTGGGTGGGGGCGCGCTCCTGCGGACGGGGTGCATCTTTGCACCGCATCCCGACCCCTGCCCCGCCCGCTGGCGTGCCTCCGACTGGCCGCCGCGCGCCCGTCAATGCCAGCGCGGCCGGCCCCTCCAGCAGGACCGACCGCGCGTGTGGAAGGCCTGCTGTTACGGGGCCTGTCCGAGCACGTCGTCGGCCTCGGTGGCTTCCAGCAGGCTTTCCAGGTGGGCGTCGTCGTTGAAGCCCAGCAGCATGCCGCTGCCCGCGCCCAGCAGGACGCGCGTGACCGAGGTGTTCGACACACTCAGGCGCGCCCAGGCGTTGGCGGGTACGCCGCCGAGTGCGAGGCCCACCGCCACGCGGACCACGCCGCCGTGCGTGAACACCAGCACCCGCTGGCCGGGGTGCCGCGCCTGAATCTGCGCGAAGGTCTCGCCGCTGCGGGCGTACAGGTCCTCCATGCTTTCCCCGCCGGGGCGGCGGGTACTCCAGGGTTCGGCGCTCAGGGCCTGCAGGTACTCGGGAAAGCGGGCGCGGATCTCGTGGATGGTCAGGCCCGCGAGTTCGCCCACGTCGATCTCGCGCAGGCCCACGTCGGTCTGCGCGGGGGGCGCGCCATGCAGGCGCTCGGCGACGATGCGGGCGGTCTGCGCGGCGCGGTTCAGGTCGCTGGTATACACGGCGTCGAAGGGTTGCGCGGTCAGGCGCTCGGCGAGGCTGGACGCCTGCAACACCCCGATGGGGCTGAGCGGCACGTCGGTCTGCCCCTGGTAGCGGCCGTCGGCGTTCCAGGTGCTCTCGCCGTGGCGCACGACCCAGAATTCCGTGGCGGTGGCGCGGTCCGGCGCGGCGAACCCGGTGGGGGCCAGCCGCCTGGTCAAACGGCTCCCGTGAAGGTCACGCCCTGACCGGCCGTCATCTGACCAATCACCCACGGCTGCTCGCCGGCGACCCTCAGGGCGTCCAGCGCCGCCGTCTGCTGCGCGGCGGGCAGGATGAACAGGAAGCCCACGCCCATGTTCAGCGCGCGGAAGGCCTCGTGGCGTTCCACGCCGGCGCGCGCCACGATCAACTCGAAGACGGGCGGCACGGTCCAGCTGCCGGTATCGACCTGCATGCCGATGCCGGCCGGGAACACGCGGGGCGGGTTGTCGATCAGGCCGCCGCCCGTGATGTGCGCCATGCCGCGCACGTCCACCCCGGCCGCCTGCAGGGCGTCGAAGGCCGGCAGGTACGAGCGGTGTGGGACGGGCAACAGGTCCGCGAGGGTCTGGCCGTTCAGGTCGGCGCGCGCCTCGTTCCAGTCGAGGTCGTCCAGGGCCATGCGGGCCAGCGAGAAGCCGTTGGTGTGCAGGCCCGAGCTGGGCAGCGCGATCACGGTGTCGCCCGCCTCGATGCGCGCGCCCGTGATCAGGGCCGGGCGGTCCACGACGCCCACGATGGTGCCCACGATATCCAGTTCGCCGTCCACGTACACGCCGGGCATCTCGGCGGTCTCGCCGCCCAGCAGGGCCACGCCCAGCGCCTCGCAGGCCTGCGCCGCGCCGGTCACGACTTCCGCGACCCGTTCGGGCGAGAGTTTGCCCATGGCGACGTAATCCAGGAAGAACAGCGGGCGCGCGCCCTGCACGAGAATGTCGTTCACGCAGTGGTTCACGATGTCGCCGCCCAGCCCGCCGAAGCGCCCGGTGCGGACGGCGACCTTGGTTTTCGTGCCGACGCCGTCGGTACTGGCGACCAGGACCGGGTCTTCCATGTGGCCGAACGCGGCGCGGAACAGGCCGCCGAAGCCGCCCAGGCCGCCCAGCACGTTGGGCGTGTGGGTGCGGGCCACCGCGTCTTTCATCAGGTGGACGGCGCGGTGTCCGGCGTCGATGCTGACGCCCGCGCGTTCGTAGGCTGACGCCTGCGCGCCTTGCTTGCTTTCAGTCATGTGCTCCTGCCTCCTGCGGTCCGCTGAGCGGATGTTCAGTGCAGTGTAACCAAACTCGCGCTGGTCGGGGTGGAGAGGGGCAGGTTGTTCAGGGGCGCGGGGGACGCGCGGCGCGGCGGGCCAGCAGCCAGCGGCTCAGGCCGACGACGGCCACCACGCCCGACAGCAGGCCCAGGCCCCACAGCATGCGCTGCGTGTTCCCGCTGAGCCACACGACCAGCAGCGTGACCGGCAGCGCCCCGGCGGCCGTGGCGACCATGAACGGCCGGAAACCCATGCGGGCCGCGCCCGCCACGAGGTTCATGACGTCGGCGGACAGGACCGGCATCAGGCGCACCATCAGCACGCCCTGCAGGCCGTAGCGGGCGGCGAAATCATGCGCGGTGCGGCGGGCGGTCTCACCGGCCAGGGTGCGGATCAGCGTATCGCCCAGCGTGCGGCCCAGGCCGTACCCGGCGGCCGCGCCCAGCAGCGTGCCCAGGTACACGATCAGGAACCCCTCGTAGGGGCCGTAGGCGCGGGCGGTCACGGCGGTCATGACCAGCGCCGGCAGGACCGGCAGTACCGCCTGAAGCACGAACCCCGCGATCAGCGCGAGCGGCCCGGCCCAGCCCAGGCCGTCCACGAACGCGTGCGTGACGCGGGGGTCGCTGCTGGTCAGGGCGGCGTACGCGCGGCCCAGGAACTCGCGCGCGTCCGGCTGGAGGGCCGCGCCGCCGATCAGCAGCAGTGCGCCGCCCAGAATCAGCCAGCGCAGGTAGCGGGGTGGTTGAACGGCGGCGGTCATTGCGGCCCAGTGTAGGCGACGGGCAGATGAGCTGCGACCATCAAAGGTTGTGGGTCGGGGGGGGACCGGGCCGGTACGGGGCAGCGGGCAGGTGAACGGTCAGGTCGTCGCGGGCGTACTGCCAGCCGGGCGGCAGGTGACCGGCGTGGCGCACGTCCACCCCGTGCGACAGGTGCGTCAGGACGACCTGCCCCGCCGCCTGCGCCCAGGGGAGGGTCAGGGCCTCGCGCACGTCGTACACGCTGCGGCCGGTCAGGGGCGCGCCGGACTCGTCCTCGAAGGACGTGCCGAGCACCAGCGTGTCCAGGCCCGCGCCGCCGGGCGCGCGCAGCCACTCGCGGGCCAGCTCTGGCGGAATGCCGATGGCGTCCGTGACGACCGCCGCCGACCAGCCGTCACCCCCGGCCCCGGCGGGGCGGTCGAGGCGGTAGGCGTGGCTGTGGCCGTTCGCGCCGTGCGGCACCCGGAAGGCCCGCACGACCACCTCACCCACCGGCACGCCCTGCGGCGGGATGGGCTGTACCGGCCCCCCCTCGCCCTCCGGGAAGGCGTACGGGAAGCGCGCGGCGATCTCCGGCACGACCTCCGGCGGGGCGTACACGCGCAGCCGCCCGGCGGCGTAGCGCACGTAGTCGAGCAGATCCCCCAGGCCCAGCAGGTGATCGTTGTGCGCGTGCGAGATGAACACCGCGTCCGGCACGAGCGGGCCGTTCAGGCGGGCCAGTCCGGCGTGCGTGTCCGGCCCGGCATCCAGCAGCGCCGACTGCCCGCCCGAACGCAGCAGCGTGGCCGTGCGCGTGCGGCGGTTCACGCCGGGCTGCCCGTTCACGCCGCGCGCCTCGGTACACACGGGGCAGGCGCACCAGAAACGCGGCACGCCCTTGCTATCACCCGTGCCGAGCAGCGTCAGGGTGTCGGTCTGGTCGGGGCTGATATGGACTGGGCCGGTCACGGGGTCATCAGGTCACGCGCGGCGCGCGCGAGGTCGCCGCTGCCCGCCAGACTGCTGCCCACCAGCACCGCGTCCGCCAGCCCGCGCACGGCCGCGATGTCCTGCGGGGTGCGGTAGCCGCTCTCGGCGACCAGCACGCCGGTAAAGCCCGCGTCACGCGCCCGGCGGATCAGGCGCGGACTGACGCCCAGGTCGATCTTCAGGGTGGTCAGGTCGCGGTTGTTCACGCCGATGATCCGCGCTCCGGCCTCCAGCGCGATGTCCAGTTCGTGCTCGTCGTGCACCTCGACCAGGGCGTCCAGGCCCAGGTGGTGCGCCGCGCTCAGGTACTCGCCGGTGTGTTCGTGCAGCACGCTGACCATCAGCAGCGCCGCCGACGCGCCCCAGTCGGCCGCCTCGCGCAGCATGGCCGGATGCACCACGAAATCCTTGCGCAACGCCGGAAGGTCCGTGGTGGCCACCACGTCCAGCAGCGCCTCACGGTTCCCGTCGAAGTAACGCGGTTCGGTCAGGACACTGATCGCCGCCGCGCCGCCCGCCGCGTAAGCCCGTGCCGCGTCGGCCGGGTCGAGCGGCGCAATGGCGCCCTCACTGGGACTGGCGCGCTTCACCTCGGCAATCAGAGACAGGCCCGGCGCGCCCAGGGCCGCCTCGAACCGCCGCTCGTCGGGGCGGGGCGCGCCCAGTTGCGGGTCCGCGCCCACGTAATCCCCGGCGCGAAGTTCCACGATGCGGCCAAGCACGCCCGGAACGCGCTTCAGATCAGGGGCACTCAGAACAGACATGCGCCGAAGCATAGAGCATTGCCCGGCAGGCCAGAAGCCGGCGGCGCCCCGGTCAGCGCAGCGGCGCGGCGTGTTAGCCTGATCCCCTATGAGTCTCGCCCCAGGCAACGGCCCCGTACAGATCACGCAGGACCAACTTCAGGCCCGCATTCACGAAATCGCCGCAAAAATCCGCGAGGACTACCACGGCATGGAACCCCACCTGATCTGCGTCCTGAACGGCGCATTCATGTTCCACGCCGACCTGGTGCGCGCCATCGACATGCCCTGCACCATCGACTTCCTGCAGGCCAGCTCGTACGGCAACGCCAAGCAGAGCAGCGGCGAGGTCCGCATCGTCAAGGACCTCCAGTTCCCCATCAGTGACCGCCACGTCATCCTGGTCGAGGACATCGTGGATACCGGCATCACCATGAACTACCTGCTGCACTACCTGGAAGGACGCGGCCCCAAAACCCTGAAGATCGCCGCGCTGCTCAGCAAACCCAGCCGCCGCAAGGTCGAGATTCCCGTCGAGTACCTGGGCTTCACCATCCCCGACGCGTTCGTGTACGGCTACGGCCTGGACCGCGCGCAGTTCGACCGCAACCTGCCGTACATCACCAGCCAGGAATAACCACAAGAAGCACACCACCCCACGGTCACAGGTGACCAGACAGATGGCCGGCAGGGACACCCCCGCCGGCCATCCGGCTGTCCGGAATCTGAACGCTTCGGGAAAGGGGGGTCACGCGCCCCTGGGCGACTCCGGGCCGGGCGGGGTAGCCTGCGCGCATGAGGGGAGCGGCTTGAGGGGAGTGGTGTGGGTGGTCGCGGCGCTGGTGCTGCTGGCGGGTGCGGGGGCGTGGTGGCAGTCCGGGGCGCGCTGGCGGGGCGACCTGTACTGTTTCGAGCAGCCGGGGCGGGTGTGGGGGCTGGCGGCCGTTCCGGCGGGCGGCACGCCGACCTGCCCGGAGTCGCGGACGGTACGGGCCGAGATTCGCAGCGGAAATACCCGCCTGGAGCAGTTCGCGTTCCCGCAGTGGCAGCCGGACGCGGTGCTGGACGTGCTGCGCGCCGGGGGGTTCACACGGTTCACGGAACGCCCGGATGATGGGATTCAGCGGGAGATAGTGCTGCTGCGCGGCCAGGAGCGGCTGACGTTCATTGCCGAGCATCAGGGGGCGGGCATGCTGGTTCACCTGAGTGGCGTGCCCGCCCCCTGACCACCTCATCAGACTTGGAGCTGTCCTACCCGGCGGCATCTGAACTGGGGGGCCGCGCCCTGCTGACGTGCGCGGCGCTTTGCGCTACACTTCCGGGCATGATCCGCTCTGCGCTTCTCAGCCCGGGACGCCCCGACTAGCCGTCAGGTTCGTTCGGGCGTCCCGGCTGCGTGCCGGGGCGTTTTTTTTGGCGCTGACAGTCGGTAGCGGCGGCCAGCGCCCATTCCCCACCCCCTCCCCCACTTCTGAAGGAGCCACCTCATGACCCAGAACAACGAATCCAGGCCTGTCAACATTCCCGAGCCGCGCATGGAGCGGTACAACCCGCACGCCATCGAGGGCAAGTGGCAGGCGGCGTGGGCGGGCAGCGGCCTGTACACCTTCGATGAGAGCGCGCCGGGCGAGAAGCATTACGCGCTGACGATGTTCCCGTACCCGAGCGGGAACCTGCACATCGGGCACTGGTACGCGAACGTCGCGCCGGACGCCCGCGCCCGCTGGATGCGCATGCGCGGGTACAACGTGCTGTTCCCGATGGGCTTCGACGCGTTCGGCCTGCCCGCCGAGAACGCCGCCATCAAGAACAAGACCAACCCCGCCAAGTGGACGTACGCGAACATCGAACGCATGACCGGGCAGTTCCAGGCGATGGGTACCATGATCGACTGGAGCCGTCAGTTCGCCACCTGCGACCCGGAGTACTACCGCTGGAACCAGTGGTTCTTCATCGAGTTCTACAAGCGCGGCCTGGCGTACAAGAAGGGCGGGCTGGTGAACTGGTGCCCGAAGGACCAGACGGTGCTGGCGAACGAGCAGGTCGTGAACGGCCACTGCGATCGCTGCGGGACGGCGGTGGAGAAACGCAACCTGAGCCAGTGGTACATGAAGATCACGGACTACGCCGACGAGCTGCTGGACTTCAGTGGCGCGGACATGCCCGAGAAGGTACGTCTGATGCAGACGAACTGGATCGGCAAGTCGGTCGGGGCAGAGGTGACCTTCGACACGCCGGCCGGGCCGGAGACGGTGTTCACGACCCGCCCGGACACCCTGATGGGCGCGACGTTCATGGTGCTGGCCCCCGAGCACGCCCGCGTGAAGGACCTGACCACCGACGAACAGCGCGCGGAGGTCGAGGCGTACGTGGCGGCGGCGGGCCGCAAGACGGACGTGGAGCGCCAGCAGGAGGGCGAGAAGACCGGCGTGTTCACCGGTAGCTACGCCACGCACCCCATCACGGGTCATCAGCTGCCCATCTGGATTGCCGATTACGTGCTGGTCACGTACGGCACCGGGTCCATCATGGCGGTGCCCGCGCATGACGAGCGGGACTTCGCGTTCGCGCGCAAGTTCGGCCTGAACATCGTGGAAGTCATCCGTCCCGAGGGGGGCGAGCCGATGGCCGAGGACGCCGCCGCGCCCTACACCGGCGAGGGCACGATCGTGAACAGCGGCGAGTTCGACGGCCTGAGCGGCGGGAAGGCCAGCATCGCCACCATCATCGAGAAACTGGAGGCGCGCGGGATCGCCAGGGCGAAAACCACGTACCGTCTGCGCGACTGGCTGTTTGCCCGCCAGCGCTACTGGGGAACGCCTATTCCCTTCGTGCACTGCCCCGAACACGGCGCGCAGCCCGTCCCCGAGGACCAGCTGCCCGTCCGCCTGCCCGAGAACGTGGAGTTCACGCCGACCGGCCAGAGCCCCCTGAAACTGGACCAGGAGTGGCTGAAGACTACCTGCCCCGTCTGCGGCGGCCCCGCTGAGCGCGACACGGACACCATGGACACCTTCGTGGACTCCAGCTGGTACATGTACCGCTACCTGAGCCCCGACTACCACGAGGGCCCCTTCGACCCCAGCAAGGACCCCATGATGCCCGTGGACCTGTACACCGGCGGCATCGAGCACGCGATCCTGCACCTGCTGTACTCGCGCTTCTGGGTGAAGGTCATGCGCGACATGGGACTGACGAAGCACAGCGAACCCTTCGCGCACCTCCGGAACCAGGGCATGATCCTGGGCGAGGACGGCGAGAAGATGAGCAAATCACGCGGGAACGTCGTCGACCCCGACGACCTGGTGCGCGAGTACGGCGCGGACACCGTGCGCACGTACCTGATGTTCATCGCCCCGTGGGAACTGGGCGGCCCGTGGGACCCGCAGGGCATCAACGGCCCCGCCAAGTGGCTGAGCCGCGTATGGACCCTGTACACCGACGACAAGGTCACCGGCCCCGCCGAGACCGTCACCGACGCTGACCTGCGCTTCGCAGTACACAACACCCTGAAGAAGGTCACGGGGGACTTCGAGCGCCTGAGCTTCAACACCATCATCGCGTCGCTGATGGAACTGACGAACACCCTCGTCAAGGCTAAACGCGCCCCCATATTCGGCACACCCGCCTGGGACGAGGCGCTGGATATCTTCAACCGCCTGCTGGCGCCCGTCGTACCGCACATCGCCGAGGAAATCTGGACGGCGCGCGGCCAGGACGGCAGCGTGCACACCGCCGCGTGGCCCGCCACCGACGAGCAGGCCGCCACTCGCGACACCGTCACCATGGGCGTGCAGGTGGGCGGCAAGGTCCGCGGACAGGTCACCATCAGCAAGAGCGCCACGCAGGACGAGGCGATGACCGCTGCCAGAGCCAACGCCGACGTCGCGCGGTTCATCGAGGGCAAGCAGATCGTCAAGGAGATCTACGTCCCCGGCCGCATCATCAACATCGTCGTGCGCTAGTAGTAGGTAGACATCAGCCCCACCCCCGAGCCTCGGGGTGGGGCTGTTCTGTTGGGCAGGGTTCAGCGTGAGCTGTGTGCGTTCGCTCAGCGGTTGTCCCGCACGTATTCCTCGTGGATGATACGGACTCCGTCCGTTTCAGCTGTCGGTGATGGTCAGTGGCCGGGGGGTGGACGCCTGATGAGCCGGAGTCCTCCTTCAACCCATCCTGCGGGTTCTTGCAGCGTGCGGTCCCGCCTGCTGGCGTTTTCAGAATCTCAGCTTTCAATTGAAAATTGATCTCCGCACAATGAACGCATGACCCACCCAGCGCCCCTTCACGCTCCCGGCGAGACCTTTCAGGTCACCAGCCTCGCGCAGGCCGGCGCACTGCTGGACTTCTCCTACGGCGCCCGCCTCCTCGAGCAGTTCCTACAACCCGCCACTGCCAGTCACGCCGCCCGGGCCATCAGCGAACCGGCCAACCGCGTCACGTACCACGTCCGCAAACTCACAGACTGCGGCCTGCTGCGCGTCGCCGGTCACCAGGGTAAACGCGTGCTGTACGTCGCGGCGGCCCGCACCTTTCACGTACCCCGCACCCTGGTGCAACTCGACCAGCCCCTCACGCTCATCGAGCCCGTCATGCGTGAGGTCACGACCACTTACGCGCACGCCATCCTCGACTGGCAGTCCCGCCAGGGCCACCCAGACGCCAGCGGGGACGACCTCACCGTTCACCTGGGGCGCGGCGCACCGGAAGCCGAAGGGGACACCGGTCCGTTCGCGCCTGCCCTGCGGCTGCGCACCGTGCAGCTCACGCCCCGGCAGTACCGCGCCGCGCAGGACGCCCTGAACGACCTTCTCACCCGCCTGGAATCCGACGACACCGACGACGCCCGCACCAGCACGTTCGTCCTCATGACCTTCAAGGGCCAGTTGCACCTCACCTGACCCCGTCCACCGCACGCACCCACGTCTGCTCCGGCGGACGGCGGGACGGTCGATCATACGGATTCCGTCTGTTTCGTTAACAACCCGGAAGGGCGCCGGGTTGCCAACTCCACGCCCGGAATCCGTTCTGCTCCCACTCGCTCCGCTCGGATTGAACAGTTTTTGCAAACCATTCAATCGGAGTCCGTATCACACCCCACACTCCAGCCTCTCCCCACCCCCGCGAGGTCCATCATGTTTGAAGAACGCCATCAGGCCGCCCTGTCCCGTCAAGCCCAGCTCCTCGAGGAAGCGCGCGCTGCCCACGTGGCCAGCACCCTCCGGTCCACTGGCGTGCGCCGCTGGCACTTCACGTGGCACGTCCGGCCCATCACGCTGCACCTGCCCGTGCTGCAACTCACGGCCACCCAGGCCGGTGGGCGCGGGTGAGCGGTCACGACCACCTACCTCCAGACCCGTGGCGCGCTGCGAAGTACCCGCTCGCGTACCACGTCCTGGCAGGTTCACCGACCGACCTCCCGGAATGAACAGAGGCCCCCTGCCTCCCGCCAGGGCACGGGTAGGGGGTGGGGTCGGCACAGGGTGTGTGTACCTACGGGCGCCGGGTCCGCTTGAACTGCGACCCCAGCCAGTACTTCACGAACTGATCGATCTGATCCACGAACTCACTGAATTTCGCGTTCTTCACCATGTACGAACTGGTAATCAGGTCATACGCGGCGTCAATGTCCTTCTCCTGCGCTGACGTGGTCAGCATCACGACGGGCAGGTGCCGGAGTTCCGGGTCCTCACGAATGGCGCCCAGGACCTCGAAGCCGCTCATGCCGGGCATGTTCACGTCCAGCACGATGACGTTCGGCAGGGCCTGCTGGGTATCTTTCAGGTACGCCAGGGCTTCCCGCCCGCCGGTGTGCGAGATGACGCGTACCCGTTCGCTGTACTCGGAGAAGGCCTCCTGGGCCAGAAGCAGGTCCGCTGGGTTGTCGTCAATCAGGAGAACAGTAATGGACTGCGGCATAGTGCCTTAATTTTAAATTCACTTTCGCCCTCAAAGAGGTGATATTCACCAATCCAGACGGATGGTGTGGTTTCTAAAGGTCACATAAGCACCCCGTCAGAAAAGCCCTAAATTCTCATGAGGAATTCGGGTGCTGACGGCCAGCCGGTACGCCGCCCCGGATGCTATCTAGGATCGCCCAGGTGACGAGCAGCAGGGCCGCGAGGTTCCGGTACGTCTCCTCGAGGGGAATGAGCACGGACAGGGGCCTGCACTGCCATGCCGCCAGATAAAGAACACGCCTGCTATGGCCGACACGATCACTGCGAACAGCCGCCGCCCACGCTGGTCTGGCCAACTGAGAGCCGTGAGAATCAGGCGGATCAGGGCGCTGACGAACCGCCCGCCAGGACCGCCCACATGAGTTTCAGCCAGTAGCCGTCGATGATCACGCGCTGTCACCTTCTTGTTCGGGCCGTTGGTGGCAGTAAGTTCCCCGAGTTCGACACCGTACTTCTGCCCGATGAGTTTCACGGCGACGCGCAGGGTACACAGAGGCAGGATGGCCCCGGCGAGTGCGCCGACGCTGGCGCACACGTGATCGTCTAGGGCCGTGAGTGGCACGAGCAGGACGGTGGTACTGGCTCCTCCCCTTCCAGACGTACTGGCTGATCCTCTCTTTCGCGGTCTATTTCACGGCGTTCCTAGTGGATCTGATCTGGATTCCAGACGCCGGATACTCACGCTGCTGGGTGTGGCCGGGGTACTGATCGCCGTGCTGACCTTGCCGTACCCCTTCCCAACCACACCCTGACTGCGGAACCTGGGGGTGCGCGAGGCGTGGCACGCGGGCCAGCAGGGGGAGGCGGCCACGCTCTCCCAGCACGGTCAGCGGTTCTTGCATGGCTCGCCTCCCGTCAGTGGGTCAGTTCCCGTTCACGGCCTGCCGGGTGGGCGTGGGGTCGTTCAGGTTCGCCCAGATGATCTGCTTGCGGTTGTTCGGGCTGGGGATCATACCGCGTGTGATCAGGCGCTTCCGCCCAGCGTGCGGATCATGGCGGTCAGGTCCTTGCCGTTCACCACGCGGATCGGCGTGATGCGGCCGTGCACGTTGATGGTCTCTTCTTGGTTGCTGTGCTCTCCTCCGTAACCGGCACTTCCAGCAGGTTGGTGTAGGTCGCCGTGGTGGTCGCGGCGATGGGGGTCGCGGCGGGCTGGATGGTGGCAGCGTTGGTGAGGCTGGGTGGTGGGGCGCACGGCTGCTCCCTCGGTGCGGGTGGGGGTACTCTCGGTGGTATGTATCCTCTTGTGGCTGCGGGCATTCCGGCATCTGGTGTGGTGGAGGTGCCGTGTTACGCGGCGGCGTCGTTCAATGGGAGGACGGCGGTGCTGAGGCCGGAGGTACGGCGGGTTCCGCTGGATTTCGCGTCGTTGTCGGAGCGGGATGTGGAGTTGATGGTCAGTGTTCGCGCTGAGGAGTGGGTGCTGCGTGGGCTGGTGGCGGTGGATGTGGACTGGCTGGTGGGCGTGCTGGAGGTGGTGTCGTCCGGGCCGCAGCCGAGGCCGCTGGGGGTGGAGGTGGATGACGTGTGGTTTTTCGTCGCGCCGCTTCATTCGGTTCCGACAGTAGTAGGAGGCCGGTACGTGGCCGTGGGCCTGTACCGTTAAAGCAGCTCCCAGCACGGCCGCCCTCGAAGATGCCGTAGCGTTCGCCGTGGGCTTTGGCAGCTTCGTCCCTGGTCTGTCCACCGTGGGTGGCCCAGATGATGATGGACCCGATGATCGAGGCGGCTCCGGCGATGGTCAGGGCTTTCGCAGCGGTGCGGTTGTCCATGCTTGGCCCTCCATGCAGGGCGCAGGGTGGGGCTCCAGCGCTGCGCCGCGACTCTCCCTGGCGTAGCGTTCAGTGTGATACGGATTCCATGTGAGGGGGCGGCGCGGCTGCCCGTGTACGCATCCATGCAGGATCACGGCGTGGCCGTAGAAAGCCCCACGCGGTGGTGGGGCGGCCCTGCCGCCTTCACTCGGGCGGCTGCGTGTTGTTGGGTACACATAGGCTAGGACGGTGGGTCTTACAGGCGCGTCACCAGCGCCGGGGGTGTGCGGTGCATGAAGATGGGGCTGGTGGGGGCTCTGCGCTACGACTGGTCTGCGGGAGGACGGGAGTCAGGGGTGCCGGATGCCGTGGGTCAGCAGGCGTACGTGATTCCTTGCATGCCGGTCACTGCCGCTGACTGGATGATTCCGGGCAGCACGTCCCGGCGGCGGGGGCGCGGTGCTGGGAGCGCCAGTCATTCACGAGCCGGGCGATCTGCTGAAGGTGGTCGTCCAGGGTGACGCTCTTGGTAAGTTGATTCACGTCGGCGCGGTCAATGGGGACGCCTGACATGACAGTCACGGGCAGCGCGGCGAGGGCGTGGTCGGCTTTCAGGGCGTCCAGGACTTCCTCGCCGGTCATGCCGGGCATGTGCCAGTCGAGCAGAATCACGTCCGGGAGGGCTTCGCGGGGGTTCTGAAGCCAGTTCAGGGCGTCGCGGCCGGAGTTACAGGTGATCAGTTCGGTGTGGGCGGCGTGATCCTCGAACGCTTCCTCGGCCAGCAGCAGGTCTGCCAGGTTATCGTCGATCAGCAGGATTCGGAGGCGCTCGGGCATGAACTGGCATGATGACAGGGTCACCGCTCTCACGCGCAAAGCAGATCTTCATCTGATGGGGTCATAATACGGACTCCAGTTGAAAGGTTTGCAAAAGCTTTCAACCCGGGCGGAGCGAGCAGGAGAGAAACGGGTTCCGGGCGTGGAGTTGGCAACCCGGCGTCCTTCCGGGTTGTCAACGAAACAGACGGAATCCGTATAAGAGGGTCAGAGGGTGCCTGTCCGCTCCTGTTCCGGACACCGGATCAACCAGTAGGAGTCCGTGTCAGCCGTTCTGCGTGGCGCGTCTGCGGCGCTGTGGCCGTTCCGCGCGCGGGCCCCGCAGTGCAAGGTACGAGAACCACAGGCCCAGGGCGGTGCCGGCTACTACCTGCAGCAGAATGAGAAGGCCGATGATTGTCAGCAGGGTCATACCCCAGCGTGGCAGAGGTGCATGAGGCCCGCATCCGCCGTCTGTAAGGGTGCCCTTGAGGGACGGACGGCGATCCGGCGTGCCGGGTCAGTCGAGGTGCTGCACGGCGTTGCGGCCGCTGCGTTTCACGCTGTACAGGCGGCGGTCGGCGGTGCCCAGCATGGTGTCCAGGTCCGGGGTGGTGGTGTCGGCCACGCCGATGCTGACGGTGACCCGCAGGTCCGGGGTCAGGGTGTGCCAGGGGTGCTGCTGAACGTGGGCGTTCAGGGCGCGGCAGGTGACGGCCAGTTGCGTGGCGGTCGCGCCGGGGCGCAGCAGGACGAATTCCTCGCCGCCGTACCGGGCGGGAAGGTCGCCGGGCTGCGCGGCGGCGCGGATCAGGTCGGCCAGCTGGCGCAGCACGGCGTCTCCCAGCTGGTGACCCCAGGTGTCGTTGATGCGTTTGAAGTGGTCGATGTCGATGATCGCGCCGGCCAGCGGGGTGCGTCCGGTGGCGCTCAGGACCAGCCGCTCGCCTTCGTTGAACAGGTGTTCGCGGTTGAACAGCTGGGTCAGGTGGTCGGTGCGGCCCAGTTCGCGGATGCGGCTGTTCAGGGCGCGGAGTTCCTGAAGGTGCGCGCTGAGTTCGGTGTTGCGGGTGCGTTCCTGCTCGGCTACTTCCTGAAGGGCCTGAATGCGTTGCAGGACCTCGAAACTCTGGAAGGACTGGTGGCGTTCGGCGGCGTGGCGTTCGCGGGTCAGGCGCAGCGTTTCGTGCAGGTGGTGCAGGGCGCGGTCGTGGTGGCCCTGCCGGGCGTGCGCGGCGCTGAGCTGCTCGTGCACGGCGGGCAGCAGGGTGTGGCTGCCCAGTTCCCGGGCGCGCTGGAGGGCGGCTTCCAGCAGGGCTGCCGCTTCCGGCGGGGCGGCGTGGGCGGCCAGGGCCAGCGCGGCCGTCAGGTGCACTTCCGGGTGGGGGTGGGTGGTCAGGGCGCGCAGTTCGGCGGCGCTGCCAGCGGCACGCGGGTCGCCCAGCGCGTGGTACACGCCGAACAGCGTGGCCTGCAGTTCGGCGGTCATCAGGGGATGCTGGCGTAGCAGGGGGTAGGTGAGGGCGGCCTGCACGTGCCCGAGCGCCTCGTGCGGGTGGCCGCTGTACTGCTCGGCCTCGGCGAGGTTCAGGTGGGCGACGGCCACGCCGAAGTCGTACTTCAGGGCGCGGAAGGCGGTGATGGAGTCGGTGATGTGCTGCCGGGCGCGTTCCGGGTCGCTGAAGCGCAGTTCGACCCCCAGGTCGTGCAGGGCCGTGGCGAGCAGTTCCGGGTCGTGGATGCTGCGGGCCAGGGTCAGTTGCTCCTCGTACAGCGAGACGGCCAGGTCGGGGCGGTTCAGCTGGCTCTGCAGGGCGGCCAGGATGTTCAGGCCCCGTCCGAGCCACACGCTGGGGGGCTGCTGTCGCAGGTGCATCAGGCTGCGGCCGATACGTTCCACGGCCTGCGGGAGCGCCCCGTCGCGCCACAGCAGGTACCCGGAGGTGACGCCCGCCTGCGCGTCGCACGGGCCGCCCAGTTCGGCACTGGATAGCAGCGACGCGCGTTCCGGGGAATCGTCGCGGGCCGCCCAGGCCAGTCCGACCGCGTGATCGCTGGACGGCTGGCAGGGGGCATCGGGGGTCGGGTGGGTCATGACGGGCCTGGACTCAGCCTAATTGAACTCACTTCAGAAAGGCGCGCAGATGCCCTTCATGAACCGGGGAGATCCCCCCTCCCCCGGCGGTGGTACGGGTCCCCAGGCCCCCGGGGCGGTCTACCCTGACCGGCCCCGGCAGGCCGGGGGTCAGCCAGGTCGGGAGTCAGCGGAGTGCGGCCCAGAAGGCGTCCAGCGCAGCCCTGACCTCGGGCATCTTCTCGAAGTGCGGCAGGCCGTCCGTACCAGGGATACGGACGGCCTGCACGCCCCTCTGCTGCGTGAACGCCTGAAGGCGCTCGAAGGACACGAAGCCGTCCTGGTCGTACAGGACCAGCGCCGGGGTGTTCAGGCGCGAGTACAGGTCGGCGTACGCGTCGGGCGTGAACAGGCGGCCGCTGATGAAGTAGATCGGGGCGTACTTCGCGCCGGGCTGACGGGTGGTGTCCAGCGAGTAGTCGATCAGGCCGCCGTCCACGGGACCCCGGAACGAGCGGCTCAGGAAGTACTGGATGCTGGGGCGCGTACGGATGACCGCGTACAGCGGGGTGCTGAAGGTGTTCAGGCGGTCGTAGAGTTGCTGGCCGCCGTCATCGGCGGTGGCTTCCTGGGTGCCGCCGCGCGGGTTGCCCAGGCCGCTGGGGCTGATCAGCGCGACGCTACGCACCCGGCGGTCGAGCAGCGCGGCGCGGGCCACGAACTCGCTGCCCAGGCTCAGGCCGACCACGTCCACGTCGGCGTTCAGTTCGGTGATCAGGGCGTTCAGGGCGGCCGTCATGAGTTCTTTCGTGTACGTGACGTCCGGGCGGTCGCTGCTGCCGAATCCGGGCCATTCCAGCGCGTACACCGGGCGGGTGCCCACGTAGGCGTCCCAGATGGGTTTCATCTCGTAGGCGCTGGCGGCGGCGTTCACGCTGCTGGTCAGGACCAGCGGGCGGCCCTCGCCGCGCGGATCGGCGTAGTACGCGACCCGGCCGAAGTTCGGGATGGTCAGGTGGCGCCGCTCGCCGCTCAGGGCGGGCCGCAGGTTCACGGGCCGGTTCAGTTCGGCCGGTTGCACCTGGGCAGGCGCGGGCGAGGCGGGTGCCGTCTGGGCCAGCGCGGCGGCTCCCAGGGCCAGCCCGCCGATCAGCAGCGCGGTCGTCAGGGGGCGCAGGCTGCGGCGCGGGCGGGCGCGGTCCTGCGGCGCGGCGCGGAGGTTCGGGCGGGTCCGGTTCAGTTTCATTCCTGTATGCTCGCCCACCGTTCCGGGCGGAACTGTCCTGTCGGGTACGCTCTGCGCCGGGGGGGCCTTCACGCACCCTGAACACCCCCGCCGGCATGCGCCGCGGCCCGCGTGACCGCCCGGAACGGCGCGGCTGCTCTAAACGGCGCCGCTGCTCTAGACTGCGCGGCGATGCGTGCTGATCTGCTGTCCCGTGTGCTTTCGCTGCTGCCCGAACGGTCGGACCGTCCGGAACTGACCGGGTATTACGGCATGCTGCGCGATTACCCGCAGCGCGGCGGCAAGGGCATCCGCAGCGAACTGCTGCTCGCCAGCGCCCGCGTGCACGGCGCGCAGCAGGAAGCGGCACCCTCGCAGGGAACGCCGTGGGACGCGGCGCTGTGGCTGGCCGCCGGGCTGGAGATGTTCCAGAACTGGGTGCTGATCCACGACGACATCGAGGACGACAGCGAGGAACGCCGGGGCCGACCCGCCCTGCACCGCCTGCACGGCGTGCCGCTGGCCATCAACGCCGGAGACGCCCTGCACGCGTACATGTGGGCTGCCGTTCACCGCGCGGGCGTGCCGGGCGGCATGCAGGCCTTCCTGGACATGATTCACCGCACGGCGGAGGGGCAGCACCTGGACCTGTGCTGGGTGGAGGGCCGCCGCTGGGACCTGCGCGAGGAGGATTACCTCGAGATGGTGCGCCTGAAAACCGCGTACTACACGGTGGTCGTGCCGCTGCAACTGGGGGCGCTGGCGGCGGGAGCCGAGCCGCACGCCGGGTTTCATGCGTCGGGACTGGCGCTGGGCGCGGCCTTCCAGATCCGGGATGACGTGCTGAACCTGAACGGCGACCCCGTCAAGTACGGCAAGGAGATCGGCGGGGACCTGCTGGAAGGCAAACGCACGCTGATTGTGCTGCACTGGCTGGCGCACGCGCCGCACGATCAGCGTGAGGTGTTCCTGGAGCAGATGCGCCGCGACCGCCCCGACAAGGACCCGGCCGTGATCGCGCAGATTCACGGGTGGCTGCTGGAGAGCGGCAGCGTGGCCCACGCGCAGGCCTACGCGGACGCCCTGGCCCGCGAGGGCCTGACCCTGTTGGAAGACGCGCTGACCGGCGTGCCGGACCCGGCGGCGGCGCAGGAACTGCTGGGCGTCATCCGGGAACTGGCGACCAGAGAGGCCTGAACACCGCACGGCCGTCAGTGGGGAGTGGATGCCCGCACATCCTGCTTCCCACTGCCTACTCCCCCACTCCCGGGCGACTTCAGCGGCGCAGCAGGTTCAGTGCAGCGTGCGCGAACACGCCAAACGCGGCGTTCAGGGCGCGGATGGTCGGGTCGATGGGCTGCCCGCCCTGCAGGTACAGTCCGGCGTTGAATTCGATCCCGAAGGCGGGTACGCCGCTACGGACGCTGTGCGTGAGGCTCAGGGTGTCAGTCGCCCAGGGTTCCCCCAGCGTGACGCGCGGGTCGGAGCTGCCGGCGATGATGGGCGCGAAGGCGTCCTGGCAGGCGCGTTGCAGGGCGTCCCACAGGGCGTGCGGGAAGGTGGGCTGACCGGGCGTGCCGGGCATCAGGCAGATGGCGGGGCGGGGCACGCCGGTATCCGCGCCCAGGGCGGGGCCGGTGGGGGCCATGGAGTGCCCCACGATCATCAGGCCCACGCCCTGAAGTTCGGCGGTCACGAGGGCATCGAAAGGGTCCCAGATGCGCCGCAGCCGCCTTTCACGCGTGGCGTCGCCGGGCGTCCACCCGGCCGGGTACAGGGGCGCGCGGTCAAACCCCATGACTTTCAGGACGCCGTTGTCGTCGAGGTCGCCGCGCTCGCGGTTCAGGTCGGCGGCGAAGCGGCTCCAGGGAGCCTGCGCGTGGCGCGCGCCGGGCACGCTGAACAGCAGGTCCGTGTACGGGTCGCCGTCCAGGAAGATGCGGCGCAGGAACGCCTCGCGGCGGGGCGTGTCGAAGGCGTCGTCGCCCAGCATATCGCGCAGCACGTCGGCCGGCAGTTGCCCGGAGGGGTGCGGCGTCACGATCAACAGCTCGCCTGTGCGGGGCAGATCGCCTGTGGGGTGGCCGGGCGCGGAGGTCATGCGCGGAGCATAGCGCCGCCCGGCCGGAGGGGTCGTTCAGCTCAGCGGGGCCACAGGCGGTTCATCCAGCCGCCCGGGTTGGTGCCCTCGCCGCGCACGCGGATCTCGAGGTGCAGGTGTGGCCCGGCGCTCAAGCCAGTGCTGCCGACCTCACCGATCTTCTGGCCGCGCGTGACTTTCTGCCCGACCTTCGTGGTCACGCGGCTCTGATGGAAGTACAGGCTGGTCACGCCCGCCCCGTGGTCGATGACGACCAGCCCGCCGCGCACCGGGTAACGTCCGGCGATCACGACCATGCCGTCGTTCACTGCCAGCACGGGCGTTCCGGCCCTGGCGGGGTAGTCGGTGCCGAAGTGGTAAGCGACGGGGCCGCCCGCCGTGTACGTGCGCGGCTGCCCGAAGGAACTGCTGGTGGGGCTCACGCCGCTCAGGGCCGGAGCGAAGGGCCGCGTCCAGACCTGCGGGGTGCGCCGGGCGTAGGCCTTCTCGACCAGGGCGTCCTCGGCCTTCCGGCCCGGATCGACCAGCACGCCGCTGATCTGCGGAGGCAGGTTCAGGTGTTGGATAGGCTGGTCGAGGCCCACGACCGGAATGCGGCCGCGCACGAGTTCGCCGCCCACGCTGACCTCGAACACGACCGGGGTGGTCTTGCCGAGCACCACGCGGCCCGGCACGGAGTACTCCCCGGCCGCCCCGACGGGTTTCAGGATCTCATTGGGTTGCCGGACGTCCTCTCCGATCTCGCTGGGGAAACGCACGGTGGCCTGCGCGGCCCGCGCGCCGCTGAGCTGCACGGTAAAGGCCTCGCCCATGCGCAGACTGGCGGGCACCGTGACGTTCACGCCCGCGATGCGCGCGGTCGGCGCGGTGGGGGTCAGTTGCTCGGGCGGCAGCGGGGCAGGCAGGCCGGGTTTGCTGGTCGCGGCAGGCGGCGTCTGCGCCGGGCGGGCGGGTGCAGGCCGGGCGGGCGCGGCGGCCTGACCGGGGAGGCGCAGTTCCTGCCCGACTTCCAGGGTCGTGCTCCCCAGGTTGTTCAGTTTCATGAGCGCCTCGGGCGTGGTGCCGTTGGCGCGGGAGATCGAGTACAGCGTATCGCCGGGTTTAACGGTGTAGGCCGCCGCGCCGCCCACCAGGAGCAGCGCGGCCAGCAGCAGGGAGCGGCGGTTCATGCCCCGCAGGATAGGGGCCGAGCGTGAGAGGCGCACCTGACCGGCAGGACTACAGGTCGAGGGTCAGGGTGACGGGGCCGTCGTTGGTCAGGTCAAGGACCATGTGCGCGCCGAACACGCCCTCACCGACCGGCAGACCCAGCCCTCGCAGGGCGGCGTTGAAGGTGCCGTATAGCGCGCGGGCCTGTTCGGGCGGGGCGGCGGCCGTGAAGCTGGGGCGATTGCCGCTGCGGGTGTCGGCGTACAGCGTGAACTGACTGACGCTCAGCACGCCGCCGCCGATATCCAGCACGCTGCGGTTCATCTTGCCGTTCTCGTCGTTGAAGATCCGCAGTTTGGCGATCTTGGCGGCCAGGGCGCGGGCCGTCTCTTCGGTGTCGCCGGGCGCGACGCCCAGCAGGACCAGCAGGCCCGGGCCGGTCTGCCCCGTGACCTCGCCCTCGACCGTGCAGGTGGCGCGGGTCACGCGTTGCAGGGTGGCGCGCACGTCAGTTCTGCGCCCCGCCGCCCTGCGGAGCGGCGTTCAGGCGCTCGCGGACGCTGCCGATGGCGTCCGTCAGCAGGTCGGCCTCGGTGAAGTCGAGGTTCCCGCGGGTCTTCTCGGCCAGCATGGTCAGCAGTTTCAGGCTGCGTTCGGCGGTCTGGCGGGCACGGCGTTCCTCCAGCAGGCCGTCGCGCGCGGCGCTGGCGGTGGCGGCGTTCAGGTCGCCCAGGGCCGCCTCGGCGGTCGCCTGCAATGAGTTCACGAGTCCAACGAATTCCGGGTGAGACATGCGCCGAGCATAGCGGGCGGCGGCGGGGGCGGGTGTCCGTCCGGTCACGGTGGGGGCAGGCAGACGGCAAGGGCCGGGAATCAGAACAGCCCCGGTTGCCCCTGCATGTCGGCGGGGGCCAGCGCGGCGAACGCGGCGGGTTCGTGGTCGCCGCGCAGCACGGCCGCCGCCTCGCGGATGTCGCGCCACGTCAGGCTTTTCGGGCCGCCGGGCGCGCGCGTGTCGTGCCGCAGCAGATACGCGGGGTGCAGCAGCGGCATCAGCGGGGCCTCGTACGTGCCGCCCTGCCCGTCGGCATGCCGGTAGGGGAACCACTGGCCGCGCAGGTCCGTGATGCGTGCGCGGGTGCTCAGCAGGTACGAGGTCGCGGTGTGCCCGACGGCCAGGATCACGCGGGGGCGCAGCAGGGTCAGTTGCGGTTCCAGCCAGCGGGCCGTGCAGGTCTGCGTTTCGGGCGGGTGCGGGTCGCGGTTGCCGGGGGGGCGGCACTTGACGATGTTCGTGATGTACGCGTCGGCCCGGTCGATGCCGGCGGCGTGCAGGATCTGATCGAGCAGTTGCCCGCCGCGCCCCACGAAAGGCCGTCCCGTCAGGTCCTCCTGCCCGCCGGGGCCCTCACCCACGATCAGCAGTGGCGCGTCGGCCCGGCCCTCGGCCACCACGACCTGCGTGCAGCCGGGGCGCAGGTCGCAGGCGCGGCAGGCGCGGTTGCGGCCTTCCAGGGTCAGCAGGGCCGCGTGGCGCTGGGCGGCGCTGACGGGGTTGGCTAGGGGGTGAGGTGGCCCGGCGTCGGTCACGCCCGCAGGATACGGCGGGCCGGGCCGGGCAACCGTGGGCGGGGGCAGCAAAAAACCCCTCCGGGTGGAGGGGCGCAGGTGGGTGCCAGTTCAGGAGGCCCGGTTCAGGAAGTGGGGGCGGCCGGCGCGGACAGCGTGCCCAGTTTCGGGCGTTTGCTGCGGGCCTCGCGGCGGGTTTTGGGGTCCAGGCCGACCAGCAGGAAGAAGTTCTCCAGGGCGTTCTCGTGGCCCTTGATGTCCGGGTATTCGTGTTCCGGCGTGCCGGTGGCGAAGGGCAGCGCGCGGTACAGGTCGAGAGCGCGGGCGATGACCTCGTCGGGTGCGTGCGTCTCGGCGTGCGTGCCGAGCTGCGCGTAGATCTCGCGGCGGCATTCGGCGTGCTTGAGGAAGGCGTCGGGGTGGGGCGTTTCGGCGGCGCGCAGCATGTCCTGGCGGGCGATGCGGCGGTAGTGTTTCAGGCCGGTCTGAATCTGTTCGGTGGTCATGGTTTCCTTCATGCTGTCCTCCAATGCACCGGGTGGGTGGTGGCCGCAGGCGGGCCGGGTCGGGGTGAGTGCGCTGTTGCCGAGTATAAGACGGCAGAGCGCGGGGCGGCCAGAGAGCCCCGGTGGGTGGGCGCTGGCGGGACTGGCGGGCGGCAGACGGGTGAAGTGGCAGAACCCAGCACCGCGCCCCGCCGCTTCACCCGGAGCCAGTTTTAAGCATGAGCTCGGCGTGAGAGTGAGGAAAACCCGGCATTGCCGTTGCAGCGCCTCTGCGGGGGCGGCCCTCCACCTAAAGTTGCATGAGCCGCACTCTGAGAAAACTGAGATGCGCAGCACGATTCAGCCGCGCGCCGCCCGGCCAACCGACGCATAAAACCCGTATAGGCGCATATCAGGTGCCGGTTCCGCCAAGAATGAAGGCCAAATAAATAAAGACACGCTAAACTTCAGGCGTCGATGAAACTCTCCCACGTACTTTTAACCGCCCTCGCCTTCAGTGGCGCCGCCAGCGCAGCAACGTACACCGTCAAACCCGGTGACACGCTGTACTCGATCGCCCGCGCGACCGGCGTGGAAGCCAGCACCCTGATGAAGCTGAACAAACTGAACAGCACGACCATCAACGTGGGTCAGAAGATCACCACCGGAGGCAGCAGTGCCTCCGCTTCCACATCCGCGCCGCGCGCCACCACCGCCGCCTCGCCCGTCCCGCGCGGCAACGGCTTCGTGCGCTCGGCCGCCACCCGCTACCTGGGCATCCGCTACGTGCTGGGTGGCAGCGGCAACGGCGGCATCGACTGCAGCAGCTACACCATGAACGTGTTCCGCCAGATGGGCGTGAACCTGCCCCGCACCGCCGCCGCCCAGTGGCGCACCGGCTCCGCCGTGAGCCGCCGCGACCTGCGCGCCGGGGACCTGGTGTTCTTCAACACCATGGGCCGCACCGCCAGCCACGTCGGCATCTACATGGGCGACGGCATGATGGCCAACGCCAACAGCTACCACGGCCGCAGCATGATCGAGCCCCTGTTCAGCAACTCGTACTGGGCCAGCCGTTACGACGGTGCCCGCCGCGTCCTGAACTGAACGCAGCGACCGAGTTTCACCGACACCCCCCGCCCATCCCGGCGGGGGTTTTTTCATGGTGCCATGCCCACATAGCGGCCGGCCCGGCATCACGGGGACACCGGGCCGCAGCCGCACCACGCTGAAGGAAGGTTACTGACGGATGATCTGCGCGTCTTTCGGCAGGGCCTTGATGCCGGCGGCCGTCAGCCCGGCGTTCACGCGGTAGTTCGAGACGTTCAGGTCAGCCAGGGTCTTGCCGCCGCTGTTCAGGACCTGAATGCGGGTGGGACGCCAGCCGGCCTCGGTGATCCACACGCGGGTGCGGTCAGTACCGCCGCTCTTGGGCGTGGCTTCCAGCTGGAACAGGCGCTTGCCGGCAGTGCCACTGGTGCCCAGCAGTTTGACGTTGTAACTGCTGAGCATGCTGGCGGTGTTGCTCAGCTGCGTGAAGTCCAGGCTCAGGCCGGCGCTGCTGGCGGCTTTCTGGGCGCTGGTGACGGTGATCTGGTTGGTCAGGTACAGGTACTGGCGGATCTCGTTCTTGTCGGCCACGACCACGTTATCGGCCAGGGCGTCAGGGGCCGCAAACTGCACGCGGGCGACGTTCTGCGCGGGAATGGCCTTGATGGTCAGGTCGATCTTCTGGCTGCTGGTGTCCAGGGTGGCGTTCCCACTGAGGCGGAACGACACGTCCCTGGCGGCTTTCTGGGTGGAGTCCACTTTGCTGATGATGTCCTGCGCGGTCTGGGCACCGGCGACCGAGCCGAGGGCCAGCAGGGCGGGAGCCAGGAGGGTCAGGGAGAGCTTCTTCATGCCGGCAGTATCCCGTCCGTCCTCATGAGAAGGGGTCCAGGCACCTGACGGCAGGTTCATCCAGAGAACGCAAAAATGCGCTGCTGGACACAGTCGAGCGGTCCAGCAGCGAAGGCAGCCTTCCCCCGCCGGGGGTCGGGGCACAGCTCAGGGCAGCGGCAGGGTGTACCCCACGCGCACGCCAAAGCCCGCCTGACCCTGGAGGGTGCGCCCGGCGCTGGCGTCCAGGGTCAGGGTGCCGCTGCCCGCCGGGAAGCTGGCACTCACACCGGTCCGCAGCGGCGAACTGGCCGTCCTCCACGGCTCGTAGGCGGCGTACAGGCGCAGGATGCTGCCCTCACCCAGCAGGTCCGGCGCGGACACACTGCCGCTCACTCCGTAGGTGTTGACGCCGGCCAGGGCGTCCACCCCGATGCTCAGGCCGTTCCCGGTGGCGTAGCTGACACCGCCGGTCAGGCCCAGCACGTCCCGCCCGGCCAGCACGCCCGCCCGCCACGTCAGCGTGCCGACCGTCTCGGTTTCCGGCTGCTCATCGGTCATGGCCTCGTCCGTATCCATGGCGTCGCCGCGGTTCATGGCATCAGCTGGCGTAGCGTCAGCCAGGGCTGGGTCGGTCAGGGCCGGGTCTAGCGTGGTCACGTCAGTTTCCTCCTCTCCGGCAGGTGGCTGGTCGGTGGGAGGCACGGGCCGGGTGACGGCGCGGCGGCCCTCCACCACGGCGCTCAGTTGCGGTTGCGCGCCTAGTTCTCCGCCCAGCACGGCGATCAGGTCGCGGTTCACGCGGTAACGGGCCGTCAGCGCCGCGTTCCAGCCGCGCTCACGCAGGTCCGCCGGGGCCTGCGCGAACGGGGCCAGCGGGTCCACGTCCGTGACAGGGGCCGTGAAGTACGCGCCCGCGAGGTTCAGCGCGACCGGTCCCACCCCGGCGCTGGCGCGGCTCTCCACGCGCACGCCGCCCTGCCAGGTCACGGCGAGGTCCGTGCGGGCGGTCGCGGCGCCCAGCGGCGGCAGGCTTAGGCTGCGGGCGTACCCGACCTGCGCCGCGCGGCTGCTCAGGGCGGCCGACACCTGCCCCCCCAGCAGGTCCAGGTCCGACACGCCCACGCGCCCCCACAGTCCGGCGTCCGGAGCGCGGTACGACACGCCGAAGTCCAGCGTGGCGGCCTGCGCCGACGACACGAGCAGCGCCGCGCCGAGGGTGGCGGGCAGCGAACGGAAACAGCCGGAACGGGGTGTGGGTCGCATGCAGGCAGCGTAGCGTAGTGGGGCGTAGTGCAGCGGCCCGGTCGCCCCCGCGCGGGAACCTGACCGGGCGCGTCAGATTCCCGCGCGGGGGGCAGGGTAGCCTGACGGTATGCGCCTGCTTCCCGCCGCTGCCCTGAGTACCGCCGCCCTGTCCCTGAGCGCCTGCGCGCCCCTGCAACAGCTTGTGCAGGTCCCGCAGGTGCAGGTGCAGAACGTCTACCTGACCAGCCTGACCCTGCCCGGCGGGTTCGGTAGCGTGCCCGTGGCGAACCTGACCATGAACCTTCAGGTGACCAACCCCAACCCGGTGCCGCTGCGCATGGCGAACATCGCCGGGACGCTGATCATCGACGGAGCCGCCGTGGGCGACGTATCGTTCCCGAACGTCGATATCGCGGCGCGGGGCGTGAGCACGCAGCGGGCAGACCTCTCCATTCCGGTCACGCTGAACACGGCCGCGTCGTTCCTGAAGGTGGCGCGCGGCCAGCTGGTCACGTACCGCGTGGACGGTGGGTTCACGGCGAACTTCGGGCCGCTGGGCCTGCAGAACTTCGGGCCGTTCACGCTGTCGCAGGGGCAGTGGAAGCAGTCACCCATCCTGCCGTTCTGAGCACCCTGCCGTTCTGGCCGCCTGGGCGTTACGTTACCCTGTACGGGTGACCGATCCCGCCCGCCCCGATCACCTCACCCCAGTGACCCCGGACGCCATCAGATCAGACGCCAGTGACCCGCAGCGGGCCTGGGCGTTCCGGCCCGCGTCTCCCCTGCCCGGCGTGCCCGGCGGGCCACTGTCGGGCCTACGCTTCAGCGTGAAGGACCTGTTCGGGGTGCCCGGCTGGCCGCTGCGCGCCAGTACGCGTGCGCCCGTCCCGGACCCCGGCCAGAGCGTGCTGGTGCGCCGACTGCTGGAGCTGGGGGCCAGCGCGGCCGGGAAGACGCACCTGCACGAGATCGCGCTGGGCATCACGGGCGCCAACGGCTTCGGCGGAACCGCGCACCCCACCCGGCTGGAGTGCGTGCCGGGCGGCAGCAGCAGCGGCGCAGCCGTCAGCGTGGCGCTGGCGCAGGTGAACTTCGCGCTGGGCACCGATACTGGCGGCAGCATCCGCGTGCCCGCCGCGTGGTGCGGCGTGCGGGGCTTCAAACCCACCAAGGGACACGCCGACTGGAGCGAGGCGGGCGTGCTGCCCCTGTCACGCACCTGCGATCACACCGGGCCGCTGGCCGCCGACCTGCGCACCATCATCCGCGTTCATGAAGCCCTGACCGGCCAGCCCGTCCCCCCGCAGGACTGGGCAGGCCGGCGCGTGGGCCTGTGGCTCCCGGACGGCTGGGTGACGCCGGACGTACACGCCGCCGTGCTGGGCGTGGCGGGCACCCTGACGCGCTTGGGAGCGACCGTGACACCCGTGGACTTCCCGGAAGTGCTGGACGCGTACTCGCCCATCGTGCTGAGTGAGGCGGCCGCCGTTCACCAGGACGCCCTGACACTGGACGATCCGGGCTTCCTGCCGTTCACGCTGGCGGCCCTGCGCCAGGGCGCGGCCCTGAGTGCCGACGAGGTGGAGGCGGCCTTCGCGCGCCGCGCCGCGTACCGCCGGCAACTGGACGCCCTGCTGGACACCTTCGACGTGCTGCTGGCCCCCGCCGTGCCCACCCCGCCCCCGCTGACCGGACAGGACGAGGTGGACCTGCCGGGCGGCCCGCTCCCGCTGCGCCGCGCCGTGCTGCGCCTGACCGCGCCGTTCAGCCTGCTGGGCGCCCCGACCGCCGCGCTGCCCACCGCGCACCACGCAGGCGGGCAGCCGTTCGTGGGCGTGCAGCTCGTCGGGCGGCACGGGCAGGACGACACGCTGCTGGCCCTGGCCCACGCGCTGGACACCGCCCCCGCCACGGGCACGGAGCCTGCGTGAAACGCGCCGCCCTCCCACTGGCGACCCTGGCGCTGCCGGTCCTGCTGGCCGCCTGCGCCCCCGCCACACAACCCGCCGCGCAACCCGTGTACTCGTATGCGGGCGAGGCGCGGTTCCTGCTGACCCCGCAGAAGATCCGCGTGACGTACACCGTGGACCCCGTCACTCACGAGGCACGCGGCGAGTACCGCAACCTGACCAGCGGCGGCACTTTCATCCTGCGCGGCACGCAACTGCCCAGACCGGGCGGCGCGACCCTGACCGCCACCATCGACCCCGGCGACACGCCCCGCCTGAACGCCAGCCTGCTGGGCTTCGGCGTCAGCAACGTGCCCCTCAGGGCCAGCGGCCTGCTGGGCGCCACCGTCACCAGCACCATCCTGAGCGGCACCCTCACCGTGGGCGGCGTGAAGCACAACGTGACCCTGCGCGCCGAACGCTGACCGCACCCACAGCGCATCAGGCGCACGGCATCAGGCCCGCTTCATGAGGGGTGCGTACGCTGCGGCCCATGCGCCGACCCACCGCTCCCCTCGCCCTGACCGCCACCCTGCTGCTCCCTCTGGCCCTGAGCAGTTGTGCGTTCGGCGCGTACTTCCCGCCCACCACCACCCTCGAACGGTAGATCAGCGGCGTGTACGAGGGCGTCGGCATCGGCCCCACCGGACGCGTCCCGTACCGCCTGACCCTCGGCCTCGTCGAACGCGACGGACGCGCCAGCGGCAGCCTCGTGAACCTCGAAAGCCGCCGAGTCTACGCCGGAAGCGGCCCCTTCAGACGCCTCGCCGACGGCACCGAACTCACCCTGAACCTCTACGAGAACGGCACCCACCGCGCCAACCTCTACCTCGTCCGGCATGACACGGGCGGCACCGTCACCCTGGACGGCCGCCTGCGCACCGTCCTCCTGGGCCGCGAAGCCCTCGGGTACACCCTGCAACTGCGGCCCATACCGCCAGCACAGCCCTGAGCCGCCTCCGCACCCCGGGCCCGTCCGCTACACTGCCCTCCGACCGCCCAGCACGACGCAGCGGGCAGGCAAAGGCCCCGGAATCCATCCGAACGGCTGAGAGGAGAGACACACATGAAGGCAATGATCGTCACCTACGGGTGTCAGATGAACGAGTACGACACGCATCTGGTCCAGTCGCAACTCGTGAGTTTCGGGGCGGACATCGTGGATAGCGTGGACGTGGCCGATTTCGTGCTGCTGAACACCTGCGCCATTCGCGGGAAACCCGTCGAGAAGGTCCGCAGTCTGCTGGGCGACCTGCGCAAGATCAAGGCCCGCCGCTCCCTGGTGATCGGCATGATGGGTTGCCTCGCGCAGCTGGAAGAAGGGCAGCAGATGGCCCGCAAGTTCGGCGTGGACATCCTGCTCGGGCCGGGCAGCCTGCTGGATATCGGCAAGGCGCTGGAAAGCAACGAGCGCTTCTGGGGACTGGCGTTCCGGGATGAACTGCACGACCACGTTCCGCCCGCCCCGGCCGGGCAGTTGCAGGCGCACCTGACGATCATGCGCGGCTGCGATCACCACTGCACGTACTGCATCGTGCCCACCACGCGCGGCCCGCAGGTCAGCCGCCACCCGGACGACATCCTGCGTGAACTGGACCTGCAACTCGCGGCGGGCGTGCAGGAAGTCACGCTGCTGGGCCAGAACGTCAACGCGTACGGAGTGGACCAGGGCGCCCGGCTGGGCGGGTACCCCACCTTCGCGAACCTGCTGCGCATGGTGGGCCGCAGCGGCGTACGCCGCGTGAAATTCACGACCAGCCACCCCATGAACTTCACCGAGGACGTCGCCGCCGCCATGGCCGACACGCCCGCCATCTGCGAGTACGTGCACCTGCCCGTCCAGAGCGGCAGCAACAGCGTCCTGCGCCGCATGGCCCGCGAGTACACCCGCGAGCAGTACCTCGCGCACGTCGCGGACATCAAGAAACACCTCCCTCACGTCGTGCTCGCCACCGACATCATCGTCGGATTCCCAGGCGAGACCGAGGACGACTTCGCGCAGACCCTCAGCCTGTACGACGAGGTCGGGTACGACAGCGCGTACATGTTCGCGTACAGCGCCCGCCCCGGCACGCCCAGCTACAAGCACTTCGACGACCTGCCCCGCGAAGTGAAAACCGAACGCCTGGAACGCCTGATCGCCAGGCAGAAAGACTGGAGCGCCCGCAAGAACACCGCCAAGGTCGGCACCACGCAGGAAGTCCTGATTCGCGGCGACGCGCACAGCGACGGCTTCCTGGAAGGCCACACGCGCGGCAACCACCCCACCATCGTCCCCGCCGCCATCGGCGCGACCGGCCCCGGCGTGTACCGCGTCCGCATCGACCACGCCACGCCGCACATGATGTACGGCACGGTCCTCGGCCCGGACGGCCACCCGCTGCCGCAGGTGCCGCGCCTGGACCCGCAGGCCGCCGCACTCAGCGCCCCCCTCAGCATGGCCTGACCCGCCGCCACGCCCCCCGGCCCACCCTGGCACGCCCGGCGGTGGGCCGCCCCTTTACCCTGCCGCGCAGCATTCACGGAACTGAAGGTTTCCTCAGCGGCCCGTCACGTGCAGATCAGGCCCGGCAGGCAAAGTGAGAGGCATGAAAAGAATCCTGGCAGCAGCAGTCGGTCTGAGCGGCATCCTCGCAGCGTGCGGAAGCGCCGGAGTCGCCCCCGACGGGAGTGGAAGCGGACGCGTCATTGGCGTTTCCACGGAATACGCCACCGACGGGCAGATGGCTTTTGTGGGGTGCGACGAGATCACCAACCCCAGCACGGTCAGCCGCGCCCGCTCAACCCAGGTGATCGTGAAGTTCGCCACGGGTGGCACGATCACTTCTGTCAAGGTCGCTGTTAAAGGCGATAAGACGAACGTCTACAACCAGGAAGTCACCCTGCAAGCGAGCGATCTCAAAAAGGACAGCAACGGCGATTACAAGGCCATTTTTGACTTCAACTCTGCAACGGGCAAATTCCTGCCCAATAGCATCGTGGTGAGCCCGAACGAGCTACCGGTCAAGAAGGTGAACGCGAGCGACCGCGTTGAGGGTGGCTTCTACGCCGACCTCACGATCAATACCTCTACCGGCTCCAGCTTTACCATCACCAGCAAGAACCTTGGCCTGACGCCCGTGTACCGCAAGTGCACCCTCGCCAGCACTGCTCAGCCGCTCAGCCAGTAATTCCCAGCTTCACACTTTCGGCCCCTGCTTCGCGCGGGGGCTTGTTCTTTTTCTCAGGTTTGCTGAGGGATTCATCACGTCCCGGTCAGGTTCGGCGGGCACAGTGGGTGGTATGAAGAAACTGGCGTTGGCGGCAATCGGGTTGACGGGCATCCTGGCGAGTTGCGGGGTGACTGTGACGGTATCGGACGGGTTCACGCCGGGGTCGGGTGCGTCGAACTCGTTGAGTCTGAAGGATTTCGCGTACAGCACGCAGTACCGGACGACGACGGCGTTCACGGATCAGAACGGGAATACCGTGGCGGCGGGGTCGTACGTGATCTGCGACAACCTGAACACGGAAATGTACGTGGACCTGACGTGGCAGGGCGGCCTGAGCAAGCTGTACGTGCAGTTTAAGGGCCTGAGTACGGGCACGACCGAGGATCAGGAGTTCTACAGTTACGGGCAGGTGGATTACAGCGGTTCGGGCCGGGCGACGAGTACCCTGACGCCGAATACGGCTCCTCTGCGGGTGCTGACTCAGAACAAGCTGTCGGCTCAGGCGATTGTGGTGAATCCGGTGATCGTGCGGGTGAAGGGGAACACGTTCGTGCGGGTGCAGGGCGTGGATCAGAACGGGCAGTACAGCAATATCAAGGAGTCGGCGCAGGCGTTCCCTGTGGTGGACTGCCAGTAACTCTGACGGCACGCGAAGCCGCCCCCACCAATTGACGGTGGGGGCGGCTTCGTTGTGGGTTCAGTGTTGTGGGTTCAGGTGAGGGGGGTGAGGCCCGCTTCGATCTGGGCGCGGCGGGGTTCGAGGAACGGGGCGAGGATCAGGGTTTCGCCCAGGTGGTCGGGGTGTTCGTCGACGGTGAAGCCGGGGCCGTCGGTGGCGAGTTCGATCAGGATGCCCTGCGGTTCGCGGTAGTAGATGCTGTGGAACCAGTGGCGGTCCACTTCGCCGCTGGTGCGCAGGCCCAGGGCGGTCAGGTGGGTGTTCCAGTCGTGGTACTGGTCGTCCTGGACGCGCAGGGCGATGTGGTGTACGCCGCCGGCGCCGGGACGGGCGGGGGGCATGGTGGGGTCGATGCGCAGGTGCAGTTCGGCGTGCGGGCCGCCGTCGTGCATGGCGTAGACGTGGATGGTGCGCTCGGGTTGTTCGGGGTCTGGGTACGTGCCAGCGGGGGTCATGTGGTAGGCGCGTTCGAGGACGCGGGTGGTGGGGAACAGGTTCGGGAGGGTCAGTTCGCTGGGGCCAAGGCCGTGAATCTGTTTGTCGGTGGGGACGCTGCTGCCTTCCCAGGGGGTGCCGTGCGGGCCGCCTTCCACGAGGCTGAGGCGCTGGCCTTCGGGGTCACTGAAGTCCAGGTGGGGGCGGCCGTGGCGGGTGACGGGCGTGACGGTCAGGCCGTGGGCGCTGAGGTGCGCGTGCCACCAGTCGAGGGTGCCGTCGGGGATGCGGAGGCTGGTGCGGGTGACGCTGTTGTTGCCGGGTTGTTCGGGTGGGACGGGCCACTGGAAGAAGGTGAGGTCGCTGCCGGGGGTGCCGACGCTGTCTGCGAAGAAGAGGTGGTAGGCGGTGACGTCGTCCTGGTTGACGGTTTTCTTGACGAGCCTCATGCCGAGGACGCCGGTGTAGAACTGGAGGTTGGCGCGGGCGTCGGCGGTGACGGCGGTGACGTGGTGCAGGCCGTGCGGGGTGAGAGGCGTGGTGGTCATGCCCACACTCTAATTCGTTTGACGTTAAGCGATTGTGACGAGCCGACAGCAGGAGCCACAGCCCCCGACCCTCTCCCCTGGGGAGAGGGCGCCCCGAAGGGCCGGGTGAGGGGTCACGACACCCTGCAACAGAAAGCGGGCCGCAGGGTCACCCCCACAGCCCACCTCCTACTCCCCTGGCGATGGTGTCCAGTTCCGGTCACGGGAAAATAGCACTCCCGCGACCTCCCCTTCCCACCATCGCCACTTCCCACCACCGCCTCTCACGGCTTCTCGTTCCACTCGGTTCAGGGCGCGGCCCTGAACGCCGCCCTTACAGCACTTCGAACAGACCGGCTGCGCCCATGCCGCCGCCCACGCACATGGTCACGACCACGTGCTTCGCGCCCCGGCGTTTGCCTTCCAGCAGGGCGTGCCCGGTCAGGCGCGCGCCGCTCATGCCGTACGGGTGCCCGACGCTGATCGCGCCGCCGTTCACGTTGTACTTGGCCGGGTCGATGCCCAGCGTGTCCCGGCAGTACAGGGCCTGCACGGCGAACGCCTCGTTCAGTTCCCACAGGTCGATGTCGTCCACGCTCAGGCCGTGGCGTTTCAGGAGTTTCGGGACGGCCAGCACCGGGCCGATGCCCATCTCGTCGGGTTCCAGGCCCGCCACGGCGAAGCCCTTGAACAGTCCCAGCGGGGCCAGTCCGCGCTCGCGGGCCATGTCGCCGCTCATGACGACCACGGCCGCCGCGCCGTCCGACAGTTGCGAGGCGTTCCCGGCCGTGATCACGCCGCCCTCGATAACGGGCTTCAGTTTACTCAGGCCTTCCAGGGTGGTGTCGGCGCGGTTGCCTTCGTCCAGGCTCAGCGTGACCTCGCGGGTGCTGATCTCTCCCGTGGCCTTGTCCTGCACTTTCATGCGGGCCGTCATGGGTACGATCTCATGCTCGAACAGCCCGGCCTGCTGCGCCGCTGCCGTCCGCTGCTGGCTTTGCAGCGCGTACTCGTCCTGCGCCTCGCGGCTGATGCCGTAGCGCTTTGCGACCACCTCGGCCGTCTGAAGCATCGGCATGTAGATCTCGGGCTTGTGCTCGGTCAGCCACTCGCCGCGCAGGCGGTACCCGTTGGCGTGCTCGTTCTGCGTCAGGCTGATGCTTTCCAGGCCGCCCGCCACGAACACGTCGCCCTGGCCGGTCATCACGTGGTTCGCGGCCAGCGCGATGGTGTTCAGGCCGCTGGAGCAGAAGCGGTTCACGGTCACGCCCGACACGCTCACCGGCAAACCGGCGCGCAGCGCGATCTGCCGGGCGATGTTGCTGCCGGTCGCGCCTTCCGGGTTCCCGGCGCCCATGATCACGTCCTCGATCTCGGAAGGGTCGATGCCGGCCCGCTGCACAGCGTGCATGACGGCGTGCGCGCCGATATCAGAGCCGTGCGTGTCGTTCAGGAAGCCCCGGTAGGCCTTACCGATGGGGGTGCGGGCGGTGGAAACAATGACAGCGTCTTTCATGATGGAACTCCTGGGTATGTGAAGAGGCGGGTTCAGCGGGTGGGCTTACCGCAGGGTGCGTTCGCCGCTGAGCGTGCAGAGAATGGCGTGTGGGCTGTGCTGCTCGATCTGGTCCGTCAGCGTGAAGAACGCGTCCCGGTAGGTTTCAGGCGGCGCGGACGGCCCGTGCAGCGCAAACAGGTGGGTGTACGACCTCATCTGTTCCTCGCGGGTGCCGATGCGGCGCACCATCTCGCTCAGGGCCTGCGGGTCGGTCGGCATGGCCCGCAGGGTGAACGGCGGGCGAATCAGCGCGGTCAGTCCCGGTACGTCCGACCCGGCCGGTAGCAGCAGCAGGGCGTCCGGGACGTCCATGTGGGTCAGGCCCGGCCTTTCTCGGCGTCGTACTGGGCGAAGGTCTTGCCCTCATCGGCCAGTCGCTTCAGGAGGGGCGCAGGCGTCTGGCCGTACTTCTCCAGGTCGGCGACCACGTTCTTCAGCCCCTGTTCGCTGGCGTACTGCATGGGGCCGCCACGGTAGGCGGGGAACCCGTACCCGTAGATGTAGATCACGTCGATGTCCCCGGCGCGCTGCGCGATGCCTTCCTCCAGGATTTTCGCGCCCTCGTTCACCAGGGAGTACGCGAGGCGCCGGGTGCTTTCTTCCTGGGTGATCTCGCGGGGCGTGATGCCCTTCTCGGTGCGGTAGGTTTCGATGAGGGCCTGCATGTCGGCGTTGGGGATGGGCCTGCGGGTCTCGTCGTAGTCGTAGATGCCGCCCTGCGTCTTCTGGCCCTTGCGTCCGGTCTCGACGATGCGGTCGAGCCAGCCGTCGGGCTTGGGTTGCCCGGCGACCTTGGCCTGGTGCTGGCGGATGGCGTGCCCGATGTCCAGGCCGGCCATGTCGCTCATCTGGAAGGGTCCCATGGGCAGGCCCAGGGCGTTCATGCTGGCGTCCACGTCCTCGGGGCGGGCGCCTTCCTCGACGATCTGGCGGGCCTCGTCGCCGTAGCGGTGGACCATGCGGTTCCCGACGAAGCCGTCGCAGACGCCGACGACCACACCGACTTTCTTGATCTTCTTCGCGAGGGCCATGCTGGTCGCCAGGACGGTGTCGCTGGTCTTCTCGGCGCGCACGATTTCCAGCAGTTTCATGACGTTCGCGGGGCTGAAGAAGTGCAGGCCGATCACGCTTTCGGGGCGGCTGGTGACGCTGGCGATCTCGTTCACGTCCAGGGTGCTGGTGTTGCTCGCCAGGATCGCGCCGGGCTTGGCGATGCCGTCGAGTCGCGTGAAGATGTCCTTCTTCACGTCCATGTTCTCGAACACGGCCTCGATGATGATGTCGGCGTCTTTCAGGTCGCCCATGTCCAGTGTGGGCGTCAGCAGGCCCATGCGGGTCTCGACGTCGTCCATGCTCATGCGGCCTTTTTTGGCGGTGTTCTCGTAGTTGCGGCGGATGACGCTCAGGCCACGGTCCAGGGCTTCCTGCTGCGTTTCCACGATGGTGACGGGAATGCCGGCGTTCAGGAAGTTCATGGCGATGCCGCCGCCCATGGTGCCCGCCCCGATGATCCCGGCCGACTTGATTTCCGTGGTGGGCGTGTCCTTGGTGATGCCGGGAATCTTCGCGCTTTCACGCTCGGCGAAGAAGATGTGGCGCAGGCCACGGCTCTGGGGGCTGTCCTTGGCTTCCATGAATTTGGTCGCCTCGGCGTCCCAGCCTTCCTGGAAGGGAACGGTGGCGGCCATCTCGGCGAGGTCCACGATCAGCGATGGCGAGAGCTGCCCACGGTGCGTTTTCCCAATGCCCTGGCGGGCGGCGGCGAACACGTCGGGCGTGGCGCCGGGCACGCTGCGTTCGCTGATGCGCGGCAGGGGTCGGGCGTCGGCCATCTCGCGGGCGAACTCGACCGCTCCGGCCAGCAGGTCGCCGTCGATGATGCGGTCGATCAGGCCGAGCTGCCCGGCTTCCGTCGCCTTGATGGGGTTGCCGCTCAGCATCATGTCCAGCGCCTTGGCCGCGCCGACCACGCGGGGCAGGCGCTGCGTGCCGCCCGCGCCGGGCAGGACGCCCAGTTTCACCTCGGGCAGACCGACCTGCGCGCCGGGCACGGCCACGCGGTACGTGCAGCCCATGGCGAGTTCCAGGCCGCCGCCCAGCGCGGTGCCGTGAATGGCGGCGACGGTGGGTTTGGTGAACGCGTCGAGTTTCTCGATGGTGCCGCGCAGGTCCGGGGACTGCTCGCGGGGCAGGTCGAAGGTGCGGATGTCGGCCCCGGCGACGAAGGTGCGCCCGCCGCCGATGATGACCACGGCCCTGACGCTGTCGTCAGCTGCGGCGGCGTCCAGGCCGGCTTTCAGGCCTTCGGGCACGCCGGGCGAGAAGGCGTTCACGGGCGGGTTGTTGATGGTCAGGATGAGGACGTCGCCGTCGCGGGACTGCTGCACGAGGCTGGGCTGGCTGCTGGACTCGGGGGTGCTCACGGTAGGGCCTCCTGATGGGTGGGTGATGTGGTTGTGGTTCGGCCCCTAGCTTTTCACGATTTCTGAACCCGGTCAAACACGTTCACGTTCAAGATGTACGTCAACGTTCACTTTGGGGGTGACAGTCGGGTATGCTGCGCCTCATGAGTGAATCCATGAAGGCCATCCGGGTCGAACGACTCGGCCCCCCAGACGTGATGGAACTCCAGGACGTTCCCGCCCCCACCCCCGGCCCCGGCGAGGTCCGCATCGAGGTCGAGGCCGTCGGCATCAACTTCGCGGACGTTCTGAGCGTCGCCGGGGAGTACCTGACCCGTACCCGCGTGCCCTACACGCCGGGCATGGAATTCGCCGGGATCGTCGAATCCCTCGGCGAGGGCGTCACGGGCGTGCAGGTCGGGCAGCGCGTGGCCGCGCTGGGCGGCAGCGGCGCCCTGGCCCGCTACTCGGTCGTGAACGCCGCCGGCCTGATCCCCGTCCCGGAGAACCTGAGCGGCGCGCAGGCCGCCGCGTTCCCCGTGTCGTACTTCACCGCGTACCACGGCCTGAAAACCCTGGGGCGCGGCGTGGAAGGCGAGTGGGTGCTCGTGCAGGCCGCCGCCGGGGCACTCGGCACCGCCAGCATCCAGCTCGCCAAGGCGATGGGCATGCACGTGATCGCGCTGGCCAGCACCGACGAGAAACTCGCGCTGGCCCGCGACCTGGGCGCCGACGTGACCATCCTGCAGGACGACCCGGACCGCGTGCAGAAAGTCCGTGACGCGGCCGGCGGCAAGGGCGTGCCCCTGATCCTGGAAGTCGTGGGCGGCAAACGCTTCCAGGAGAGCCTGGACATGGCCGCCCCGCAGGGCCGGATCATCGTGATCGGGAACGCCAGCCGCGAGCAGGCGAACATGCGCCCCGTGGAACTCATGAAACGCAACCTGACCGTCACGGGCCTGTGGCTGACCAGCCTGATGAACGACCGCGCCGCGACCATGCAGGCCGCGCAGGCCCTCGCCGGACTGGTCGGGAGCGGGCAGGTCACGCCGCAGGTCGGCCCCACCTACGCCCTGGCCGACAGCGCCCGCGCCTTCCAAGACCTGCTGGACCGCAAGACGACCGGCAAGGTCATCATCGAACCCGGCCGCTGAGCCGGCCCTCTGCCGACCGCCACCCCGCCCCTGCGGCCGGTGGCGGTTTTCGTTTGCCGTGCTGCGCGGCAGCGGCTCCACCCGACCGGGACGGGCGCACCTGACCGCCAGCTGATCACGGTCCGGTCATGGTAGGCAGGACAACATGCACAAGCAGGGGCAAGCGCTAACGGGGCCGTAACGCGGCCAGTGGCACACTCTGGGCGACCGTCCACTCTCCCCTGCTTGCTGCCCCGCCCTGCCTGCCACGCCGTTTCCCCGGAGGTTCCTGCCATGCCTGCCCCCCTCTCCAGCCTGCCCGCCCACCAGCCGATCCGATTGACGGCCGGCCGTTCCCTGGTGACGCGGGTGGTGATCGTGGGGAACGGCCCGGCGGGCCTCGCCGCGTACCGGGCGCTGCTGCGGGCCGCCGGGCGGGCCGTGCGCAGCGGTGACGTGCACCTGACCGTGATCAGCGAAACGCCGGACGTTCACGCGCCCGACCTGCACGCCGATGTGCTGGCCGGGCACCTGCCAGCAGAGTCCGCCCGCACACCCCTGCGCACGCTGCTGCCCCGCGCGACCGTGCTGGTCGGCCGGGTCATGCAGGCGGACCTGACCATGCAGCGCCTTCAGGTGAGCCGCGCAGACCACGACCCGTGCTGGCTGGGGTTCGATCACCTGATCCTGGGTGACGACCGGCCGGACGCACCCACCGCCGCGCTGGCAGACCGGCTGAGTGACCACCCGCCGGTCCGCGTGACCGTGCTGGGCGGCGACGTGGCCGGGGCGGAACTGGCCCTGGCCGTCCGTGAGTGGCAGCGGGAACGTGACCTGGGCGGCGGCGTGACCCTGCGGTGCGGCGGCGAACTGCTGTCCGCGCAGCCCGGCCTGAGCGTCCCGGTCCGCGCGGCCCTGGGGGCGGCCGGCGTGACCATTCATGAATTGGCCCGCGGAACTGGCAGTGACGGGCGCGACGATCACGACCTGACCGTGGTCACGGACGCGGCGCCGCACGTTCTGCCCGGCACGGAAACCCTGCCCCGCACGCCCGGGGGGTTCCTGCTGACCGACGCGGCCCTGCGCGTGCCGGACCCCACGTCCGTCTGGGCGGCCCGCACGGCCGCGCACGGCTGGCACGCCGGGCAGAACGTGGCCCGCACGCTCTGCAGGCCCGGGGCACAGCCCTTCCCGGCCGGTCCGCACTGGGCGGCCCGCAGCGTGCGACTGGGCCACTGGAACGCCGTGACCCACCTGCGCGGCCCCGGACCGGGCACTGGCCTGACCCTCGGTGGTCGGCTGGGCTGGCTGGCGCGGTCACTGCTGATCGCCGCGCAGGTGCCGCGCCCGGCCGACCGGGGCCGCGTGCTGCTGAGCCTGCTTCGCCCCACGCCCCGCGCCGCGCCGGACGCACCGGCCAAGGCTCGAACCCCCGACCGGCCCACCCCGGTATGACCCGGCCCCCACCCACGCGGGAAGGGGGCCGGGCGCAGCAGGGCGCGCTTACTGGTTAAAGAAGCGCAGCAGGGGCCGCCACCAGGGAATGCCCGCCAGGATGACGATCATCGACAGGCCGGTCCACAGGGCGGCCGCGCGGAATTTCAGGGGGTCGGTGGCGGCCTTGCGGCTCTGAATGCTGCCCAGCGTGGCGAACACGGCGGCCAGGACGCCCAGGCCCAGGTGTTCCCACTGGAAGCTGGGGCGGGGCGCTCCGGCGAACACCGGGATGTTCTGCATGCCCATGAACGCGAACAGCAGCAGGCCCAGCACCACCTGAAGGTGCAGGCTACCCATGAACGCGGCGACGGGGCGGCGATCGGCGGGCGTGAAGGGCCGGCCGCTGGTCAGGCCGGGGATGGTCTGCACCAGTGCCCACAGGCCGGTCAGCAGGATCACCCAGCGGTTGAGGTTGTGAAGGGTCAGCAGCACGAGGTACAGGGTCGCCATGAGAACCAGCCTAACCTGACCGATCGGTAAGCTCAAGGGACATGGACGCGGCAGGGCGTGGGGCAGGTCTCATGGCCCCCCCTGCTCACGCCATCTCATACGGATTCCGTCTGTTTCGCTGACAATCCGGAACTTCACCGGATTGCCAACTCCACGCCCGGAACCCGCTTCTCTCCTTCTCGCTCCGCTCGGATTGAACGGTCTTTGCAGCCCATTCAATCGGAGTCCGTATCAGAACACGACGGTCTTGTTGCCGTGCACCAGCACGCGGTCTTCCACGTGCGCTTTCACAGCGCGGGCCAGCACCTGCCGCTCCACGTCACGGCCCAGGCGCATCAGGGTGTCCGGCGTCTCGCGGTGCGTGACGGGAATCACGTCCTGCGCGATGATCGGCCCGGCGTCGAGTTCCTCGGTGACGTAGTGGCTGGTCGCGCCGATCAGTTTCACGCCCCGGTTGAACGCCGCGCGGTACGGGTTCGCCCCGATGAACGCGGGCAGGAACGAGTGGTGAATGTTGATCACGGGCCGCCCGAACGAGCGCAGCAGCTCGCCGCTCAGGATCTGCATGTACCGCGCCAGCACAGCGAAATCCACGTTCGCCTCGTGCATCAGGCGCACCTGCTCGGCCTCGGCCTCGGCCTTGTTCTCCTTGGTGACCTTCACGACGTGGAAGGGAATGCCGAACATCTCCGCGTCGCGCCGCAGGTCCTCGTGGTTACTGATGATCAGCGGGATCTCCACGTTCAGTTCACCCCGGCGCTTGCGCCACATCAGGTCCAGGAAGCAGTGGTCGTAACGGCTGACCAGCACGGCCATGCGTTTGGGCTGCGTGGTGTAATGCACGCTCCAGTCCATGCCGAACGGCGTGGCGACCACGTTCGCGAAGGCCCGCTCGAACTGATCGCGGGCCAGGTCCAGCCCCGCGAGGTGGAATTCCATGCGCATGAAGAACGTGCCGCCCTGCGGGTCCGTGCTGTGCTGGTCACTGTGGATGATGTTCGCGCCGTGGTTGTGCAGGAACTGCGAGACGGCCGCGACGATCCCGCCCCGGTCCGGGCAGGCGATCGTCAGTACGGCAGTGTTCAGGGGGTCGGGCGCGGTTGAAACTGGGGCCGTCATATCCGGCGAGAATACCCCGCGCGGCGGGTGGTAGCCTCGCGGACGTGCAAACAAACACCTCTTACGTGGCGTACGACCCGGACCTTCACGCGGCCCTGCTGGCCGACTACTGCCTCTCGGCCGCGCCCGGCGAGCGCCTGCTGGTCGCGGGCGGGCAGGCGGCCACGCCCCTGATCCGCGCCGTGACCCGCGCCCTGCTCACGCGCGGCGCGCGGCCCGTCGTGCGCGTGGATTACCCAGGCCAGCAGGAGGACTTCGCGGAACTCGCCAGTGACGCCGTGCTGGACGCCATTCACCCCGCCGATCTGGGCGACGTGGAAGCCCTGGACGGTAGCCTGCGCGTCCTGACACCTGCCCCCGCCCACCCCGTGGACGCCGCCCGCCGCGCCCGCCTGCTGGCCGCGAACGCCCCCGTCGCCTCCGCCCGCGCCCGCCGCAAGTGGAGCCTGACCCTGTACCCCACCGCGCACGCCGCCGCGCAGGCCGGCATGAATGAAGCGCAGTTCGGGGATTTCGTGATGCGCGCCATGTTCCTCGACCGGCCCGACCCGGTCGCCGCGTGGGGTGAGGTCCGCGCCACCCAGGCCCGCCTGATCGAACGCCTGACCCGCGCCGACGTGGTCCGCATCGAGGCGCCCGGCACCGACCTGACCCTGCGCGTGGGCGGGCGCACCTGGGCGAACAGTGACGGCAAACGCAACATGCCCAGCGGCGAGGTCTTCACCGGGCCGCACGAGGACAGCGCCGAAGGGATCGTGACCTTCACCGTGCCCGCCGAGTACCAGGGGCAGATGGTGCGCGGCGCCCGCCTGGAATTCCGCGCCGGGCAGGTCGTGGCTGCCAGCGCCGACGAGGGCGAGAGCGCCCTGCACGCCGCGCTGAACACCGACCCCGGCGCGCGCCGCCTGGGTGAACTAGGCATCGGCACGAACACCGGCATTCAGGTGCCCACCGGGAACATCCTGTTCGACGAGAAGATCGGCGGAACCGTGCACCTCGCCATCGGCAAGAGCTACCCGGAAACGGGCGGCATAAACGCCAGCGCCGTCCACTGGGACCTGATCACGGACCTGCGCCAGGGCGGCCGCCTGAGCCTGGACGGCGAGGTCGTGCAGGAAGACGGCGTGTTCCTGATCTGAGCGGTACCCGGACAGCGGCTGCCAGTCGCCGGTCAAACTGTCGCCGGTCACGTGGCATCTAAGGAAGGGCGTGGGCAGGGGCTGCGCTACGCTGCCCGGCATGAGCGGCGTGATCTGGGTGTTCAGCGGCAGTCCGGGTGCGGGCAAAAGTACGGTGTCAGCGGCGTTGCTGGGCCGCTTCCCGTTCGGGCTGCACCTGTCCATCGACGATCTACGTGAGCAGGTGGTATCCGGGCTGGCGCAGCCGGCGCTGGATCACCCGCCGGAGGCCGCGCGGCAGTTCGCGCTGGCCCGCACGTCGGGCGGCGCAGACGGCCCGCCTGTACGCGCAGGAGGGCTTTGCGGTGGCTATTGAGGACGTGCTGTGGCCGGACGATCTGGCGTTCATGGCGCGCCACTGGGAGGGTCTGGACGTGCGCCCGGTGCGGCTGTACACCACCCTGGAGGTCGCGCACGAACGCAACCGGACCCGCACGAACAAGACGTACGACACGTCCGTGCTCGTTCCCCTGATCGACGGGCTGTACGGACAGATGCCGCCCGAACTGTTCCGCGAGGCTGGCTGGGCAGTCGTGGACAGCAGCGCCCTGACCGTCGGGGAGACCGTGGACGCCCTGCTGGCCCTGACGTGGCCCGCCAGGTCTGAATTCGGTCAGTCCTGAAGGACGGCCTCGCACTGCCCGAGCGGGGCCTCCTGTTGCAGGTACGAGCGGGTCAGGTCGCCGTACACGTGCGTGCGGGGCGAGCCGCCGTCGCGGATCAGGCAGGCGTACAGCACGCCCGGCTGCCCGGCATTCCAGACGATCATGGTTTCACCGCTCTGCGGTTCGCGGGTGATGACCGGCGCGGTGTTCGGGAACAGGATCCGCGCGGCGAACAGGCCCGTCTGGTTGGTCGTGAGCTTCGGCACGGGCCGGTCCTGCCAGAACAGTTTCGTACGGTCGGTGGCGATCTCGTCGCTGAACAGGCCGGTGCGGGCCACGGTTCGCAGGGGCACCGGGCCGTCCTGTCCCGTGACGATCCAGGTCTGACCGGCGTTGAAACTGCTGCGCGGGTCGTTCAGCAGCGCGCAGCTGCCCAGCAGGGCGGGCAGGAGCAGCGCGGTCAGGCGGCGGCGGATGGGCATGCCGTCAGTGTACGGACAGCGCGGGCCACGGCGGGCCGCAGATGAGCCGCCCTGACCGGCGCGTGACTGACCCCTACCCGATGACCTTCCGGACCGTCCCGGCCAGGGTGGGCGGGAACAGCACCGCAAACTGACCTCGCTGGTCGGCCCAGACGCGGTCCATGTCGCTGTAGCGCATGGCGACGTACCCCAGCAGGGGGTCCATGATGTACACCTGCGCGGTCACGTCGTTGTACCCGACCAGCACCCGCCAGTGCGGGATGACAGTGCCGGTGTCCGTGATGTGCGATTGCAGCGCGATGATGGGCAGCCCGGCGCGAATGGCACTCTTGACGGTGTTCAGGTTCCCGCCCGTGAACAGCCGGGCCTGCATGCCCACTTTCGGGGCGTAGTTCACGATGGCCTGCGCGGTCATGTACGAGCGGTCGCTGGGGCGGGTCTGGCGGCTCACGTCGGCCATGCTGACCTGCCGCCCGAAGTACGCCAGCACCTGCGTGATGCTGGCAGGCCCACAGGCGTTGTACGACTGCCGGACGAGCGGCATGCCCTGAAGCACGTACCCGGGAACCTTCGCGGCGGCCTGCGCGGCAGGTGACGCAGCAAGACCGGTCGGGAGCAGGGCGGCGCACAGCAGGGTCAGCAGGAGGCGGGCGGAGAACGTCACCGGGGCATCATGCCGCGCGGGCCGTCACGGGGGTCTTTCAGTGCGGGACACGCGGGACGGAACAGTCAAGATCTTGCATGTGCAGGTGCGTTTGACCTGACCACGTACTACATGTAGACTCCGCGCTGTCGTTGCTACCCGGCAACACTTCGCGGGAACAGAGGGAAGTCCGGTCACGCTCCCACAGTGGGGTTCAGTCCGGTACGGTCGCGCCACGGTTCCAGTCCGAACGCTCGCCCAGCGAAGAAACGCCCATCTCACGGTCCCCCGCGGTAGGGGCACAAGGCGGTTCTTCATGGACTTTTAGCGCTCGGCCGGTCAGCCATGCGGTGTCACCCATTTATGGATTCTCTCTGTCTTTCCAAGGAGTGCCATGCTTCTAGAAGCCCTGCTTGTTATCGTTCCGGCCGTCCTGATTCTTGCGCTGATTAAAGCCAACAAATCCGGCAGTATCAGCAAACTGATTCCATACCTCAAGTATCTGAACGGGGTGGCCGTCAGTCTGGCCCTGGCATCCTTTTCGCAGGACCTCTCCGATCTGATCACCCTGTGGATGATAGGCTGACCAGCTTGGGCCGCAGACGGCCGTAACTCAGAACGGACTCTGGACACATCCTGAGTCCGTTCTGGCATTTTACTCCGCAATCAAAGACACAAGATGCTGTATCCCCACGCCCGGTTTGACCGGCGGAGATACAGCATGTAGACTCCGCGCTGTCGTTGCCACCCGGCAGCACTTCGCGGGAACAGAGGGAAATCCGGTCACGCTCCCACAGTGGAGTTCAGTCCGGTACGGTCGCGCCACGGTTTCAGTCCGAACGCTCGCCCAGCGAAGACACGCCCATCTCACGGTCCCCCGCGGTAGGGGCACAAGGCGGTTTCTCTTATGCGTACATGGGTTTCATCCTTGCGGCCTTCCGGGCTGCGCTCTGCTTCCGGGCCTGTTTTACGGGGCAGGAGTCCGGCATGAGGCTGGTGTTCGATTCCCTGACCGGGAACGTGCGCCGCTTTGCGCTGGCGGTGTCGCGGGAGGCGGGGGGCGTGCCGGTGGGGTCCGTGAAGGACGCGCCGCCCGCGCCGGGTGAACCGTTCCTGCTGCTGACGTACACGTTCGGGCAGGGGGAGGTGCCGGCCAGCACGGCGGCGTTCCTGCGGGCGCATGCGGGGGGCCTGCGGGGCGTGGTGTCCAGCGGCAGTTACCACTGGGGCGCGAATTTCGGGCGGGCGGGGGACCGGATCGCCTCGGAGTTCCGGGTGCCGCTGGTGGCGCGTCTGAACAAGGGTGGAACGGTCTCGGACCGTGAGCAGGTCACGCGCTGGGTGCGGTCGCACCTGCCGGGTGGGGGGGAAAGTTATGGAACGCTGGATTGAACTGAATAACCGGGTGCTTTCGGGCACGCGTATCGACACGAGTCATGACGCGCAGGCGCTGCAGGCGTACTTCACGGAGAAGGTGAACCCCAATACCGTGACGTTCCCGACGCTGGCCGAGAAGGTCGCGTACATGACCGAGAAGGGCGTGTGGGACCCGGCAGTGTTCGCGCGCTACCACCCGCGTGACGTGAAGGCCGTGTTCCAGCGGGCGTACGGGTACGACTTCCGGTTCCGGTCGTTCATGGGGGCGTTCAAGTTCTACAGCGAGTACGCGACCATGACCCCGGACCGCCAGCAGTGGCTGGAGCGCTTCGAGGACCGCCTGAGCGTGACGGCCCTGGCGCGCAGCAGCAGCGTCGAGGAAGCGCTGGAACTCGTGCATCACCTGGTGAACCAGACGTTCACGCCGGCCACGCCTACCCTGATGAATTCCGGGAAGGCGAACACGGGGCGGCTGGTCAGCTGCTTCCTGCTTCAGGACTGCACGGACAACCTGGATTCCATCACGAAGACGCTGTCGTTCGTGGCGGAACTCAGCAAGGGCGGCGGCGGGATCGGCGTGGAGGTCAGTAACCTGCGGGCGCGTGGCGAGAGTTTGCGCGGCATTCAGAACGTCACGAAGGGCGTGATGGGCGTGGCGAAGATGCTGGACAACATGCTGCGCTACGCCGATCAGGCCGGGCAGCGTCCGGGCGCCGGGGCGATCTACCTGAGCGTCATGCACGCCGACTTCCTGGACACCCTGAGTGCCAAGAAGATCGCGTCGGACGAGGACGCGCGCCTGAAGACCCTGTCGGTCGGGGCGACCGTGCCGGACGTGTTCATGCAGAAGGTCCGGGCCGGTGAGGACATCTACCAGTTCTACCCGCACTCGCTGTTCCAGGCGACGGGGCGCGAGTTCACGAGTATCGACTGGACGCGCGAGTACGACGCGCTGGTCGCGAACCCGGACATCCGCAAGAAGCGCGTGTCGGCGCGGCGTGTCATGGAGGAGATCGCGGTCACGCAGGGCGAGAGCGGGTACCCGTACCTGCTGTTCGAGGGCAACGCGAACGCCGTGAACCCCATCCCGAACGTCGGGACGATCAAGATGAGCAATCTGTGCAGCGAGATCCTGCAACCCACGCTGCCCAGCACCTTCCACGCGTACGGCAAAGAAGGCCAGGATCAGGTGGGTCTGGACGTGAGCTGCAACCTTGCGTCGCTGGTGATCGAGCAGAGTGTCGCCAGTGGCGATCTGGGCCGCGTGGTGCGCGCCGCCGTGCGCATGCTGGACGACGTGGCCCGCTCCACCAGCATCACGGAGGTGCCCGCCGTGCGCCGCGCGAACGAGGAGATGCGCAGCGTGGGCCTGGGCGCCATGGGCCTGCACTCGTTCCTGGCGAAGAACGAGATCGCGTACGGCAGCCCCGAGGCGCTGGAGTTCGTGGACGTGTACTTCGCGGCCGTGCACTACCACGCCCGCCGCGCCAGCATGGAGATCGCGCGCGACACGGGCTTCGTGTTCCGGGGCTTCGAGGGCAGTCGCTACCAGAGCGGCGAGCACTTCGCGCAGTACCTCGCGCAGGACTTCGCTCCCCGCACGCCCGAAGTCGCCGCGTTGTTCGAGGGTCACCATCTCCCCACCTGCGAGGACTGGGCGCAGCTGGTACAGGACATCCGGACGCACGGGCTGGCGCACTCCTTCGTCATGGCGATCGCCCCCACGGGCAGCATCAGTTACGTCAGCAACGCGTCGGCCAGCATCATGCCCATCACGGAACGCGTCGAGACCCGCACCAGCAACAAGGCCCGCACCATCTACCCCATGCCGCACCTGAACGAGCTGACCGAGTGGTTCTACGAGGAAGCGTACGACATGGACCAGCGCCGCGTGATCGACACGGTCGCCGCCGCGCAGAAGCACGTGGACCAGGGCATCAGCTGCACGCTGTTCATTCCCAGCAGCGCCACCACGCGTACCCTGCAACGCTACTACCTGTACGCCTACGCCAAAGGCCTGAAAACGCTGTACTACACGCGACTGCGCAAGGTCAGCATCGACGAGTGCCTCAGCTGCGCTGTATGAGTTGGGCCGTCTGATCTGCACCATCTGATCTGAACACCCCTCACCCCGGCCCTCCCCCCAGCGGAGAGGGAGCACACCCCCACCCCCCCCTGTGAGACTCCCCATGACCCGAACCCCCTTTACTGCCACGAACTGGAGCGAACCCGAGGACAGCTTCTCGGTCACGTTCTACGAGAAGTACACCTCGCAACTGTGGTTCCCGGAAGAGATTCCGCTGTCAAACGACGCCATCGTCTGGAAATCCCTGACCGAAGCCGAACGCTGGACGTACATGCACGCCTCGGCCGGCCTGAACGCCCTGGACACCCTGCAGGGCGAGGTCGGCATGCCCGCCCTGCGTGGGCTGGTGCCGGGCCACATCCGTAAGGCGACCCTGCAATTCCAGGGCATGATGGAAGACATTCACGCGCGCAGCTACAGCCTGATGAACAAGACGTTCCTGTCCACCACCGAGGAACGCGCCGTGTTCGCGTGGGTGGAGGCGCAGCCGCAGCTTCAGTTCAAGATCGCGTTCATTCAGGACGTGTTCGCCGACCCGGACACCAGCGACTTCGGGCTGTGGCGCAAGATGGTCGTGTCGTGCATGCTGGAAACGGCACTGTTCTACAGCGGCTTCTACTATCCGCTGCTGATGGCCGGGCAGGGCCGCATGGTGTCGGCCGGCGAGATCTTCAACCTGATCATCCTCGACGAGGCCATGCACGGCGTGTACGTGGCGCTGCTCGCCCAGGAACGCTTCGAGGCCATGAGCGAGGCGCAGCAGGCCGAGGCCCTGGCGTGGTTCGACGGCGCGCTGGACACCCTGTACCGCAACGAACTGGCGTACACCGACACCCTGTACGCCGGGGTGGGCCTGACCGAGGACGTGGGGCGCTTCATCCGCTTCAACTTCAACGTGCTGGCCGACAACCTGGGCCTGGAACGCCGCTTCCCGGACGAGGATATCAACCCGGTCGTCCTGAACGGCATCCGCACGCGCGGCACCACGCACGACTTCTTCAGCGCCAAGGGCAGCAGTTACGCGAAACTGAACGTGGAACCCCTGGCCGACGAGGACTTCGCGGAACTCTGGCCCGAACGCACGGCGGTCGCGCATGACTGATACCGATCAGACCCGGCCGTTCGTGCTGTTCACGCAGGACCAGTGCCCGCAGTGCGAAACCCTGAAACGCATGCTGGCCCTGCCCCTGCGCGGCGCGTTCGACACCCAGATTGAGGTCCTGCACCGTCAGGAACAACCCGACGCCTTCGCGCGGCTCGCCGAAGCACACGCCCTGGCCCGCACGCCCGCCCTGCTGCACCGCCCCAGCGGCAAACTTCTGCTCGACACCGCCAGCCTCGGCGCCGTCAAAGCCTTCCTGACGCAGGGGTAAACGATCAATCGGGCGGATCGGACCCCTGCTTTGTCACTGCCAATCGCTGCTGAACGCGTCGGAGCGTCACTGTGGACTCTTCAGCGTGCGGGTCAAGGATGTTCCCCGAACTACCCGGCATCAAGACTCCCAGATTCCAGAGCAGCTGGCCAAATCTGAGATCAGGGTGATCGTCGACTTCCCGTAAAAGCAGGGCCAGCAGGGCAAAATTAGCTTCCTGACGGTCAGTCGTCATCTCCCCCTCCCCTACTTCACGCCCAGCGCCGCCAGTTCCTCCCGGAGCTGCGCGGCGTTCTCGTACCGCACGGCGTGCATGCCGACCGAGCGGGCCGCCTCGGCGTTCTGGGCGCGGTCGTCAATCATCACGGTCTCTTCGGGGCGGAGGCTGGCGAGGTTCAGGCCCAGGCGGTAGATGGCGGGGTTGGGTTTCATGACGCCCAGGTAGCAGGAACTGAAGAAGGCCAGCAGGAACTCGTGCAAGGCATAGTTGCGGATGCGGCACTCGTTCAGGTCGTGGCCTTCGTTGTTCAGGGCGTACATGCGGTACCGGCCGCTCAGGTCGCGGGCGAGGGCCAAGGCGTCGTCGTGGGGGCGGCTCTCGGCTTCCATGGCAGCGCGGAAGTCCTCGCGGGTAAAGTCACGCGGGGCGTGGAACACCGTCTGCGACAGGTACTCATCGAGTGTCATGCGGCCCAGTTCGAGTTCCGGCGCGGCCAGTTTGTGCCGCTCAGTGAACTCGGTCAGGTCCAGCCCGAAGCGTGAGAGAACATCCGCGCGTTGCTTGCGGTCCCAGCCGTTCGTGAGGAGCACCCCACCGATATCCCAGAAGACAGCCCTGATAGTCATGGAGCTATTTGAACAGGTTCGCTCTGCGGCGCGCTCTTGAACCAGACCTCCCGGGCTTCAATGATGAAGGTCGAAAGGCTCCCCTCGGAATGAACGGGGCTGAAGTCCGCCTTCCAGCCCAGTGCGGTGAGCGTCCATTTGATTCCGCCAAGCACGACATTCGTCGTTCGGTCTTCAAGAAGGTGTAACAGTGTCACGCCGCGAAATTCAAACAGCACCTGACCCCAGCCGTCTGCTGCACGATTGTCCTTCGCTTCGATCTCCACAGTGACCTGCCTCCACTGCGGGGTTGAGGTGAAGGCAAGTGAGACGCGTCTGATCAGGCAATCCTCGAACTTCGCGTGGCGGTCGTTCAGTGCTTGGAGTGCATTTTCCGTGAGGTTGTCCATCCTGCCTGACAGCATTCCTGCCCTGAGGTCGGAGGGCAACCCAAACCCCTTACTTCGTGTCGTACCAGTTAGGGCCGGTGCCTGCCTCGACGGCCAGGGGCACCTTGAGGCTGGCGGCGCCTTCCATGATGGTTTTTACGAGGCGGCTGATCTCTTCGGCTTTCTCTTCGGGGGCTTCGATCAGCAGTTCGTCGTGGACTTGCAGCAGGAGGTGCGCGCCGGTGCCCTGGAGTTCCCGGTCGAGTTTGATCATGGCGAGTTTGATGATGTCGGCGGCGGTGCCCTGGATGGGCATGTTGTAGGCGAGGCGTTCGCCGGCCTCGCGCAGGGTGCGGTTGGTGGCAATGAGTTCCGGGACGTAGCGGCGGCGGCCGTACAGCGTCTCCACATACCCGTTCTGGCGGCCGAATTCGAGGGTGCGGTCGATGTACCCGCGGATGCCGGGGTAGGTGTTGAAGTACGTTTCGATGAATCCGGCGGCGTCGGCGTAGGGAATGCCGAGGTCGCCGCTGAGGCGGTGGGCGCTCATGCCGTACAGCACGCCGAAGTTCACGGTTTTGGCGGCGCGGCGCTGGTTGGGCGTGATGGTGGCCTCGTCGAGTCCGAGGACCTGCGCGGCGGTGCGGCGGTGGATGTCCGCGCCTTCCTGGAAGGCCTGCTGCATCAGGGGGTCGTCGGCGATGTGTGCCAGGAGGCGCAGTTCGATCTGTGAGTAGTCGGCGCTGATCAGGCACATGCCGGGCGCGGCGATGAAGCCCTTGCGGATTTCGCGGCCGGCGTCGCTGCGGATGGGGATGTTCTGGAGGTTGGGGTTGAGGCTGCTGAGGCGGCCGGTGGCGACGGCGGCCTGCGCGAAGGTGGTGTGCAGGCGGCCCGTGGCGGGGTTCACGAGGTTGGGGAGGGGTTCGAGGTACGTGCCGCGCAGTTTTTCCAGTTCGCGGTATTCCAGCAGGGCGGGGATGATGGGGTGCTCGTCCCGGAGGGGTTCGAGGGCGGCGACGGCGGTGCTGCGCTTGCCGGTCAGTTTGGTCTTCTTGCCGCTGGCTAGGCCGAGTTCGTCGTACAGGACCGCTTCGAGCTGGTCGCGGCTGCGGATCTGGAATTCGCGTCCGGCGAGCGAGTGGATCTGCGTTTCGAGGATCTGGAGGCGGGCGGCGGTGGCGGCGGACAGGCCGCGCAGGTACTCGCTGTCGAGTTGCACGCCCCGGACTTCCATGCGGGTCAGCACGCCGGACAGGGGTTGTTCCATGTCGTGGTACAGGGCGCGGCGGGTGTCGTTGAGCAGCGGCGGCAGCAGGTGCAGCAGCTGGGCGGTGGCGGCGGCGCGGCCGGCGGCGTCGTCGGGCCAGGGGGCGTTCAGGTATCGCTGCGCGACGGCGTTCATGGTGGTGTTGGCCGGGTCGAGCAGGTACGCCATGAGCAGGGGGTCGTCACCGGGTTCGGTGTTCAGGCCGCGCACACGCAGGTGCGTGGCGAGGGCCTTGGCGGCGGCGGCCGTCACGGTCGGCTGGGCGGCGAATTCGGTCTCGCTGACGGTGGCGGGGTACTGCGCGCGGAGTTTCGCGGCCGCTTTCTCCTGATCTTTCAGGGCCTTCTCGGCCGCTTTCTGCTGCGTTTTCGTCAGGGGCGCGGCGGGCGTGTCGGGGCTGTCGAAGAGGGTGCCGGGCAGGGCGTACACCTCGGCTTTCTTCCACTGGGCGGGTTCGTGGGTGGGAGCGGTCCGCAGCAGACCGCTGTACTCCCCGGCGGCGGGGTCGCCAGTCACCTCGAAGGTGGCGGCGTCGGTCAGGGCGGCGGTCAGGTCGTCCTCGCGGGACAGGGCGTAGCCCCAGATGACCGTCCCGGTGGGCGCCTGCCAGGGGGCCGTGTCGGTGGTCAGGTCCGGCAGCGGGTCGGCGCTGGGTTCGTCGTGCGGCGCGGTCTGGTGCGCGGCGTCGTGCACGCTGTCCGGCAGGGCCGGGCTGGCGTCGGCGGCGTCCAGGGCGGCCACGTCACGCTTGACGCTCATCAGGTTCAGTTCGTCCAGCAGCTCTTCCAGGCGGGCCGGGTTGCCCGGCAGTCGCCCAGTCCCGAGTTCCACGTCCAGCGGCAGGTCCGTGACCATGCACGACAGCTGGTGGCTGAACTGCACGTTCTCCTCGGAGTCCAGCAGTTTCTGGCGCGTCCCGTCGGGTTTCAGGGTTCCGGCCTTCGCGGCGGCGTAGATGCCTTCCAGCGAACCGTACTCCTGAAGCAGCTTCGACGCTGTTTTCGGGCCGATGCCCTTGGCGCCGGGAATGTTGTCGCTGGCATCGCCAGTCAGGGCGCGGTAATCCACCCACTGCCGGACGGTCACGCCGTACTTTTCCAGCACCTCGTCCGGGCCGATCAGGCGGAAGTCGTTCGTGATGACGCGCACGTGGTCGTCCAGCAGCTGGTACGCGTCGCGGTCACTGGTCACGATCCGCACCTGCATGCCCGTGCCCTCGGCCTTGCGGGTCAGGCTGGCGATCACGTCATCGGCCTCGTAGCCGGGTTCCTCCAGGCGCGGCAGGCCGATGGCGTCCACAATCTCGCGGATGCGGTTGATCTGGCCGGGCAGGTCGGCGGGCATCTCGGCGCGCCCGGCCTTGTACCCCTCGAACTGCTCGTGCCGGAAGGTCTTGACCGGCGGGTCAAACACCACGATCACCTGGTTACTGCGCTGCCGCGCCAGGCGCAGGGTCAGGCGCAGGAATCCCAGGATGGCGTGCGTGCTTTCGCCCTGCCGGTTGGTCAGTGGCGGCAGGGCGAAGTACGACCGGAACGCCAGGGCGTGCCCGTCGATCAGCACCAGGGTATCGGGTGAAGCGGAGGTCATAACCCCCATTCTACTGTGGGCGTAATACGGCGGCGCGCCGTGAATGGAGGCGCTCACGGGTCACCCTTGCAACATGCTGGGAAACGGGCTTCCTACGTATTTCTACAGCGTGTTTATCAGTCGGCGGCCTGCGGGTAGTGGGCGTGCTCGTCGGCGCTGGCCGGGGCCGCCACGCGGCGGTTGTACGCGCGGGGCAGGGGCTGAAGGTCGTGGGGGAGGTCCTCCTGCTCGGTCAGCAGGGCGCGGTCGTCACGCGTGAGCGCAACGAAGGCACCCAGCATGATCAGGAGTGTCAGGGCCGCCATGATCAGGAGCAGGTTCATATCGGTAGTGTGCGCCTGGACCTCATACAGGGTCATGACGGCCCTCTCAAGGCAACTGAAGTTAATCTTCAGCGGCACTACAGGGAACGCTGAGGGAACGTCCATCTACGGCAGCAGCGTGCGCTCACAAGCCGGGGCGGCGCAGTCAAAACCCCGCGCTGGGGCGGGGTTGGCCCTCACCGACTTCACCCGGTCGGCCTTAATTGTGGGTGAATTCAGCGTAGGTCGGCCCCGTGAGGAAGCTCTGCGCCTTGCATGGAGGCACCTTGACGCACCGATGCAGGCAAGCTGTCAGACGAAGCTGCGGCGAACCCAGCTTCAACCGGACAGCACAGGGCATTTAAGGAAACAGGGAGCACCCGGTGACTGGGGCTCCCTCCCTGCTCGTGCATGATGTTACCCAGTCTGTCCGAACTGCATTCTGAACACGAACTTGGTGACGTCCGTTTTCAGGTTGTCGACCATTTCGTTGAACATGTTCGTCGCCTCGAACTTGTACTCGGTGAACGGGTCGCGCTGGCCGTAGCCGCGCAGGCCGATGCCCTGGCGCAGGACGTCCATGTTGTGCAGGTGCTCTTTCCAGTGCTGGTCGACCGTCTGGAGCAGCACGTAACGGGCGAGGCTGATCAGCATGGTGTTGCCCAGTTCGTCGCGGCGGGCGTCGTAGGCGTCGGCCACGGCTTTGAGCAGCGTGTCCTGCGCGTCGGCGGGGCTCATGGCGCGCAGTCCCTCGAAGTCGAAGGATTCGAGTTGCGGGGTGGTATCCAGCACGGCGGCTTTCAGGGCTTCGGTGTCCCACTGGTCGTGGCTGGCCTCGGCGGGCAGGTGCGTGGCGAGCTGCATGTCGACGTAGTCGGCGATCATGCCCTCGGTGCTTTCCTCGACGTCGCTGTCTGGCCCGAGCAGCACTTCGCGGCGCTGGGCGTAGATGGTGTCGCGCTGTTTGCTCATGACGTTGTCGAATTCCAGCAGTTGCTTGCGGGTGCTGAAGTTGCGGTCCTCGACGCGCGCCTGCGCTTTCTCGATGGCACCGGTGACCATTTTCGCCTCGATGGGCTGGCTGTCGTCCATGCCGAGGCGGTCCATCATGGCGATCACGCGGTCGTTGGCGAACAGGCGCATCAGGTCGTCCTCGAACGACACGTAGAAGCGGCTGCTGCCCGGGTCGCCCTGACGTCCGGCGCGGCCGCGCAGCTGGTTGTCGATGCGGCGGCTCTCGTGGCGTTCCGTGCCGATGATGTGCAGTCCGCCGATGTCCTTGACCTTCTGGCGGTCGGCGAGAATGTCGGCCTGCACCTGCAGGGCCTGCCGGGCGAACTCCTCGGTCATGCCGGGGATCAGCATGCCGGCCTGCACGGCGTTCTCGTCCTGGCGGCTGACGGCCTTGATGAACCCTTCGGCTTCGGGGGTGAAGCGGCTGATGCCGAAGTTCTGCTCGATGGCTTCACCCAGGATGAATTCGGCGTTCCCACCGAGCATGATGTCGGTGCCGCGCCCGGCCATGTTGGTGGCGATGGTCACGGTGCCCGAGCGGCCGGCCTGCGCAATGATGCTGGCTTCCTGCGCCTCGAACTTGGCGTTCAGGACGCTGTGTTTCACGCCGGCCTGCGTGAGGAGGCCGCTGAGCTGTTCGCTGGTGACGATGCTGGCCGTGCCGATCAGGACGGGGCGGCCGGTCGCGTGGAGTTCCACGACTTCCTGCACGACGGCGTTGTACTTGCCCAGGCGGGTGCGGTACACGAGGTCCTCGGAGTCCTTACGCAGGATGGATTTGTTGGTGGGGATGACCAGCACGTCGCTACCGTAGATGTCGAGGAATTCCTTCTCCTCGGTCTTGGCGGTGCCGGTCATGCCTGAGAATTTGTTGTACAGGCGGAAGAAGTTCTGGTACGTGATGGTCGCGAGCGTCTGGTTCTCGTTCTCGATCTTCACGCCTTCTTTCGCTTCGATGGCCTGGTGTAGGCCCTCGCCGTAGCGGCGGCCGGGCATGGAGCGGCCCGTGAACTCGTCGACGATGATGACCTCGCCCTCGGCGTTCACGATGTAGTCCTTCTCGCGCTGGTACAGTTCGCGGGCGCGGATGGCCTGGGTGATCATGTGGGCCTTGTCCATGTTCTCGGGGCTGTACAGGTCCCCGAGGCTCAACAGGCGCTCGATCTTGCTGATGCCGCCCTCGGTCAGGTGCACCTGTTTGCTCTTCTCGTCAATGGTGTAGTCGCCGGTCGGTTCGGTGCGCACGCCGGGTTCGGCGGGTTCACCTTTCTGCAGGCGGCGGATCAGTTTGGCGTACACGTAGTACAGGTCCGTGGCCTTCTCGGCCTGCCCGCTGATGATCAGGGGCGTGCGGGCCTCGTCGATCAGGATGGAGTCCACCTCGTCCACGATGGCAAAGTTCAGGGGGTGCTCGGCGCGCAGGGCGAGGGCCTCGCGGCTCTGGGCCATGTTGTCGCGCAGGTAATCGAAGCCCAGTTCGCTGTTCGTGACGTACGTGATGTCGCAGGCGTACGCGGCCTGCTTCTGAGCGGGTTGCAGTTCACGGCTGGCGAGGCCGACAGTCAGGCCCAGCGTGCGGTACAGCAGGCTCATTTCTTCCATGCCGACCCGCGCGAGGTAATCGTTGGAGGTCACGAGGTGCGCGCCGCGTCCTTCCAGCGCGTTCAGGGCGAGGGCCAGGGTGGCGACCAGGGTCTTGCCTTCGCCGGTGCGCATCTCCGCGATGCGGCCCCGGTGCAGGGCGTACCCGCCGATCAGCTGCACGTCGTAGTGGCGTTTGCCGATGGAGCGGCGGCCCGCCTCGCGGATCAGCGCGAAGGCCGGGACGACCACGTCATCGAGGGTCTCGCCGCCCTCCTGAACGCGGCGGCGCAGGTCCATGAAGGCTGCGGCGAGATCTTCCACTTTCATGGTTTCTTCTTCCAGGGCGTTCACGGGTTGCACGACCGTCTTCACGATCTGCGCCACGTCGCGCTGGTTGTTATCGAATAATTTGTTCAGGACACGGAACATGACAAGTGAGTATAACGCGCGGCCGGCCCGGCATACGAACGGATTTCAGTGAGGCGCACATAAGCAACTTGAGCCGCAAGCGCTCAGACACCATGAATGCCCGCTTCAGGACCGGCTGGAAGGCCGCGCCGGTCCTCATGTGCGGCCCGTATGCTCTGCCCATGACCCTGCGTGTTCTGACGGCCGCCCTGCTGCTTCCTGTTCTCATGGCCTCCTGCACCCCCGTGGCGTCCCTGCTGGCCGCCCGCGAAGAGCAGGGGCCCTCGCCGCGTCAGGCGGGACCCCTGACGGTCGGGGACACCTGGACCGTGTCCGGCCCCATTGACGGGCGCAGCGTGGCCGCCACCATCAGTATCCCGGACCTCGTGAGCGTGTCGGGTGGCACGGCCAGCGTGAACGACCGCGACCGCCTTGACGCTTTCGCCGCCGGGCGCGAGGGGTTCGGCGTGGCGCGCTACGACCCGGACCGCCGCTACGTCACGTTCTCCTGGGTGGCCGCCGGGAACACCACGTACATCTGCGAGGTCACGGCCCCGCTGAGCCTGCCGTACCAGGGTCGCCTGACCATGCAGCGCGGCGGGCAGACCGTCGCGAACGGCACCTGCGAGGCGAACGTCAGCCAGTAATACGGACTCCGATTGAATGGCTTGTAAAGCCATTCAATCCGAGCGGATGCGAGTGGGATCGGAACGGGTTCCGGGCGTGGAGTTGGCAGATCGGTGGTGTTCCGATCTGTCAACCTCGGGTGCTAGGGGCTCAGCAGCCTCCGAAGTAGAGGCCCAGGTTGTGGGCCGCGATCTTGCGACACACGTGAGCCCGGATGGATCTCTCCGAATTCAACTGTGGCAACATCAGGTGAAAAGAACGATCCAGACGTGAAAAAACAGTCTCGATCGTTTTCCTCACCCACCGCATCGCCCCCCACCAGTGGCGTGGCTTCTTGAAGTTTTTCTTCGGCTGGGCATATACACCACAGCCCTGATACCCTCGATCGCCTAGGACCAACGCCGCTTCCTGGGGATCCAAGAGTGCCCGTGCCACGGGTGGGTCTCCCTCTCTCCCAGGAACAATGGCAAAGCGCACGAGCATGCCGTGATCGTCGATCACGGCATGCAGCTTGAACCCGTAGAAGAACCCGGTTCTGCCATATCCACCGTGTCCACCCCGGCCACTCGTCGCGGTGGTCATGCTCCTGGGCCGTTTGTGTCGGGCTCCAACGCAGTACACGAGCGGTTTGCTGTCGATGACATAGACGGTGTCGTCATCGAAGTGGGGCAATCGGAGCGCGAGGTCGGCATAGATCCGTTCGAGGTTCAGTTGGATGCGGAGATACCGGGAGCGATCGGGTAAGGAGGGGAAGAGGAAGGTGTAGGTGGCGCGTACCTGAGCGAACCACTGCTGTGCCGAGGGCTGGTGGAGGAGCTCACCGACGAGTGCGATGGTCATGAGCTCGGCGTAACTGGCCTTCTGGTTGGGTTCGTCGGGTAAGGTGAACAGGCCGCTGCGGGCAGCGGCCTTGAGGTAATCGTCGACGTAGACGTAGATAATCGTGAAGAGGTCCGTCACCGTAGACTGGTGCAGCGGAAGTTCTTTGGTAGGCATACCGGAGCTTCCGCTTTTTCTGTCTCGTCGCCAACCCCTAGCACCCGAGGTTGTCAACGAAACAGACGGAACCCCAGGCTTTTATCTTGACGCGAGTTCAGGAATCAGGAGTTGAAGAGCGAGCAACGGATCAATGGTCAGGCGGCGCACCAGTGCTGTGATCTGACGAGTTTTTCCACTGAGCAGAGCAACCATCACGCCATTGAGCATCGCCCGTCCCTGTGCTCCTTTGCGCAACCGACACGCATCCTCGTGCAGCACGACATCCCGGCAATGGTGGCTTCGATTCTCTATGCCCCAGTGACCGCGCCAGATGCGCTCCGCTTCCTGAGCCGTCAGCAGCCGGCTGCTGACGGCATACCGCACCTCAACCCGTTGTATGCCATCGCGGCGCGTGACCTGGTGCTCTCGCCGGATCAACGTCTGCACGCCACACAGCCCTTCCTTGATCTCCTCGGGGACCTGTGCGCCGGTGATCACCGACGTGCGCCGCTCCCAGATTTCCCCACTGCGTCTCTCAACGTCCACGAAGTGATCGTGCGCCGGGTATGTGAACGCAAACTTCGCCCATTCCTTGAGCGAGCGGGTGTTGTTTTTGAGTGGGACGAGGTAGGCTCCGCCTGCCTCGTCGATTCGAGTCGTGAGTTCCCGCTCGGTGTAGGCGGCGTCCAACGTCACGAGCCACCCGTTCCCGAAGAGCGTCGTGAGGATGGGAAGCAGATCCTGCATCCCTTTGGCTTCATGACGTCCGGCCTGATCGACCTGCGCGACGGTCAGCGCCAGCTCATGGAAGAAGACCGACAGGAACGAGAGGGCCGTGCGGCCCTCTCGTGCACTCCCTTTCAGGACTTTGCCGTCACCAGCGAGGATGACCAAGCGGTCATGCGCCGTGGGATGTTGAGCCTTCACCCAGTCCAGCAGGACGCCTTGCAGTTCAGGAAGATGTTGGTCCAGCGACCAGAAGAAGCGGTAGATCATGGCCTGCTGGGGGAGGCGGTCGAGGTCGAGGTGCTGTGCCAGCACCTCGCGGTGTCCGGCGAGCCACTGGGTGAGGGCGAGGATGTTGGGTGGTCCGGCGAGGAGGCCAGTGAGAATGACGGTCCAGAGGGCTTCCCATGGGTAATGGATGCGGGTAGGGGCACGCCAGTCTGGAATTTGAGTTAGAAATGGGAGCGGGCTGATGGGTGGTCTCACAACTCCCCATCAGCCCGCTTTGTTGGACCCGAGTCAAGATAAAAGCCTGACGGAACCCGTATAAGGCCCCGCTGACAGGCACGGCCTGGATTCAGTACGAATCCGGGCCGTTTCCGTCGCGCTCCGGGTGTGCCCGTCAGCGCCAGAGGTACGCCTCGTTCCAGGCCTCGCCCCGGCGGATGAACGGCGCGCGGCTGCCCAGCACGCGGTGCCCGCCTTTCACGGCGGCGCGCACGATCACGCGCGGGTCCAGGGTGGGGTACAGCGTCTGCGCGAAGGCAACCTCCTCGCGCACGTCCAGCGAGCCGCCACTGGCGACGGAATCGGTGCCCAGCGCGACCTCTATGCCGGCCGCCGCGAAGGCCGCCCACGGGAACACGCCGCACTCCAGGTGGTGGTTGCTGCGCGGGCACGTCACGACGGCGCTGCCCGCGCGGGCCACGCGGGCGATGTCGTCCGGGGTGACGTTCACCATGTGGATCAGGGTGGGTTTCGCGTTCAGTACGCCCAGTTCGTCGAGGTAGCGCACAGGCGTCAGCTCCGGTTCCGGCGCGCGGCCGATCACCTCCGCGAAGGTCTCGGGGTAGAAAGGCGCCAGCCGGTTGTCCCAGATGGGGCCGCCGCCGCACGTGTACAGGTCGTGCTCGGCGGGGTGTTCGGCCACGTGGATCTGCAGGGGCAGGCCCTCGCCAGCAGCGTAGTCGCACAGCAGGCGCATCAGGCGGTGGCTGACGGTGTGCGGCGTGTGCGGGGACAGGCCCACGCGCGGCCCGCCGGGGCGTTCCAGACGGCGCCAGCGTTCAAGGCGCTCGCGGATGGTGCGGAAGATGTCGTCCGCCTTGTCGGGGAAGGTGCCCAGCGCCTCGTAGTACAGGACGCCGCGCAGGTCCTCACGGGCCAGCAGGGCGTCCGTGACCTCCGGGGCGTGCATGTACACGATGTCCCCCACGCCGCCCGCACCCAGGCGGCGCAGGGTGTCCGCGCCGTGCAGGGCGGCCTCCACGCTGCGTTTCTCGCGCTGCGGGACGACCACCTCCGGAATCCAGCGGAAGTACGGCAGGGCCGTAAACTCGTAGTGGCTCATGTCCAGGTGCGTGTGGGCGTTCACGGGCGGCGGCGCGATCACGCCGCCCACCGCTTCCTCGCGCGCGTGCGGGTACGAGGCGCGCAGCGCGGCCGGATCACCCGTCGCGGCGACCGTGCCGCCCACCACGACCACACCGCCCGGCGACTGCGCGCCCCCCATGCCGGTGAACAGCACGTCGCAGGTGAGCAGGCGGGGAGCGAGCGGGTCGGCGTGGTCGGTCATGGGCGGCATGCTACGCCGCGCGGCGCGGGGGCTGCCATCAAGGGAGGTACAGGAGGGCCGTTACAGCAGGGCAATCACAGCAGGGCGCGGATGCGGGCCTCGAGTTCGCGGGCCACGGCGTCCGGTCCCTGCGCCAGCGTATGTGCGCCCAGGTTCCAGCGGCCGCGCTGCTCGAACTCGCTGGTGAACAGGCTGGCCACGCCGGTCGCGCGGCGGTCCACTTCCAGGATCACGTCCAGGCCGCCGCCCGTGTGGAACAGCATCATCTCGACCTCGGCCACGCGGTACTGGCCGTGCGGGGGTCGGAAGGCGAGTTCCTGCGCAATGCGGCCGTGGTGGTGTTCGATCTCGCTGCCGCTCAGGCTGAAGCCCAGGCGCTGCGCGGCCATGATCAGCGTTTCCGCCTCGCGGCTGGGCAGGATCTGCAGGTGGTCCTGATCGCCCGGGTCGGCCGCGCCGGCAATGTCGGCGTCCGTGGCGAGCCACACCTGCGTGCCGGGCAGCGACAGCGGCGTGTCGAGCGGGACAGGCAGGCTGAACGGGAACTCGCGGGTCTCGCCGGCCCGCAGGTCGAAGGCCGGCACGACCTGCGCCCGGGTCAGCTGGTGCGTGACGTGGGTGTCGTCGTGCCGGTAGCGGGTGGCGAGCCCCAGGTTGATGCGTTCGATGCGCTGCTCGACGCTGCCGCCCTGCACGGCCAGCACGCCGGTCAGGGTGTCACCGGCCCGCAGGCTGGGGTTATTCACGCGGGCGTCGACCTTCGCGCCGCCCACACCGATGGCGGCCATCATCTTCTTCAGGAATCCCATGCTGCCCTGTACGGGGTCATGCTGACGTGGGTTCCCGGCTGACGCCTCTGGAGGGTCAGGCTTTCTTGCGGGTGGGGGCCTTGCGGGTCGAGGTCTTGCGGGGGGTGGGCGGGCCTTCAGGGGCCGGTTCCCGTGAGATGGGAGTTCCCGCGGCCGGTTCCGCGTGGCGGGCGGCCATCATGGCGGCCCCGATGATCCCGGCCTCGTTCAGCAGAGTGGCGGGCACGACGCGGCTGCGCTCGACCTTCAGGTGTTCCTGCCACTTGTCGGCTTTCTTGCTGATGCCGCCGCCGATGATGAACAGGTCCGGGCTGAACAGCAGTTCCAGGTGTTGCAGGTAGGTACTCGCGCGTTTACTCCACTGTTTCCAGTTCAGGTCGTCCAGTTCGCGGGCGCGGTCGGACGCCCAGCTTTCGGCGTGCTTGTCGCGCAGCCACAGGTGCCCGAGTTCCGTGTTGGGCACCAGCACGCCGTCGTGAATCAGGGCGCTGCCGATGCCGGTGCCGAAGGTCAGGACCATCACGGTGCCCTGCACGCCCTTGCCGGCCCCGAAGCGCGCCTCGGCCAGTCCGGCGGCGTCGGCGTCGTTGATCAGGTGCACCTCGTGGCCGGTCGCCTCGCTGAACAGGGCGTCGGCGTCCAGGCCCACCCAGTCCGGGTGGACGTTCGCGGCGGACAGGGTGTGGCCGCGCTGCACGATGCCGGGGAAGGTCACGCCGACCGGGCCTTCCAGCCCGAAGTGCGCGACGAGTTCCGCCACGACCTTCTTCACGTCGTCCGGCGCGGCTCCCTCGGGGGTGGGGATGCGCCAGCGTTCGCCGGCCAGCTTGCCGGTGCGGGTGTCCACTGGCGCGCCCTTGATGCCGCTGCCGCCGATGTCGATGCCGAGGATCACGCTCATGCGGTTCAGCGTACCGCAACCGGCGCGGGCACCGGGCCTCTCCCCCAGCGGACGCATGCCGCCTGGAACGCCGCCCGGCTGGCACCAGCCTCCTCTGCACGACTCTGTGACCGGCCACCTGACTGGTGATGAGCTGACACAACAGAACGGATCAGATTGGACGGGGTGTAATTTTGAACCCGTGGCAGTATCCTGTGAGGATCATGGATTCAACCTCGCTGCGCGAACGCCAGAAGGAGCGCCGCCGCGCCCGCATCTATACCGTCGCCATTGACCTGTTCAAGCGGGGTGGCTTCCAGACCACGACCGCCACCGATATCGCCAAGGCCAGCAACGTGTCGCGCGGCACCTTCTTCAACTACTACCCGTACAAGGAAGCGGTGCTGCTGGACTACGGCAGCGAGGTCATGAACCGCCTGCGCGACCACGCCGAGACCCGCCTGCACGACGGCGCGGCCCCGCTGACGGTGCTGTACGAGGTCTGGGACCGGCTGGCCGACGAGAACACCCGCGAACGCGACCTGTTCCCCCCGCTGGCGTACGAGGTCATGAACCCCAACCCGGAACGCGCCCGCACGGCATACCAGGCGCTGCCGCTGAGCAAGGTGATCGAGCTGATCCTGCGGCCCATGCACCAGGCGGGCATGATGCGCACCGACCTGAGCCTGCAACGCATCAGCAACCTGATCGCCGACACGTACCTGATGGTCGCGCTGCGCTGGAGCGCCTACGGCACCGAGCGGCCCCTGCAGGAAGAGATGCGACTGGCCCTGAGCCTGCTGCTGGAAGGGGCCGTCAAACGCGACCCGCCCCGCCACTGACCGCCCGCACGGAACACGCGCCGCGCCGACCGGGGCGGAACGTTACACTGCGGCGCATGACCCGTCTTCACCCTTCCCTGCGCGGCGACCCCCCACCCGACCGGGAGCGCGCGTGACACGGATTCCGTCTGTTTCGCTGACAATCCGGAACTTCACCGGATTGCCAGCTCCACGTCCGGAACCCGCTTCTCTCCCACTCGCATCCGCTCGGATTGAATGGTCTTTGCAGCCCATTCAATCGGAGTCCGTATGAGTCAGCCGGAACTGCGGATCGGCACGGCCCGGCACGCCTTCCCGTTCAGCCGGGGCCTGCTGGTCGAGTCGCTCGTGAACGCCGGAGCAGACGCCAGCGTCGCGGCCGCCGCCGCGCGCCGCATCGAGCAGCAACTGCGGCTGGCGCGGCGCACGCTGGTCAGCCCCGCCGAGTTGCAGGCCCTGATGGCCGAGGTCGCCCATGACCTCGCCGGACCCGAAACGGCGCAGGAAACGGCGCGGCAGACCCCGGCGTTCGTGGACATCATCGTCACGGCCCGCAAGGGCAACCTGCCGTTCAGCCGGGGCGTCCTGGCCCGCACTCTGGAAGACGCCGGACTGTCCGGCAAGGACGCCTACGCCACCGCCAGCAGCGTGGACGTCAAACTGCGCCGCCAGGGCGTGCGGACCCTGAGCGCCGAGGCCATCGACCGCCTGACCGAGGACGCCCTGGCCGAACATTACGGCGAGCACCTGCGCCTCACCTACCGCTACCTGCAACACAACCGGGGCAAGCTGGGCGTCATCAGTGGCGGCAGCGAGGTGCCGGGCCCGTTCAGCAAGGGCATCCTGGTGCAGTCCATGCTGGCGGCGGGCGTGCCGCCGGACGTGGCGCGCAAGGTGGCGCGCGTGACGCAGCGGGACCTGCGCGGCAGCGAGGACCGCGTGGTGCGCCGCGCCGCCATCCGCGAGAAGGTCGAGGCGCTGCTGCGTGACGAGGTCGGCCCGGACGTCAGCGCCCGCTACCGCCTGCTGCGGGTCATCCGCAGGCCGCCGCGCCCCGTGATCGTGCTGCTGGGCGGCGTGAGCGGCACCGGCAAGAGCTTCCTGGCGGCCGAGATCGCGTACCGGCTGGGCATCACCCGCGTTGTCAGTACCGATTCCATCCGGGAGGTTATGCGGGCCATGGTCTCCCCCGCCCTGATTCCCACGCTGCACGCCAGCACCTTCAGCGCCTGGGAGGCCCTGCTGCCGCCCGGCGCGCCCCGCCCCGAGCACCCCAGTCGCGAGACGCTGATCGCCGGGTTCCGCGATCAGGTGCAGCAGGTCAGCGTGGGCCTGAGCGCCGTCGTGGAGCGCAGCGTGCAGGAGGGCACCAGTCTGGTGCTGGAAGGCGTGCATCTGGTCCCCGGGTATCTGCAGGCCGGGTCGTTCAGCGGGGCGCTGGTCGTGCCGATGCTGGTCACGCTGCCCGACGCCGAGGAGCACCAGCGGCACTTCGAGAGCCGCAACGACGAGACCGGGGCCAGCCGCCCCCTGCACCGCTACATGCGCTACTTCCATGAGATCCGGGCCATGCAGGACGAACTGGAAACACTGGCCGCCGCGTACGACGTGCCGCTACTGGACGGCCTGACTCTCGACGAGAGCGCCGAGCAGGCCGTGGACGTGGTGCTGCGCCGCGTGATGATCGCCCTGACGCCCGCCGAGCGCCGCAACCTGCTGGGCGAGGACGCCGAGGACACCTACCTGGAAAGCCGCGAGCCGACCTGAACGGCCCACCCCCGCCGGCCTGACGCGCCGATCCGGCCAGAACCGGCGTGTGCCCCGCCCCCATCCGGGCGGACGGGGCGGGGCATACGCAGCGGGCCTGGGTTCAGCGAGTCTGGGTTCAGCGGACGCTGATGCGTACGTCCACGTTGCCGCGCGTGGCGACGCTGTAGGGGCAGACCTCGTGCGCGGCATGCATCAGTGCCATCGCCTGCTCCCCGGTCAGGTTGGGGAAGTGCCCCTCGAGTTCCACGTCGAGCGCGAAGGCCAGTCCGGACTTCTGGAGGCCCACGCGGGCGGTGACGGTGCTGTCGTCAGTCAGTTCGATCTTGGCGCGGCGCGCGGCCACGCCCAGGGCACCCTGGAAGCACGCGGCGTACCCGGCGGCGAACAGCTGCTCGGGGTTCGTGCCGGGGCCGTCGTCGCCGCCGATTCCGGCGGGCACGCTGAGGTTCAGGTCCAGGCGGCCGTCACTGCTCTTGGTGGTGCCGGCGCGGCCTCCGGTGGCGGTTGCTTCTGCGGTGTAAAGGTTGCTCACGCGGGTCAGCATGCACCGCCCGTCTCATGAAGATGGCGAGGCCGACTACAGAGTGCTGCCGGACGGACAGGGGCAGGGCCGCTTTACCAGACGCGCACGCGGGCGTAGGCGCGGTCGGCGTACCCTTCGTGGTCCGGGCGGTGGGGGCGCACGTACGGGAAGCGGGTGATCAGCAGGGGGTCGGTGCGCAGCAGGTCCTGAAGGCGGCGTTCCGTGGCAGCCAGGGTGTTCATGATGGCCGGGTACCCGGCGGTGGCGAGGCTGATCTCGCGCGGGCCGGGCGGCAGGCGGTGCACGCGCAGGTGCTCGTCCGGGACGGGCTCGCCGTTGATCAGGCCGTACCCGAGCGGCCCGGTCGAGTTGGCCAGCGAGGCGTGCGCGATCAGCAGCGGCGCAATGATCGCCTGCGCCGGGTCGGACGCCTGGAGTTGCGTCTGCGTGAACTGCCCGGAACCCTGGGCCAGCAGCGCCTGAATGACCAGCGCGCGGGCCTGCCCGGCGGCGCTCAGGGACGGCAGGGTGCCGGGAAAACCGCCCTGCGTGCCTTCCAGGCCCGGGTCGTCCCAGAGCGCGGCGACCGGCCCGGCCTGCCAGACCTCGCGGCGGGCGTTGCTGATCGCCGCGAACGCGAATCCCACCTGCAGGCGTTCGCCGCCCATCACGGCGTGCCGCAGGGCGCTGGTCAGCGAGGCGCTCAGGTGGTCGGTGGCCTCGCGCAGCGTGGCTTCGGGCGGTAGGTCGCGCAGGCCCGCCATGCCGACGGTCGCGGCAAAGCGGGCAGGGGGCATGCCGCGCGGCTGGGTGCCCCCGGCACTGGTGCCGAAACTGAACCCGGCGATCAGGGCGACGTGGTGGGCGGAGGCCAGCAGCAGGTCCGCGCCGTGTTCCGGTGGCCCCACACGGGAGCGCACACTGGATTCCACGACGCTCAGGGCCATGCGGTCATTTTAGGAGGCGAGATGTGAATTATTCGCCGTGTCGTCTGATGCCCCCAGCGGACGTGTCGCTCGCCGCGTGCAGCCCGGTCCCTGTTGCGGGGCCGGCGTGAAGGGGCCTGTCAGGGCATCAACCGGTCCGTCTGCCAGTCTGCGCCCGCCCGCACGTAGCGGAAACGGTCGTGCAGGCGGCTCTCGCGGCCCTGCCAGAACTCCCATTCCTGCACCTGCACCCGGAATCCTCCCCAGAAGGCGGGGCGGGGAATTTCAGTGCCTTCCGGGTAGCGGGCGTGCAGCGCGGCGAAGGTGGCGTCGAGCGCCGCGCGGTCACGGACGGGCGCGCTCTGCGGGTCGCTGGCATGCGCGGCGAGTTGCGACTCCCGTGGGCGGGCGTGAAAGTACGCGTCGCTCTCGGCGTCCGGCACGCGCGTCACGGGGCCGTAGGCGCGCACCTGCCGCTCGTGCTCGGCCCAGTGGAACAGCAGTTCCGCCTGCGGGTTGGCGCCCAGGTCGCGGCCCTTGTGCGACTCGTAGTTGGTGTAGAAGGTCAGGCCGCGTTCGTCCGCGCCGCGCAGCAACACGGTGCGCACGCCCGGCCGCCCGGCCGCGTCGGCGGTGGCGAGGCTCAGCGCGTAAGGTTCGCGCAGGCCCGAGTCGATGGCCTCCTGCAACCAGCCCCGGAACTGCTCCAGCGGATCGGGGTGCAGCTCGGCGCGGCGCAGTTCGGCGCGGGTGTACGACAGTCTCAGTCCGGTCAGGTCCGTCATACGCTGCCTCCCTTCGCCCGGCCTTCCGGGCCGCGCAGCGGCTGGCACTGCGGGCAGTGGTGCGTGCCGCGCTGGGCCAGCACGGTCTTTTCGATGGTGGTCCCGCAGCGCGGGCAGGTCTCGCCGCCGCGCCCGTACACGGCGTGCGAATGCTGGAACAGCCCGGACAGGCCGTCGTGCTGCCGGTAGTTGCCCACGCCGCTGCCCAGGCTGCTGCCGCCCGCCTCGACGGCGCGGCCCATCACGTCCCGGACCGCCGCGTACAGCCGCCTGGCCTCCTCGCGCGTCAGGTGCGACTGCGCGGGGTGGAGGCCCGCCTGCCACAGGCTCTCGTCGGCGTAGATGTTCCCCACACCACTCACGGGTTTCTGCGACAGCAGCCAGGGTTTCACCGCCCCCGCCTGCGCGGCCAGCGCCGCGAACGGCTCCTCCCGGAAGTCCTCCGAGAGCGGTTCGGGGCCCATGCCCGCCAGGGTCGGCATGCCCGCGTACTCGCCGGGCCGCACGACCGCCATCTTCCCGAAGCGCCGGGCGTCGTCGAAGAACAGGTCGCCGCCATCCGTGCGGATCGTCACGCGCGTGTGCCGCCCGCCCTCCAGCCGGAACCCGCCGGTCATGCCCAGGTGCACGATGAATTCCAGGTCGTGCGGGCCGTCCCCACTCTCGGGCGCGAGGTTCAGCATCAGGTACTTCCCGCGCCGCGACAGGCCCGTCACGCGGCGCCCTGCGGCGAGGTGCGTGTCACGGTACTTGTGCGGCGCGTCGTGCTCGACGTGCAGGATCGTCCGGTCCCGCAACAGCGGCTCGATCTTGCGGCGCGTGGTTTCCACTTCCGGCAGTTCAGGCATACGCCCGAGCATAGGCCGCGCGGCGCGGCGAAACTGCGGTGTTCGTTTCAGGACGGCCCTTCCCGCTCAGGCCTGCTGCTCAGGACCGCGCCGCGCTCACGGGAAGTACACCTGCTCGGCGCGCAGGACGCGGGTGCCGTTCAGGTGCAGCGCCACGACCCGCTCGCTGAACGGCCAGCAGCCCTGCGGCGCAAAGCCCTTCCAGGCAGACACGAACGTCTCCAGCGGCACAGCCTGCATGCCGTCCGGACGGTCCAGGCACGCTAAGGCAAACACGGTGCGGGCGTCGGTCTTCAGGGTCCGCAGCAGGGGGTTCACGTTCCGGACGTACAGCCCACTCGGGTTCGCCTCGAAGTACGCCTGCGCGGACGGGTACTCACCGAGCGCCACGACGCGGCGGGCGTCGGCGTCGGTGTCCGAGAACACATCCACGTAATCCAGGGTCAGGGTGGCGACGCGGCCCTGCACCTGCACGCCACGCAGCACGGCGTACTGCGTGGTCGTGGCGGCCAGGGCGGACGGGGTCAGCAGGGCCGCCAGGAGCGGCAGGGCAGGCAGCAGGCGCATACAGCCAGCGTACCGGCCGGGGGCGCCGCCGCGCTACCCTGCGGGGCGTGAATACGCTGCTCCTGACCGGCTTCGAGCCGTTCCACACGCACCCCGTCAACCCGAGCGCCGAGGCGGCCCAGGCACTGGACGGGCAGGTGCTCGGCGGCCTGCGGGTCGTGTCGGCGCTGCTGCCGGTCGAGCCGCACGCCGCCTGCGCCCGCCTGACCGAACTGCTGGACACCCGGCGCCCGGCCGCCGTCCTCCTGACCGGTCTGGCGAGCGGACGACCACAGGTGACGCTGGAGCGCGTGGCCGTGAACGTGATGGACTTCCGCATTCCCGACAACGCCGGGCAGCAGCACCGGGACGCCCCAGTCCAGGCAGGCGGCCCGGACGCATACCTGAGCACCCTGCCGCTGCGGGCCGTGCTTGCCGCGTGGCACGGGGCGGGCATACCCGGCCACCTGAGTGACACGGCCGGAACGTTCGTGTGCAACGCGGTCATGTACCACGCGCTGCACGCCCTGCGCAGTCTGGGCCGGGCGGACGTGCCGTGCGGGTTCCTGCACCTGCCCGCCAGCGCCGGGGTCGCCCTGGCCGAGGCGAAAGCCGTGCCGTACCTTCCGCAGCCGGAACTGACCCGGGCGGTCGAGGTAGCCGCCTGGACCGTGGCGGCGTCGGTCAGCGGCGAGGCGTAGGGAGTGGGCCGTGGAGCAGCGTTTCCCACGGCCCACTTCCCACTGCCTACGGAAAGGGCGCGCGTCCGGGCTGCCAGCCGCCCCCCTCGCCGCCCGCCCAGTGGCACTCGGTCCCGGCGGGTCGGGTGGCCAGGGCGGCCTTCACGGCGTCCAGGGGTACGCGGCGGGCGAAGCGGGTGCGGGCGTGCCACGCGGCCAGCGCGGCGTCCGGCTGGGCGGGGCGCAGGCCGCGCAGGGCAGCGGCGGCGCGGTTGACCGCCAGATCGAACAGGGCAGGCGGCACGGCGCCGTTCCCGTGCGTGCCGTCCGGGGTAGGATCGGTCAGGAAGGGCCGGTCCGCGGGCATGTCAGGCGAGGCGGGGCTGCTGCGCCAGCCGGCGGATCTGCGCGGCGCGGCTGCCGGTCAGGGTCGCGTTCAGGCGGATCAGGGCGGCAACGGTCATGGGCGGCTCACCGCCCGCCGCGTCGGGATCGGCGGTGGGGACGGTGACATTCAGCGTGTGGGCGGGGAGGGCCTGCGCAGCGCTGACTTCCCAGTCGCTCAGGCGGGACAGGCCCGCGTCATCCGGGGGGACGGGCGTGCCGGTGGCAGCAGCGATGCGCGTCCACAGGTCACGCTTGGCGGCGCTCAGGTGCGCGGCGATGGCCGCCACGCGCGGGTGAGGTTGGCCCTGCACGCTGTCCAGCGCGGCGCGCAGGCCAGTATCGGGGTCGTGGTTGGCGCGGTCCAGCAGGTCCGCGAGGGTGTCGGGCGTGTCGGTCATGGGGTGGTTCCTCGGGGCAGGTGCGTGCCGGTCATTCAGGGCAGGCGGAAAGTGTCGCCGTCACGGGTCAGGCGGCCCAGGTCCAGCAGGCGGGCCGTGACGGCGCGGGCCTGCTCGTCGGTCAGGGGACTGGCGGCGCGCAGGTCATCCAGCGTGAACCGCCCACCCTTGCGGTGCGCGAGACGGTACACCATGCGCTCCTGAATGTCCGTGCGGGGCGTGCCCGACTGCCGGCGCGAGAAGGCCCACCACACCAGCGCACCCACCAGCAACCCCACCGTGAGGGCCAGCGGAATCAGTTGCGCGGCCAGCGCCGGGTCACCCACCTGCTGCCCCAGCGCCTGCAACTGCGCCTGCCCCTGCGCGACCTGCTCGGGCGTGCCGCTTTCACGCAGGCGGCGCAGCGCCCCACGCGCCCGCAGGTACGCCATGACACCCCCCAGATCACCCCGCACGAAAAAGGCGCTGTAGGCGATCAGGGCAGCCGAGAGGGCGGCGATGATCGAGAGGGCGGCTTTGATCACGTTCACCCCGCCATGCTAGTGCAGAGGCCAGCGCCACCGCTGTCGGGCAGGGCACCATACCGGAATGCACCGTTGCGTCAGCTCCAAGCCCAGAGTCCGTATCAGCGGCGGACGTTCCGCACGGCCCGGCGCAGGCGCGTCAGGGCGTCCGGGGGGGGCTGTGGGGCGTAGCGGGCGGCGTGGTAGGCGCTCAGGACGTCCTGAAGGGCGGCATGCAACTGCGGGTACTGCGCGGCGGCGCGGGTCACGTACGCGGTGGGCGTTTCTCCGGGGGCGCGGGGCAGGTGCAGGTGCACGCTCAGGTCGTGCAGGGCACGGCTGGCGGGGTCGCTGGGGCGGGCGCGGCGGCGGGCGAGCAGCAGGGCGGGAAGCAGGGTGAGGGCGATCAGGGTGGGGAGCAGCAGCAGGTACGGGGCGCTGCCCACGCCGCCCAGTCCGGCGCGGGTCAGCAGGTCACTCTGGCGACCACCGTCGTAGTCGACGACCAGGTCGTTCCAGCGGTTCTGGATGGCGTCCAGACGCAGTTGCAGGCGTTTGAGGGTGCCGGGTGCGGTGGGGGCGGCGGCCTGTGGGCGGGTCAGGGCGGTGCTCAGGCCGGCGCTGACCCGGGCGGGCGCGACGACGGCGGTAGGGTCCACGCGAACCCAGCCCTGGCCGGGCAGCCAGACTTCCGTCCAGGCGTGGGCGTCCTGCTGGCGCACGATCAGGTACGAGCCGTTCGCCTCGCCGCCCTGGTAGCCGCCGACCACGCGGGCGCTGAGGCCGGCGGCGCGCATCAGGACCGCGAAGGCGCTGGCGTAGTGTTCGCAGAAGCCCTGGCGGGAGCTGAACAGGAAGTCGTCCACGCGGTCCTGCTCAGGCAGCAGCGGCGGGGACAGGGTGTACGTGAAGCCCCCGGTGCGCAGCAGGTCCAGGCCCGCCTGCACGCGCGCCTCGGGGCTCAGGCTGCGCCAGCTGGTGGCCAGGGCGACCGCGCGGGGGTTCTGTCCGGCCGGGAGTTGCAGGTCGAAGGCCAGTCGTTCCGGGTCCTCCTGCACGCCCAGTCGCGCGGCGCGGCTCTGGAGTTCCACGCGGCGGCGGGTGGTGACGGGTCGGGGGGTGACGGCCTGGAAGGCGTTGGTCAGGAACGCGCCGTCCGGGACGGTCAGCGGCACGTCCAGCGCCAGCAGCCAGGGGTTCCCGCTGGGTTCCAGGGTCAGGGTGTAGTTCAGGGGCGGGCCGGTCACGTCCACGCTGGGCGTCCGGCCGGGCGCGCGGACCTGCCGCCAGGTGCGGCCGTCGTACGCCTCGTAGACCGGGCCGCGCCAGTAACGCTGATCGGGGGTGGGCAGCGCGCCCTGGAAGTCGGCGCGGAAGGCGACGGCGCTGTTCTGCGCGAGGTTCGAGTACTCGCCGGCGCTGATCTCGTTGCTCAGGCCGGTGGTGGCCTGCCCCTGCACGGGCAGTTGCCACAGCGGCCCGGCCGGCCGGGGGAACAGCACGAACAGCACCAGCGCCAGCGGGGCTGCCAGGGCCAGCAGGCGGCCGGCGCCCAGCAGCGAGTCCCGCAGGTGCGCGCGCCTCCCTTCCCCGCCGGGGGCGGCCGGGGTGGAGGCCGGGCCGGAGGCGACCGGGGCGATCCAGGCGGGCGCGGCGGCCAGCAGGAACGCGGCGCTGATCAGGGTGTGTAGCGCCGCGAGCGGCCCCTGACTGTAGAAGTAATGCGTGCTGGTCATGAACAGGCCCAGCAGGATCAGGATGCGTCCGTCGCGGGACGAGCGGCTCTCGGCGGTTTTCAGGGCGATCAGCAGGCCCAGGAAGGCCGTTCCGGCGTCGCGGCCCAGCAGGGTGCCCTGCGTGGTGATCAGCGCGGCGGCCCCGCCCACGGCCAGCAGCGCCAGCAGCCACACAGGCAGCGGGTCGAGTGTCCGGCCGGGGCGCGGCAGCACGCGGGCCAGGGCGTGCGCCAGCAGCAGGATGATCAGCAGCGTGATCCACACGGGGTGCCGCAGTCCGCCGGGCGCCAGCGTGACCGCCAGGGCCAGCAGGGTGGGCGGCGTGGCCTGCGTGACCAGCGTGGCGGCGTGCGAGACCAGCCGCGCCGCGCCGCGTGCCGGGCCGGGCGCGGCGGGCAGGGGGTCCACGGTCGCCAGGGCGTTCAACGCGGCGTGCAGGTGCGCCTCGCCCGCAGCGGCCTTCAAGTGCGTGCCGGGCAGCGTCAGCGCGAACGGCGTGCCCAGTGCCGACAGGTGCTGCGCCCAGGCGCTCAGGCGGGAGGCGCGGGCCTCGGGGTCTCCCGGCGCGTCCTGCCAGTGCAGGTCGGTGGCGTGTCCGCGCGCGGCGTCGGTCTCGCGGGTCAGGAGTTGCCCGGTGCGGGCCACGTGCCGCCACGACACCTGCCGGGGAGAGTCACCCGGCTGGTAGGGACGCAGCCCGGCGAACTCCTCGTCACCGGGGCCGCGCAGGCCGTCGCCGCTCACGCCGGGCGCCGCGCGGACCGGGACCGGCGGGACCGGGCTTTCCGGGGCGGGCCACACCAGCAGTGTCAGCGGGGCGGGCGGGGCGGGCAGTGCCACGCGCCACAGGCCCAGGCGGTCCAGCGCGTGGGCGTGCACCCGGATGCTCAGCGGGCCGCGCACCACGGTCGGGAACGCCACGGTCAGCGCCGCGCCGTCCGCCCGCACGTGCAGCGCCGCGCGTAGCTCGCGGCCCTGGGCGTGCAGGCGGACTTCCAGCGCGCCGCCACTGCCGCCCGCCTGGGCCTGCACGGTCAGCGGGGCGTCCTGCCCGGCGTGAACGGAGCCGGACGGACGGACCGTCAGGGTCAGGCTGCGCGCCGAACGCAACGCCTGCGCCGCCGTGACCACCCACACGCCGCCCAGCAGGAACGTCAGGCCGTACCCGAGGCTCAGGCCGTAGTTCACGCAGCCGATCAGGGTCAGCAGGATCAGGATCAGGAACGCCAGCCCGAACCCCGTGGGTCGCAGGTGCAGCGCGGCGCTCACGCGGTCGGCGCGGGGCGCGGGGGCGGTGGTCGTGGGACGGGTCATCTCAGGGAATGGGCGTGTCGGCCAGCAGCGCCGCGAGGAGCGCGCCCACATTCACGGACGGGTCGCGGGGCGGCAGGCGGTGCGCGGCCAGCGCCGGGAACACGGCCTGCACGTCCTCGGGCAGCACCATGGGCCGCCCGTGCAGGTACGCCCAGGCGCGCGCGGCAGCCAGCAGCGCCAGCAGCGCACGTGGGCTCAGGCCCGCCGCGAGTGCGGGGTGCTCGCGGGTGGCGCGGGCCAGCAGTTGCAGGTAATCCAGCAGCGGCGCGGCGGCGTGCACGCGGTCCACCCCTGCCTGCATGGCCAGCAGGGCCGGGGCGCTCAGGACAGCCCCCAGGTCCCGGACGCTCTGGCTGCGGCCGCCCGTTTCCAGCAGTTGCCGCTCGGCGCGCACGTCCGGGTAGCCCAGCGTGACGGTCATCAGGAAGCGGTCCAGCTGCGCTTCCGGCAGCGGGCTGGTGCCCACAAACGCCGCCGGGTTCTGCGTGGCGATCACGAAGAACGGCTGTGGCAGCGGGCGGGTCACGCCACCTTCCGAGACCTGCCGTTCCTCCATGGCTTCCAGCAGCGCCCCCTGCGTGCGGGGCGTGGCGCGGTTGATCTCGTCGGCCAGCAGCATCTCGCTGAACACCGGCCCCGGCACGAACCGGAACGCGGCCGCCGGGGCGTCCCAGACGCTCACGCCCGTCAGGTCGGCGGGCAGCAGGTCCGCCGTGAACTGCACGCGCCGGAACTCCAGGCCGCAGGTGCGGGCCAGCGCCTGCGCCAGCGTGGTCTTGCCCACGCCCGGCTGGTCCTCGATCAGCAGGTGCCCGCGCGCCAGTAGGCAGGCCAGCGCCAGCCGCACCTGCCCGCCCTTGCCCAGGATAACGCTGTCGAGCTGCGTCAGGGCCGCCTGAAGGGCCGCCACGTGCCCGTCGGAAGTGGAAACGGAACTCAGGGCGGTCGTCATGCCCGGCAGCGTAGCGGCCCAACTCTGACAGAACTGCGACGCCGGCAGAGATTGCCCGCCGTCACCGCCGCCCGGCAACCACCCCCCCCACCCCCCGGCGGTCAGGTCGCGTGGCCCACTGCCCGCTCCGGAGGCTCGTCCGGCCGGGCGGACGGGCGGGCGGCGCCGCGCAGCGCCAGCCATGAACCCAGCCACGCGCCCGCCACGTCGAACAACCAGTCCTGCACGCCCGCCTCACGCGGCGGCACGAATGCCTGATGCGCCTCGTCCAGCGCCCCGAACCACGCTGCGATCACCAGCGCCGCGCCGCGCCGCCCGGTCGCGCGGGCCAGCGTGAACGCCAGCGCAAGGTACGCCGAGAAATGAGCGATCCAGTCCTTCGGGTGCTCCAGCGACGGCCCTGGCGTCTGCGGCGCGCTGCTCAGCGACCAGATGGCCCCCATGATCAGCAGCGCCGGCACCCACCACAGCGGTCTGGGACGTCTCAACCGTGCCCACCAGCCGGGTGCCCACCAGCTGGATGCTCGACCAGCTCGATCAGCGTGCCCGCCCCCCACTTCGGGTGCAGGAACGCCACGCGCGACCCGGCCCGGCCCGGCGTGGGAACCTCATTCAGAAAGCGTGCGCCCTCCGCCCGCAGGCGGGTCATCTCGGCGTCCAGGTCCGCCACGCGGTACGCCGTGTGATGCAGCCCCGCCCCCTTCCTCGCCAGGAAGGCCGCGATGGGACTGTCCTCCCGCGTGGGCATCAGCAGCTCAATCAGGGTCTCGCCCACCTGAAACGCCCGCACCCGCACGCCCTGCGACGCGACCTCCTCATCCGGCCCTTCCGGATGCAGGCCCAGCGCCACGTACGGCGCGGAACCCGCCTCCAGGTCCGGCGTGGCGATCGCCACATGATCCAGCAGCAACACAGTCATGCACGCAGGGTAAAGCAAGGACGCGACCTACAGCCCGGCAGCAGCGTCAGCCTGGAGGTGGACCGAGAGCCACGTGCAAGAATCCACGGCTTCCGCCTGTCTCGTGAACAGAGCGGGTGGAGTGATTGTGCGGCCCTTTCAACCGGAGTCCGTACCGGGCTCACGGAGCAGCTCCTCGACCCGGTCCGCCACCTGCGCCACGGACAGCAGCGCCGTATCCAGCACCAGCGTCGCGGACTGCCGCAGCAACGGCTCGACCCACGCCACATGCTCCGCGATCCGGGCCCGATCGTCTGCCGTCCGGCCATACGGATTCTCCCGGTGCTGTACGCGCGCCAGCAGCACGGGCAGCGGCGCCGTTAACAGCACCACCGCCCGGAGGCGCGGGTACAGCGCCCCCTGATTACTCCGGCAGCCGGCCAGCACCACGGACGCAGACCCCGCCTCGTCCAGCAGCGCATTCAGGCGGTCCAGTCGCCACACCCAGTCCGGGCCGTCCGGGGCCTGCACCCACTCGTTCCAGTCCCCGGCGTCCGTGTCCACCACGCGGATGCCACGGCGAGCCAGTTCCAGCAGCGTGGCGCTCTTGCCCGCACCGGACATGCCCGTCAGGAGCACCGCTGTCATGCCCCTGGCCTTTACTTCGCCTGGGGGCGGGCGCGCAGGTACCAGTGGGCGACGGCGCGCATCACGTCCTTACCCTCGCCGTCCTGCACGGTCACGTTCACGATCAGGCGGGCCTTGCCGTCCGCCGCGAACTCCGCGTGCGCCGCCGCGATCCCCGCCGCGTCCGCCGCCTCGGCCCGCGCGGTCAGGTCGCCCACGGCGCGGTTCACGTAGTGCGTCTCCAGTTTCTCGATCAGGGGCACGGCGCCCGCCAGTTGCGCCGCGAACGCCCCCGCGAACGCCGCGCCACTCACGGCCTCGGCCAGCAGGAACTGCACGCCCGCGTGAATGGTGCCCAGGTGATTGCGGAACGGCGCGGTGTCCGGCGCAACGCCAGTCGCCCAGCCGACGCCCACGTCCGTAATCTGCACGCCGACCGTGGCGTTCATGGGAATGTCATGCAGGGCCTTCTTGACGGCTTGGGCAGCGAAAGCGGGCAGGGTGGCAGCTTGAGTCATGGGTGGAACCTCCAGGGTCGAACACAGAATTTGAACTGAGTTCAAGTATAAGCGGAGAGCCGGCAGCGGATCACCCCGACCCCGCGCCACCCAGCACGAACGCCTGGACCGCATGCAGAAGCGGATTCGCATTACAGGTCAATTGCGCCGCCACCTCCCGCGCCGTTGCCCGCGCCAGAGCGTGCTGTTGCCCAGTGATGTCACCGCCCCGCAACGCCGCGTCCAGTTCGTCGGCATCAATGATTTCCGGCACGCCGGGCATCCAGTCTGCATTCAGGAGGGCTCGCACGTCGAGATACAGGTCATCCAGCCAGGGCATGCCGTCCTCGCCCAGGCCGGTGGCGGCGCACACGTCCGCGTAGGCGAACACGGGCGTCTCTTCAGGATGACCAGCAGCGCCGCGTGCTCCTGCGGGGGCACCAGCGTCAGCCAGCGCGCCCCGACCGCCAGGGTGGGCACCGTGACCCCATAAACGGTCACCGTGTGCGGCTGAGGAACGTGCGTGAAGGTCACGTCCACCAGCCAGCCCTCGGGCAGCGTCACGACGCGCTGCGTGCCCTGCACGCCGGGAAAGAACTGGAGATACCGGCCATCCTTGCGCTTCACGCCCGCAGCGTAGGGCAGCAACGAGCCGCCGCGCTCCGCAGTTGAGGCGGGCGCGGCGATCACGGGTTCATGGTCAGGTGTAGGGGTCTTCCAGGTAGCGTTTCAGGACGTGCAGGGGTGGGTAGGTGCCCGCCTGGAGTTGCGCTTCGACCATCCGGGCGTGCGTCCAGGCGGCGTCGGCCTGGGCGGGCGTGACGAGACCCTGTGTGACGGCGTCGTCGAGTTCGTCGCCATCGATGATGGCGGTCGCGTCGATCACCCAGGGGTCGTGTTCGGCGGGATGACCGATCACGTCGAGGTACAGGTCGTCATGCCAGGGGAATCCGCTCTCGTGCCAACCCTCGCCACCGTGCAGGTCGATGTAGAACTGCACGGGGCGTCCGGTAGGGTCGAGCTGGATGGTGAGGGCACTGCCGGGCGTGCCTTCGCCGGTGGTGGGATGAGCGCGGACCCAGCGGTACCCGCTGTCGAGCACGCGCCGCAGTCCGTCCTGGCCGGGAATGGGCACGTCAAGGGACCGGTTGACCTCGTACGCGACGAAATCCACGATCACGTGACCGGGAACGTGCAGGACGGTCTGGTCGTGCCGGGTGACACGCGCCCAGCCGCTCAGGTCGAAGACTTTCCGTTTCACGCCCCTCCTCTCCTGTTACGCGCCCAGGGTCCGGACGGCCCGTAGCATCAGCTCACCTTCGGTGGCCTGCACGCGGGCTTTGAGGCTGGCGAGGTCGTCGCCGGGCAGGACGGGCACGCGGGCCTGCGCGAGGATGGGACCCTCGTCGATGCCAGCGGTGACGAGGTGGACGGTCGCGCCGCTCTCGGTGTCGCCGCTGGCGAGGACGGCTTCGTGGACGCGGTCGCCGTACATGCCGCGTCCGCCGTGGCGGGGCAGGAGGCTGGGGTGGATGTTCACGAGGCGGCCCGCGAAGTGCGTCAGGACGCGCGGCCCGATCTCGCGCATGTAGCCGCTGAGGATCAGGGTGTCCGCGCCCGCGCCGACCAGAACGTCCAGAATGGCGGCGTCCAGGGCGTCCGGGTCGGGGTGCTTCGCGCTGCTGAGGTGCGCGACGGTCAGGCCCGCCCCCTGCGCCCAGGCGAGGGCCGGGGAGCGGCTGTTGTTGCTGACCAGGGCGACCGGCGTGGCGTTCAGGTCGCCTGCGCGGCAGGCCTCGACGAGGTGCCGCGCGGCGCTGCCGCCGTGCGAGGCGAGAAAGCCGAGTTTCATTCGGCGGTGTTGGGCGCGCCGAGTTCCTGCAACAGGTAGGCGCTCGTCAGGATGCCGTTGTGGTAGTCGCTGACGGCGAAGCTCTCGTTGGGGCTGTGGGGGGCGTCCTCGTTCAGGCCGAGGTCCACGAACAGGACCGGGGCGTGCAGCAGGTCGTTGAATGCGGCGACGATGGGGATGCTCCCGCCGGTGCGGGCGAACACGGCTTCACGGCCGAAGACGCGCTTGAGGGCGCGATTGGCGGCGAGGTTGTAGGGGCTGTTCAGGTCGAACTTGAAGGGACGGCCGCCGTGGTGCGGGTGGACGGTGGCGGTGATGCCTGCGGGGGCGATGGTGGGCACGTAGTCGGTGATGAGCTGCGTGATGCGGTCGGGGTCCTGTCCGGGGACGAGGCGCATGCTGACCTTGGCTCCGGCCCTGGCAGCGATGACGGTCTTGCTGCCTTCGCCCTGGTAGCCGCCCCAGATGCCGTTCACGTCGAGGGTGGGGCGGCCCCACAGGCGTTCCAGGGTGCTGTACCCGGCCTCGCCGGGCAGGGCGGGCACGCCGATACTGGCGGCGAATTCGTCGTCGCTGTGGGGCAGGTCGGCCCACATCTGGCGTTCCTCGGGGGTCAGTTCGTCGATGCCGTCGTAGAAGCCGGGAATGGTCACGCGGCCCTGGTCGTCCTTGAGGCGCGTGATGATCTCCGCGAGGGCATTGATCGGGTTGGGTGCGGCGCCGCCGTAGCTGCCGCTGTGCAGGTCGCGGTTGGCACCCTGCACGTGAATTTCGACGTAGCTGAGGCCGCGCACGCCGTACGTGATGGTGGGAATCTCGGGCGCGAAGCGGCTACCGTCGCTGATGACGATCACGTCGGCTTTCAGTTCATCGGCGTGATCACGCAGGTACGGTTCGAGGTTCGGACTGCCGATCTCCTCCTCGCCTTCCAGCAGGAATTTCACGTTCACGGGCAGTTCGCCCTGCGCGAGCAGCAGTTCCACACCCTTCACATGAGCGTAGGCCTGCCCCTTGTCGTCGGTGCTGCCGCGCGCGTAGATGCGCCCGTCGCGGATGGTGGGCTCGAAGGGCGGCGTGACCCACTCTTCCAGGGGTGCCTCGGGCTGCACGTCGTAGTGCCCGTAGATCAGCACGGTGGGTTTACCGGGGGCGTTCAGGCGCTCGGCGTACACGACGGGGTGCCCGGCGGTCGGGTCGATGCGGGCCGTGAAACCCAGGCCACTCAGTTTGGCGCGCAGAAATTCGGCGGTGGCGGCCATGTCGCCTTTACGGGTCGGGTCGGCGCTGACCGAGGGGAGGCGCAGCAGCGCGAACAGTTCCTCGTTCGCCTGCTCACGGTTCAGGGCGGCACTCAGGTCCGGAGTCTGATGGGTCATACCGGGGATGATACGGGCTGACACGCGCCGGGCGTCCAGGATCGGAGGGCAGTGGGATGTGGGCCGCCCCCGATCCGCTCCCCGCTGCCCACACGCCACTGGCTGCCAGGGGCAACTCACGTCGAGAGATGAGAGTCTGACGGCATGTCCGACGAGCAACTAAAACTGGCCGCCGCGATCTTCGCTGATCTGCCGGATCAGCGACACCACCGTGGGCTGAACCACAGCCTCGTGAACATCGTCGTCATGGCTCTCTGCGCTGTCATGAGTGGCGCCGACACCTTCCCGGAGATTCAGACGTTCGTGCAGTCCAAACGGGAATGGTTCCTACGCTTTCTCGATTTCAGGCGTGTCCCCGATCATGAAACCTTCCGACGGGTCCTCTCGAAGCTGGACCCCACCGCCTTCCAGTCCAGCGCGCTGGACTGGGTCAAGCAGGCGGTTGGCGGCAAGCTTGAAGGGGACATCATCAGCATTGACGGCAAGCGGCTCCGTGGCACCTCGGCCCACGAAGTTCAGGGCATTCACATGGTGAACGTGTGGGCTGCACGGCAGGGCCTCTGTCTGAGTGCTCAGGCCGTCAAGGGCAAGCAGAACGAACTCTCCACCTTGCCCAGTGTGCTCGACACGCTGGCGTATCTGGACGTGGCCGGGTGCATCGTGACGATCGACGCGATGGGCACCCAGCGGACGGTGGCGAGGAAGTTGGTTGCGCTCCAAGCGCAGTACGTTCTGGCTCTGAAGGGCAATCAGGACACGTTGTTTGAGGATGTCCAGGAGATGTTCGACGACGCTTCGCGTCGTCTGTTTGCGGACACGGCACTCCTGGGAGTCAGCACCTGGGATGATCGTCGGCGGGATGAGCGGCGGACCTGCTGGGTGTTGCCTGCAAGCCCGGATCTGGATGATCACGAGTGGCCGGGCTTGCAGAGTGTCGCGCTGATTGAAAGTTCCAGGCTCGTGAAGGGCAAACGGGTGTCGCAGCGGAGGTTGTTCCTGTGCTCGTTTGCACCGGACCCGCTGACCGCGTTACACGCGGTCAGGACGCACTGGCAGGTGGAGAACTCGTTGCATTGGGTGCTGGATGTTGCCTTTGCGGAAGATGCCAACGTGACAGTCGCGGATCACGGTGCCGAGAACCTGGCGGTGCTCAGACGGTGGGCCTTGAATCTGATGCGTCAGGAGGGGTCAGTGGGTGCGATCAACAAAAACCGCAAACGTGCAGGCTGGGATGATCTGTACCGTGACGGCCTTCTGCAGCAACTCCGCCCTGACCCGACGTGAGTTGCCCCTGCACTGGCTGCTGCCTCCCGGTTGCAGAAACAGTGACGCGGGTATACTCAACGGAAGTTATGCCCTCTGACTCCAGACATCGGCCCGTGTACGTCATTTCCGTGGCGGCGGAACTGGTGGATATGCACCCCCAGACGCTGCGGCTGTACGAACGCAAGGGTCTGATCCGCCCCGGTCGCAGCAGCGGCAAGACCCGCCTGTACAGCGAACGGGACATCGAGCACCTGCGCGAGATCCGCCGCCTGACGCAGGAACTCGGCGTGAACCTTGCCGGGGTCGAGGAGGTCATGCGGCTTCAGCATGAACTGGACGACATTCAGGGTGAGTTCGAGGCGGAGATCGAGCGGATCGAGGACGAGTTGCGGGCGCAGGCGCAGCCGCGTGAACTGCCGGGCGCGGACGGCAAGGTGGACGCGCGGGACCGGCCGGTGTACGTGATCAGCATCGCGGCGGAACTGGTGGACATGCACCCCCAGACGCTGCGCCTGTACGAGCGTAAACAGTTGATCCGCCCCGGGCGCAGCAGCGGCAAGACCCGGCTGTACAGCGAGCGGGACATCGAGCACCTGCGCGAGATCCGCCGCCTGACGCAGGAACTCGGCGTGAACCTCGCCGGGGTCGAGGAGATCATGCGGCTGCGCCACCAGCTGGATTCCACGCGCGCCGGGCTGGAAAGCAACGTGCGGCGCATTCAGGACGACATCACGGAACGCATGACCAAATGGCGCACCCTGCCGGAAGGGGACGGCGCGGGCACCGACGACGACAGGTGACGGGGAGTCAGGGAGCGCAGCAGAGCCCCCGTGCAGGTCGCTACGGGGACGCTACACTTCAGGGCGTGAACTGCGGCCTTCCTGAACAGCGTCTTCCCTCTCCGGCCGGAGTCCACCTGCCCTGCTCCGCCTCCTGCCACCTGTGGGGGCCGCGCGCGTGAGGCCGCTGTGGGTGATCGGGGATATTCACGGCGCGTACGACAAGCTTCGTGCCATTCTGCTGCGCGCCGGCCTGATCGACTTCGACGGCAGCTGGACGGCCGGGGACGCGCACGTGGTGTTCCTGGGTGATTACGTGGACCGCGGCCCGAACGGCGTGGGCGTGATCCGGCTGGTCCGCAGCCTGGAAGTGCAGGCGCAGGAGGTGGGCGGGCAGGTGACGGCGCTGCTGGGCAACCACGAGGTGATGTTCCTGGCGGCGCTGGTATTCCGGCACAGCGACCCGCAGGACCGCTACGGGTACCGGGAGTACTGGCTGGAGAACGGCGGTCAGATGCGGGACGCGGACCTGCTGGAACCCAGCGACCTGGCGTGGCTGTCCGAACGGCCCGTCATGGCGGCCTCGCACGACTGGCTGCTGGTGCACGCCGACAGCCTGATGTACCTGAAGCTGGGTAGCAGCGTCGAGGGCGTGAACGCCGCCGTGCTGGAACTGATGACTAACCCCAACCCGGACGACTGGGGCGCGTTCCTGAACGCCTTCACGGACCGGTTCGCGTTCGTTCTGGGCGCCGGGGACGAGAAGGCCCGGCAGATGCTGAGCACCTTCGGCGGGCAGCGCATCGCGCACGGGCACACGCCGGTGTACGTGCTGCTGGACGAGCACCTGCACGGCCCGACCCTGGGAGCCGGCGCGCCCATCCCGTACGCGGGGCGGCTGTGCGTGGCGATGGACAGCGGCATGGCGTACCGCGAGGACGCCGGGTTCATCGCCCGCCTGAACCGCCACGGCATCGCGGAAGTCGTGACCTTCCCCAGCGGCGGCGACTTCTACTGAACGTTCCCCTGAAGACCCTGCGCTGAGGGTTCCGGCGGCCTGCTGGCTGGGCAGGGGCGGGGGTGGGGGCGGCCTTTTGTCCTAGTCTGTGCGGATACATTTCAGGGCAGGCGCGGTCAGCCGCGACTCCAAAGGACTTTTCTGCGTGACACATTCTTCTGATCTTTCCGGTTCGCCCTCCGCTGCGGCGGGTGCGCCGCCTGCGCTGCGGCTGCGCAGCATCACCAAACGGTTTCCTGGCGTGGTTGCCAACGACGCGGTGGACCTGACCGTCCACGCGGGCGAGGTGCTGGCCCTGCTGGGCGAGAACGGCGCGGGGAAAAGTACGCTGATCTCGATCCTGTACGGTCTGTACCAGCCGGACGAGGGCGCGGTGGAGCTGGACGGGCGGGCGGTGCGGATCGGCAGTCCGGCGCAGGCGCTGCGGCTCGGGATCGGGCTGGTGCCGCAGCATCCGCTGCTGGTCTCGCGGCATTCAGTGGCCGAGAATCTGGCGCTGGGCGGCGCGGGTGGGTTGTTCCCGGCGCGGCGCGTGGCGGGCCGGGTGCGGGAACTCTCGGCGCGGTACGGGCTGGAGGTGGACCCGGAGGCGCGCGTGTCGGACCTGTCGCCGGGCGAGAAGCAGCGCGTGGAGATCGTGCGGGCCCTGCTGGGCGGCGCGCGGGTCCTGATTCTGGATGAGCCGACGAGCGTGCTGACCCCGCAGGAGGCCGACGGGCTGTTCCGCGTGATGCGCGAGTTGAAGGCGGATGGGCGCAGCCTGATCTTCATCTCGCACAAGCTGGACGAGGTGCTGGCCGTCGCGGACCGCGTGACGGTGCTGCGGCGCGGGAAGGTTGTGGGTGGCGTACCCACGCAGGGCGCGACCCGTGAGAGCCTCGCGGAGCTGATGATGGGCCGCAGCGTGGACTTCACCCGCAAACGCGCGGGCGGCCCCGGTGCGGAGGCGGGCACCCTGCTGAGCGTAAGCGACCTGAGCGCGCAGGGATCGCGCGGTCTGCCGGCCCTGCGCGGCGTGAGCTTCGAGCTGCGGCGGGGCGAGGTACTCGGCGTGGCCGGGATCGCCGGGAACGGGCAGAGTGAACTGGTCGAGGTCCTAGCGGGCCTGCACGAGGCGACGGGCGCGGTCACGCTGGACGGTCAGCCGCTGACCGGGGACGCCGCCGGGCGCTTCCGGGCGGGCGTGGCGCACATCCCGGAGGACCGCATTCACAGCGGCACGGTGCCCAGCATGACGGTCGCGGAGAACCTCGCGCTGCGGGATTTCGCGCGGCCGCCGCTGGCGCGCGGGCTGGCGCGGGACCTGGGCGCCACCGACGACCGCGCCCGGCGCGAGGTGGAAGCCTACGCGGTCGCCACGCCGGGCATTCACACGCCCACGCGGCTGCTGTCGGGCGGGAACATCCAGAAGCTGATCCTGGCGCGCGAACTGGCCGGGCAGCCGAAACTGATCCTGGCGGTGCACCCCACGTACGGGCTGGATATCGGCGCGACCGATCAGGTGCACCGGGTGCTGCTGGAACGCACGGCGCAGGGCGCGGGCGTGCTGCTGGTCAGCGAGGACCTGGATGAACTGCTGAGCCTGTCGGACCGCGTGGCGGTCATGGTGGGCGGCTCGCTGCTGGGGCCGTTCCCGGTGTCCGGGGTGACGCGTGAGTCGCTGGGCCTGCTGATGGGCGGCGCGCACCCGCACAGCCTTCCCGGCGCGGATCAGGGAGTGGTGGCATGAGGTTCGTGCCCCTGAACGCCCCCTCGGCGGCCCGCTCGGCGCTGGTCACGCTGGCGTCGCTGGTCGCAGCGCTGCTGATCTGCGCGCTGGTCTTCAAGCTGGCCGGGCAGTCCCCGGCCGAGGTGTACGGCACCATGCTGCGCGGCACGCTGGGCGACTCCACCGGCCTGGGCGAGGTGGGGCGGCGCACCATTCCGCTGCTGCTGATCGGGGCGGGGCTGGCCCTGGCGTTCCGCGCGCAGTTCTTCAACATCGGCGCCGAGGGGCAACTGTTGCTGGGCGCGGTGTTCGCGGCCGGGACGGCGCTGTTCGTGCCGCTGCCGGGGCCTCTGCTGCTGCCGGCCGTGTTCGTCGCGGGCTTCGTCGGCGGGGGCCTGTGGGCGCTGATCGCGGCGGCCCTGCGGCGCGTGAACGTGAACGAGATCCTGTCCACGCTGATGCTGAACTACATCGCGGTGGCGCTGGTCACGTACCTGATCGCCGGGCCGTGGAAAGGCAAGGACGTGCGCGGGTACATCTACACCGACACCTTCCCGGACGCCGCAAACCTGCCCACGCTGGGCGGGTCGCAGGTGCACTGGCCCACGCTGCTGCTGGGCGTGGCCGTCGCGCTGGGCCTGCAGTGGGTGCTGTCGCGCTCCACGTTCGGGTATGCGCTGCGCGTGGTGGGCGAGAACCCGGGCGCGGCGCGGTACGCGGGCCTCAGCAGCGGCCGTGTGGCCCTGCTGGTCGCGCTGATCACCGGGGGCGCGGCCGGACTGGCCGGTGCGGGAGAGGTCGCCGGGATTCACCACCGCCTGCTGGAGGCGGGGCAGATCAGCCTCGGGTACGGGTTCACGGCCGTGATCGTCGCGTGGCTGGCGCGCGGGAACCCGGCGCTGTGCCTGATCACTGCGCCCGTCATGGGCATCATCCTGGCGGGCGGCGACATCCTGAAGATCGACCTGAACCTCCCGTTCCGCGTGGTGGACATCTTCAGCGGCGTGATCCTGCTGTGCCTGATCGCCAGCGAGATCTTCGTCCGCCACCGCGTGCAGTGGGGCCGCGCGTGACGAGCCACGTCTCCCTCACTGCGGCCCGCTTCCCGCGCACCGCTCACCCCGAGGTTTCTCATGGATAACGTTGTGATCGAGGCGCTCGTGCGCGCCCTGGCGGTCGGAACGCCGCTGCTGCTCGCCTGCCTGGGCGCCATCCTGAACGAACGCGCCGGGGTCGTGAACCTGGGCGTCGAGGGCCTGATGGCCGTGGGCGCCCTGGCCGCCTTCGCGGTCGCCGCCAGCAGCCCGGACGCGAACCTGTGGCTGGCGGTGGGCGCGTCCATGCTGGCCGGCGCGGCCCTGGCCCTGCTGCACGCCGTGGCGACCATCACGCTGCGCGCCAACCAGTTCGTGAGTGGGCTGGCGCTCGCCCTGATCGGCACGGGCACCGCCGGTCTGCTGGGCAAGCGCTTCGAGGGCCTGCCCCTGTTCAACAAGGTCGCCGACCTGTCCCTGGGAGGCTTCACGATCAGTCCGTTCACGGTCGCGGCCCTGCTGCTGGCCGGCGCGATGGCCTTCTGGCTGGGCGCCACCCGCTCGGGCCTGACGCTGCGCTCGGTGGGTGAGAATCCGGCGGCGGCGGACGTGCTGGGCGTGAACGTCGGCCTGATCCGTGTGCTGGCCGTCATGGGCGGCGGCGCCCTCGCCGGACTGGCCGGGGCGTTCCTGTCCCTGTCGTACCGGTCCTCGTGGGCGGACAACATGACCGGCGGCCTCGGCTGGATCGCCGTGGCGCTCGTCATCTTCGTCGGCTGGCGGCCCCTGCGCGCCATTGCCGGGGCGCTGTTCTTCGGGTTCCTGTACTACCTGCAGTTCCGCCTTCAGGGCAACAGCCCCATTCCCACCGAGGTCTTCAGCGCCATGCCGTTCGTGCTGGTGCTGGTCGTGCTGGCCCTGGCCGGCATGCGCGGGCAGGCCGGGAACGCCCCCGCCGCGCTGGGCCGCGCGTACGTGCGCGGCGAGCGGTGAGTGGGCTGTAGGCAGTAGGCAGTGGGAAATGGGAGAGGCCCGGTGCGCGTGAAGACGCCGGGCCTCTTTGCTGTGCAGACTGTCACCTCTCCCCTGTCACCTGCACGGCCACGGGCACAGTCAGTCCAGCTTTCAGGGTCACGCGGCGGGTCTGTTCGTGCACGCTGCACAGGCCGTTCACGCGGTCGCACAGGAACAGGCGGGCGTGCAGGGTCACGGAGCCGCGCACGTGGGCGGGCAGGCGCACGCTCAGGGGCCGCACGGCGCGGAAGGCGTCCGGGTACGTGGGGTCAGGCACGCCGGTCAGCGGGAACTGCTGCCGGTACGTTCCGGCCTGAACGGTGATCAGCGATGGGCTGCGGGCGTTGAAGCCCACGCCGGGCGGCGGGCGCACGCTGACCATCAGGGCCGGAGCGGCGGAAAGAGCCGTATTCAGGGCGGCCGCCAGTAGCAGCGCCGGAATCACTTCCCGGCCAGCAGCGCCCGGATCTGCGCGTCCAGAACCGGAATGGCCTGCGGGAAGCGGGCGCTGATCTCGCCCCGGTGCGAATACCGCACCTGGCCCTGCCGGTCGATCAGCAGGAACGTCGGCCACGCCCGGACGCCCCAGGCGCGCCAGTTGGTGCGGGCGTTGTCCTGCACGACCGGCCAGGTCACGCCGTCCTCTTTCAGGGCGGCCTGCACGCTGGCGGTGGGTTTGTCCGACTCGAATTCCGGGGTGTGCACGCCGATGATCTCCAGGCCCTGCGCGCGGTACTGCCCGTACCAGCCTTTCAGGGTGGGCAGGCTGTTATGACAGTTGACGCACGAGTACACCCAGAAGTTCACGAGCACCACCCTGCCTTTCAGGCCCGCCAGTGTCAGGGGCGCGGGGGCGTTCAGCCAGGGGCCGCCGGTCAGCTCGGGCGGGGTCTGCCCGGCGGTTACAGCCCGCGCGGGTGTGGCGAGGGTCAGCAGGCTGGCGGCCGTCAGGGTCGCCAGCCTCGTCAGGGTGGTCAGGGCAGGCAGTCGGTTCATGGGGGACCTCCGGTGGGCATGGGGCGTCACCCTGGGTACGCAGGGGCCGCGCCGGAGGTTCAATGCCCGGCATGAACAAACCCCCGGCCAGAAGGCTGGGGGCTGTGCCGGGGGTGGCGGGTGAGGCGGCTGGCGTCAGGACTTCGCGGCGCGGCTTCCGGCCCGGGCGCTGCGGGCGGGGCGGCGTTTCAGGAAGCGGATCAGGAACAGCGCGGCGATCACGGCGGCGTAGATCAGGGGCGGCGTGTGGTCCTTCTTCACGCCCCAGTAGTAGTGCAGCGCGCCCAGGCTGACGGCCACGTACGCCAGCTGGTGCAGGCGCGTCCACCGTTGGAAGCCCAGGCGTTTCACGGCGCGCGGCGTGCTGGTCAGGGCCAGCGGCACCAGCAGCAGCAGGGCCGTGAACCCGGCCGTGACGAAGGGGCGTTTCAGGACGTCTTCGGTCATCAGGGTCAGGTCGAAGCCGTGGTCGAACAGGTAGATCAGGAAGTGCAGGGCCGCGTACCCGAACCCCAGCAGGCCCAGCGTCTTGCGGATGCGGGCGGGCCACGTCCAGCCGGTCAGGAGGCGCAGGGGCGTGCAGGCCAGTGACAGCACCAGCAGCGCCAGTGTCAGCAGGCCGGTCTGCAGGGTGGCGCGCTGGATGGGGTTGGCTCCCAGCGCGCCACTCAGGGCGTCGTAGACGAGCACGGCGACCGGGAGCAGGCCGCCGACCGTGACGGCCGGGACCAGCCAGCCCAGGCGGGCCGGGGGGCGGCGGGCGGGCGCCGGGGTGGGTGCGGGGCGGGTCACGGTCAGAAGTTCTTCCGCAGGTCCATGCCCTTGTACAGCGCGGCGACCTCGTCGGCGTACCCGTTGAACGGCAGGGTCTTGCGGCGGCCCAGTTCACCGATGCGCCGCTCGGTCGCCTGACTCCAGCGGGGGTGCGACACGGCCGGGTTCACGTTCGCGTAGAAGCCATACTCCTGCGGCGCGGCCTGCATCCAGGTGGTCAGGGGTTGCTTGTCGGTCAGGGTGATCCGCACGATGCTCTTGATGTTCTTGAACCCGTACTTCCAGGGCACGACGAGGCGCAGGGGCGCGCCGTTCTGGCCGGGCAGGGTGCGGCCGTGCAGACCGACGGCCATGAACGACAGGGGGTTCAGGGCCTCGTCGAGGCGCAGACCCTCCACGTACGGCCATTTCAGCACCTGCTGTTTCTGGCCCGGGAACTGTTTGGTGTCCAGCAGCGCCGTGAACTGCACGTATTTGGCCTTGCTGGTAGGTTCCAGACGGCGGATCAGGGCGGCCAGCGGGAAGCCCAGCCACGGCATGACCATGCTCCAGCCTTCCACGCAGCGCATGCGGTAGATGCGGTCTTCCAGTGGGAACCAGGACTGCAGGGTGTCGATGTCGATGGTCTGCGGTTTGCGGACCTCGCCGTCGATGCGGACCGTCCAGGGGCGCGGCTTGAGGCTCCCGGCGAGGCGGGCCGGGTCGCTCTTGTCGGTGCCGAACTCGTAGAAGTTGTTGTACGTGGTGGCCTGCTGGTACGGCGTGACCTTCTCCTTGGTGTCGTACGGCCCGAGGGGACGGTCGGCGCGGCTGAAGGGATCGGCCGCCTGGGCCTCGGCGCTGCTCAGGCCGGGGCGGCGGGTCAGGACTTCCAGGCCGCCTCCCAGCGCGGCGACCGTGCCGGTGAACATCGCGGCGCTGCGCAGGAATTCACGGCGGGGGTTCAGGTCACTGCCGGGCGTCAGGATGCGGCGCTGGCTGTCCGAGGTCTGAGTCTCGGCGATGGGGGTTTCGGTCGCCTGGGGGGTGGGGGTCTGGTCCTCGGGGGTGCGTGGGTCGGTCATGGTGGCCCTCCTGTTCAGGTATACGCATTCTGGGCGTAATCGGTTCAAAGGCCGCGTCCGGGGTCACAGTGACAGGGTTGCAGCGGCGGGGCTACAGCAGCGTGGGTACGGTGGCGGAGGTACAGTGGCAGCGTGATCCGGCTGGGCGCGCGGGCCGCTGTCACCGCGCCGGGATCATGGTGAAGGCTGTTTGCCCGACAGATTGCAGCGTGTCCGGGCGGTACCGGGTGTGGAATCTAGAATTCTGGTCAGCCTGTCCCTTTTCTTAAAGACAGAATGAAGGCACAATGAACACCAGCGGCGGCGCGTCTGCCCTGCCCGCCCGGAGGTCCTCCCATGAAGAAAACGATTCTTGCTGCTCTGCCCGTCACCCTGGCCCTGCTCGGCACGGCCGTCAGTCCCGCCGCGCAGGCCCAGCAGACCGACAAACTGAAAGCCTGCTTCATCTACGTCGGCCCGGTCGGCGACATCGGCTGGAGCTACGCGCACGATCAGGCCCGCAAACTCAGCGAGAAGGCCCTGCCGTGGCTGGAAACCAAGTACGTGGAAAGCGTGCCAGAAGGGCAGGCCACGCCCGTCATCGACCGCCTCGTGAAAGACAACTGCAAGGTGATCTTCACCACGTCCTTCGGCTTCATGGACCAGACCCTGGAAGCCGCCAAGAAGTACCCGAACGTGATCTTCGCGCACGCCAGCGGCTTCAAACGCGCGCCGAACATGGCGACGTACATGGCAGATTTCTACCAGCTGTACTACCTCAACGGCATGATGGCCGCCGCCGTCAGCAAAACCGACAAGCTCGGCTACGTCGCGGCGTTCCCCGTCCCGGAACTCAAGCGGCACATCAGCGCCTTCGCCATGGGCGCGCGCGCCGTGAACCCCAAGGCGACCGTCAGCGTCAAGTGGATCAACGCGTGGTTCGACCCGAACAAGGCCCGCGAAGCCGCCGAAAGCCTGATCAGCGAGGGTGCCGGCGCGCTGGCCTTCACCGAGGACACCGCCACCGTCGTGCAGACCGCCGGGGCGCGCAAGATCCCGGTGTTCGCGCACTACACCCCCATGTACAAGTTCGCGCCCGACTACGTCGTCAGCGGCCAGCTGGTCCACTGGGAGAAGATCTACATCGACTTCCTGACCAAGGTCCACACCGGCACGTACACCACCAAGAACCTCCAGAAAGTCGACTACTGGAACCTGCTGCGCGGCGGCAGCGTGGAACTCGGCGCGCAGGACGGCATGGCCATCAACCCCAAATGGGTGCCCGCCCTGAAAGCCAAGAGCGTCACCGTGGCCGGCAAGAAAGTCAGCGTGTACGACCGCGTCATGACCCTGAAAGCCGACATGGAAAAAGGCGGCAAGTTCGACCCCTTCACCGGCCCCCTCAAGGACCGCAACGGCATCCTGCGCGTCCCCGCCGGGAAAGTCGCCAGCATCGGCGACCTGAACAACATGGCCTGGGTCGCCCCGGGCGTCACCGGACAGGTCGCCGACGAACCCAAGAAGTAAACCCGTAGAAGGTCAAAAGTCGATGGTTGATGGAGAGGGCGCATTCCCTTCCGTCAACTATCGACTTTCAACGGTCAACTCTTCCCGCGCGGGTCTGGACCTGCTCGGCGGTCAGGACGCCCCCGTGACCCGGCCAGATCTCGCGGAGGTCCATGCCCGCCACGGTCTTCAGGGTGGCCAGCGCCTGCGCGTGGTCGTGATTGTACGCCGCTCGGGGCAGGTGCGCGCCGTCCGCGCTGCCCACCACAGCATCCGCGGCGATCAACACGCCCCCGCGCCGCAGGCCGATCTGCCCGGCCGTGTGGCCCGGCAGGTGAACGACCTCCCAGCCCAGCACGTCCTGACCCGGCAGCGCAGCCCGCAAGGCCGACGCCGGGACTTTCGGGTGCGCGCGCGACACCAGCCGCCCCACGCCCGGACGGCCCGCCGGGTACGGCAGGTCATGCACCTGCCCCAGCAGAGCCGGGTGCTCCAGGGGGTGCGCCAGCACGCTCAGGCCCACCCGCGCCGCCAGGAACGCGCTGCCCGCATGATCCGGGTGCGCGTGCGTGACCAGCAACGAGTCCGGCCGGAACGACCGCAGCAGCCGCAGGAAACGCGGCGCGTGCACCACCGTGCCGGTATCGACCACCAACCGCCCCTGCGAGGTGGTCAGCAGGAACACGTTGGCGTACATAGGAACGCTGATCAACTCAGCACAGGAAACGGGCACCCGCCGATGATGCCACGCACCCCGCACGCCCGTGCCCTAGTCTGTGCGGACCATGAACCGAATCTCCTGGCTGGCCGTGCCGGACGAGCACTCCGCGCACGAGGGCGTACAGAAACTCTGGGCGAAAGCCGAAGCGAACCTGGGCTTCACACCAAACGTATTCCGCGCGCAGGCCCTGAACGGCGAGCACTTCCTGGCGTGGTGGAACGACTTCAACACCCTCGTCAACCGCGACGGGCACCTGACCCACACGGAGCGCGAACTGATCGCCGTGATCGTCAGCACCATCAACCGCTGCGTGTACTGCGCCGTCTCACACGGCGCGGCCCTGCGCGAGTACAGCGGCGACCCCGCCTGGGCCGACACGGTCGCCGTCAACTGGCGGCACGCCACCCTCACCCCACGGCAGGCCGCCCTGTGCGCCTACGCCGAGAAACTCACCCGCACACCCACCGACATGACCGAACGCGACCTCACCCCCCTGCGGGACGCAGGCCTGAACGACCACGAAATCCTCGAAGCCACCCAGGTCACCGGCATGTTCAACATGACCAACCGCATCAGCAGCGCCCTGGGCTTCACACCCAACCCCGAATACCACCAGCGGGGGCGCTGAACACCACAACGCAGCCCAGGCATCTGATCTGCCTTCACAGACTGGCGTACTCAGCACCGGAACACTTCACCTTTTCGCTGTCGAGTTCAGCAGAATGACTGACCCGCGAAAAGTGAATGTCCGGTGCGCGACACGAATGTGGCAGGCCAGCATGAATTCATACGGCCTGACGTCTGTTTCGCCCTCAATCTGAAAGGCCACCGAGTTACTAACTCCACGCCCGGAACCCGTTTCTCTCCTGCTCACTCCGCTCGGGTTGAAAGTTTTTGCAAACCTTTCAACCCGAGTCCGTATCAGAGGTTGCCCGGCAGTTCTGACCGTACCGCGGCGAGCACGGTCCTCTCCGGCACGGTCCGCCATTGTGACCAGATCAGGTTCGCTGCGTCCTGGACAGCGTGAAGCACAAGTTATCTGGCGCTGAAGTGACGTGCAGTTTCTTCTCGTTCCGCCCGGTGTCTCTACAGGAAAGACCCAGTAGATTGAACGCAGAATCTGAAATCTGTCTTACCCGCTGCGGGTGTACCCGGTCGCGGTCCAGCCGCAGCCGTCCCTCACGAGACTGATCGAGCCGCCGTACGTTCCGCTGACCCGCTCTCCCGTACTGTTCTGAGTGCCCGAGAGCGTGACGGTGCCGCCCACCCTCGCGCTGTTGCCATTGATGCTGACGCCGCCAGTCTTGACCGAGTACGAGACATTCGAATACACGGCTGACACGCCTCCCAGGCCGGCAGAGATGGCCTCGTCGGCAGCGGAACTCGCCGCAGCGCGGGCGCCAGCGATATCGGCCTCCGGAGTCAGCTTGCATTCGACAGGTGCTGAACCCGCATACTGGTTCGCGGGAGTTCCGTCGTTCGTGGCAATCGGAATAGGAATGCTTCCCTGTAGGTTCTCGATATTCACGCGGTAGTTCACACCCAGGGCCAGGCGGGGTCCAGTGATCGCCTGCAGTGAAGTGTTGATCCGCTGAATACCCGCTTCGAAATACGCTTCGACTGGAACCAGGGCTAGGCCGTAACGGGCACCCAATCCGGCCTGCAACGCGACATTGTTCCGCACAGTGTCCACACCAGCCAGCGCGTAGGTCGTGAAGTTCCCGGTTCGGAACAGGTCAACCGAGACACCCAGCCCGAAGGACGGCGTGCCGGACTGCCCTTCAAGGTTGCTGGTGCAGAAAGAACCCTGCCCGTACACACTGATGCGGTCCGAGCGGACGCCGGCGCGGACGCCAGCCACCTGGCAGCCCAGGCCCAGGCTGCTGTTCAGGCCGAGGGTGACGTCAGCGGCGCTGGCGGTGCTGGGGAGGGTGATGGCGGTGAGGGACAGGGCGGCGGCGGTGACGGTCAACCAGTTGCGTTTGAACATGCGGACTCCAGGGGGTCATGCGTGCAGTGGTACTGAGAACGACAGGGCGACGCCGGGTCAAGGCGCGATCAGGGTTGAGGACCTGATTAAGCTAACATCCCGACCGCGCGTGTGGCCTTCATCGCTTACTTGCCTGAGGCTCCGTTCAGTGCGTCGTCAGTACGTGTAGAAGCCCTGTCCGCTCTTGCGGCCCAGCAGGCCGGCCTGCACCATCTTGCGCAGCAGGGGGCTGGGGCGGTACTTGTCATCGCCCAGCCCTTCGTGCAGCACTTCCATGATGGCGAGGCAGGTGTCCAGCCCGATGAAGTCCGCCAGCGTCAGCGGGCCCATGGGGTGGTTCATGCCGAGTTTCATGATCCCGTCAATGGCCCCCGGTTCCGCGACGCCTTCCATGACGCACTGGATGGCCTCGTTCAGCATGGGCATCAGGATGCGGTTGCTGACGAAGCCGGGGAAGTCGTTGCAGGCGAGCGGGGTCTTCCCCATCCGCTCGGCGGTCTGCGTGACGAACTGCGCGGTCTCGTCGCTGGTGCTGTATCCGCGAATGACCTCCACCAGTTGCATGAGCGGCACCGGGTTCATGAAGTGCATCCCGATGAACCGCTCCGGGCGACCCGACGCGCTCGCCAGCGCCGTGATCGGAATGGAACTGGTGTTGCTCGCCAGGATGCCTTCCGGCTTCACGATCTGCCCCAGCTGGCGGAACAGGTCGGCCTTCACGCCCTCGTTCTCCACGATGGCCTCCACGACTAGATCGCAGTCCGCGAACGCGTTCAGGTCGGTCGTGAACTGCATGCGGCCCAGGATCACGTCCGGCGTGTCCGTCAGACGACCTTTCTCGTGCAGTTTCGCGACAGACTTCTCGATCACGGCGCGGCCACGGTCCAGGAACTCCTGCTTCATGTCCTGCACAACCACGGTGAAGCCACTCTGCGCAGCGACCTGCGCGATGCCGCCGCCCATCTGTCCAGCTCCGATCACTCCGAATTTCATGGGAACTCCTGTTCAGTCCGGTCTGCCCCGGACGGGAAAACGCTCAAGAATGGTTTCCAGCTGCCGGATGATTCCAGGCAGGTAGGTCTGGTCGAGTTGCAACTTGAAGGTGTGAGTCTGAGTCAGGTGGTCTGGAGTCAATTCAATCTCTGTGAGGATTTCCCCCGTTGAACCGCATTTGAGGCGCACCCTCAGGTTCGGCTCCAGGGGATGAAGGTCTGCCGTTCCAGTCAGCGTCTCGTTCATGCGCCGCAGCTCTGTCAGGAACCCGGCGAGTTCACTGGTCATCAGGAATGATCCCGTGGCGCGCACCCAGGCCTGTCCGGGCAGGTCAACCTCGGCGGCGACCTCCAGCCAGTTGGCATCCCAGCAGTCCGCCCCTTCGGGCACCCGGCCCTGATGGACGGTCACCGTAAGGGCACCGACCTGAAACGTCAGTCCGTCCAGACTCACTCGACCAGCGGGACACCCTCGATCTGCACGGCTTTGCCGCGTTTGACGGGGTTGAAGGCGGTGTACTTGTAGCGCGAGCAGCCCGCCTGCACGAAGGGGTCTTGGTCGAACAGGTCAACGAGTTCCTGCAACGTGTCGGCCTGCGCGACGATCACGCCGCCGGTGTTGTCGACTTTGCGGCCGCTGGTGAGGAACACGCCGCTCTTGTAGTGCTGGTCAAGCCATTCGCGGTGGGCGGGCGTGACCCTGGCGATTTCGTCTCCGGTTTTGACGTAGGTGCTTTCGATAATCCACAGGGTCGGGGTTGCCATGCCTTTAGCCTACCCGCTTGACGGCCAGGGCGAGGCCGTTGCCGCCGCCCATGCACAGGGTGGCGACGCCGGTTTCCTTGCCCTGTTGTTTCAGGGCATGCAGGAGCGTGACGAGGATGCGTGCGCCGCTCGCGCCGATGGGGTGGCCGAGCGCGACGGCGCCGCCGTTCACGTTGACGCGCGTGGGGTCCAGGCCGAGTTCGCGGCTGACGGCGAGGCTCTGCACGCTGAAGGCTTCGTTGAGTTCCCAGAGGTCCACGTCACTGGCCTGCCAGCCGAGCTTGGTCAGGAGTTTCTGCGTGGCGGGGACGGGCGTCATCATGACCCATTCGGGCGCGAGGCCGCCGGTGGCGTAGTCGATGATTTCGGCGAGGGGGGTCAGGCCGTGCGCCTGGGCGAAGTCGGCGCTGACGACCATCAGACTGGCGGCGCCGTCGTTCAGGCCGGGGGCGTTCCCGGCGGTGACGCTGCCGTCCTTCTTGAAGGCGGGTTTGAGGCGGCCCAGGGTTTCCTCGCTGGTGTCGGCGCGGGGGCCCTCGTCGGTGTCGACGACGGTGTCACCCTTGCGGTCCCTGACGGTGACGGGCACGATCTCGTCGGTGAAGCGGCCTGCCTGCTGCGCGGCGATGGCGCGGCGGTGGCTCTGCGTGGCGTAGGCGTCCTGTTCCTCGCGGGTGATGGCGTACTTCTCGGCGACTCGTTCGCCGGTCAGGCCCATGCCCTCGTCGTTGATGGAGCACCACAGGCCGTCCTGGGTGTTCGCGTCGAGCACCTGCGCGTGGCCCAGGCGGTAGCCTTTGCGCGCGCCGGGCAGCAGGTGCGGCGCGTTACTCATGCTTTCCATACCCCCGGCGAGGACAGCGTGCTGGTCCCCGGCGCGGATGCTCTGGGCGGCTAGGATGACGGCTTTCAGGCCGCTGCCGCACACCTTGTTGATGGTGAGCGCGCCGACCTCACTGGTCAGTCCGGCTTTCAGGGCGGCCTGCCGGGCGGGGTTCTGTCCGCAGCCGGCCTGCACGACCTGCCCCATGATGACTTCCTCAATGAGTTCTGCGCCCAGGCCGCTGCGGCGCAGGGTTTCACGCAGGGTGGTGGCGCCTAGTTCCACGGCGCTGACGCTTTCCAGGCTTCCCAGGAACTTCCCGGTGGGCGTGCGGCTGGCCGCTACTATCACTACTTTTTGCATGTGCGCAGCATAGCGCGGGCCGCCTAACGAGCGTTAGGCTGGCGTCCACCCGATCCGGCCCGCAAGGCCGCCCCGCGCGGCTGCCTGGGCGCGGCCCGGCCCTCCCACTGAACCTCTGCGTGCGGGGTAGGCCGGCAGGCGGTGCGAGCGGCACAGACGCCTTTTAACGCGCGTGGTAGCGTGGCAGCATGTTTGAGTCCCTTGGGAATAAGTTGCAGGACATCCTCGACCGGGTGGGCAAGGAGCGCCAGCTGACCGAGGCGCAGGTCAAGGCGGCCATGCGCGAGATCCGTATGGCGCTGCTGGAAGCCGACGTGAACTTCGGCGTGGCGAAGGACTTCGTGGCCCGCGTGTCCGAGAAGGCCGTGGGGCAGTCCGTGGAAGGCAGCCTGAACGCCGGGCAGACCGTCGTGAAACTCGTGCACGACGAACTGATCGAGACGCTGGGCGGCAAGGCCGCGCAACCCGAACTGAAAAACGAGGGGAACGTGTGGTTCATGGTCGGCCTTCAGGGGGCCGGGAAGACCACCAGCACCGGCAAACTCGCCGCTCACTACAAGAGCAAGGGCCGCCGCGTCCTGCTGGTGGCCGCCGACACGCAGCGCCCCGCCGCGCGCGACCAGCTCGAAGTCCTGGCAAAACAGGTGGGCGTACCCGTCCTGAAAGTTGCGGACGGCGAGAGCCCTGCCGAGACGAAACGCCGCGTGGACGAGCACCTGAAAACCGACTTCCGTGACCTCGTGATCGTGGACACCGCCGGCCGCCTCCAGATCGACGAGACCCTCATGGACCAGCTGGCCGACCTGCAGGCCGCCATGCAACCCACAGAGAGCCTGCTCGTCGTGGACGCCATGACCGGCCAGGAAGCCCTGAATGTCGCGCAGACCTTCGACCAGCGCGTGAAGGTCACCGGCCTGATCATCACGAAGATGGACGGCGACGCGCGCGGCGGCGCGGCCCTGAGTGCCCGCACCGTGACCGGCAAACCCATCTACTTCGCGGGCGTCAGCGAGAAGATCGCGGGCCTGGAACCCTTCTACCCCGACCGGGTCGCCGGACGCATCCTCGGCATGGGCGACGTGCTCGGCCTGATCGAACGCGCCCAGCAGGCCGACCTGAAATCCATGGAAGTCAAGAAACCCGGCGACTTCGACCTCGAAGACCTGCTGACCCAGCTGCGCCAGATCCGCAAGATGGGCCCGCTGGGCGACCTGCTCAAACTCATCCCCGGCATGAGCCGCGCCCTGCCCGAAGGTTTCAACGTGGACGAAAAGCAGATTCAGCGCATCGACGCCATGATCAGCTCCATGACCCTCAAGGAACGCCGCAACCCCAAACTGATCGACGGACGCCGCCGCAAACGCATCGCCGCCGGCAGCGGCCACACCGTGCAGGACATCAACAAACTCCTGAAAATGCACGAGCAGATGAAAGACATGATGAAAATGCTCCAGCGCATGAGTGGCCCCGGCGCCAAGGGCATGAAACCACCCCGCATGCCCAACGTACCCCCCAGCATGAAACGCTGAACCACCCACCACCCTGACCGACCAGAACGACCCCGGACAACTCCCACTCCGGGGTCGTTCCCATCCGCGCAGCACGCCCTTCCCCACCACCCGACGCCACCTGTTGACAAGCGCACGCACCCCACATATACTCATCCCCGCTGAGAACGCGCCCACACGGCACGCGCAAGGCAAACACAAGTTGGGTCGTTAGCTCAATCGGTAGAGCAGCTGACTTTTAATCAGCGGGTTGTAGGTTCAAGTCCTACACGACCCACCAGAAAAACCCCGTCTAGGACGGGGTTTCTTGTTTTGCTTCCACCCGCTGACGTGGCCCACCGTGCCCCGCGTGGCCCAAACGTGGCCCACCGTGTTTCAGGGGGTCACCCTGGCCCACTGTGCCCGGTCCCGCTCGAAGACCCCCACCCTGGCCCCGGCCTGCACCGTCAGTGACCGCCGCCGGGCCAGGGGGGCGGGTGCGCTCGAGACATGCCGCGCGCTGCAAAACTCTAGGGGGGGGTGTAAAAAACTGGGATTTTTGGGATACGGGGGATTCACCCCTAAAAACACTGTCCAGCACGGCATAAAACTGTATCCCACTGCCCTAAAATCAGTGGGATACGCTGGGATATGGTGGGATACCTGTCTAAAAAGTTGTCTAAGTTCAGGGGTGACCGGCGAAGAGGAAAACGCCTCTTCCTTCCCTAGAGTCCCCAAAGTCCCCAATTCATAAGAGAAATAATTTAAGTTGGGGACACAGTTAAATGCCGTGCTAGTCGCGCTTTCTTCGCCCCGTGTCCCCAGAGTCCCCAGAGTCCCCACAGATTCATAAGGGCCACTCAGGGGAAGGCGAAGCGTAAGCACCTGCTGACGCTGACCGTCCGGCGTTTTCCTCTTCGCCGATCTCCCACCCTGGCCCCGGCCTGCACCGTCAGCGACCGCCGCCGGGCCAGGGGGGACGGGTCATCCTGGCCCGGTCCTCTTCGCAGAAAAAACACGCCCGAAAGATTCCAGCTCTTATACCTCGAAAAATCTGGGGACATTGGGGACTCAAGCCGTTTCACGCCGTCTGACACGAAGAAAAACCCTGTCCCCACGAAAAACGGGGGTGGGGACTCACTTCCAGAAAACACCGTGCAGGACAGCGTTTCTCCGTGTCCCCACTTTTGGGACTTTGCGTCCCCACTCTGGGGACTCAGGCCGTTCAGGGGTGGGGACCGGCGCAGGAACCGGCGAAGAGGGACGATCAGACCGCCCCCCCCGCACCCCCCCCACCTTTCCACGGTGCCGACCGCACGCCCTGGCCCTGGCCTACACCTTCCGGCGCGGCCCGCCCTTCCTGACCGCCCCACGGCGCACCGGGGACACGCCCGCCCGCGTCTTCCCTTCGCCGGTCCCGCCTTCCCCCTCGAGCGGCCCCCCGCCGGGCACCGTGGGCGCTTCCAGGGGTGCAGGTGCCGCGCGCCCCTGGCCCCGCCCCCGAAGGTCTGACAGCTCATACCCCAGACCGCGCAGCTTGCCGGGCAAGGCGTGCGCGTAAATGTTCAGGGTGGTACTCACCTGCGCGTGACCCAGCATGGCCGCGACACTCACCGGGTCTTCCCCCCTCGAGATCAGGAACGTTCCCGTACTGTGGCGCAGCGCGTGCGGGGACAGGACTTCCACGCCCGCCGCCTCGCACGTCCGGCGCATCACGGCGCGCAGCGAGTCCTGACGCATGGGCCGCCCGTCCACTGACGGGAACACCGGGGCCGTGTCTTCCACACCCGCGCCCTGGTACTTGAGGGAACGCGCCTCGACTGCCACGCGCGCCCGCATGTCTTCCACGATCCCCAGGGCGTCCCCGGACAGGTACACGCGCCGCACGCCGGCCGAAGTCTTCGGCCCGCCCGCGTAGTACTTCCCCTCAAACTCACTGCGGGTCTTCGAGACACTGACGTAAGGCGCGCCCGTGTCATCCTGCCGCACATCCCCCCACGTCAGGGCCAGCGCTTCCCCGATCCGTAGGCCGGTGTACGCCAGGAAGGCCAGGGGCAGGGCGAAACGGTCCCCCAGGGCCACGGTCACGAAGCGCGCCAGGTCTTCCGGCTCGAAGTGCTTCACCTTCGCCTCTTTCACGGCGCCGCCCTTCGAGGGGGACAGGGGCCGCGCGTACTGCGCCGGGTTGTCCCTCAGCAGGCCGTCAGCGATAGCGTGGGCATACGCGCCGTGCAAGAGGACGTGAACCTGTCTCTGACCGCTGTACCCCAGGGGGGGCCGCATCATTCCCTCTTCGCCGGGCCGCGCCACGCTCAGCAGCTCGAAGTACTCACGCAACCGGCCCGGCAGGATGCCCGCCGCGATCAGGTGCCCCAGGTGGGGCGCTATATGCCGGGTGTACAGCGCTTCGTTATTCCAGGCCGTGCGGTCTGCCCACGTGGCCCGCTTCGAGCGCATGTAATCCGTGACCATCCGCTCCACGGTCAGAGTCCGGGACACGGGCCGCTTCCCTTCCCCCGCTTCCTGTAGGGCGCGCGCTATCGCTTCATGCCCTTCCCGCTTCGTGTTCACCGTCCCGCTAGGCCGCGCCGTTGTCCCGTCCGGGTACGTCACCCGGACCCGCCACCGCCACCGCCCGGACGGCAGTTGCGTAACGTCCCCCTGCCGGTCACTGGCCTTGCCCTTCCGCTTCCCCGTCATACGCCACAGGGTAAACCCGGCCTACTCCCCTGGCCCCCGGACAACCCCGAAAGACAGCAGCGTAAACCCGCATCCCCCCGGACGATCCCGGAAGACAGTGGGGCAGGAATAGACTCAGGGCCGCACCCTGCCCGGCGAAGGGCAGACAGGGGGAACCCATGACCGAACAGCGCACCCCGCCTTCCCTCTTCGCCGCGCCCCACTTCCAGGCGCAGGGCGAAGACCTGAACGTGTGCCGGGCCGCTGCCCTGTACCTTGCCCAGCGCGTCCCGTCACCCACCTTCGAACACCTGAGCGCCCTGCTTTACCTTGCCGACCTCGAACACCTGTCCCGGTGCGGCGCGCTGATCTTCGGGGGTGCCTACGAAGCCCTGCGCGACGGCCCCGCCCCGTCAGCCTTCCTGCACCTGACCCGCGCCGGTCTGGACCTGAGCGCCGCGCCGGACCTCGAGGAACTGTCCCCCGCTGCCCTGGAAGCCCTGAGTGCGTGCGCTGACCGTCACGGGCAGGCCAGCGCGCCGCACGTCACGGCCCTCACGCGCGGCGAAGTGTGGAAGGCGCACCCGGCGGGCCAGCCGATCACCGCCGCGCACCTTGCCCGCGCCCTGCCAAACGCCCGCGCTGTGCTTGAACACCTCGCAGACCCGCACCCGTCGGCAGATGAACCCAGCGCCCTGCGCGCCCTGTGGGAAGCCCTGCCCAGCGCCGAAACCCGCGCGGGGTGCCCGCTGACCCTGAGCGCTCAGCTTCGCCCGGACGGCACCATCACAGCGGAAGTCATCATGCCAGACGCTCACTACGGCTTCGAGCGGGCCATGACCATCTGCGCCGCCCTGCGGGATGCCGTGCGTCCCTTCGGTGTTGACCTGGATATAGAAGTGGACTCAGACGCCGCCCGCCCCTCTTTTACTCAGGTCTGAGTAAAACCCCCTGACGCCCTAAGCCGGGCTTAGACCGTGGGGGCCGGATCATGTGCCCGGCGTCAGGAAGATGTTCCGGGGGCCGCTCGAGCGGGCCAGGGGCACGGCGAAGGGGAAGCCCAGGCACGCGCCCACGCTTCCCCTTCGCCGTGCAGTTCATTCCAGCAGATCAAGGACCATGAACACGGTTGCCGCGTCCGGCTGATGCACCGTGCGCCTGAACCCCTTAGCAGCGTAGAAAGCCACTGCCTCAGGGAGACTATCCAACACCAGAAAGCGCGCCCCCACAGTGTCCGCGACCTGCCGGGCCAGCACCAAAGCAGAGAGCAACAGGAACCGCCCCACACCCCTACCTCTCGCACTTTCATCGGTGCCGATCAGTTCAAGCAATACGCCCGGCACTTTCAAGCCGCTTACCACGAACTCCTCACGATCTATGGAGTCGCGCAGCTCAAAAGACTCAGCGCGCAACGAAATGAATCCCAGGCAAACACCGCCCTCTTCCACGTAGTAGGCGCGACTGCGCCCCTCTCGAATGGATGTGAGTAATTCTCCGCGCAGCGCGTCATTTATGCTTTTTACGCCGCAGTCAAATGCCCCACAACGGAACGTGTGGGGCATGATTGTTAGTTCAAACGCTGACAGATAGTCCCCTCAATCGTGGGCAGAGATCAGAGGACGGGCGGGAGGGGCAGGGCGAATGACGAGCGTTTGAGACAGCGCCCGCGCTTCACTGAGCAGCGCTTTCCGTCGCGTTTCCTCTTCGGGAGAACGCCGCGAGGCGTCAAGAGCTTTCGCCAGTTCGAGAGATTCAAAAATCAATCGCATGTCATCACCTTCCTTCCCGCAGGCTCCCGTATGAAGCCGTATGAATCCGGGTAAAACAGGATACAACGGGTTAGGTAACCTGTGGTGACATACACATGAAGCCCACGCTTCCCCTTCGCCGGTCTTCCAGGTGCTACACACAGGCCCCCGCCCCGATCACTGCGGGGACCGTCTGGCCTTCATTCCTGCTGTCTGCCCCTGTCCCTCAAACGCCGCCCCGCAGCCCCCACGGCCAGCCCGAGAGTGGCAAGCAACACCGCCAGCGCCCCCACGCGGGCAGCCACTCGATTTTCACCGGACGTCCAGATCAGCAGGGCGTATAGGGCAGTAGCGACCGCCGCGCAGAGGCACAGCACGGCACACAATCCGAGGAACGCGGCACGCCATTGCAGCGGGGTCACAGCGCCCACGCGCCTATGAAGCACAGCCCTGCCAGAGTCAGCAGTGCCCAGCGCGCCCAGGGAACACGGCGAAAGAGGAACGCCAGGAACAGCAGCGCGCACGCCAGGGCGAAGACCTGCCACGGGAAGGCCGGACCGTAGGACACGATCAGGTCTGTACTCTCGCTGTACCCGGTAGGCGCGCCGCTCACGGCTTGCCCCGCAGGAAGGCCCGGACGCGCAGCGCGGCCCGCACGATCACCCGCACAGGCCACGGCAAAGGCGGGCCGGTGAACCTGTCCCCGAAGGTCACGCGCACCTCATCCCCGCGCACCGTCCGGCGCACGGCCTACTTCCCCCCTTCGCCGGTCCCCTGGCCCGGTTCCACCGTCAGGCGCAGGTCTAAGGCCTCAAGGATTGCGGCCCACACAGGGGGCGGGCTTCCGCTGTCTTTCCCCCCGTTCAGGGCGCGGGTTATCGCCTGTGGCAGCTTGCCGGTAGCACGGGCCAGATCAGCGCGGCTCATTCCCTTATCTCTCAGGCGGGCTTCGACTGCCGCCCTAATTTCATCGTTCATGACAGCAGCTTAACACTTACCGATTCCAAACAGCTACCGTTGACAGTGTGAACGGTAGCTGTTACTATTACCTCAGCAGAAAGGGACGCCCTTCCGACCAAGAAAACGCGCCCCCGCCTGACTCCCCACAGTTCCGAAGGAAGCAGCATGAACGATACCACCGCCCCCCGCACCCTGTCCCGCACGTGGGAAACGGTCACCCTCGACCGCATGGACGGCGCAGTAGTGCAGACCCGTGCGCACACGGTCACCCTGACCCGCACGCCCGCCGGAATCGAAGCCCAGGTGAACGGCGAAGCGTGCGAGCTGGCCCGCGCCGTGAGCATCCTGAACGGTGCCGACCGCGTGACCGTGACCGCTCAGACCCTCGAGGCTCCCACCATCGGAAAGACCCGCGCCGCCCGCCTTCACCGCCTCATGGCCCGCGCCGGGGTGCCCAGCGGTGAGCATTACGGCTTCGCCGGGGCCGCGCTTGACCGCCCGGTGTTCAGCCTCGCAGCGCTGACCGAAGAGGACGCCCGCGCCGTGTGGGCCTTCCTGTGCGAAGCGTTCCCCCAGGTGCGCGCCGCCTGACCTGTCCGGGGGGCCACGCCCGGCCCCCCTCACCCCTGCGCCCTCGAAGCCCTGCCCGCATGGATCCATCCCCGGCGAAGTGGAAGACGCCCCGGCCCCACCGGCACGCCGCGCCCACCCGCCCCGCTTCGAGGAACCGCACGCCCACACACAAGGAAGTGACGCCGTGGCCCGCATCTTCGCCGCCCTGTACTTCGCCTGTCTGATCCTGACCGCCGCCCCTGGCCCGCACGCTTACCGCTTCGCCGCCCTGGCGATCCTGTCCGGCTTCCTGGCCCTGGCCTTCGCCCTTCGCCGCCTGACCAAAGAGGACGTGACCGCATGACCTACCCCCACCCGCTCGAAGACACCCGCACCCCCGCGCAGCTCACGGCAGACTGCACCGCCGCCCCCCTGACCGCCCCGGAACGCCTCGAAGCCCTGCGAAACATCACGTTGCGCCGGGAAGTCCTGACCCGCGAACTGGCCCAGCTCGAGGCCATCGAAGCCGGGCACCGCGCGGCGCTCGAAGGCGGGCGCGCATGACCCGCGCCGCGTCCCCTGCGTGGGGTGTCTGCGAAGACTGCGGGGACGCCTACGGGCTGCCCATGCCGACCGCCGCCGGGAAGACTGGCGCGGCCCTGTGCATCCCCTGCCACACGGCGCACCTGAACCGGCACGCCGCAGAATCCCAGCTCGAAGCCCTCACCGCCCCGATTGTGGGCGCGTGGGCGGCGCACTGGACACGCGCCGGGCTTCCCTTCGCCGATCTTCTGGCAATGGTGGAAGACCTGACCGGCGCTGGCATGGCAGCCGATTACGGGGACGCCTACCGCGCCCGCACCCTGCGCCACCTGCGCCGCGCCCACGCCGCCCCGGCTGCCCTGCCCGAAGACGTGGCCCCGGCCCGCGTGACCCTTGACCTGGAAGCCCTGCCCGCCCTGACCACGTGCCGCCCGGCAGACCCCGCGCACGGCATCCGCCGCCCGTACTTCATCAGCAGTGACGGCGAAGCGCACACCATCTGGCCCGCGCCGGACACCCTGACCATTCCCCAGCCGGACGGCGCGCGGGCCGTGATCTTCACCGGGCACCGTGGGCGCACGGCATTCTTCAACCGCGTGAACGGCGCGCCCGGTTACCGCGTCCCCGCGCACCTGTGGCCTCACGTGGAAGCCGCACTGAGCGGCGAAGGTGAATGGGCATGACCGGCCGGAAGCGCAAGGCCCCGCGGCCCCCGAAGGTCCGCACCCCCTGGCCCCTCTTCCCCTTCGCCGTCACCCTGCGCGCGTGCGCCCTGATCTTCGAGGGCAACGGAAACCCCGCCCTGTACATCTGCACTGACGATCACGGGGGCATTCCCCAGGTGCGCCGCGTCCCGGAAGGCGTGCAGGTCACCGTGACCGCCCCCCGCCCATCCCCCGAAGACTGGGGCCGCGTGTTCCTGCCCACCGGCAGTAGCGTGACCTTCCAGGGACCGGACGGGCGTACTTCCACCCTGGCCCTTCACACTGTCCGGCTGTTCCGGGAAGTCCTGGAAGCGCTCGAGGGTCACGCGCAGGCCACCCACGCCGCTCAGGAAGCCCGCGCCGCCTTCGAGCAACCCGGCGAAGGGGAAACGCAGGGCCAGGGGGCCGCGTGACAGGCCGCGCCCCCAGGAAGCCCCACCGGCCCCGCGCTGACGCCCGACCCGCACCCCGCCCGCACCCCCACCCGCCCCGCATCCTGAACCGCTGACCTCCGCCCCGTGGCCCGGCTTCCCTCTTCGCCGGGCCACACCCACACCCCGAAGGAAGACCCGCACCATGACCCCACCCGACCCCCGCCCGGACCTGCCCGCCTTCACCCCGAACCCGACGGCGCAGACCGCCGCCCGCGCCTTCGCCTTCATGCTGCCCACGCCCGCCCACGTCGCCGCCCGCCTCGAAGACGTGCGGGACGCCCTGACACACCACGCGCAGCAGCACGCCGGGCCGCGCCTTCCCACGCCACACAGCGCCGCCCTGAGCATCTTCCACTTCGCCGCATCCGGCCTGAGTGCCCTACTCGAAGACGCCGCCGCGCAGGACCGGGACGCCTGGAACACCCTCAGCACCGCCCGCCTGTGGGCACTCGAGCGATGCCAGAGCGCCACCGCGCCCCTTCCCGTGGCAGACGTGGAAGCCCTGCACCTCGCCTACGTGAACGCCCACCTGTTCCCCGGATGGGTGCAGGCACAGCGCCGCGCGGGCCGGGCGCGGGAAGCGGCGCGCCTCGCGGCATGGTGGGCCGTGTGCCGCACCCTGGAAGCCGTGCCGACCCTCGAGGGCGGCGAAGCGGAAGACATGACCGGCGCGGTCCTCGAGGTCTTCGCAGACCCGGACGCGCCCGGCCCTGCTTTGCTCCCCGGAACGGGGGAACCGTCCAGCACGCGCGGCCCGCACACCCCGCAGTACCTCGAGCGCCTGGAAGACGGCACCGTGAATGTGTGCATGGGTGGGGGCGAAGACTACCGGGCCGCGCCCTGGAACGGCACCCTGTCCCCCCTGCCTGACGGGGGCGCGTTCCTGGCCCTGACGCTCGAGGGGGACCGCGTGACGGTGCGTCTCACGCCCGATCAGGCCGCGTACCTGCGCCGCGCGTGGGCGACACTGCCCGGCGAAGAGGAACGCGGCCCCACGTCCCCCCTGAACTGATCCCCGCCGGCTCCGGCCCTGGCCCACGCACCCACCCGGCGCGCGGGCCTCTTCCCGTGAGGGAATAGTGATAAACCCCGGCCCATACCGGACAGCGGCCCCGGCCATACCGGACAACCCCGGCGGGCATACCCGGCAAACCCCATGCCGACCCTCACCACCCGGCAAACCCCATACAGAATCCACCGGACGGGGAACCCCTTGCAGAATCCACCGGACGGGGAACCCCTTGCAGAATCCGGCCCACCTGGAACCCCTTGCAGAATCCCCGAGGCGGGAACCCCATGAACGGTACACGTCCCGGCATTCCCCATGAACGGTACACACCCCGGCGCACCCCATGACAGATGCACCGACCGGCAGACCCTATACCGACCCTCACCGACCGGCAGACCCCATGACAGTTCACGCCGGGCCGATACCCCATGACAGTTCACGCCGGGCCGATACCCCATGACAGTTCACCACCCGCGCACGCCGGGCCGATACCCCATGACAGTTCACCACCCGCGTTTTAAACGCGACCGCGCCCGCTCGAAGTTTTCCCCCATTCCGGGGAATACCCAGCCGCGCCCCGGATGGATCCACTTTCCCCCTTCGCCGATCACCTGCCCCCCACTTCCAGCCCAAATGAAAGTGCGTACCAGACGCACCGCACGGCCCGCGCCCACTGCCGTTTAAAACGAAAGTGCGTTCCAGACGTGCCCGCGCCGCGCCCTACCATCTTCGACCCGCCTCGAAAATGATCCCCGCGCCGTCCCTGACGCATTTTCCTGACAGCAGGAAAATGGTACGCAGGGGCCGGACTGCTAGACAAACCTCAGGCCACGCACACAGGGCCAGGGGCAACTATCAACATAGGTTGACGGTTGCCAGGGGGCCGGACTGGTAGAGAATCCTCAGGTCACGCCCGCGCGGGTCATCATTTTGCCGACGGGGGCAAATCGTTCCCCAGGTCATGCGGGCAGGGCCACGGGGCAACCTTCCCCCATATCGTGACGGTTGCCCCTGCCCGCCCACCGGGCCGCTTCCAGGGCGCACCGCCCGGCCCCGAAGTGGCTAAACCTGCCCAGGTTCCGGGCAACTATCACCATCATGGTGACGGTTGCCCGGCCCCCCGGTCCCCCCAGCTCGAGCGGCGCGGCGCGTGCTTCCACCCATGCCCCACGGTGCAGGGGCCAGGGCGTCAGCGCCGGGTCTTCCAGGTCTTCCCCTTCGCCGATCACCGCCCGCCGGGACAGGACAGGGCGAAGGCCAGCGGGCCGCGATGTTAAGAACCGACAACATCCCCCGCGCAGCTCGAGGGGCCAGGGACCGCCCGCGCCGCCCGGCAGACTTTCCCGGTTTGGAACCGGAGAAACACCCGCCCCGGAAGTCCCCAGGTGGTAAGCCCTGGCAGGGTGAAAATCCGCCGGACGCGCCCACGGTTCACGCCACCGCGCGGCGAAGAGGGAACCGGGAAAACGCCCACGGGGACGGCATTCCGGGCGCATGGTGGGTGCTAGTGCCTCCTGACGAAACCTAACACTTCCTAACACCTGCGCCGCACGGCCCGCCCCCCTGGAAGTCCCCTGCGTGGGCCAGTCCCGACCGGGCGAAAGATGGTTGAACCTGGCTAAGATGCACGCGCACAGGGACGGCGAAGAGGAAACCGGAAAACGCCCACGGGGACGGCATTCCGGGCATGTGGTAGGCGTTTGTTCATGTTGAGAATTGTTGACATTTTTCAGCGTTTCACGGTCCACTGCCCCCCGGCTCGACGATCCCCCCGGCCCCCGCCTTCGAGCGGCCCACCTGTCAGGAATTGCTAGGGTGAAAACCGCACGCACCGGCACGCACCGCCGCCCACGGGGACGGCATTCCGGGCGCGGGGTGGGCGTCTGCCGACCTGAGAAAACCTGAGATGCCCGGCCCTGCCCTTCGAGCGGCGCGGGAACGCGCACGGGAAGCGCCCGCCCCTGCCCACGCGCGCGGGACAGGTGCGGGCCAGGGTGTGACCGGGAAAACACCGGGAATCCTGCCCCCCTCATTCCCCTTCGCCGGTCCCCTCGAAGGCCAGCGCGCGGCAACCGGGAAGGCAAACGCCCACCCGCTGCCCCCTGCGCGGGGACGGGGTGGGCAGGTGCAGGGGGCGGCAACACACCGGCAACCCGCCCCCCTTCATTCCTCTTCGCCGATCACCTCGAGGGTCAGCAGGTCAGCGACCGTCACCACTTCGCCGCTCAGGGTGTGCAGAATGCCCGCCACGGTTGCCAGGGTGTACAGGTCAATGCGGGACGTGTCCCCACGGGCCAGCCGGTACACCGTGCCGGAATCCACGGTGCCCTGCGCTAGCCCGCTCATGGCGACCTGATACACCGTCAGCCCGCGCGCCTCGCACGCTTCCCGGACGGTCAGGCGGGCCGCGTAGGGCGTGGGGCCGGGCGTGCGGAAGCCCAGGTGAATCATGGGCCGCCCGTTGCTGTAATGCCCGCGCAGGGCTTCCGGTTGTGCCCGGCCGGTCATGCGGTCCCCTCTTCGAGCATCACAGCTGCGAGCGCTGCGAGCATGGCCCACGCGGCGCGGGCGTGCCGGGCGGGCCGGTCTTCCAGTCCCTCGAGGCGGGCCGCTTCCAGCTGGAACACGTCAGCGGCCCCGGCGGGCGGGCGTGTCCACACGTCTTCGAGGCGCGCCCACGTCTGCGCCCTGGCCCACTGCCACGCGGCCCGCTCAGGGTCACTCAGGCCGGGGCGCAGGTCTTCCCACGGGTGAACGGGTAGGCCGGTCCCGCCCGCTGCGCTCACGGCGTCTTCCAGGTCTCGCAGGTGCGCGTCACTCAGGCGGCGCAGGGCCAGGGGCACGCGGCCCCGGTTCTGACCGGCGCGGGTCTGCGCTTCCAGGTGGGCCACCCGCGCGGCGCGGCCCTTCATGCCCGGCCCCCGTTCAGAGTGCGGCACAGCGCCGCCTCGAAGCGCCACAGGGACGCGCCCCACCGGGCCAGCCGGTGAACGTCCGGCGAAAGGGGAACGCGCCGGGCTTCCCGGTCACACCACGCGCCGCACGCCTCGAAGTACCCCACGAAGTCAGCGGCCCGCGTGGGGTCCGGTGCGGTCAGGGGCGCGCCGTCCGGGCCGTTCAGGGCCAGCTCTGCCCAGGCTTCGGCGTCTTCCTTCGCCGGGTGTTCCACCGGCACGCCGTCCCCCAGGTGCGCGCACGCTACCTGCAGGCGGGCCAGGATGCCCCCCGCGTCCCCTTCCGCCTCGAGTGCCCCCACCGCGTCCCGGTAGGCGCGCACGTCAGCCGGTGCGAGCTGCGCGCGGGCCGCTTCCAGGTGCGCCCAGTTCCCGGCCTGCACCGCTTCCCGCCGGGCCGCTTCCCGACCCTCGAGCGCTTCCAGGCGCGCCACCGTTCCCCGCGTCTTCCGTTTCGCCGTCACGCTTCCCCCCCTTCCGGGACGCACAGGAACGCCCACAGACTCACGGCCCGCACGTCACCCCGCAGAGTTGGCGGCGCTTCCTGCGCGGCCCGCTCGAGCGCTTCGGGCGTCACGTCAGCGCGCAGGTGTTCCGGCAGGGCTTCCCACAGCGTCACCGCCCGGCCCCGCTGCGCCTCGAGCTTCGAGAGGCGACCGCGCCGCCCCGTCACGCGGCCCCCCTGCGAAGGCGCGGGCCAGTGGGGGCGGGGTCTTCGTCTTCGCCGCCCTGGCCTTCGAGGGCCGCTATGCGCGCCTCGAGTTCCCCTACTTCCACGATCCGGGCGTAAGCCGCTGCGCCCTGACTGACGGCGTGAACGGCTTTCAGGGCGTGCGCCGGGTCTTCCACTTCCAGCAGCTCCCCCGCGCGTTCCAGGGCGCGCCACAGCAGCGCGCGGGCCTCTTCGAGCGTGCCGGGTTTTCCTCTTCGCCGGGCGCGTTTCGCCTTCCGGGCTTCCACAGGGTTAGGGTTTGCCATGATCTGACCTCCCGGCCCCGGACTGGGGGCCACGTATAGAGCGGGGGGGGACAGCGCCGCCCCCCAGGGCTTGCAGGGCCACCCGGACGCCCGCCGGGGTGAGCTGACCGGCCCGGACGTGCCCGGCGGCGCGGGCTTCCTGCAGGGCGCGGCGCAGGTCTTCGGGGTGCCCTTCGTGACGGCGAAGGAAGGCCAGCCACGCGGCCCGGACGCTCAGGGGCGCGGCATGTTCGCAGTGGCAGAGCATCAGGGCCAGGGCGTGCGCGTGCGCGCTCAGGGCGTCCCCCTTCACGGTTCCCTCTTCGCCGGGATGCCCAGCCGGGACAGGTACACCCGCGCGGCCGACCGGCCCCACTCCGTGACCCGCCCGGCTTCCACCATGCCGGACTGCCGGGCCACCTCGAGCGCCACCCGCTGCGCCGCCGGGGCGGGCGCGCCCGCCGCCGTCGCCTCTTCGAGCGCACACCGGGCCGCGCTGCCCGTGGGAAGGGTGCGCGCGTAGGCCGTCAGGACCGCCCACTGTAGGCCGGTCACGCCGCGCCCCCTTCCAGGCCGGGCAGGTCATCCCAGCCCGCCGGACGGGCCGCGCGCAGGTTGCCCCGCGTGGGCCGCGCCGCCGCCCTGGCCTTCCAGCCCCGGCCCACGTCTTCGCCGTCCGTGAGGTACGCACCGCACCGGCACGCGGGGTGCAGGGCCAGCGGGGGCGGCACGGGACGCCACGCCGCCGGGGGACAGGCGCACGTCGCCATGCCCGGCCCCCACTCCGGGGCAGGGACGGCGCGCGCACAGCTTCCGCAGTGACCGGGCAGGGTTGCCGCGTGGGCGTTCCGGGCGCGGGCCTCTTCGAGCGGGACGCCGCGGGCCAGAGTGGGCACGGGGTCCGGCGAAGAGGGAACGGTCAGGGGGGCCGGGTCTTCGGGGGGCGCGGTCAGCCACGCCAGTACTTCCGCCTTCCGGTCCCGGACTTCGTTCAGCAGGTCAGCCGGGGGGCGCTTCCCGGTCAGGATCAGCGCGCCGCCCTGCACTTCCAGGCGCGCCCCTGCCCCCTCGAGGCGGGACAGCAGGGCGGGCACAGCGGCCCCCGTCACAGGGCCACCCCGCCGGGCAGGTCTTCGCCTTCGCCGTACCCTTCCAGGTCTTCGAGCGTCAGGGCGCGGGGGGTGGGGGCAGGGGTGACCGGCGAAGAGGAAAACGCCTCTTCCTGACCCTCTTCTATCCCATTTATCCCATTACTAACCTTTAAAAATAGAGAGAATGGGATAAGAGAGAATGCCGTGTCAGACGTGCTTGAAGGGGTGTCTATCCCATTTATCCCATTTATCCCATCATCCGTACCAAGCCGGGTTATAGGAAGACGAAGGGTAATCATGCGCTCTTGCGTGCCGGTGTCCGGCCTGACCGCCTTGAACATGGGCCGCCACTGGGTCACGCGCCCGTCAGCGTCTTTCTTCGCCGCCTCGCACCGCATCAGACCCGGCCCCTGGAGCTGCCCGGCCATGTTGCGCCACAGCGTCCCCGCGTCCGGCAAGCTGACGCCCTGGCCCTTCACGGCGTCCTGTAGGGCCGCGTGCAAGTTGTCCGGCAGGAAGTGCCCCCACGTGTCCCCGCCCGTCCGGGAGTACCAGCCGACCAGGGACGCGCCGGGCCGGGTGCGGGCCGTTTCCTCTTCGCCGTGTTCCCCCCGGTACGCCTGCACCGAGTACCCGCACAGCGCCGCGTCTTCCACGGGGGGCGCGCCGCCGCCGCGCAGGTCTTCCAGGAACACCCGCCCGGACGCCAGCAACCCGGACAGCACCGACAGCGCCCGGTCTACGGGGTCAGCTTCGTTCAGGTGCGCCGCCTGACCCTGCGCGATCTCCCGAAGGGCCAGCATGACCCGTTCCCACCGCTGCGCCGCCTCGAGTTCCTGAACCGCGCCCACCTGCAAGGCGAAGGAAAGGAACACCTGCCACCCATACGCAAGGTCTGCGAGCGTGTCCCCCGTGCGCCCGTGCGCGCCTTTCAGGTACGGGGACAGGCCGCGCACCGCTTCCTTATGGGCCGCGCTGCCCACGCGCACCGCCTCGAAGGAAGACGCCACCGCCTGCACCATGCCCGCCAGGGCCAGGGCGTACACGCCCGCCTGTCCAGCATCCGCCAGGGCGTCAAAGTGCCGACTCTTCGCCGTACCACGCGGCCCGATCAGGGGGGCCGTCACTTCCACTACCACCGTCCGGGCCGTGTTCGACTGCCCGCGCGGCATTCCCTCCGAAGAGGTCAGCACAAGGCCACGCGGGTAGTACCCGGCCCGCGTGCGCCCGTCTGCGCTCATCCGGCCCCGGCCCGTACCATCCCCGGCACCGTGCAGGATGCGCGCAAGAGTCCCTTGCATCTTCGCCCGGTCTACCTGCGTGCCCTCCGGCTTGAAGTCATCGAAGACGGTCAGAACGTCTTTCAGGATGAACGCGGTTCGCTCGAGCGTGTTAGCCGTACTGTTCCAGGCGTCCGGCAGGTAATCGTCTCGCCACGCCGTCCCGTAGTGGTACAGGCAGAGCAGCGTGAACGCCGTCTTATTCCGGCCCGTCTCGCCCGTGGGGAACACCACGCCCTTAAACCTGCCCAGCGCCGCCCGGTACGCCCCTCCGAGCATGGGAACGCCCACGGTATCCGGTACGGCGTCCATCAGGGACAGGGACGCCCGCACCGCCGCGCGCATCTCTTCGCCAGTCGCGCCCGCCGGGTCAGGCAGGGCGTAGGCGTTCAGGCGGGGATTCTCGCCCCGTGGGTCAAGGTTCACTTCCACGCCCGGCACCGCGCCGCGCGCCCCGATCACTGCGCCCGCCGTCAGGAAGACCGGCCCGTGTTCCGGGTGAACTGTCCAGCCGGTGTGGGCGTACACGGTGCGCTCTTCAATGCCGCGCACTTCGCTCAGGGCTTGAATGGCGGCGCGGGCCTTGTCTTTCTTGCCGTTCCCGGCTTCCACGCGGGCCAGCGCGCCCCATTCCTTGAGGGGCCAGCGCATGGGGTCAAACTCTGCCACGGGCACAGTTATGCGGGCCGGTTGGAAGGGCGCGCCCGTGGCCCGGTAGCCTTCCACCTCGAAGACGCGGGCCGCTTCGCCCTGCCCTTCATCCTGTCTGACCTGCGCCGTGATGAACGCCGCGAAGTTGCACAGTTGCTCCCTGACTTCCGTTTCTTCGCCGCTGTCCGGGTCTTTCTTGAGGGTCAGGGCGCACAGCCGACCGTCCCGCACGCCGTACCCGGCGCGTTTGGATAGCCACACGTCCCCGCGTTCCTCTTCGCCGTCACCGCCCGTCACCTGCGCCGCGTCTTCCTGCGCCGGTTCCGGCTTCCAGGGCCGCGCCGCTTCCAGCGCCCTCAGCAACCGCGCGCCCACGTGGGCCGCGTGCCCTTCGGGGTCTGCGCCCTGGCCCACGGTGCCCAGGGCGTCACAGGCGTCAGCATCCGCCTTCCCTTCCACGGCGAAGGGGGAAACGTCCCCGCCCACCTGGAAGACCTGGCACCCCCGCGCGGTCAGCAGCTCCGCCCACGTCACACGGGCCACGTTGCCCTCAGGGTCCGGGTCTGCGTACACGTACACCTGCGCCCCCGCCGGAAGGTGGGCCACGTGGGGCACGGCTGCCACTGACGCCACGCCCTGCACAGCCCAGCCGCGCGCCGCCTCGAGGTGGGCCACGGCTTCCAGCATCAGCACGCACGCGACCGCGTTCAGTTCCCCTTCCACGATCAGGAACCGGGCCGCGCTGTCCTGACCGGGGCCGCACATAGCCGGGGTGGACTGGCCCGCCGAAACGTACACGTACCGCTGCGCCTTCGCTTCCTTGAGGTCTTCCTTCCCGCCGGGGTTCCTGGCCTTCACTGCCCAGGGCGTCCTGTCCGGTCCCGTGACCTCGAAGGCCACCGCGCCGCGCAGGATGTGCCGGGCCAGGGGGCGGGCCTTCCCGCCCTGCGCCTTCCCTGTCCAGCGGTACGCGGTCAGCAGACCGGACGCCAGGGCCGGAGTCAGGCCGCGCCGGGCCAGCTCGAGCGCTTCGGGGTGCGTGTCCCCGGCTTGCAGGCGTTCCCAGCCGCGCAGGGCCGCGCCGTGCTTCCCGGCTTCGAGCGGGTGCAGTTTCGACAGGGCCGCGTCAGCCTTCGCCAGCCGCGCCGCCTTCCGGTCCACAGGTGCAGGCCTCGAGCTGGGGACCGTTCCCCTTTCGCCGGGTTCATCCTTCACGCCCGCCCACTCGAGTAGCAGGCGCGCCGCTTCCCCCTTCGCCAGTCCGGCCGATTCCAGGAACGCCACCGCGCCCCCCTCGAAGCCGTCACCGCCGAACCTGTGGAAGACCGGGCCGGACGTGCCGCGCCCATAGGACAGGGACGGGTTTTCCTCTTCCTGACCGGGCCGGAAGTCGCACACTTCGCCCTGCGCTTCGCTGTGCAGGTGCGGGGCACTCTTGCCCAGGTACGCGGCCAAGTTCCGAAGCACTGCGCCGGGCGTCAGCGCCTCGAGGGCACGCCTTAAGGGCGTCATAGGACACCCCCGGCGAAGGTGCGCCGCGCGGGCCGCGCGCGGGCGCTATGATGCCCTCGAAGCCCGCCCGCTTCCCCCTGACGCCCGGCCTGCACGCCGGGCTTCACTTTTGCACCGTCACGCGCAGAGTCTCACGCCACGCCAGGAAGTCAGCCCAGCGCACGTGGTACCGGGGCCGGGACTGCCGACCGGTGTTGTACGCGATCAGCTCACCATTCTTCAGAGCGGTGTAAACGAAGTCACGGGGAAGGCGGGACCGCTTGAGCAGCTGCGCGGGAGTGTACAGGGCTTCGCCGTCTTCGTGCGGCACGTTCAATGCGGATTGGGTCATGTGTTCCCCTGCCCTGCCCCACAGGGGGCAAGGTTCAATGTCTGAGGGGCCGCGCCTTCCAGGAAGGAAGGGGGCGCACGTCAGGCAGGGCCGGGCCTACCGCTTACCGCTTCGCCACACTCGAAGCGGCCCGGCGTTCAGGCCACAGGGGGGGCAAGAGGACAGGTTGGGGGCCGGGGCCGCGCATACAGGGGGCGCCTAATGCGGGACCGGCGGCGCACCGGCCGGACGCGCCGGGCGATGTGGGCGCGGTATACAGCGCGCTGCATCTTCAGAATCAGCAGCAGGTGAAGCGCGCGGTCTTTCCTGTAGAAGTGCGAAACGAATCCCGACAGATCAACTTTCCCGAAGAGCGCCCGTAGCGTGCGCGCCGCTACGATGGGATGAATACCGGGAAGATCAGCCGGTTTGATGACAATTCCACGGTTGATCTTTTGCTGAACTTCCAAAAGCAGTTGAATCAAATCATCAGTGAAGCAAATGTCAAGCGTAGCATTGCCGGCCTTTTCTTCTAATCTGATCTTACGGTAATGTCTTTTCAATCTGAATTGAGAAAATATATACTTTGGATGAATGTCGCATATCAGTTCAGCGCCGTTACTGATTACGACTATCGCATCTGGAGAAAACAGAGCAGACCTCATACACATACTCTTGCGATAATGCTTGTTTACTCCGCGCCACAGGCAAAGGAAGCCGACCCGCTTACCGTGGGCGTTTCTCCCGCGTCCCTGCGCGCACCGCACAAACGCCTGTATATGCGGGCGCATGTTCAGGCGGGCCGTTTCCAGCTCGAGCGGCGAAGGCGTGGGCGCTTCCAGGCGGGGCAGGTCTTCCCCTTCGCCGGAAGTGCGCCCCCACACGATCACGGGACCGCGCACGCTCTTTTCAGTGATCCGGCCCTCTTCGTTCAGGCCGTACTCTGCCCAGGTCACCGCCTGCACCACCCGCGCCCACTTCGGGGCCGGGAAAGTGTTAGGCAGATAGTCCGGGATCATGCCTACACGGTAGCAGATTCCCGGATGACTACGCATGAATGACCAATTGTCAGCGTGTACACCATGCTTCCCGCCTTCCGGCCCCGTGGCCCAAACGTGACCCATACGGCCCCGAATAACGCCGATCTACCCCGATCTATCCCGGCGAAGCAAAGAGGCTTAAACGCCGTTCAGTACGCACAATCCCGGACACTCTCGCATGATCTCCGAACACCCCAGGAAGGCCGCACGCCGACTTTTAATCAGCGGGTTGTAGGTTCAAGTCCTACACGACCCACCAGGAAAACCCCCGTCCAGTACGGGGGTTCTTGCTATCGAAAGCACCATGCTCTGGTTGAGGCTCCCATGACGTGCCGTGAGCAAGGAACCGTGACGTACAGCCGGATGCCGTGCTGCTACGCCAGCGCCGCCCACAGGACGCCCGCCACGATCAGGGCCAGCACACCCGCGCCGGTCAGTGCCCAGCGTGCCCAGGAGACGCGGCGAAAGAGAAACGCCAGGAACAGCAGCGCGCACGCCAGGGCGAAGACCTCCCACGGCGCACCCCGGTCAACGTTCACGATTACGACCGGCACCGTCCGGCTTCCAGGTGGGCCGCTCACCGCTTGCGCCGCTTCACGCCTCGCCACGCCACGCCAGCACCGTCAGGTACAGCCAGAAGAGCAGCGCCGCCACGGGTAGCAACTTTAGACCCGCCTGAGATTCTTCCCAGGTCCGCCACGCCTGCGTCAGGGTGAGCAGCGCGCACGCCACAAGCCACAGCCGGGAAGTGTTCATGCCTTCCCCCCTTCGCCGGGCTTCGGGCGCGTGAACGCGACCCAAATCCAACACAGCACGATCAACCCTATTTGAAGCACCTTCACCCATTCAGGCGCGCGCAACATCAGCGCCACAGTGGGAAGAATCATGGCTGCCATCAGGCACACCACTGCTACCCGGAAAGACCGCCTCACGCCTTCCCCTCTTCGCCGATCTTGATCTGGTACGCCTGCCACAGCATCACGGCCCCCATGCCTGCGAAGCCGCCCAGCAGCCACGCCTTAGGGCTGCCCAGGGCCAGCAGCAGAAAGGCTACGCCGACCTGCCAGAGATTGAGACGCAATGCCGGAAAGGCATTGGCTAAGAAAAGACCCACCGCCACACCCACGAAGGCAAGATCAGAAAAGCTCGAGCTTCCCGGCCCGCTCCGCATTTGCCAGACCTGCACCCCCAGGCCCGCAGCCAATCCCGCCCCACTGAGCGCGCGGTAGACGTTCACGCCTTCCCCCCTTCGCCGTTCCCCTGGCCCTGCCCCTGCCCAGGTTCCACCGTCAGGCGCAAGTCTAGTGCCTCGAGAATCGCGGCCCACAGGGGGGGGACGTTACCACCGCCTTCGTTCCCGTTCAGGGCGCGCGTCACGGTCTGCGGGGTCTTCCCTATGGCGCGGGCCAGATCAGCCCGGCTCATCCCTTTCTCTCGAAGGCGGGTATCAATCAGTTCTCTCACGCGGTCATTCATTCCCACAGCTTAACGCTATGCGTTCATTAACGCCAGAAGTTAACAAGTAAACGCCAGAGGTTTACTATCAGGCCAGCAAAAAGGGACGCCTCATCCGCCAAGATTGCGCGCCCCCGCCTGACTTCCAGCCCCTCTAGGAGTGAAAGCAATGAACGATACCCCCGCACCCTGTCCCGCACGTGGGAAACGGTCACCCTTGACCGCATGGACGGCGCAGTAGTGCAGACCCGCGCGCACCCGGTCACCCTGACCCGCACGCCCGCCGGAATCGAAGCCCAGGTGAACGGCGAAGCGTGCGAACTGGCCCGCGCCGGGTTGCACAGCGGTAACACTCCGGCTTACACGCACGGGCCACGGCAGTGGCGGGCTGGTGAAGGTAGGGCCGAAGGTGGTGGTGGCTGGGGTCACTCGTGGTTTCGGGCGCACGTTCGCTTTACCTCTTTTCAGGAAGATCGGTGTTACCAGTGGCGGGTGTCGCTGTCGGGTTCCTCGCTGAGGAGCCAGAGGGAGCGGGCGGTGCGGGCGGCTTCGGTCTGCGCGTCCAGCAGAACGCGTTCGAGGTCGGCGTTCAGGTGGGGGTGGCGGCGGCGGAAGTGGGCGTGGTCGCACAGCAGCAGGGCGAGGCGGGCGGGGCGCTGGTCGGGGTCGGTGAGGACGTCGTAGAGGGCGTCCCAGTTCTGGCCGAAGGTGTCGCGCAGGCCCAGGCCGTTCAGGAAGGCGAGCATGAGGGTGCTCTTGTCGTGGGCGGCGCCGAGATTGATTTCGCGGACGCTGACCTGATGTCCGGCGGCCAGGATGCGGGGTTCGTGCGGGGCGGTCTGGATGCCCTGGGGCGCTTCGTTGAAGACCTGCATCATGGTTGGATTCTCCTGAAGGTGTCGTAGTGGTCGGCGGTGTAGTAGCAGTCGGTGGTGTTGGTGCGGGGCTGGCCGCCGCAGACGATGCGGCGTGCGCCCCGGTCGTTCTCGCCGGGGGTGGGGACGGTGTACTCGCGGTAGTAGCTGCTGTTCTGGCGGGGCAGCAGGCGTTCGCGGTTGCCGAAGGTGCTGCCGTCTTTGCTGTAGCGGAAGGGGCCGCCCTGGGCGATGCGGGTGAGGACGGTCTGTCCTTCGCGGGGCAGGTCGCGCGCGGCGATCCAGCGCAGGCCGCTGTGCGGGTCGCGGGCGGAGGTTGGCGGGGCGGTGCGGGTGGGGGTCGTCTGCGTGGTCGGTTGCGTGCGGGCGTCCTGCGGGAGGTCGCAGGCGGCCAGCAGCGCGCCGAGCAGCAGGGCGGCGAGGGTGGGGGCGGCGCGGTTCACGGGTCCGAGTGTAGGCCCTGGGTGTCCAGCCAGTTCAGGAGGTCGTCCCGGAGCAGCGTTAATCCTTTGTAGGCGGTCTGCGCGGGGGTCATGGAGCGGATGGCGGCGGCCAGAGCGCGGGCATGGGCGGGTTCCTGCACGGCCTGCGTGAGAGGGTACGTGTAGGGGCGGATGGTGAACAGCGCCCCGTGGGCCTGCGGAAAGCCGGTGAGGGTCTGGCGTTCCACGCGCAGGAACGTGCCGTGCGGGTCGAAGCGGGTGCGGGGGTCGCGGTCGGCGTCGGGCGGCGCGGCGGGGTGGTGGTCGAGGCGGTCGGTGGTGCTCAGGCCCCAGGCGAAACGCACGAACGGGCCGCGTGTAATCACGGCGTCCAGCAATCGGGGGGCGCTGGCGTTCATGGGACCGCCGCCGGGGATGGGGGCGTGCACCTGCGCGAAGTCGCGGCCCAGTTTGTCGCGGGGGTCCCAATGCTGGGGGTTCAGGACGTGCGTGGCGGCCAGCCAGTCGCGTCCGCTGCGGGGGTCGCGGGCTATCAGGGCGAGGTCCTCGCTGGCGTTCAGGCCCAGGAAATCCAGGGCGCTCACGGGCTGGGTGTCTGCGACCAGGGCGGCGTGCGGGGCCGCGAAGCGCCGCAGGTTCTCCAGGGCGTTCCAGCGGGGGTGCAGGTCGGCCTGCCAGCCCAGCCTGGTGTTGCGCAGGGTGCGGCCGTCCCAGCTGACCTCTCCCCCGCTGTCGGCGGCCACCTGCCGGGCCGCGAAGGTCAGCACGGCCTCCCGCAACGCCGGGGTCAGGGCGGCCTCGCCAGCGTACTCGTGCAGGGCGCGGGCGTGCGCGGCGGCCTTGCTGCCGATCAGGCGCGGGTACTCGGCGTCCAGCGTGAAGGTGTGCCGTTCGGGCGCCGGGTCGTCCAGCCACGGCACGGGCTGCGCGCCCAGGCGGTACAGGCCGGCCGAGACGCTGTAGGTGCCGCTCAGGAACGGGCGGTAGAGGGTGGGGGGAACCACGCCCCGATTCTGGCAGGCCTCCCGCCGGTCTGCACGGCGAACGCGCCACTCCTGAATACCGGGAGCGGCGCGTCAGGTCAGGCGGGCAGGGTCAGGCGAGGTTGCCGTTGCTCAGGACGCCCGTGGCGATCAGGATCAGGATGATCACGCCCACCACCACGCGGTAGATCGCGAAGGGCTTGAAGGTGTTGGTGGACACGAAACGCAGCAGCCAGCCGATGCTGAGGTACGCGACCACGAACGACACGCCGGCGCCCAGCAACACGTTCCCAACGCCGATCTCCGCGAGGATGTCGCGGCTCTTGATGAAGTCCAGCAGGGCCGCGCCGCCCAGGGTGGGAACGCCCAGGTAGAAGCTGAACTTGGTGGCGGTGGGCCGGTCGAGGCCCAGGACCATGCCGCCCAGGATGGAGCTGGCGCTGCGGGAGAAGCCGGGCCACAGCAGCGCGAGGCACTGCACCGCACCGATCATCAGGCTGCGGGGCACGCCGATCTTCTCGATGGCGTCCACGTTCGGGGTGACGCGGCGGCTCTCGAGCAGCCAGATGATCACGCCGCCCACGATCAGGGCCCAGGCGACCACGCTGGGCCGGAACAGGTTCGCCTTGATGGCGTCCCCGAACAGCAGGCCCAGGATCACGGCGGGAATGCAGGCGACGAGCACGCCCAGCCAGAGCGTCTGCTGGCTGCGGTCGGTGCCGATGCGGCGGATCTGCAGGAAGTCCTTCCAGTAGTACGCGAGGACGGCCAGGATCGCGCCGCCCTGAATGACGACCTCGAAGGTGTCCTTGACTTCCTTGGTCCACGGGACGCCCAGCAGGTTCCCCGTGAGGATCAGGTGGCCGGTCGAGCTGATCGGCAGGAATTCCGTGATGCCCTCGACGATGCCGTAAACGATTGCGTAGAACCAGTCCATAGTTGCCGAGTGTAAGCCCTGTCACCAGGGGCCGGGCGTCCTTCCTTAGGTGCAGAGTGCGGGGGTGAGTGTAGACAGCTACCTGCGGTGCTGGAACCTGATGCCGGACGGCGAGGCCCGGCGCACGCCCAGCAGTGACCTTCAACCGGTCGTGTGGGAGGGCCAGCCAGCGATGCTGAAGGTGGCCCGCAGCGCCGAGGAGCAGCGGGGCAACGACCTGATGGTGTGGCTGGAGGGCGAGGGCGCAGCGCGGGTGTACCGCCATGGGGGCGCGGCCCTGCTGATGGAGCGGCTGGAGTCCGCGCCGGATCTGGCGGCCCTGGCACTGGGCGGTCAGGACGACGCGGCCACCCGGATTCTGTGTGGCGCGGCGGCGGGCGTGCACCGGGACCGTCCCAGCCTGCCACCGGACCTGCCGGACCTGCGCCACTGGTTCTGGTCGTTGGAAGCGGCCCAGGCGCAGGGTGAGACGTTCGCGCAGGCCTGGGCCACCGCGCAGCGCCTGCTGGCGGATCAGCGTGACGTGCGGCCCCTGCACGGAGACCTGCACCACGGGAACGTGCTGCGCAGCCCGGAGCGCGGCTGGCTGGTGATCGACCCGAAGGGCCTGACCGGCGAGCGGACCTTCGATTTCGCGAACATGCTGTGCAATCCCACGCCGGAACACGCGCTGACGCCGGGGCGGCTGGCACGGCAGTCGACCCTGATCGCGCGGGAGGCCGGGCTGGAGCGCACGCGGCTGCTGGCGTGGGTGGGCGCGTACGCGGCCCTGTCGGCAGCGTGGCATCTGGAGGACGCCCAGATAGAGCAGGCCCGGCAGGCGCTGGCGGTCTCGGCGCTGGCCCACAGCCTCCGCTGAGCCATCCGCCATCCGCCATCTGCTATCAGCCTTCCGCCATCAGCTGTCCACCCGGCATCCCCCCTCCCACCAGTGCGTCTGATGTCGTATAATTTCCGTTTGGGTGCCCCCGTGACCCGCTGTGCGCGCTGGAGCGTCGCGTATGGCCTGGCCCACCTTCGGCGTTCATGACGCTGGGCTGGCACGAGAACGGCAAACTTGTCCCACATTTCAACGCTCAGGAGTTCACATGTCGTACATCTCCATGAAGCAACTGCTGGAAGCCGGAGTTCACTTCGGTCACGAAACCAAGCGCTGGAACCCCAAGTTCAAGCGGTTCATCTTCGCCGAGCGTAACGGCATCTTCATCATCGACCTGCAGAAGACCCTCAAGCAGGTGGACCGTTCCTTCGACTTCATCAAGGAACTGTCCGAGCGCGGCGGCGTCATCCTGTTCGTCGGCACCAAGAAGCAGGCCCAGGAAATCGTGGAACTCGAAGCGCGCCGCACCGGCATGCCGTTTGTCACCAGCCGCTGGCTCGGTGGGATGCTCACGAACTTCAAGACCATGCGCACCCGCATCGACCGCCTGAACGAACTCGACGAGATGTTCGAGTCCGGCCGCATCAACGACCGCCTGAAGGCCGAGCGCATCAAGCTGGCCGCCGAGCGTGACCGTCTGCAGCGCTTCGTGGGCGGCATCCGCAAGATGAACCGTCTGCCCGACGCGATCTTCGTGGTGGACCCCACCAAGGAAGTCATCGCCGTGCAGGAAGCCAACAAACTGGGTATTCCCGTCATTGCGCTGGCCGACACGGACAGTGACCCGGACGTCATCGACTACATCGTCCCCGGTAACGACGACGCGATCCGCTCCATCCAGCTGATCACGCACCGTATCGGCGACCTGCTGGTCGAAGCGCGCGGCGGCGGCGAGGACGTCGGCGCGGCCGAGGGCGAAACCGCCACGGAAGCGACCGAAACCGAGCAGACCGAAAGCTAAGCCCTGACGGGACCGGAAAGGAGGGTGTTGTCCGGCGAGTACGCTCTCGGACCACCCTTTTTTCCGGCCCCGCCCCGGCCGTGCCCGGACTTCCGGGCGCACCCACCCACACCAAGAAAATTCAAGCCGACACAGGAGGCATGACATGCTGGAATCAATCAAGAAACTCCGTGAACTGACGGGCGCAGGCATGATGGACGTCAAGAAAGCCCTTTCCGACGCCGGGAACGACGAGGAAAAAGCGGTGGCCCTGCTGCGCGAGCGCGGCATCGTGAAGGCCGCCAAGAAAGCCGACCGTGAAGCCAGGGAAGGCCTCGTGCGCTTCGTGGTGGACGGCAACAAGGCCGCCATGGTCGAAGTGAACAGCGAGACGGACTTCGTGGCCCGTAACGACGGCTTCCAGGCCCTGGTGGCCGAACTGGCCCAGGCCGCCCTGAGCGCCGGGACCAGCGACATCGAAGCGTTCCGCGCCTTCACGCTGCCCAGCGGCGACACCGTGGCGACCGCCGTGGCCGCCGCCGCCGGCAAGATCGGCGAGAACCTGGTCCTGAACCGCGTGGCCTTCGTCGAAGGTCAGCAGATCGCCGGGTACGTGCACAGCAACGGCAAGATCGGCGTGCTGGTCGACCTGGAAGGCGGCAACGAGACGCAGGCCAAGGACGTGGCCCTGCACGTCGCCGCCGAGAACCCCCAGTTCCTGAGCCGTGACGAGGTGAACAGCTCCGACATCGAGAAGGAGCGCGAAATCCTCACGAACAAGGCGCTGAACGAGGGCAAGCCCCAGCAGATCGTCGAGAAGATCGTCGAGGGCCAGATCGGCAAGTTCTACTCCGACAAGGTCCTGCCCGAGCAGAACTTCGTGAAGGACAACAGCGTCACCGTCGGGAAGTACCTGGGCGGCGCGACCATCAAGCGCTTCGTGCGCTTCGAAATCGGCGCGTAAATCCCCTGACGTTCCGGCCCCCCCCGCCGCACGCGGGACGGGCCGGAGCCGCAGGCCGGATTCATCGTTGCGCGCGACACAGTACTCCCGGTAGCCGCCCGCGCGCCTGCCGGGAGTATTGTGTTGCCGTTCAGTCACGTTCACTCTTTTTCCCGGCGCGCTGCGGCGCGGCCGACCCCAAGCGAGGTATGCATGTTCAAGCGCGTTCTGCTCAAACTGTCTGGTGAGTTCCTGGCCGGTGAATCGGGCTTCGGGATCAGCCCGGACACCACCGCTCAGCTGGCCCGCCTGATCACGGGGGCCCTGGAAGGCACCGAGGTGGAACTCGCAATCGTGATCGGCGGCGGGAACCTGTGGCGCGGCGCCCGCAACGGCGAGGGCATGGACCCCGCCACCGCCGATTACATCGGCATGCTGGGCACCGTCATGAACGCCATGGCCCTTCAGGACGCCATGGAAAGTGCCGGGCGGCCCACCCGCGTCATGAGCGCCATTCAGATGGCGGCCGTGGCCGAGCCGTACATCCGCCGCCGCGCCATGCGTCACCTGGAAAAGGGCCGCGTGGTGATCTTCGGCGGCGGGAACGGCGCGCCGTTCTTCACGACCGACACGACCAGTACCCTGCGCGCCCTGGAAATCGGAGCGGACGTGGTCCTGATGGCCAAAAACCGCGTGGACGGCGTGTACGACAGCGACCCCCGCAAAAACAGTGATGCGAAGTTCATCGCGCAGGCCACGCACCGCGAGGTGGTCGAGCAGCGCCTGGAAGTCATGGACGCCACCGCGCTGACGCTGTGCATGGACAAGGGCCTGCCGATCGTGGTGTTCGACCTGTTCCAGGACGGCAACCTGCGCCGCCTGCTGGAAGGCGAGCGGGTCGGCACGCTGATCCAGACGCCCTGACCCAGCTCCCCTGACCCGCCGGGGCCAGGGCCAGCTGACCGGACGCCTCCGAACAGCGGACCGGGCTGCGCTACAATTCCGGCATTCCCCGGGGTCTGACCCCCCCTCACCCCCACCGTTCCGTTTCACATGACCCCCCTCAGGAGGCCCTGACCATGGCTGACATGAAAGCAATCCAGGCCGATACGCGCGAGAAGATGACCAAGGCCATCGAGTCGCTCGAGAACAACCTGTCCGTGCTGCGCACGGGCCGCGCCAACCCCGGCATCCTCAAGAAGATCGTCGTGGACTACTACGGCAGCACCGTGCCGATCGATCAGGTGGCCAGCATCAGCACGCCGGACGCCCGCACGCTGGTCATCACGCCCTGGGACCGGGGCGCGCTGAACCCCATCGAGAAGGCCATCCGCGACAGTGACCTGGGCCTGAACCCCAACAACAAGGGCGACACGATCTTCATCAGCCTGCCCATGCTGACCGAGGAGCGCCGCAAGGACCTCGTGAAGAACGCCAAGAACTACGCCGAGGACGCCCGCATCGCCGTTCGCAACATCCGCAAGCACAGCCTGGATGAAGTGAAGAAGGTCGAGGGCATCGGTGACGACGAAATCAAGCGCGGCGAGGCCGACGTGCAGAAGATCACCGACGAGTTCGTGGCGAGGGTGGACAGCACCTTCCAGAAGAAGGAGCAGGAAATCCTCGGGTGAGGACGCCTGAAGCAGGATGTGGGCTGTGGGTCGTGGGGTGTGGTGAGATCCCCACCGCCCACAGCCCACATCGCACATCCCTTCCGGCCATCTCCCTTCCGGAGGCCGCGTGGAGTCGCTGAGCAGCCGCGTCCTGACCAGCGTGGTGGGGTTTGCGATCATCAGCGTGGTCGTGTGGATCGGGTGGTGGGCCATGCTGCCCGCGCTGCTGTTCGTGTCGGTGATGGGCCTGTTCGAGTACATCCGCATGCTCGACCGCAACGACATCGATGTGCGCCGCGTGAGCCTGGGCGTGTTCGCCGTGGCGCTGATCCTGGCGAGCCTGCCTATGTGGCCGCAGACGCCCTGGCCCGGCGGGTCGTGGCGCGAGGCGGTCATGACGGTTGCCGTGGCATACCTGCTGGTCATAGAGGTCATCCGGCCCGGTGAGCGGCCACTGGAACGCATCGTGTACTCAGTGTTCGGCCTGCTGTACATTCCGTGGCTGCTGGGGTACTTCCTGATGCTGCGCTACAGCCCGGACGCCGGGGACGGCCTGCTGTACTTCGCGCTGCCGCTGCTGGCGACCTTCGCGGCCGATATCGGCGCGTACTTCATGGGGTACCTGTTCGGGCGGCGCAAGCTGGCGCCGGAAGTCAGCCCCGGCAAGACCGTCGAGGGGGCCATCGGCGGGTTGATCGCCAGTTTCGTGATCGTGCTGGCCCTGACGACCGTGACCGGCATCTGGTCGCCGCTGGAAGCGCTGCTGTACTCGATTCTGGTGGCCAGCGCCAGCCAGCTGGGCGACCTGAGCGAGAGCCTGATCAAACGCTCCCTGAAAACCAAGGACAGCGGCAACAGCCTGCCCGGTCACGGCGGGTTCCTGGACCGCATCGACAGCCTGCTGTTCGCGGTGCCCGCCACGTACCTGTTCCTGCACATCAACATCTTCACGCGCTGAAGTTCAGGCTCTGAAGGCTGGTCATGGCGGGGCCGCAACCGCACAGAGGCGACTGCGGCTCCGCCTGCCCATCAAGTGTCTCTGATCCCGCACTTCGCGCGGGGCGCTGCACTAGCATGCAGGGTGATGAAGCAGGAGCAGCAGGCAGAGAGCGGCGCAGCGCAGTCTGGTACGGTGCAGTCCAGTACGGCGCAGTCCAGTGCAGTGCAGTCCATCGCGGTACTGGGCAGCACGGGCAGTATCGGCACGCAGGCGCTGGACGTGGCGCGTGAGCGCGGCTGGCAGGTCGCGGCGCTGGCGGCCGGGCGGAACCTGGAACTGCTGGAAGCGCAGGTGCGGGAGTTCCGCCCCGGACTGGTCAGCGTGCAGGAGAACGTGCTGGGCGAGGCCCGCGCGCGCCTGTCGGGGCTGGGGGCGCAGGTGATCGCGGACCCGTCCGAGGTCGCCGCGCAGCGTGCAGACGTGGTCGTGAACGCCATGAGCGGCCTGATCGGGCTGGCCCCGACCCGCGCGGCGCTGGAGGCCGGGCAGGCCGTGGCGCTGGCCACCAAGGAGGCGATGGTCACGGCCGCGCACCTGATGTGGCAGGCGGCGGCCGTGGGCGGCGGGCGGGTCGTGCCGGTGGACAGCGAGCACACGGGCATGTTCCAGTGCCTGACCGGCGAGGACATGGCTGACGTGGCGGAGTTGATCCTCACGGCGTCCGGCGGGCCGTTCCGGCTGGGCCCGGACGACCTGAGCGGCGTGACGCCCGCGCAGGCGCTGCGCCACCCGTCCTGGAGCATGGGGCCGAAGGTGACGCTGGACAGCGCCACGCTGCTGAACAAGGGCCTGGAGGTCATGGAGTGCGCCAGTCTGTACGGCCTGCCGCTGTCGCAGGTGGGCGTGGTGGTGCACCCGCAGAGCATCGTGCACGCGGCCGTGCGCTACCGGGACGGGAGCCTGAAGGCGCAGTTCGGGCCGACGGACATGCGGCTGCCCATCGCGTACGCCATCGACGCCGCGCCGACCGGCATGCAGCGTCCGGGGGACGTGCGGGGCGCGCGGCGTGGCCCGGAGGTCGCCTCGCACGGGTCGTGGCCGCTGCTGGGTGACTGGGAGTTCCGCGCGCCGGACCTGCGGCGCTTCCCGTGCCTGGAACTGGCGTACCGCGCCGGGAACGCCGGGGGCCTCGCGCCGGTGGTGCTGAACGCCGCCGACGAGATCGCCGTGGACGCCTTCCTGGCCGGGCAGATCGGGTTCATGGATATTCCGCGCCTGATCGAGCGACTGCTGGACGAAACGCCGGCCGGCGAGTTGACCTGGGACTCACTGAACGAGGCGGACGCCTGGGCGCGGGTGCGGGCGCGCGAACTGTGCGCCCACGGCCTGAGCAACAGCACGGGCAGCGGGGTGCGGGCGTGAACGTGGTCCAGGGCATCACGGCCGCGCTGACGCCGCTGGGCCTGCTGTGGACGGTGCTGATCATCGGCGTGGCGACCTTCCTGCATGAACTGGCGCACTACGCGCTGGCCCGCTGGCAGGGCGTGGCCGTGCACTCGTTCAGCGTGGGCATGGGGCCGGTGCTGCTGCGGCGCCAGTGGCGCGGCACCGAGTGGCGGCTGAGCCTGCTGCCCATCGGCGGGTACGTGGAGATCGACGGCATGGCCCCCGAAGAGGACGCGAGCGGTCAGGTGCGGGCGGCCACGCGGGGCTTCGCGGCGCTGCCCGCCTGGGGCAAGGTGGCGGTCCTGCTGGCCGGGCCGGTCATGAACCTGCTGGTCGCGGTGCTGCTCATGACGGTGACCTTCACAGCGCAGGGCGTGCCCGCCCCGGACCGCGCCCGTATCGAGGAGGTCGTGGCGGGGTCCGCCGCGCAGACCCTGGGCCTGCAGGCCGGGGACGTGATCACCGCCATCGACGGGCAGGACATCCCGGACACGACCCGCGTGGACGGACGTGACGCTGCCGGCTGGGAAGGCGTGCGGGACGTGCTGACCAGGGCCGGGCCGCACACCTTCACAGTCGTGAGGGCCGGGCAGACCCGCGACGTGCGCTTCGACTGGACGCCCACCGTGAACGGCGAGCGGCAACTGCTGGGCATCCGCTACGGCCCGGACGTGCAGGCCACCACCGCGCCCGCCGCGTTCATCCGGGCGTGGCAGGTGACGGGCGAGGCGGTGCCGCAGGTCCTGAAAAGCTTCGGCGGGCTGTTCCAGCGGTTCCTGACCCTGAACTTCTCCCGCGACGAGAACGTCAGCGGACCCATCGGCACGGCCGAGATCGTCTCGCGGGCCGCCGCGCTGAGCCCCTGGGCGCTCGTGCAGATCGCCATCCTGCTGAACCTGTCGCTGGCGTTCTTCAACCTGCTGCCCATTCCGGGCCTGGACGGCGGGCGCATCCTGCTGGTCCTGGTCGGCGCCGTGCGGGGCCGCCCGCTGACCTTCAGTCAGGAGCAGGCCATCAACCTCGCGGGCTTCGCGTTCGTGATGATGCTGATGCTGTTCGTGGTCGTGCGGGACGTCAGCCGCTTCTTCTAGTGGATGACCACACGCTTGGCTTGATCTAAGCTGAGGGATGGGGCGAAAGAAACAGTTTGTGGTGGTGTTGACGGCAAACGAGCGGCAGGAACTGACGGACATGACCCGCAAAGGCGTCCACAGTGCGCGGGTCATGACCCGCGCCCGCCTGTTACTGCTCAGTGACCAGGGACTGAAGGATCGGGACGTCGCCGAGCGGGTGGGGGTCAGCACCGTGACCGTAGCCTCCATCCGGCGCAAGTTCGTACAGGGCGGCCTTCAGGCCGCCCTGTACGAAAGGGCCCGGCCGAAACAGCCGCCCAAACTGAATGCTCATGGGACGGCCATCCTCATTGCCGAAGTGTGCTCCGCGCCCGTCGGACGCGAAACCTGGACGATGCAGTTGCTGGCTGATCGCCTGGTGACGCTGGGGGTGGTGGACAGCATCAGTGATGAAACCGTCCGGCGTACGCTGAAAAAAACGTCCTCAAGCCGTGGCAGGTCGAGAGTTGGTGTGTCGCCCAGGTAGGCGCGGACTTCGTGTGGCGCATGGAAGCCGTATTGGACACCTACGCCCTGCCCTACGATGCCCGTCGGCCGGTGATCTGCTTCGACGAGAAGTCCTACCAGATGCTCGATCACGTGCGCGATCCACTGCCACCAGTGCCGGGACACCCGGCACGGGTTGATCATGAATACAAACGCTGTGGCACGGTGAATTTCTTCGTGGCCTTCGAACCGCTGATGGGTCAGCGCACGGTGACGGTCACGGAACGGCGAGGCAACGCCGAGTTCGCGGCGGAGCTCCAGGCGCTGGACGTGCGGTACGCGGCAGCGGACACGATCGTGCTGGTGCTGGATCAGCTGTCTACGCACAGTCCAGCCGCGCTGTATCAACATCTCCCGGCCGAGGAGGCGCGTCGGCTGAGCCGACGCTTCGAGTGGGTGTACACGCCCAAACATGCGTCGTGGCTCAACATGGCGGAACTGGAGTGGTCAGTCCTGCAACGACAGTGTCTGGGGCAGCGCTTAGCCAGTGTGGATGCTGTGGAGGCGGAACTGCTGGCGTGGGAAACAGACCGCAATGCGCGGTCTGTGCGGGCGAATTGGCAGTTCTCGATATCGGCGGCACGAGACAAGCTCAAACGCCACTACCACTTCGATGAATAGCCATTGTCATGCCTGTGGTCATCCACTAGGCGGCGGGTGGCAGGGGTGGGCCGTGGGAGATTGCTCCTGCGGCCCACCTTCCTGTCACGAGGTCTCCCCCACCTGGCGTTCCACGCGCTCGCCCACGCCGGTCAGGACCTCGTATTCCACGGTGCCTCCCCAGGCGGCCACGTCGGTGACGGTCAGCTCCCGCTGCGTCCAGAGGGTGACGGGGTCGCCGGGCTGCACGGTCAGGCCGGTCACGTCGATCATCAGTTGATCCATGCAGATGCGGCCCAGGACCGGGCGGCGCTGCCCGGCGACGATCACCTCGGCGCGGCCGGTAGCGCCCCGGGGGTAGCCGTCGGCGTACCCGATACCGACCGTGGCGACCGGCGTGTCGCGCGGGGCCCGCCACAGGCCGCCGTAACTGACGGTCTCGCCGGCCGGGACGGTGTGCAGGTGCGTGACGCTGGCCTGCACGGTCATCACCGGGGTCAGCGGGGCGTGGGCGCGCAGATGCGGGGGGGCGAAGCCGTACGCGGCCAGTCCGGGCCGGGCGAGCGCCATGCCCGGCAGGCGGCCCAGGCTGAGGACGGCGCCACCGTTCGCGGCGTGCGCCAGCAGCGGCTGCGGCGTGGGGGGCAGGGCGTCCAGCACCGCCCGGAAGCGGCGCAGTTGCTCGTGCGCGAAGCCCAGGTCGGGTTCGTCGGCGCTGGCGAAATGGGTGTACGCGCCTTCCAGCAGGCCGCGCCGGGCCAGTTCGAGGCCCACGGCGACCGCCTCCTCGGGGCGGGCGCCCAGGCGGTTCATGCCGGTGTCGACTTTCAGGTGCGCGCGGGCGTGGGCGGGCAGCGCGGCGGCCTCCGCCAGCGACGCGACGGGCAGGCGCACGCCCAGGTCGGCCAGGACCGGCACCTCGGCGGGCGTGGGTGGCGTGAGCAGCAGCACGGGCCTGCCGGTGTTCAGCGCGGCGGCGGCCTGCGCCTCGCGGGGCGTGGCGACCGCGAACCCCCAGACGTCCGGGTGCGCGGCGGCCAGGGACACGATCAGGTTCAGGCCGTGCCCGTAGGCGTTCGCCTTGACCGGCAGGATCAGGGGCGTGCCGCTGCGGGCGGCGAGGGCGCCCAGGTTGCCGCGCAGGGCGTCGGGGTCGATCAGCGCGCGGGCGCGGGAGGCGAGGACGGACATCTGCCGAGCATGCTACCCCCGGCGGGCGGTGTGAACGGGCGCGGCGGCCAGACGGGCGGGCGCGTGTATGATTTTTCGCAGTCATGCCCACGTTCACTCCTGCCCGATCTGTCCGTTTCCGCCCCGCCCTGCTGGCCCTGGGTCTGCTGACCCTGGCGGCCGCGCCCGCCGCCGCGCAGGTGGGCGGCGTGCTGCCCCTGGTGTCGGTCGGTGAGAAGTGGCCGCAGGCGCAGGAGTCGTACGTGATCCGCGTGCCGGCCGCCAACGCCGGCAAGTCCCTGGGCCTGGAGGTGTACTCGCCGAGCTTCAACCTCGCGGATTACGTGGACGGCCGCCGGGGCGACGGGTACTTCGGGGACGAGCTGTACAAGAAGAACGAACCGTTCGAGACGACGTTCACGCTGACCGGCCCGAACGGCACGGTCGTCGAGCGCCGCTACGGCCTGAACCGCGAGCACACCTGGGACAGCCTGTTCGCGGGCGGCCTGAGCGCCGGCACGTACACCCTGAAGGTGACCAGCCGGGGCGACGGCAAGAACTCCTTCGCGCTGCGGGTCGCGGCGCCCTTCGCGCTGGAAACCAGCGATTTCAGCGTGAACGCCCGCAGCACCGACGCAACCGACCTGCTGGCCGCCACCGTGAACGTCACCAGCGACTGGAACGGCCGCGTGCTGGGCCTGCTGAACTACGACGTGGACGGCACGAAGGAAGCCGAACTGTGGGCTGTGCAGCCCAGTGGCACGCGCGTGAACCTGACCCCCAGCGAGAACGGCCGCACCGCCACGGACAACTTCAAGATCACGCCGGACCTGCTGGGCGAATGGAAACTGTTCATCCGGGTGCTGCCCACCACCAAGCAGTACAGCAACGCCATCCGCTACGCCTTCCGCCTGGACGACAAACCCATCACGGCCCGCGTGGGCGGCTTCACGCCCCCCGCGAACGCGCAGATCGCCAACCGCCTGATCGTGGACGTGGTGGACCCGCAGGGCCGCCCGATTCCGGGGGCGTCGTATTCGCTGGTCGGGGACGCCGTGGTGCGCCCGGAACTGCCTGCCGGGTACGTGCCGGTCAGCGGCACGCTACTCGAAGGCACCGGGAACGTCGTGTCGCCCAGCGAGGTCCGGTACCAGCCGGGCAGTAACCGCATCCGCTTCGTGGCCCGCCCGCCCCAGGGGCAGCTGGCCGTGGACGCCGTCGCCCTGTACGGCGACCAGCGCATCCCGCTGACCGGCGTGCCGTTCACCATCGACGGCCGGACCCTGACCACGCCCACCACGGTGCCCCTGGCCCCCGGCGATTACCCGGTCGCGCCGACCACCATTCCCGGCAGCACCTTCACGCGCCCCCTGCCCGGCCGGGTCGCAGACGGCGGCACGAACCGCGTGACCATCGAGTACCGCGTGCAGACGGAAGTCACACTGGTCACGTCGCCCGACATCCTGAACGCCTGCGACGTAACGCAGCTGACCGCGACCGCCAAGACCGACTTCCCGTACCGCCTGCCCGCCCGCCTGAAACTGAACCTGCCAGCTGGGTGGACCAGCGACTACCCGCTGGAAGTTCCGGGCGAGTTCAGCCAGGGGCAACCCCTGAACCTGAAAGCGCCAGTGCGCGTGTGCCGCAGCGACACCGCCGAAGCCGTGCTGGACCCCATCGACCTGCGCACCACCGGGCAGGCCCGCGTACGCAACCCCGGCGGCGCGAACGTGACCCGCAACGTGCAGGGCGGCGCGCGCGCCAGCCTGCAAAAAAGCGTGGAGGCCACCGCGCAGGGCTACCTCGTGACCCTGGTCCTGAGCGTGGACAGCACCCTGGAGAACGTGCGCCTGCTGGACCCGCTGCCCACGGGCGGCGCGCAGCCCGCCGTGCGGGGCGCCCTTCAGGTGCAGGGCCCCAGCCTCGCGAACGTCACGCCCCGCGTGGACGGTGACGGCATCATCCTGACCCGCGTGATTCCCGGCACGTACACCCTGACGTACACGCTGTTCACCGATCAGCCCGCCGACCGGATCGTGACTGCGCCCGGCCTGAGCTGGTAACCCCGAGCTGATCACACGGACTCGGATTGAGCGGTTTTGCAAACCATTCAATCCGAGCGGATGCGAGGAGGAGCAAAGCGGGTTCCGGGCGTGGGCCGTCCCAGACGGGCCCGACCAGCCCTGCCCGGCAGCGGCGGCCCTTCCTGGAGGGGCCGCTGCAACTTTATGTGGCAGACACCCCCCTGATCGTCCGCTACTCTGGGGCTCATGAAGAAGCTCTGGATGGCCGCGCTGGCCTGCGTTCTGGCCGCCTGCGGGGCCGTGGGCCGCCTGCCGGAACCTCAGCCGGGTAACCTGCTGAGCGCGCCGACCACCCTGATCGTGCAGGGGCAGGTGCTGACGGCCCAGGCCAGCGCCTCGCTGTACGGCGGCGGGCTGGGCGTGCGCGTGCAGGTGTCCGCGCCGGCCCGTCCGGGCACCCTGACCCCGGCGGTCACTCCGGCCGGGCCGCTCGGGAACCTCACGCTGGACGGCGTGTTTGTCGTGACGGGCCAGGGTACCTGGAAGGCCCCGCTGCACCCGTCCCTGCCCGCCAGGGGCGGCGCCGCCTCGCTGAACGCCGCCGCCTGGAGTGGCAGCGGCAGCCTGCGGCGCGGCGATCAGGTGCAGGTCGTCGTGCGGCTGAAAGACCGCCTGGGGCACACCTACTGGCTACGGGACACCGGCCGGGTCAGCGGGAGCTGAGCGGGCTACCCCGTACCGGGGGTCCGCTCAGAGCAGAATTCATACGGACTCCGATGGAATGGTTTGCGAAAACCGTTCCATCCGAGCGGACGCGAGTGGGAGCAAAGAGGATTCCGGGCGTGGAGTTAGCAACCCGGTGCTGTCCCGGGTTGTTAACGAAACAGACGGCATCCGTATCAGAGGCCTGGAAATGGAATTGAGCGGCCAGGAGCACGCCCCTCAATGGAACTGAAACCCGCTGTCATACGGACTTCGTCCGCTCGGACCCAGCGGCTTTGCAAGCCATTCAATCGGAGTCCTTATCAGTCTTCCAGGCTGACCACGCCGTCTTTCACGCTCAGGTGATGGTCGGCCTGCGCGGCCACGTCGCGGTCGTGGGTGATCAGGATGACGGTGCGGCCGGTCGCGGCGGCGCGTTGCAGCAGGCCCAGGACCCTCTCGCCCGTGCGGCTGTCGAGGTTGCCGGTGGGTTCGTCGGCCAGCAGGATGGCCGGGTCGTGCGCCAGCGCGCGGGCGACCGCGACGCGCTGCGCCTCGCCGCCCGAGAGTTGGTTGGGCAGGTGTCCGGCGCGCGCCTCCAGGCCGACGAGCGCGAGGAGTTCGCGGGCGCGGTCCTGCCGTTGCCGGGCGGGCATGCCCGCGAGCGTCAGGGGGAACTCGACGTTCTCCTGCGCGCTGAGGATGCTGACGAGGTTGTGGTTCTGGAACACGAATCCGTAGTGGCGCAGCCGGAAGTCGGCGCGGTCCGCCTCGCTCAGGGTGGTCAGGGCGGTGTCCCCGACGACGACGCGGCCGGTGGTGGGTTCGTCGAAGCCGGCCAGGAGGTTCAGCAGGGTGCTCTTGCCGCTGCCGGACGGACCGACCACGGCGGTCAGGCCGGGCGGGAAGGTGTGCGTGAAGGGCGCGAGGGCCAGCACCTGTCCGTCGCCGCTGGGGTAGGTGCGTGAGAGGGTCTCGGTGCGCAGGCCGGGCAGCGTGGGCGCAGCCTGGTTCGTTGGGTGGTTGGCCGCCTGGGCGGTCGGTTGGGTGGGGTGGGTGGTGGTCATGTCAGATTCTCCCGAGGGCGCCCACGATGCTCATGCGCCCGGCGTTCCGGGCCGGCAGCAGGCCCGAGAGCAGGCCCAGCAGCAGGCTGATGGCCAGCGCCAGCAGCACCAGCCTGGGGGTCAGGGCGGCCGCGTCGATCCCGGCGAGCTGCTGGGTGTAGAGGTTCACGCCGGCGATCCCGGCGAGGCCGAGCAGCACGCCGCCCACGCCGCCCACCAGCGATAGCAGCAGCGATTCGGTCAGGACCAGGGACCGCACGAACGAAGGCCGCGCCCCGATGGCCCGCAGCGTGCCGAACTCGCGGGTACGTTCAAAGACGCCCATCATGACGGTGTTCGCCACGGCCAGCCCGCCGACGATCAGGGCGATCAGCGAGATGCCGAAGCGCACGGCGTCACTGATGATCAGGGCGCGGTCAATGAAACTCAGGAAGTCGCTCTGGGTGCCGGCCTCCAGGTCCAGTTTCTCGGACAGCACGTCGGCCACGCGCCGGGCGTCGCGGGGGTTGTCGAGTTTCACGGCGACCAGTGACACGCGGCCCGCCGCGCCCTCGCTGCGTTGCAGGGTGCCCAGCGGAATGAAGATGAAGTTGTCCACCAGCCCGCTTTCCGGGGCGAGCACGCCGATCACTTTCACCTGGTTGCGGCGGTTGAGGTTGAGGGTGCTGCCGACCTTCAGCCGCAGGTTCTGCGCGGCCTTCGCGCCGGCGACCGCCACGCCCGCGCCCTCGTCGGCGGGGGTCAGGGCGCGGCCCTGAGCGGCGGTGGTGGTGGGGAACACGGCCGCGATGCCCTGCGCGGCGGGCAGGCCGTACAGGACGACGCTCTGCGTGACTTCCAGGCCGCCGCGCACGGCCATGATGACCGGCGTGACCGTCTGAATGCCGAGCTCCGGCGCGAGCGCCTGGATGTCGTCGGCGGTCTTCTGCGGCAGGTTGGGTTGCAGCGCCAGTCCCTGCGACAGCGGCGTGAGGCTGACCTGCACGTCCGGGCCGATCCCGCCGAGCTGCGAGACGAACACCTTGCGGATGCCCTCGCCCAGCGACAGGAAGATCACCATGCTGGCGACCGCGACCGTGATGCCCAGCGTGGTCAGCAGCGTGCGCACGCGGCGGCGGGTCAGGCCCCTCCAGGCGAGTTTCCAGATGTCCGTCCATCGTAGTCCTGGCGACTTCATGAGACGCAGGCTACGCCGCGCGGGCCGCTCGCGTGGGGACGCATGACTACAGTGACGCCCACAGTGGGGTCGGGCTGGGCGGCGCGGGCCGGCCGAGTGCGAAGCCCCGGCCCGTCCAGAGGCTTCTCTGCGGGAAGGCTCACGCCGCGCCCGTACGCTCTGGGGTATGAAGTTCTCCCGTCCGGTTCTGCTGAGCACGCTGTCCTCCCTGACCCTCGCGCTGGGTGGGGCGCTGGGCGGCGCGCACGCACAGACGCTGCTGCCCCTGGATTCCCGCCCGGCCACGCGGGTCCTGCCGGCCCTGATCGCGGACCTGCGGGGCGGCGCGGCGCACGTTCCGCCTGCCTCGCTGCTGGGGAATGCGCAGGTGGGCGCGGACCCGGCGGCCCTGAGCGCGTGGCTGGAGGCGCAACCCAAGGACGGCCCGCTGATCGCCGCACTGGACGCCCTGGCGTACGGCGGGCTGGTGCAGTCCCGCACGAGCCCGCTGAGTGCCGCAGAGGCGCTGGCGCGGCTGGAACCCCTGCGCACCTGGACGGCCCGCACCGGGCAGCCCGTGTACGCGTTCATCACGCTGCCGCGCGAACCGGACGCCACGAACCGCGAACGCAACCTCGCCGTGACCCGCACCCTGCTGGACTGGGCGCGCGCCGGGAGTTTCGCGCAGTTGCACATCAGCTGGGACGACGCGCTGCCCGGCAGTCCTGCGCCCGCCGAGGGCGCGGCGCTGGCCAAAGAGGCCCCGGCGAACGTGCTGGTCTACCCCGGCGCGGACGAGGTGCTGTCCATGCTGACCGCCCGCGCCCTGGCCCCGCAGCCCGCCACCGTGACCTTCGAGTACAGCGACCCGGCCGCCGCACGGCAGGTCATGAAGTACGAGGGCATTCCCCTGACGCAGAGCGCCGTGAATCACGCGCAGGCCAGCGGCTTCACCGTGCAGGAGGCAGGCCAGCCGGCGGACCTGACCGTGTTCGTGTTCAACGGCGGCGACCCGCGCCGCGCCGCCGTGCGCGTCAGCCGCCTGCTGACCGCCGGGCCGGTCGCGGTGGCCGACGTGGAGAAGGTGAACCTGGGCAACCCGCGTCTGTGGACGGACCTTCAGACGCTGCGCCGCACCGCGAACCTCAAGGCGCTGGCCGCGTGGGGCACGCCCGGCAACAACCTGGGCGCGGCCCTCGCGCACGCCAAGGTGGCCCTCTCGCCCGGCGCGGACCCCGTCCGGCAGGACGCCCTGCTGGCCCGCGAGTACGCCAACGACGTGATCTACAGCGCCGACCTGCGCGCCGCCCTGAGAAAGGCCATCCCGGAAGCGCAACTGACCGCCCCCGGCACGCAGGACACCCTGCTGAACCTCGCCCGCGACGCCTTCCCGCTGCGCCTGGGTGGCACGTACACCCTCCAGGACGCCACGCTGCCCTGGGGCCGCTCGTTCGAGTGGGACTTCACGCTGACGCCCCAGCCGTAAATCGGGAGTGGGCAGTGGGACGCGGTCGCGCCTCCACTGCCCACTCTTCCCTCTCTGACTTCAGCCCAGTTCGGTCAGCATCCGGTCGATGTCCTCGGTAGTGGTGTAGTGGGCGATGCTGGCGCGCACGACGCCCTGCGGGTACAGGCCCAGGTCACGCAGGGGTTGCGCGGCGTAGAAGTGTCCGGCGGCGACGTCCACCCCGGCGCGGCTGAGGCGGTCGGCGGTCTGCTCCGGGGCCTCGCCGCTCACGCGGAAGGCGACGGTGCCCACGCGGCCCTGCGTGCCCTGCGGGCCGTACACGGTGACGAGGTCGTGGTCGAGCAGGCCGGTCACGAGGCGGTGCATGACCGGCTGTTCCAGATCGTGAATGCGCGCGGAGGCGGCTTCCAGGGCGGCGCGGGTCAGGTCGGCATGTCCGGCGAGGTCACGCAGGTAATCCAGGGTGCCGAGCCATCCGGCCAGCAGTTCGAACTGCGGGGTGCCGTGCTCGATACCCGTGATGTCGCCGACCGGGATGAATTCCAGGCGGGGCCAGGGGAGCGTGGCGCGCAGGTCCGGGCGGATCCACAGGGCCCCCAGGTGCGGCGCCCAGACCTTGTAAGGGCTGAAGGTCAGGAAGTCCGCGCCCCAGGTCTGCACGTCCGGGAAGGTGTGTGGCGCGGCGTGCACGGCGTCCACGATGGTCCACGCTCCGGCGGCGCGGACCTGCGCGGTGATGGCAGGAATGTCCGGCGTGACGCCCAGCGCGTTGCTGGCGGCCGTCACGGCGACCAGCCGCGTGCGGGGCGTGAGCAGCGCGGCGAGGTCGTCGGGGTGCAGGGTCATGTCGGGCTGGCGGGCGTGCCAGACCTTCACGGTGACGCCCACGCGTTCCAGTTCCCGCCAGGGGCTGGCGTTGCTCTCGTGTTCCAGGCCGCTCAGGATGACCTCGTCGCCGGGCCCCCATAGGCGCGCGAATGCCCCGGCCAACCGGAAGGTGAGGGCGGTGGCGCTCTGCGCGAGGGCCACGTCTTCCGGCGCGGCGTTCAGGAACAGGGCGGTGCCCTCGCGGGCGCGGTGCTTGAGGGCCAGAATCTCGCGGCCCGGCTGGTGGCCCGGCATGGCGTTCGTGGCGCCGTAGGTCATCAGGTGCCCGGTGACGGCCTTGATGGCACGCAGGGGCAGCAGGCCCCCGGCAGCGTTGTCGAGGTACGCGCGGCCCCGCGCGAGCGGCGGGAACTGGGCGCGCAGGTCGTCGCGGGTGGGCAGCGGGGCGCGGGCCGGTGCGGGTTGGGTCATGCCCCCGAGTGTAGCGGCGGGGGGCGGCGGGGCGTCCCGCCCGCCCGACTGCCCCGCCTGCCAGTGCATGTCAGGGTCGGGTGGTCAGGCCGAACCCGGCGGGGAACAGCGGGTCGTACGGGCGGGTGTCGGCGTTCAGGGGCAGCTGATCGTCACGGCGCGGCCAGCTGACCGGGAGCCGCCCGGTGAAGGGCGCGCGGCCGTACAGCACGTCGGCCACGCCCGCGCCCTCGCTGCCGGGCAGCCACGCGGCGACCAGAGCGTTCATGGGCGTGCCGGGCAGGATCAGCGGGCGGCCCGAGACGGTCACGACCACACACGGCCCGTCGGCGCACACGGTGCGGATGTTCGCGGTGTCCTCGGCGTTCAGGGCCAGCGAGGCGCGGTCGCCCTTGCCCTCGGCGTAGGGCGTCTCTCCGACCACGACGAGGCCCACATCGGCGTCGCGGGCCTGTCCGGGCTGCGCGGCCCGCGCGTACGTGACCGACCCGCCGCCCGCCTCGCCCGCTTCGCGCAGGCCGGCAAGCAGGCTGGTCCCGCCGGGCACCGGGCCGTTCTGCCCCTGCCACGTGAGGGTCCACCCGCCGGACTGGCGGCCCACGTCGTCGGCACTCTGCCCGGCCACAAACAGCCGCGCGCCCGGCCGGAGCGGCAGGACACCGTCGTTACGCAGCAGCACCAGGGATTTCTGCACGGCCTCGCGGGCCAGGGCGCGGTGCTCGGCGCTGCCGAAGGTCCGCTGGAAGCTCGCATCGGTCATGGGACGCTCGAACAGGCCCAGCCGGAACTTCTGCCGCAGGATACGGGTCACGGCGTCGTCGATGCGGCTCATGGGGACGCGCCCGGCGCGCACCTCGGCGCTCAGGGTGTCCACGAACCGCACGTAATCGTTGGGCACCATGACCATGTCGATCCCCGCGTTGATGGCCGTGCGCACGGCAACCGGGTACCCGCCGGGAATCTGGTCCACGCCCGCCCAGTCGCTGATCACGAGGCCCGTGAAGCCCAGTTCCTTTTTCAGCACGTCGGTGATCAGGTAACGGTCGGCGTGCAGTTTCGTGCCGTTCCAGCCGGAGAAGCTGACCATCACGCTGCCCACGTTGCGCGCCACGGCCGCCCGGAACGGCGGGAGGTGCACGCGCCGCAGTTCCGCCTCGCTCAGGCGGGTGTCCCCCTGGTCCAGCAGGTACCCCTCGGTGGCGCTGCTGCCGAAGGTGGTGCCGCCGTCGCCCAGGTAGTGCTTGGCGGTCGCCAGGACCGCGCCGGGCTGCGCGGGGCCGCCCGCGCCCTGGTACCCGTCGATGATGGTACTCAGCGCGACTGGCAGGGCCGGGGTCTCGCCGAAGCTCTCATAGGTGCGGCCCCAGCGCACATCACGCACCACGCACAGGCACGGACTGAAATTCCAGCGGACGCCGGTGCCAGTCATCTCCTCGGCGGTGGCCCGCCCGATGCGCCGCGCGAGGTCCGGGTCGCCCGCCGCGCCCAGCCCGATGTTATGCGGGAAGAGGGTGGCGCCCGGCACGTTGTTGTGCCCATGCACGGCGTCCGCACCGTACAGCATGGGAATGCCCAGCCGGCTGCGCAGCGCCGCCGCCTGGAAGGCGTCCACCATCGCCGCCCAGCCCGGCGGAGTGTTGTCGGCCGGGCCGCTGCCACCACCAGACAGCACGCTCCCGATGCCGAAGACGGCCATGTCGTTCAGATCGCGGATGGCGGCGCGTTCCGCCTGGGTCATCTGCCCGATCTTCTCGTCCAGGGTCATGTGCAGCAGCAGGTCGTTTACGCGCGCGTCGACCGGCAGGGCCGCGTTGCGGTACGGGGCGTTCGCGGCGGGCGCGCCGGTCGTGAAGGGCGTGGCGGCCAGCGCGGTACTCAGCAGCAGGACGGCAGTGGGTAGCAGGCAGGCGGTGGGCAGCAGGACGGACTTTCGGATCATGCGGAACCTCCAGGAGTGGGCCGGAACAGGCAGGGGCAGGTTGTGAAAAGGGTTTCAGGAAAACACTAGCAGCTTCCGCTTCCCGCCGTGACCTGGAGGTCTTTCCCAGCGCGCCTTCATCCGCCCAGGCCGGCCTCCATGCTGGACGACCATTCTGAAAGCCCTGTCAGGACGTGGGGGGTACAGTGTGGTGTCGATGGAGGGCACCGCTACGGGTCTCCCCCACCGCTACCTGCCCGTGGCCGGGGGGCGTTAACGTCCGTTTGATCGTCCTTTGGTGGGATGCGCACCTCATGCCTGCCCCGTATGCTCTGTCCATGAGTTTCGTGCGTAAGCCCCGGCCTTACTCGTCGGGCCTGCCTGGAACGCCCCCCCTTCCGTCCGTGCCGCCCGCCCCGGCGCGGCGGGTCCGGCCAGTCCGTTCCCGCCTGCCCCGTCCGGAACTGCCCCGTGCAGGCTGGCCGGGCGCGGTGACAGCCCTGGCGGCGCTGGGGGCGGTGCTGGTGCTGCTGGTGGGCCTGTCGGGTCTGTGGAACAGCGTGGCGCGCGACTGGCAGTTCCGGTCGGCGGCGGCCGGCGTGACGGACGTGGTCCGCTGAGCGTGCCGCGCCTGGAACACGGGGCGTGGGCGTGCTGAGGGTCTGGGAGCGGTGGCGGAACCCGTGGCCGCGCTCGCCGTTCCTGCGGCGGCCCGCGCCATGGACGCTGCGGCGCGTGCTGCGGGCCGCGCTGGCCTGGGTGGGCGCGGCGACCCTGTGCATGATCGCGCTGGGCGGGGCGGGCACGGTGGGGACCGGGGCGCTGGGGCGGGTGTGGAATCTGCGGGCGGAACTGCGGCCCATCGAGGTCGTGGACCGGCGCGGCGAGCCGCTGGGCGTGATCGACCACTGCCGCGCGGGGAACGCCGTGAACGCCGTGCCGTGCCGCGAGTCCCTGAGCGTGCCGCTGACCGGCGTCAGTGAGGCGTTCCTGCTGGCGTACGTGGCCAAGGAGGACGTGCGGTTCTTCTCGCACGCGGGCGTGGACCTGGGCCGCCTTCCCCGTGCCCTGCTGAGCGGCGCGGGTGGCAGCACCATCACCATGCAGCTGCTGAAGAACAACGTGCTGGCCGGGCATTTCGATTACGACACGGACCGGCGCGGGCCGCTGCTGACGCTGACCCGCAAGGCCACGGAGTTCGTTCTGGCCCCCATCGTCACGTGGCGGTACGGGCGGCGCGAGGTGCTGGCCATGAGCGTGAACAGCCTCCCGTGGATCGGGATCGGGCAGCGCAAGGGCGTGTACGACGCGGCCCGCGCGGTGTTCGGCGTGGACCCGGCGGACCTGACACTGGCGCAGAGCGCGTTCCTGGTGGGCCTGCTGCCCGCGCCGGGCCGCTACCTGGTGACGGACACCACGCCGCCCGAGACGGCCACCGCCCGCTTCCGCTGGATGCGCACGCAGCAGCTCGTCACGCTGAACATCCTGCGTTCGCACGGCCTGATCGGGCAGGGCGCGTACCTGGAGGCGGTCAGTACGCCGCTGCAACCCCGGTTGTGGCAGGCCGAGTACGCCGGGAGCGGCACGGACCTGCGCGTGGTGCAGGCCGCCCGCAATCCCACGTACACGAACGAACCGGAGCCCGTGTGGGCCATGCAGGAACTCGTGCGGCGCGAACTGCGCGCGGCGGGCCTGGACCCGAAGCGGGTGGGCCGGGTCGTGCTAACCGTCGATGCCGCCGCGCAGGCCGCTCTGACGCGCCGCGTGACCGGCGAGGGCGCCACCGGCCCGCGCCCGACCGGCGTGGCCGAGGGGGCTGCCATCGTGGACGTGCGCGGCGGCGGGATCGTGGCGCTGGCCAGTTCCACGGGCGGCAACCAGAGCAGCGACGCGGGGCGGCAGTGGGCGTCTAGTGCGCTGCGCCCCGTGGCGAGTACCGTCAAGCCGCTACTGTACGCCGCTGCGTTCGGGGACGGCGTGACGCAACTGAGCACCTTCGCGGATCAGGCGACCCGCTACGGTTCGCAGGCCGTGCGGAACAGCACCGGAACGTTCCTGGACCGGGCGGTCACGGTGCGCGAGGCGAACGCCCGCAGCCTGAACACCGTGGCCGTGCAGGTCGGCACGCCCCGCGAGAAGACGCTGCGGGCCGTGCTGGACGCCGCCGGGTATCAGGAGGACCGCAGCAACCGCTCCAGTCCGTCGCTGGGCACGTACCGGGCCGCGCCGCTGGACGTGGCGGCCGCGTACGCCAGTTTTGCCAGCGGGGGCCTGCTGTGCCGCCCGCACCTGTTGGCCGAGGTCGCGGACACCAGCGGGCGGCCGCTGCCTCTGCCCCGGCCGGACTGCCAACCGCTGTGGGACGAGGTGGTCGCCTACGAAACCTTCGACCTGCTGACCGCCGCCGTCAGCACGGACGCCAGCCACGTACCGTTCCTGCGGCCCAGCCTGCTGCAGCGCGTGCAGGGGCGGGCCATGCCGCTGGGCGCGAAGTCCGGCACGACCGACGACGTGAACGACACCTGGTGCGCGGCCGTCACCCCGCAGTACGCCATGGCCGTGTGGATCGGCGACCCGGATGGCCGCCAGAGCGTGCCGGTCACGCTGTACCGCGAGCAGACCGCCTGCCGCGAGGTGGGCCTGCTGCGTGAGTTGCCACATGACCGCCGCAGTCTGGACGTGCCGCCCGGCGTCACGCGCGTGGCGGGCGCGGCCGTTCCAGTTGCCGGCCTGAACCCCCGCAACCCGGTCCCGGTGGCCCCATGACCACCCGCCTCTCCGGCTATGCCCGGACCTCTTCTGCCCCTGTTCCCCCGGCGGCCCCGCCCGCCTGCCCCCTGGAGTGCCCATGCCTGTGACCCCTGCCCTTCTGTCCGCCCTGCCCCTGCTATCCACCCTGTCCCTGCCGGTTCCGGCCATGAGTGCCTCGACGCTGCTGGGCCTGTCCACGCCGCCGCTGCACCTGACGGTCGCGGTGGACATGACCGGCAGCAGCAAGAACCCCGCCTTCCGGTACGCGGATCAGGCGCGGCTGCTGGCGCAGAGCGTGATGCTCAACCAGCTGCGCAGCGGCGACACCCTGACCCTGCTGCGCGTGTGCGACGGCGTGCAGACCGTCGCGGACTTTACGTTCAGCTCGAAGAACGGGGCGCGCATGGCCAGGGCCGACATCCTGCGCTACACCACCGCGCTCACCCGGCCCTGCACGGGGCGCGGCAGCGCCATCACGGCCGGACTGACCCTGGCCTCCAAACGCGCCGCGCAGACCGCGAAGGTCGGGGACGTGATCGTGCTGTTCACGGACGGCGCGCTGCTGGACGACCCTGGGCGCGCCGCGCTGGGCGGGACCACCCGCACGCTGCTGAACGCGGCGGCCACCCGGATGCTGTTCGTGGCGGGTCTCAGCCCAGAAGCCGGGGCGGGAGGCCTGTCTGTCCGCGACTCGTTCGTGAAGGCGCTGGGAGCCTCGGCCAGTGACCGACGCGTGCTGCTGGCCGGCGCATACGACCTGTCGAACGTGTACCCGACCTTCGCGTCGGCCGTGAAGGCGGCCCGCCGGTGACCCGCCCGGACGACATCAGCCCCCCGACCACCCGACCCCTGTCACGTGTGACGCTCAGCGGCCCGGACCTGGGCACCGTGGATCTGGAATTCGAGGGGGAGCCCGTCCAGAACGGCGCCGCAGCGGAAGGGGTGGAGGCCGCCCGGACCGACGCACCGCCAGCCGGTCAAGCCGCGCCGCCAGATGACCTGCCGGACTTCGATCCGCGTCTGTACGAGGCGGCGCTGCCCCGCCCGGAACCGCTGAGCGCCGAGTCGTTCCTGCCGGTGCTGCCGCCGGCACAGTTTGCGGCGCTGCTGGACGACCTGCGCGGCGAGCTGAGCCTGATTCCGGACGAGGCGACCCGCGCGGCCCTTCACAGCCGCGCCAGGCTGCTGGCCCTGAACGTCGAGCAGTACCGCGTGAACCACGAGCAGGCGCGCTCGGCCCTGACTCGCGTGCTGGCCGAGACGGGCGTGGGCGTGCGCAGCAGCTGGGAACGGCAGCAGGAGCACCTGAGCTTCATGAACGCCGCCAGCGGAGGCGTGGAACGTGATTACGAGGCCGCGACCGCCGCCATCGAGCAGGCCCGCGCGCGCCGGTTCGAGGCGCTGGTCAGCGTGGGCGCCCGCCCGGACACGACCGGCGCGGAGAACCTGTACACCCAGCAGGCCGTCATGACCCTGGCCCGCGAGGGGCACGCCATCCGCCCGCCCGAGCAGAAAAGCGGCAGTAAACGCGTGTTCAACGCATTCGCGGTGTTCAGCAAGTTCTTCGTGGGGGTCATCAGCGGCGTGAGCATCAACCTGCTGTTCAACCCGGAGTCCCGCCTGTACCTGACCCTGATCGCCCTGACGGCCGGGGTGATGTTCAGCGTGCTGCTGCTGTGGCTGGTGGATGAACTCGCGTACCGCGCCAAGCTCGCGCCCGGCACGCCCGGCATGGCCCACCCGCGCGCGTACACGGCGGGCATCCTGGCCGTCACGGCGCTGTACCTGGGCGTGGAGGGCTTTCTGAACTGGGACGGCATCCTGCGCGTCACAGCCGAGATCGCCGCGAACGCCGCGCAGCAGGGCCAGCTGACCGACCTGAGTGCCGCGCCCGAGCCGGACGCCGCGCCGCAGCACTGGTCCCTGCTGACGTTCACGCTGGCCCTGGTGGGCATGGCGGCGGCCGCCGCCCTCATCCAGGGTCGCGAGCGCGCCCGCAGCGTGCTGGAACGCGAACGCCTCGCGGCGCGCGTGGCGGACCTCAAGGCGCAGGGCACCCTGGAAAGCGCGGCCCGCGCGGCCGATCACGTCACGTACCTCGAACGGGCCCGCGACCGCCTCGCCCCGCCGCGCGACGTGACCAGCCCCGACCACGCCCGCCTGAACGAACGCGTCCTGAACCACTGGGAGCAGGAACGCGACTCGCAGGTGCAGAGCGTCAGCGCCCGCCTGCTGGGCGAGGCTCAGGGGGTGCAGGCCACCCTGGAAGACTTCGCGGCGCAGGTTCAGGCCGCCCGGTTCCCACCGCCGCGCCGGGGCCTGCGCGCCCTGCTGGGCTGACCGGCCCCCCGGTCTGGGCTGGCCGGCCCCCCCGGGCGGAGTTCAGCCCAGCGTCTGCAACAGCTGATCCAGGCGGGCCGCCGGGCCGGAAGGAAGGCTGGAGGTGGTCGGCAGGCTTCCCCGTGACGCCGCGTCCTGTAGGGGGCCCGCCTCGACCTGCGCCAGGGTGCGCATGCGGGCCATGACGGCCGCCTCGTCAGGCCGGACGCCCTCCATGTGACGGCGGGTCACGGCGTACAGGTGAACGCTGCACTGCATCTGATCCCTCGGCTGGGGCCGGAAGTGCCCCTGCGGGTCAAGCAGCACCTCGTCTGCCGGGTAGAAGGTCGCCCAGCGGCGCGCGCGGGCCAGGGCGTCCGCCCCGAACGTGACGGGCAGTAACGACAGCAGCAGGTCCGGGTTGGGGGTCCGGTCAGCGGCACTCCACTGCGGGGCCGCCCAGTCCGGCAGGTCAGGAAGGGCCGGGTTGGCAGGAGGCGCGGCAGTCATGAATAGCTCTGACCCTAGCGGTCCGGGCACTGGGCCGGCTATGAGAAACCCGTGATCGGCGGGCTTCGATGCGGCCACAGCGGGTTCCCACGGTGTCCGTATTGCCGGGTACTGGGTTTCCGAGTTACTGAGTTACCGGATTACTGGCGGGCTTCTTTCAGGTCCATCACGCCCGAGAACTTGTCGAATTCCACGACCAGCTGGTATTTCCCTTCAGGGCCACTGGTCAGGACGTTCAGGCCCCACTCGCCTTTCGGGCAGACCTGCCCGGCGACCTGCACGCCCTGGGGGTCGAGCAGGCGGACGGTGGCCGTGCCGGTGCGCACCTTGCAGGAGCCGCGCACGCCGATCTTGGCGCGGTCCTCGAAGATGTTCAGGCCGTAGCGGTTCTCGCCGCTGGCATGCAGCAGGTAGGTGGGGGTCAGGGTGACGTAACCGAAGCGCAGCCCGAACGTGAAGTACATCACCGTCAGGACGAGCGCCAGAGCTATCAGCAGAAACCGCATTGCGCGCAGTGTACCCCGCGACACCCGGCCCGTGTGCCGCAGCTGCGCCCCCAAGCGGGTGGGGCCGGCATGTCCTGACCGCACCCACTTTCAGGGCCTTCCGTCAGCCCCCTGTCTCAGGGCCCTGCCCAGGCGGGCCGCGCCGTCCGTGAGTTCGGTGGTGGACAGGGCCGCGAAGCCCAGCAGGACGGCGGGCGGGTGACCGCCCTGCGAGAGCGGCGCGACCGGACTGAGCGCCACGCCCTGCCGGGCGGCGCGGGCCAGCACGTCCGCTTCCTTCCAGGGGGGCGGCAGCGGCAGGTACAGGTGCAGGCCGGACGCGACGGGCAGGACCGGCCAGCCGGGCAGGTGGGTACGCAGCGCGCCGAGCAGCACCTCCTGGCGGCGCTGCACGGCCGTGCGGGCGCGGCGCAGGTGGCGGGCGTACGCGCCGGAGGCCAGCACGTCTGCCAGGGCCAGGGCGTCCAGTCGGCCGGGCAGGCGGTCGGTCAGGGGGCGGGTGCCGGTCAGGACGCGCAGCACGCCGGGCGGGGCGACCAGGAAGCCGCTGCGCGTGACGGGCGCGAGGCTCTTGCTGAACGAGCCAAGCAGGATCACGCGGTCCGGCGCGAGGCCCTGCAACACCGGGGGGGGCCGGGAGGTCAGGTGCAGGTCGGCGGCGTAATCGTCTTCCAGGATGAAGGCGTTTGCGGCGGCGGCCCAGGCGATCAGCGCCTGACGGCGGTCCGCGCCCAGACTGACTGCGGTGGGGTACTGGCAGCCGGGCGTCACGTAGGCCAGGGTCGCGCCGGGCGGCAGCGCGCCGGTCTGGAGGCCCCGGTCGTCCACGGGCACGCCGGTCACGTCCGCGCCGGTGGCGGCCAGCGCGGCGCGCGCCCCGGCGTACGTGGGGTCCTCGACGACGGCGAGGCGGCCCGGTTCGAGGAACACGCGGGCCAGGGCGTCCAGCGCGGACTGGGTACCGCCAGTCAGCATCACCATGTCGGGCGTGACGCGTGCGCCGCGCTGCGCGTTCAGGTACGCGGCCAGCGCGCGGCGCGTCTCGAGCGGCCCGAGGGGATCGTGCGCGTGCGCGTGCGTGACCTGCGCGGCCCGGCGGGCCAGGGCCTGCGTCCAGGCGGCCTCCGGGTACAGGTCCGGGACGGGCTGCCCCACCCGGAAGTCCACGGCGAAGCGGTCACCGCCGACCTCCTCGACCTGACCTTGGAGCGCGCGGATCGCCCAGGCGCTCAGCGGGAGGGGCCGCCCGTTCTGCGCGGGCGCGGTCACACCACTGCCCGGGGTGGTCGTGGGCGCGTGGCCGGGAACACTGATGACGGGCACACTGATCACCGTGCCGCTGCGGCCTCGCGGGCGCACGTACCCCTCGGCGTGCAGTTGCGTCAGGGCGTCCACCAGGGTGTTGCGGGACACGCCCAGCCGCTGCGCGAGGCGGCGGTGGCCGGGCAGCCGCGTGCCCTCGGGCAGCAGGCCGCGCGTCACGGCGCTGCGCAGGGTCCGGGCGACCAGGGCGTGGCGGGTCTCTCCAGGGTGCGGGTCGCTGAGGGTCAGGGTGTCCAGCCAGCCGTCCGCCAAGCCGCCCGGCGCACCGTCCTGCGCGCTGGCTGTCAGCGGAATTCGCGTTCCAGCCACGCGCGCTGCCCACCCTCGGCGGTCAGGGCCTGCCCGGCCAGTTCCAGAAAGCGGTCGCGGGCGGCTCCGGCTTCGGCGGCGCTCAGGCCGTGCGCGGCCGGGTCGGCCAGCAGGGCGCGCAGCAGCGGGTACACTGGCGTGTCCGGGTGCAGGGTGCCGCGCACGGTCACGTCCGCCCGCCATTTCAGCAGGTAGTCCAGGGCGTACGGGCCGGGTTCCAGCACGCAGCCGCCGGGGTACGGAATGCGGGTCGGGGCGGGAAAGGTCACGGCGGGGTCGCTCATGCCCTCAGCATGCGCCGCGTGAAGCACCGGTGAACAGGGGCCCTGTGGCAATTGAGGCATCGTCCGCCCGGAAGGCCGCCTAAGCTGCGGGTATGCCAACCCTGGGCCTGCCTGAGCTGCTGATCCTCCTGAGTGTCCTGAGTGTCGCCGTGGGAGTCCTCGCCCTGATCCGCTTCGCGGTCCGGCAGCTTGGACAGAGCAGCGAACGCAGCCGCCTGCGGGAACTCGAACGGCGCATCCAGCAACTCGAACGCGAACGCCTGCACTGACCGCACCCCCCGGATAATACGGATTCCGTCTGTTTCGTTAACAACCCGGAAGGGCGCCGGGTTGCCAACTCCACGCCCGGAATCCGTTCTGCTCCCACTCGCTCCGCTCGGATTGAACAGTTTTTGCAAACCATTCAATCGGAGTCCGTATAAGAACAGCGGGAAGGGGCAGGGAAGCTGATCTCCCCTGCCCCTCCTGGCAGAACCCGGCTGCCCTGCTGGCGTTTACCCGACGGCGGGCGAGCTTTCCAGGGCGTTCAGGACGGCGCGCGTGAAGGTCTGCGTGTCGGCCGTGCCGCCCAGGTCGCGGGTGGGCTGGGCACGCAGCGCGAGGGCCACGGCGCGGTCGATCTGGTTGGCGGCGTCCGGGCGTTTCAGGCCGTGGCGCAGCAGCATCCCGGCGCTCATGATGGCGGCGGCGGGATTCGCCACGCCCTTCCCGGCGATGTCGGGGGCGCTGCCGTGAATGGGTTCGAACAGGCCCGCGCCATCGCCCAGGCTCGCGCTGGGCATCAGGCCGAGGCTGCCTGGAATGACGGCGGCGAGGTCGCTGAGGATGTCGCCGAACAGGTTCTCGGTGACGATCACGTCGTAGCGGCTGGGGTCCGAGACGATCAGCATGGCGACGCTGTCCACGTACTCGTGGTTCAGGTGAATGCCGCGGTAGTCACGGTCGCGCAGGGCGGTCACGTCCCGGCGCCACAGTTCGCTGACTTCCAGCACATTGGCCTTGTCGACGCTGGTGACGCGGCCCTTGCGTTGCTCGGCGGCCCAGAAGGCGACCTTCGCGACTCGCTCGACCTCGGCCGTGGTGTAGCGCATGGTGTTGTAGGCGGTGTCGCCGTCGATCTTGCGGTCGCCGTCGAAGTACACGCCGCCCAGCAGTTCGCGCACGATCAGGATGTCCACGCCGCGCGCCAGTTCAGGCTTCAGGGGCGACAGGTGTTCCAGGCCGGGCTGCACGCGCACCGGGCGCAGGTTGGCGTAGCAGCCGAGCGCCTTGCGCAGCGCCAGCAGGCCGCTTTCCGGGCGCTGGTGGCGGGGCAGCAGGTTCCAGGCGCTGTCCTGCGCTCCGCCGACCGTGCCCAGCAGCACTGCGTCGGCGTCCTTCAGGGCGTCGCGGGTGGGCTGCGGGAATGGGTCGCCGTGCGTGTCGAAGGCCACGCCGCCGATCAGGTGTTCCTCGATGGTCACGTCGGGCGCGACCTCACGCAGCACCTGCACGGCCGCCGCCGTGACCTCCGGACCGATACCGTCGCCGGGCAGGGAAACGATCTTAGGCATGCTGCTTCTCCTGCGGCGCGGCGTCCTGGCTGCTGTCCTGGCCGGGGTGACCGTGACCGGCCTGCGTGCTGTGGGCGGCCAGGGTCTCGGCTTCCAGCGCCGCCTGATCATGCTCTTTCATGTACTCCAGCCAGCCGCCGGCCTTCTGCACGTCCAGCGCGAACTGCGCGACCGGCACGAAGGTCAGGCTCTGCCCGGTGCGGGTGTTCGTGATGGTGCCCGCCGTGAGGTTCAGGTCGGCGGGGTCGCCGTCCTGGAAGGCCTGCACGATGCCGTCGCATTCCAGGGCCAGGAAGCCGTTGTTGATGGAGTTGCGGTAGTAGATGCGCGCGAAGTTCGGGGCGATCACGGCCGCCACGCCGGCGCCGCGCAGCGCCCACACGGCGTGCTCGCGGCTGGACCCGCAGCCGAAGTCCGCGCCGGCCACGATGATGTCGCCCGGCTGGACCCGTTTCACGAAGTTCTTGTCGTAGTCCTCCATGGCGAACTTCGCGAGTTCGCTTTCCACGTCGGTGGTCAGGTGCCGGGCGGGGATGATCTCGTCGGTGTTGATGTGGTCACGGGCAAATACGTGCACTTTAGCCATGGCGGCCTCCGGAAATGAAGGGTGAACCCAGAATCGGATCACCGGACGAAACGGCGTTCTGGAGCAACGCCAGGGCAGCCGCGCCGAGCACCGCCAGACCGAATCCCAGCCAGGGCCACCCGCTCAGGTGGCCGCGCAGGATCAATGTCAGGCCCACGAGCAGCGTCAGGAACGTGACGGCGGCCCAGCCCAGCAGGGCGTATGGGAAGGGAAGGTGCGACCAGAGACGCATCTCACGGTGGGTGTACAGCGTCAGGATCACGCCGAGCAGCAGCGGTCCCCAGGCCGAAGAGAGCGGCGCACGCCGTCCCTGGCCGGGCACCTGGCAGGTCATCCAGCACGCGAACAGCGCGGCGCCGGTGATGAGCAGGCCGGGCAGACTCATGTCAGTTCAGTCCGTCGGGTTGAGCGAACGCGCGGAGTTCTTGCGGCACTTCCTCGTCGTACAGGTCGCGCCAGTTGGTGCCGTCGAAGGTGAGGGCGGACTCGATGAACGACTGCGCCAGCGGGTCCGGGTCGTCCAGGGCGTCCAGGGGAATGTCCAGCAGCACCGCGACGGGCACGGGCAGCTCGGCGTCTTCCGGGACGACCAGTTCGTGTTCGAAGGTCTGCGTGATCAGTTCACGGGTCCACTGCGCCCACTCGGCCGGGTTCCCGGCGCCGGTTTCCAGCAGCAGGTCGGCGCGCAGGCGCTCGCCATGCTCGGCGGGCACGTCCTCGTCCACCCATTCCACGCGGCCGTCGGCGAACACCTGAACGGGCACGGTCTCCACGTCCAGGAAGTCCGGGAGGTCCAGGGCGTCCTCGCGGGCCTCGCCGTCCGGGTCGGCGTACGAGATCCAGGCTTCGCCGTCGAGGCTGTAACTGCTGCCCTCGCGGTTCACGGTGACTTCCACGTTGCCCAGCGTGGCGAACGACAGGTTCAGCGGGGATTGCAGGGGCGCGGGCTGCCGCAGTTCGAAGGCCACGCGGCGCGCGACCGGCACGGGGTCCGTGTCGTCGCCGTCGGTGGCGTCCAGGTGCGTTTCCTGCCAGCCCTCTTCGGTGTCGCCGTGCCACTCGCGGGCCAGCGTTTCGAGCATGTCCAGCAGGTCCGCCGGGGGTTCCGGGTCGATGTCCAGGCGGCCCTCGCGCCACTGCTCGGCCACGTAGGACGCGACGACCTCGCCGCCCAGCGTCGCGGCCGGGTGTTGCAGCAGGAACTCCATGGCGCGGCGGGGGTCCACGTTCACGGGGAACGCCTCCCACTTCGTGCCGTCGGCAGAGTGCTGCACTTCACGCAGGCGGACCGCGCCACCCTCGACCGGCAGGAAGCGGCCGGTGGTGTCGCTGCCCTCGCCGACGCGGCCCAGCGCCAGTTCGCCGCTCAGGCGGCGCAGCGCGGGCACAGGAATGGACTGCACGTCCTCGGCGGTTTCCAGGAAGCGGTCCACGCGGCCGTGCATGACGTGCAGCGTGCGGTACTGACTGTCCCACGCGGCCCCGTACGGCTGCGAGAGCCGCAGCGCGCCCGCGATCAGGTCGCGGTGCGCGGCGTCCTCGGGGGCGCGCGTGAAGGTCAGCGTGCCATCCGCGTCCATGGTCGCGTCGAAGGGATGCACGGTGGGCATCAGGCCCAGTTGTTTACGTCGTTTTGCTTCACCCATAAGTTCACCCAGCTTACTCGCGCGCAGCGGGCGCACGTGAGGTCCGCGCCCCGGTCCGGGCGCCGGCGGTCTACTCGCGCGAGGCGAGCAGCAGCGTCCCGAAGCCCAGCATCAGGCTGCCCGCCACGCGGTCCACGCCCCGGCGGGCACGCAGGTACGCGCCCTGCATGGACGCGGTGGACATGCCCAGCGCGACCAGCGCGAACCAGCCCAGGCTGAGGCCCACGATGATCCCGAACGCCGCGAGTTTCACGCCGCTTCCCGCGTCGGTGCCGAGCACGCCGCTGAACACGCTGCCGAAGAACACGGCGGCCTTCGGGTTGGCGATGTTCGTCAGGAACCCGGCGCGCAGGGCGGCCAGATCACTCAGCGGCGCCTGGACGGGCGCGGCCTGCGTGTCTGGTCGGGCACTGCTGCGCCACAGGCTGTAGCCCATCCACAGCAGGTACAGGCCACCCGCCACGCGGATCACGCCGTGCACCCACGGGAACGCCTCGAACAGCAGCCCGATGCCCAGCAGCGCCAGCGACGCCCACACGCTGATGCCCAGCACCACGCCCAGACCCGCCAGCAGCGCCGCGCGCCGCGTGCGGGCCAGCGCCGTCTGACTGACCAGCAGCACGTCCGGTCCCGGCACGATCAGCACCACGGCGTGCAGCGCCGCCACCACCAGCAGAATGTTCAGGTCCACGTTCTCCCCTCCCCCTCACGGCCCCCGGCGACCGGCGTTCAGTCGGCGGCGTTGATGGTGTCGTTGTACTCGCGCGGATCGCTGATGAAGCCCGACACGGCGCTCGCCGCGACGGTCGCCGGGCTGGCCAAGTAGATCTGCGCGCTCGGGTCACCCATGCGGCCCACGAAGTTCCGGTTGCTGGAGCTGATGCACACGTCGTCCGGCCCCAGCACGCCCGAGTGCATGCCCAGGCACGCGCCGCAACTGGGGTAACTGACGCTCGCGCCGGCCTCCACGAAGATCTCCAGCAGACCCTCCTGCGCCGCCTGCTTCCAGATCAGCTGCGTGGCGGGCACGACGATCATCTGCACGCCGTCCGCAACCTTGCGGCCCTTCAGGATGCGCGCCACTTCCCGCAGGTCCGTGATGCGGCCGTTCGTGCAGCTGCCCACGTACGCGTGCGTCACGGCGATCCGGTCGCTGCCCGCCACGCGCCCGTTACTGGGAATGTGCGGGTACGCCACGGTCGGCTCGACCGCCGAGGCGTCCACCTCGATGACCACCCGGAACTGCGCGTCCGCGTCCGACTGGTACTCGGTGTACTGGTCGGGCGTCACGCCGCGCGCCGCCATGTACGCCCGCGTCGTGTCGTCCACTGCGACGATGCCGGTCTTGCCGCCCGCCTCGATCGCCATGTTCGTCAGCGTGAAACGGCCCTCCATGTCCAGGTTGTCGATGTACTCGCCGACCCACTCCATGACCATGTAGTTCGCGCCGTCCGCGCCGATGCGCTTGATGACCTCCAGCACGATGTCCTTGGGCGTCACGCCCGGCTGCGTCTGGCCCGTCACGCGGATCAGCATGGTCTCGGGAACCTTGAACCACACCTTCCCGGCGTAGATGGCGCCCGCGAGGTCCGTGCTGCCCACCCCGGTCGCGAAGGCCCCCAGCGCACCCGCGTTGCAGGTGTGGCTGTCGCCGCTGACCAGCGTCTGCCCCGGCTTCATCAAGCCCGTGTTCTCCAGCACCACGTGCGCAATCCCGCCCCGGCCCACGTCGTAGAAGTGCTTGATGCCTTTCTCCTGCACCCAGCTCTTGAGCTTCTGGTACATCTTCGCGGCCTTGATGTTCATGGCCGGCACGCTGTGATCCGGCACCGCCACGATCTGATCCGGGTTGAACACCCGGTCCATGCCGCGCTCCTCCAGCATCCGCAGCGCCGCCGGCGTCGTGATCTCATGGCACAGCACCCAGTCGGTCGCGCACTCGATCAACTGCCCCGGCACCACCGCGTCATGCCCACTGTGAGCCGCCAGCATCTTCTCCGCAATCGTCATTCCCATACCAGAACTCCCTCCTCAAGAAACGCGCCCCCGGCCGCTGCGAGAGCTACCGGGGGCGAACACTGAACGCTGGGCCGCGCTCAACGCCCCAGGCAAAGAAGAAGACCCACCAGGGACGCCCCGACCCGCCAGAAACCGCTGAACATGCCCCGAGCATACGCCACCCCCCACACGCGGGGAACAGGTGGTGTAGATAGGGGCCAGCCTACAGGGGAACTACGAAGGAAGATCACAGACTGCAGTCAAGAGGCTGAATTTCAGCACAGACAGGAAGGCCGCACCCCAGCTTCCGGGTGCGGCCTTCCTGTCTGTATGTACCAAGAGTTTCCACTGCCCTGCCGATGACGTGTCACGCGGCCTCAAGCAGGGGGCCGTCCTGCTCCATCCCGGTCAGGACGTACTTTTCCGCATTCTGAGCTGCCTGCCGTTGTGCAGCTCGCCACGACATTCCCGGCACTTCTCGACGCACCCGTAAAACCGCGTGAAAGGCCTCCACCACGCACCACACCCGGTTCTCCTGCGCCTGGATAGTCCGGCAATGACAGCGTCCCAGTCCCAGGTTCTGTTTGAACAGCCGGTGAATCACCTCAATCCCCCAGCGGGCCTTCCAGGCCCGCAGCAGCGAGCGAACCGTGACGTCACCGCCGAACGTGCTGAACAGGAAAAAGCGTGTCCACTCACCGTGCACTTTGCGCCACACGATCAGAACATCGAACCCACCGACCTCACGGGCGACCGGCAATCGGCGGACACGCCACCCGAACTCCGCGTACAGGTGGCAGCGTTCCGGAGGGAACTGTTTGCTCAGCGCATCGAGGGTGAGTCCCTCACCCTCGAACTGCACCGTCATATTGGCTTTGGCACGGATCAATACCGGAATCTGATGCTCGCGACTGAAGGTCACGGCCGCGTCCCGCCCGAACTCTCCATCCAGGAAGAGACCCGCCATGGGGACGCCCGCTGCGAGGCAATCATGGACGACGTGGATCATTTCCTGCGTGGCGGTGCGGTACGGATAACAGGTCGTCTCAAGGGCCTGGGAGACCTTGAAGCGCTCCAGCAACGGAACCGGATCTTCACCGAACCTGACCAGGGCAGCGGAGGTGAACTGATGGCCCAGACGGGTCTGGGCCTGGCCGCTGTAGTGGTAGTTGACGCCTTCCATCGTCCGTCCAGCGTGGGGCACCATGACGAAATCGAAGGCCAGGAACGCGCCGGAAGGCGCGTTCCTGGCTCGGCGCTGGAGGTCTTCCGTCGATGCGTAGGAGCTCCGCGCCATCTCCCAGCAGATGGCGCTTTTGCGCAAGGTGCTGTAGGGGACGAGACCGCTGAGGCTGGTGATTCGGTTCAGCTGGGCGGTGATGATGCTGTGCGGTAGGCTGGGCGTGCGAGGCATAGTCACTTCGCATCAAGGCCCATGAGACCGGGGAATTTCAAGCCCCTGCCTCCTGGGCCTTCGTTCTGATCGCTGTTCTCTGCCCCGTGGAAACTCTTGGTACGTATCTGTAGGTACGTAGCGAGGTCGCCCGTTACTGCAGGTCAAAGTCGATGACGGGCGGCGCTTCGGCTTTGGGCGTTTCTTCTTTCGGTTGGTCGTTCTCTGGGGTGCCTGTGGGGGTGGCGCGCTGGACGTTGGGGATGGCGACGGGGGTGGTGCGGTCCATGGGCTGGTGTGGCTGGCCGGGTTTGACCCACTGGGTGCCGGGCGCGGCGGGGCCGGGGGTGCGGCGGGGTGGGGTGGGGTAGGCGGCCTGGCGGGCGGCGCGGATGATGCTGTCGACTTCGTGTTTGCTGAGCAGGCCTTTCTGTTCGAGGGTGCCGAGGATGCCGAGGACCATTTTACGGGTGAATTCGGCTTCTGCCTGGGGGTCTTTGGGGGTGGGGGCGGTCATGGGTGTCAGGGTAGCGCGTGGGGGATGGGGGCTGCACCTCACGCGGTGACATCGGGTGTTCGGTGCGTCGGGCCGCGGGGCGCGCGGTCTGGCAGGTGGGTGTTAAACTGCGCTGTCTGAAAGAGTGGTGTGAATGGTCACCCACGCGGCATAACGCTTCGCCCTAATGTGTGGTGGCGTGTCGGGGCCTGCGCGAAGAGGTTTAGACGTCGAGGAGGACTGGGAGAATGTACCGAGGAAGAGAGGGGCAGTGGGCATTCCTGCTTCACCGCCTGTCCGGGCTGGCAATTCTGGCTTACCTGTTGCTGCATGTGTTCAGCATCGGGTCGTTCATTTTTGGTGAGCGGTTTTACATGGTGATTCACGAGACGTATGATCTGTGGCCGTTCCGGATCGGGTTGCTGTTCGTGACGGCGGGCGTGGTGTATCACGCGTTCAACGGGCTGCGGATCATCGTGATGGACTTCACGGGCTTTGGCGTGGCGTACCAGCGGCAGATGTGGTACGGGGTGCTGCTGATCAGCGTGGCGGCGTTCCTGTACTCGGCGTGGACGCTGTACCCGCGTCTGGTGGGGGGGTACTGATGATTCGTGCCCGGACGTTCACGGATGCGCGGCAGCAGTCGCACAGTAATGCGGAGCTGAACTGGTGGATCTTCATGCGGATCAGTGGGTTGATCCTGGTGTTCCTGATTCTGGGGCACATCTACATGACGTTCATTCAGGTCAGCGAGTCGGACGCCACGTTCGACGCGGTGGTGGGGAAACTCGCGAATCCCGCCTGGAAGTTCTATGACTGGTTGATCCTGGCGCTGTCGCTGATGCACGGTGCGAACGGCGCGCGGTACTCCATTGAGGATTACGTGCGGTCCCGTCCGAACCGGGCGTGGGTGAAGGGTGTGTTCTACACCGTCATCGCGCTGCTGTTCGCTTTTGGAACTATTGGCCTGTTCTCAATCTGAGCCTGCGTCCAGAATTGGCAGGTGGTAAAGGATAACTATGCATCATCGTTATGACGTTCTGGTTGTGGGTGCGGGCGGTGCGGGCCTGATGGCGGCGCTGTACGCGGCGAAGGGCAACGTGTCCGTGGCCTGCATCAGCAAACTGTACCCGACGCGTTCTCATACGGGCGCTGCGCAGGGCGGGATTGGCGCGGCGCTGGGGAACGTGCAGGAAGATCACTGGGAATGGCACATGTTCGACACGGTCAAGGGCGGCGATTACCTGACCGATCAGGACGCCGCCGAGGTGTTCGCCAAGGACATCATTGACGCCGTGTACGAGCTGGAGCACATGGGTCTGCCGTTCTCGCGCACGCCGGACGGGAAGATCGCGCAGCGTAAGTTCGGTGGTCACACCCGTGATTTCGGGAAGGCGGCCGTGGAGCGTTCCTGCTACGCGAAGGACCGCACGGGTCACATGATCCTTCAGACCCTGTACCAACAGAACGTGAAGGCCGGAACGACGTTCTACAACGAGTTCCACGTGACGGACCTGCTGATCGAGGACGGCCGTTGCCGCGGTGTGGTGGCGTACGAGCTGAGCACCGGCGAGCTGCACACCTTCCACGCGAAGGCCGTGATTCTGGCGGCGGGCGGGTACGGCCGGGCGTTCAAGATCACCAGTAACGCGCTGACCCTGACGGGTGACCTGATGAGCATCTACTACCGCAAGGGCCTGCCCCTTGAGGACATGGAGTTCTACCAGTTCCACCCGACGGGTCTGGCGAAGCTGGGCATCTTGGTCACGGAAGGCATCCGTGGTGAGGGCGGCATTCTGCGTAACGACAGCGGCGAGCGCTTCATGGAGCGGTACGCGCCGACCATCAAGGACCTCGCGCCGCGTGACATCGTGTCGCGCAGCATCATCACCGAGATCCGCGAGGGCCGGGGCGTGGGCCGCGACAAGGACGCCGTGAACATCGACCTGACGCACCTGCCGCGCGAGGTGATCGAGGGCAAACTGGCCGAGATTACCGACCTGGCGCGCACGTACCTGGGCATGGACCCGGTCAAGGATCTCGTACCGATCCAGCCGACGGCGCACTACGCGATGGGCGGCATTCCCACTGACCTGAACGGCCTGTGCCTGAGTGACGGGAACGGCGGCAGCGTGGAGGGCCTGTACGCGGCCGGTGAGCAGGCCTGCGTGAGCCTGCACGGCGCGAACCGCCTGGGCACCAACAGCCTCGGGGACCTCGTGGTGTTCGGCCGCCGCGCCGGGATCTACGCCGCGCAGTACGCACGTCAGGTGGAATTCCCGGACATGCCCGAGAACCCCGAGCGCGAGAGCGTGGACCTGTTCGACCGCCTGCGTAGCAGCAACGGCAAGGACAACGCCGCCTCGATCCGCAAGGAACTGCAGGAATCCATGATGAACAACGTCGGGATCTTCCGCAACGGCCCCGACATGGAAAAACAGGTGGGGATCGTGCAGGAGCTCAAGGCGCGTTACGCGAACGTGGGCGTCAGCGACCCCAGCCGCCGCTACAACAGCGAGCTGATCGAGGCGATGGAACTGGGCTTCATGCTCGACTGCGCCGAGGCCATGACCGCCAGTGCCCTGAACCGCACCGAGTCGCGCGGCGCGCACGACCGCGAGGACTTCACGACCCGCGACGACGAGAACTGGCTGAAGCACACCATGGCGTACAAGGACCTGAACCGCGAGGGTCAGGTGCAGATCGGGTACAAGCCCGTGTCGCTCAAGGGCTTCACGCGGGCGTTCGAACCCAAGCCCCGCGTGTACTGACCCAAACCCCTACCCACTCGGGCGGTGTGCAGGAAGGCGCCGCCCGGAAGGAACTTCAATGACCCAGACCCACGCACCGACCAGCGCCGCGCCCGTCTCTGCGAGCGTGCCGATGATGCAACTGAAAGTGAAGGTCCTGCGCTTCGACCCCGAAAAGGACAAGAAGGCGCACTGGACCACCTACGACGTGGAAGCCCAGGCCAGCGACCGCGTACTGGACGTCATCAACCACATCAAGTGGTACATGGAGCCCAGCCTGACCTTCCGCCGCTCGTGCATGCACGGCATCTGCGGCAGCGACGCCATGCTGATCAACGGCCGTAACCGCCTCGCCTGCAAGACCCTGGTGCGCGACGTGGCCAAGAGCGGCGGCACCATCACGGTTGAACCCATCCGTGGCCTGAAGGTCGAGAAGGACCTGCTGGTGGACATGGAGCCGTTCTTCGACTCGTACAAGGCGATCATGCCGTACTTTATCAACGAGTCCCCGGCCCCCGCCGCCGAGCGCATCCAGTCCGAGGAAGAGGCCGAGCGCATGGCGCACTCCAGCAACTGCATCCTGTGCGCTTGCTGCACGACCTCCTGCCCGATCTTCTGGGTGAACGGCTCGTACCTCGGCCCGGCTGCGATCGTGCAGGCGCACCGCTTCATCTTCGACACCCGTGACGAGGCCACGCAGCAGCGCCTGGGCATCATGAACCAGAACACGGGCGTGTGGCGTTGCCGCACCGCGTACAACTGCACCGAGGCGTGCCCGCGCGACATCCCCATCACGCAGCTGATTGAGGAAGTCAAGCGCGCCGTCATGTACGGTCAGGCGTAAGCCGAAGCCCTCCTTCTGGACTCAGCCCCGCCCCGCCCGACGGCAGGCGGGGCTTTGTCAGTCTGGTTGCGGGCGTGTACCGTGGGGCATGACGAACGCCCCGTACCCGACCTCCCCGCGCGTCATTCCCACCGTGTCCGGGCCGCCCGTGATCGGCAGCATCACGCAGCTGTACCCACACCGCCTGCGCGCCTTCCTGACGGCCGCGTACCGCGAGCACGGCCCGGTGTTCAACGTGACGGGACTGGGGCAGACGTACACGGTGCTGGCCGGGCCAGAAGCGAACGTGTGGACCGTGAAGGAAGGACACCGCCACCTGCGTTCCCTGGAGGCGTGGCGGCCGAACGATCAGGCGTTCGGGGTGCAGCGCTCCATGATCAGCGTGGACGGCCCGGAGCACCGCACCTTCCGCCGGACCGAGTCGCGCACGTACGCCCGCTCGTACCTGGGCGCGAACCTGCGCCGCGCGCTGTCTGTGACGGCCGAGGACCTCGTGCCGCTGCGCGCCGGGGATGACCTACAGGTGGCGCACTGGTGCAAGGCGGTGATCACCGAGCAGCTGGCGCGGGTGGTCGTGAACGGCACGGCCCGCCCGTACCTGAACGACCTGCTGAGCTTCGTGCAGAACACCCTGATGGTCCGCGTGACCCGGCAGCGCCCGCCGCTGGTCGAGCAGTTGCCGGGCTTCCGGCGGGCGCGGGCGCGGTCCCTGGGCATGGTGGAGGCACTGATCGAGGAGCACCGCCGCGTCCCACCGGAGCAGGCGGGCCGGGCACCGGACCTGATCGATGACCTGCTGGCCGCGCAGGCCGCCGACCCGGCGTTCTGGTCGGACATGGACCTGCGCATGGCAACCATGGGGGCGTTCATCGCGGGCATGGACACTGCCGCGAACACCCTGGCGTTCGTGCTGTACCGCGTCGGGCGGCACCCGGAACTGGTCCCCGCTCTGGTCGCGGAGGCCGACACCGCCTTCCAGGACGGGCCGCCCAGCATGGACACCCTGGGGGGGCTGCCGCACCTGCACCGCTTCGTGATGGAGTGCCTGCGCCTGCACCCGATCGCGCCCGCCATGACCCGCACGGTCACGCAGGACTTCGAATTCGCGGGCGTCACGGTGCCGCAGGGTCGGCGGGTGATCATCGGTACGACCGTCCCGCACGGACTGGACGGGTGCTTCACGGACGCCGACCGCTTCGACCCGGAACGCTTCGCGCCGGGCCGCATGGAGCACCGCCGCCCCGGCGCGTTCGCGCCGTACGGACTGGGCACGCACATCTGCGCGGGCAGCGGCATGGCCGAGGGCCTGATCATGCTGAACCTCGCGGCGATCCTGCGGACCCTGGACCTGCGCGGCGACCCGGCATACGTGCTGCGCGAGGTCGCCCGCCCCACCGCCACGCCCGACGACCGCCTGACCCTGCGCGTGAACGCGGTGCGGCACCCGGCGGTCAGCCTGCTCGCCTGAATCCAGTCACAATGTCAGCGGTTCGAGGCCGCGGACGGGTTTCCCGGTCTGCTGCGCGTACGCGATCTCCCGGCGGGTCGAGTCCCCCACGTACCCGCCGGGGTTGATGACCAGCACTTCGTCCGCGAGGTCGATCTTGCGCAGGTACAGCTCACCCAGGCGGTCCAGCGCGGCGTCCCGTTCGGTGCCCGTCGGGTGGGCCAGGGCGTCCTCGTCCCGCTGCCTGTGGCTCCCGACACTCAGGACAATCCGGCCCGCCAGCGTTTCGGCCAGTGACGCCGCGTCAAATTCAGCCAGGAACCGCACGCTGCCGCACAGGCACACCACGCGCGGCCTCTCCCCCACCATCTTCAAGTGGGCTCCGTCCGTTCCGGACTCCGCATCACTCCCACTCGCATCTGCTCCGATTCAGAATTGCAGGGCGTAGCGGATGCCCGCGCCGTCGAAGCACTCGCCGATGCCGCGTTCCTGCGCGTCCACGGTCAGGGTGCAGGTCAGCAGGCCCGGCGCGTCTCCCTGCACGCGGGCGATCAGGTTCCCGGTGCGGGTCGGGGCGAGGCGGGGGCGGCCGGTGTCGAAGCGGGTGCCGAAACCGAAGTCTCCGGCGTTGCCTCCCCCGGTGCTGGCCCCAAAGCCCACGCTAAGACTGCTGCCGGCCGGCAGGGGGCTGGCCACGCCGTCCAGCAGGTAGGTGCGGCCGGTGTACGTGCGCTCGCCGATGACGATGGTGGCGTTGTCGGGCGCGAACACGTCCGGCAGGCGGGCGTTCAGGCTGCCGCGCACGAAGGTCACGGTGCCTTCCTGCCCGGTGCGGGTGTTCACGATCCGGCCGGTCTGCGGGCCGGTCAGGGCGGGCGCGCACGAGGCCAGCGCCCCGGCAAGCAGGGCCGACCCCAGCAGGGCGGGCAGAGCAGGGAATCGGGTCATGCCCCAGTGTAGGCCAGCGGCCCCGGGAGGGCCCACGACTTCAGGCTGTAGACCTTCATGGTTCCCGCGCCTGCCCGGGTTGGAGAGGGAACGCAGGCGGGACGGCCGGATCAGGTGGGCCGGGCGACGACCTCATGGATTTCCAGGACGTTCGGGCTGCTGAAGGCGTCTTTCGGGAGGATGCCGCTGCGGGCGTGGCCCTGCCGGAAGGCGTCGCTGGTCGTCCAGGCCTCGAAGGCCTCGTGGGATTCCCAGAAGGTCAGCACCACGAACGGATCGCCGTCCCGGGTGGGGCGCAGCACGTGGTTGGCGATGAAGCCGGGCATGCCGTCCACCAGCCCCGCGCGGTCGCGGAACCGCTGCTCGAAGATGTCGTGGTACTCGCCCTTCACGTGGATGCGGTTGGCGACACTGATCATGGGTGACCTCCGCGCCCTCAGCGGGCGAAGTCGTGAATGAACTGTTCCTGCTGCGGCGTTTCGATGGCGTGCGGGCTGCGGGTCTCCCGGACCAGGGCGATGGCGTCGTCGGCGTCCAGGCCCGCCTGTACGAGCAGGCACGCGGCGCTCAGGCCCGCGCGTCCCAGGCCGCCCCGGCAGTGCACGACGACACTGCGGCCGTTCAGCAGGTAGGTCATCAGTTCGTCGATGTATGCGGCGAAGTCACGCGGGTCGTGCGGGGCGTGCCCGTCCGGGATGGGGTACGGCGCGACTTCCAGGCCGAAGGTGTCGGCGGCGCCGTGGTAGTCCTCCAGGCCCAGCATGGGGAACTCGTGGTCTTCCAGCAGGGGCGCGATGACGTTCGCGCCACCCTGCGCCAGGGTGCGCATGTCGTCGGTCAGGTCGCGGTCGTGCGTGACGCCCGGCTGGTACACGCTGCCGCCCTTCTTGCCGGGCGCGAAGGTCAGGCCCAGGCGGCCGGGCCACAGGCCGGTGGGAATCCAGTCGACGCGGATGGGGTTGGCGGCGCTGGTCACTTGCGGGCGTCCTCGGCGATCCAGCGGGCGGCGTCCATGGCGTGGTACGTGATGATGGCGTCCGCTCCGGCGCGGCGCATGCCGGTCAGGGTTTCGAGGACGGTGCGGCGCTCGTCCATGAACCCGGCGGCGGCGGCGGCCTTGATCAGCGAGTACTCGCCGCTGACGTTGTACGCCACGACTGGCAGGTCGAACTCGCGTTTCAGGAGGCTCAGGACGTCCAGGTACGCCAGGACGGGTTTGACCATCAGGGTGTCGGCGCCCTGCTCGGCGTCCAGGCGGGCCTCGCGCAGCGCCTCGCGGTAGCCTCCGGCGGGGTCCATCTGATACGTGGCGCGGTTCCCGACGCTGGGTGTGGATCCGGCAGCGTCCCGGAAGGGGCCGTAGTAGGCGCTGGCGTACTTCACGGCGTAACTCATGACCGGGACGTGCGTGAAGCCGGCGGCGTCCAGTGCGGCGCGGATGGCGGCGACCTGTCCGTCCATCATGGCGCTGGGGGCCACGACGTCCGCTCCGGCGCGGGCCTGCGAGACGGCCGTGCGGGCCAGCAGGTCCAGGCTGGGGTCGTTGTCGACCGTCCAGGCATCCGGGCCGCTCAGGCCGGGCACCTCGCACAGCGGGCCGCAGTGGCCGTGGTCGGTGTACTCGCACAGGCAAGTGTCGGCAATGACGCTGATGCCGGGCACGCTGGCCTTGATGGCGCGCGTGGCCCGCTGGATGATGCCTTCCTCAGCGTAGGCCTGGGTGCCCAGGGCGTCCTTGTGGTCGGGAATGCCGAACAGGATCACGCTGGGAATGCCGAGGCTCAGGGCCTCGCGGGCCTGTTCCACGGCACTTTCAATGCTGTGGCGCTGCACGCCGGGCATGGTGGCGATGTCCGTCACGGTGTCGCGTTCATGCACGAAGATCGGGTGGATGAACTGCTCCGGGTGCAGGTGCACTTCGCGGGTCAGGGCGCGCAGGGCGGGCGTGCGGCGCAGGCGGCGGGGACGGTCTTGCATGCGCTTACGCTAGCGCGCCCATGCCGGGACGAATGCAACGCGCCCCGGCGTTCCCGCTGGGCGGGGGCCAGGGCGCGCGGGCGGCGGGTCCGGTCAGGCCGTGCCGAGCAGGCGGCGCACCGCGAAACGCACGCGGCCCAGGCTGGCGACCTCGTCGAAGGCCGTCAGGAGGATCTGGTCGCCGTGCGGGGTCAGCAGGACGGGGCCGCCCTCGACGTCCAGCAGCAGTTCCTGCCAGTCGCCGGTGTTCAGGTTGGCCTGCAGGCTGCCGATCACGGCGCGTCCAGCGGCGATCAGGGTCAGTTCCGCGTTCAGCTGCTCTTCCGGCAGGCCGGCGCGGGCCACGACGCGGCCGTCGTTGGCGACCAGGGCAGTGTGGCGCACGCCGCGCACCTCCATCAGGGCCTCAATCACGTGATCTCCGGGCGGGGCAGGTGCCCGAGTTCCAGGGCCAGCCGGGCCAGGGTCTGCTGGGCGGTGCGGGTGTCACTGCCGCGCGCCATGGCGGCCCCCAGCACGAAGTCCCCGCTGGAAACGGCCACAACCTCGATTCGCTCGCTGGTAAACGCGATGCGGGTGACTTCACCGGCGCCCAGGCGGCGGCCGGTGCGGTCCAGGCTGGCACGCAGGGCGCTGAGTTCGGCGGCCATGGCGTCGCCGCCCTCGCCGTGCGTTTCGATGGGCAGGCCGTCCGGGCCGACCAGCGCGGCAGCGATCACGCCGGGCAGGGTGCGCAGGGGGTCGATGATCACAGGGTCGCCTCCAGTTTGCGAGCGGTGTCGCGGCCGTACAGGCGGGCCTGTCCGAGGTTGCTGCGGGCGTCGACGGCCAGCAGCAGGAAGTAATCGGCCTTGATGGGGTGCAGGTACACGCTCAGGCGTTCGCCACGCAGGTACATCTCGCGGGTCTGGCCGCCGTTCAGGGTGGTGGAATAGGCGATGCTGGCCGAGCGGTACAGGCCGGCGTGCTCGGCGATCAGCAGATTGAGGTCGGTGGTGGCGGTGGAGTACCCCTCGATGAGCAGGCCGTCCAGGCCACCGATAGCTGCGGCCCAGGCGCCATCCACGTCCCTGACGAGTTGCGTGAGTTGATCAAGCATGTGAAGTCATCATAAAGGCTCGGCAGGGTCAGCGGGGGGTGGTGTCTGGCAGGCCGTCGGGGGTGGTGGGCGGGACGGGCGTGTGGAGCCTGCGGGCCAGCGCGTCCTGTGTTGCTGCGGGCGGCGGTGACCTAATTGAAGGTACGGTTGCGCCGGGGCAGCAGGGGCAGGTTCAGGTAGGCGGGGTGGCCCAGGAAGGGGGGCGGGTCCACCGTGCGTTCCGTACGGTCCCGCAGGTCGATGAGGCGGCTGAAGTTCAGGGCCAGGAGTTGCTGCTGGCCGGCTGGTGTGAGGCGGCTGGGGTTGCCGCTGCGGGTCAGGCCGGGGAGACAGGAGCGGTGGTTGAGTGCGCCGTCCGGGGCGGGTGGGGTCTGGGCTGTCATGGAGGACTGATTTTGCTGGTGCTGGGCGGGTTCCGGTGGTGGTGAGGGTCGCGGTGTCCGGGGGTGTTTTCGGGTACAATGGGGACTATAGAAGGCGTCGGTTCTATTACGCTTAAAACATAATCGTGCTAGAATCGATCCATTCCCGGCCCCCGCGCCGGGCATCCCCATCCCACCTCTGCGGCGCGGCCCCGGCCACGCCCGGACCTGCACCACTGGAGCAACATGACCGGAATTCTTCCCGTTGACATCACCAGCGAAGTCAAGACCAACTTCATCAACTACGCCATGAACGTGATCGTGGACCGCGCGCTGCCCGACGTGCGCGACGGTCTCAAGCCCGTGCAGCGCCGGATCATGTACGCCATGATGCTTGAGGGCCTGTACGCCAACCAGAAGCACGCCAAGTCGGCGTCCGTGGTCGGCGAGGTCATGAAGAAGTACCACCCGCACGGCGACAGCTCCATCTACGACGCCATGGTCCGCCTGGGCCAGTGGTGGAACATGCGCTACCCCATGGTTCACCCGCAGGGGAACTTCGGCAGCATTGACGGCGACCCGCCCGCCGCCATGCGTTACACCGAGGCCCGCATGACCAAGGTCGCCGAGGAAGTCCTGGCCGACCTGGAAAAAGAAACCGTCGACCTGAAACCCAACTACGACGAGACCACCGTGGAACCCAGCGTGCTGCCCTCGGCCGTGCCGAACCTGCTGATCAACGGCGCCTCCGGCATCGCGGTGGGCATGGCGACGAACATCCCGCCGCACAACCTGACCGAGATCTGCAACGGCCTGCTGGCCCTGATCGACGACCCGCACATCGGCCTGGACGGCATGATGCAGCACGTGACCGGCCCGGACTTCCCGACCGGCGGGCGCATCTCGCAGGTCGGCATCCGCGACGCCTACGCCACCGGCCACGCCGGCCTGAAGGTGCGCGGCAAGGCCCGCATCGAGGAAAAGAACGGCCGGAACCAGATCATCATCAGCGAGATTCCGTATCAGGTGAACAAGACCAACCTGATCCAGACGATCAGCGCCATGTACAAGGCCGGGAAGATCCCCGACATCAGCGCCCTGCGCGACGAGTCCGACCGCAAGGACCCGGTGCGCATCGTGGTGGAACTCAAGCGAGGCGCGATTCCCACGCTGGTCCTGAACCAGCTGTACAAGTACACGCAGCTCCAGGGCACGTTCACGGTCATCAACCTGAGCATCGTGAACGGCGAGCCGCGCGTGCTGCCGCTGGTCGACACCATGAAGTACTTCCTGGCTCACCGCCGGGACGTGGTCACGCGCCGCACGCAGTACGAACTGAAGAAAGCCGAGGCCCGCGCCCACATCCTCGAAGGGCTGATCAAGGCGCTTGATCACATCGACGAGGTCATCAACCTGATCCGCTCCAGCAACACTGGCACCGAGGCGCGCGACTCGCTGATGGTCCGCTTCGGGCTCAGCGAGGAGCAGTCGCAGGCGATCCTGGACATGCGCCTGCAGCGTCTGGTGGGCCTGGAACGCGAGAAGCTGATGGCCGAGTTCGACGAACTCCAGAAGACGATTGCGTTCCTGCGCTCCGTCCTGGGTGACGAGGGTCTGCTCTGGAAGGAAATCAAGAAGGAAATCCGCGCCGTGCGCGACAACTACGGCGACGAGCGCCGCAGCACCATCACGCTGCTGGAAGAGGACATCAGCAAGGAAGACCTGATCGCGGTCGAGGACATGGTCATCACCATGACCAAGGCCGGGTACCTCAAGCGCACTAACCTGGACGCCTACCGCGCGCAGGGCCGGGGCGGGCGCGGCGCGTCGGGCGGCAAACTGCGCGACGAGGACGTGAACACCCGCGTGTTCGTGGGCAGTACGCACGACTTCCTGCTGTTCTTCACCGACAAGGGCCGCGTGTTCCACGAGAAGATCTACGACCTGCCGGAAGCCGGCCGTGACGCCAAGGGCACGCACATCCGTAACCTGCTGCCCGGCCTGCGTGACGAGGAGAACATCGCGTCCGTCCTGAGCGTCCGGGGCTTCGAGGAGGAAGGGTGCTTCATCTTCGCGACCCGCAACGGCGTGGTGAAGAAGACCCTGATCACCGATTACGGCAACATCACCTCGGCCGGGCTGATCGCCATCAACCTCCAGAGTGGCGACGAACTGATCGGCGTGGGCATCGTGCAGGACAGCGATCACGTGATCCTGGCGACCCGCAACGGCAAGGCCATGCGCTTCCAGAGCGGCGAGGTGCGCGACACCGGCCGCGCCACGCAGGGCGTGATCGGCATCCGCCTGCGTGAAGGCGAGCAGGACGCCGTGGTCAGCATGGCCCTGGTCCCCGGTGGTGACGAGGACAGCGAACTGCTGGCCGTCAGCGAGTGCGGGCTGGGCAAACGCACCCCGGTCGGCGAGTACCCCGCCAAGGGGCGCGGCGGGATGGGCGTCATCACGCTGGACGTGACCGACAAGACCGGCAAACTGGTCACCCTGGCCCGCGTGGCCGGTGACGAGGAACTGATGGTCCTGACCGAGAAGGGCACCGTGATCCGCACCCGCGTCGAGGAGGTCCGCGTGACGGGCCGCAACGCGCAGGGCGTGAAGGTCATCAACGTGTCCGACAAGGACAGCGTGATCAGCGCCTTCCCGATCCGCCGCGAGGACGAACTCTGATCGGCTGTATCCTGACCTGCTGAGGGCGGCGGGACCGGGTGGGCGGCGGGGTGAAGGCCTCGCCGCCCACGCCCGTTCCGGCCAGCCGGCACCGCCCCTGAGTACAGGTCCCGGCGGGGCAGATCGAACCACCTGTCGCGTCGGCCCGTACCTGAAGTAGACCTGCTGTGAGCAGGGAACGCCCCCGCCGGGGGAGTCGGCCCGGCGGTGAGCAGCGGGTGAGGTGCGTCGGGCCAGCGGGTCGCCTGAAAGTGCTGTCCTGCTGGGCCTCGCGGTAAGCGCGACTGACCGGGCGATCTGTAATCTCAATACTGATTAAAGAAACAAAAGTGTTTACAAAAAAGTGATGTTGGGTTACACTGTGAGCACGTCGGGAATAAGCCCCCGGCACCCCGTTTCCCCCTCTCACACCGCCCAAGGAGGCGCACACAATGACCCTTAACACCAACACCCGGACCTTCGTGGACACCGTCACCTACCGCCCCGGCGCCGTCATCCTCTACCCCGGCAAGAGCGACATGCTCTACCGCGTCGCCGCCGGCCTCGTGCGTGTTCACACCATGGACGACGACGGCAACGGCCTGACCCTGCGCTACGTGAAACCCGGCGAGTACTTCGGCGAGGAAGCCCTGGCCGGCGTGAACCGCGCCTACTTCGCCGAGGCCGTCACCGACTCCAGCATCGACGTGATCAACCCCGCCCTGATGAGCGCCGAGGACAACCTCGTGGTCACCACCCACCTGGTCCGCACGCTGGAACGCGCCTACGAAAGCATCTACCGCCTCGTCGGCAAGAGGCTGCGCGCCCGCATCGCCGGGGAACTGCTGGAACTCAAGGACACTGCCCTGGCCACCCAGCTCGACAGCGGCGAGACCATGATCTACGCCACGCACGACGAACTGGCCGCCGCCGTCGGCAGCGTGCGCGAGACCGTCACCAAGGTCGTGGGCGAACTGTCCCGCGAGGGTGTCATCAGCGCCGGCTACGGCAAGATCACCCTGAAGAACGAACAGGCCCTGAGCGTCATCGCCGCCGCCTGATCCACCCACACCACTCCTGTTTCAGCAGCGCTGCCCGGTCCTCACGCCGGGCAGCGTTCTGTTGCGTGCCCCCTGCCTCTGCCTGCTCTGTTTCTGCTGGCTCCGTTTCTGCTGGCCGTGTTTCTGCCGATGTGACACCCCTCGCCGCATCTCTGTCCAGCGTGGCCGTTCCCAGCCGAGCAGTTGACCCTTAGACTCAACTTCATGAGTCTGACAGTCACCCCCGAACGTCCGCTGCGCGTCGCCGTGATCGGCAGCGGCCCCAGCGGCATCTTCGCCGCCGAAGCCCTGCTGAAAAGCGACCTGAACGTCGACATCGACGTGTACGACCGCCTGCCCACGCCCTACGGACTGGTGCGCTACGGCGTGGCGCCCGACCACCTGACCATCAAGAGCGTCACCCGCGGCTTCGAGAAGACCCTCGGCGACCCGCGCGTGCGCTTCCTGGGCAACGTGTCCTTCGGCACGGACCTGACGCACGAGGACGCCGTGACCCACTACGACGCCGTCCTGTATACCGTGGGAGCCAGCAGCGACCGCCGCCTGGGCATTCCCGGTGAGGACCTGACCGGTTCCATGAGCGCCACCGAGTTCGTCGCCTGGTACAACGGCCACCCGGACGCCGCCGCCCGCGAGATGGTCCTCAGCGCCGGTGGCGTCGCCGTGGTCGGCGTGGGGAACGTGGCACTCGACGTGAGCCGCATCCTGGCCAAGACCACCGGGGAACTGCGCAGCAGCGACATCGCCCCCCACGCCCTGGACGCCCTGGAACACAGCGCCGTGAATGACGTGTGGATCCTGGGTCGGCGCGGCCCGGCGCAGGCGGCCTTCACGACCAAGGAACTGCGTGAATTCGGCGAACTGCACGAATCCGAACCCGTCGTGGACGCCGCCGAGATCGCCCTGACCGACGCCGAGGAAGCCGCCGTCACCGACAACGTGAAGAAGAAGAACATCGAGGTGCTGCGCGACTTCGCCGGCCGTGAACGCGAGGGCAAACCCCGCCGCGTTCACCTGCGCTTCCTGGTTTCCCCCACCGAGATCATCGATGACGGCACCGGGCACGTGGGCGGCCTGAAAGTGGAACGCAACCGCCTGGACGAGAACGGCAACGCGGTCGGAACTGGCGAGTACGAGGTGCTGCCCGTGCAGATGGTGCTGCGCTCGGTCGGGTACCGGGGCGTGGCACTGCCCGGCGTGCCCTTCGACGAGCGGCGCGGAGTGATTCCCAACGAGGAAGGCCGCGTGGAAGGCCGCGTGGGCGAGTACACCGCCGGGTGGATCAAGCGCGGCCCGAGCGGCGTGGTCGGCACCAACCGTAAGGACGCCACCGACACCGTTGCGCAACTCCTGGCCGACGTGAATAGCGGCCACCTGCCCGGCGCGGCCCACCCCACCCGCGAGGCCGTGGACGCCCTGCTGGCCGGGCGGGGCGTGCAGGTGTACTCCTTCGCGGACTGGCAGACCCTCGACGCGCACGAACTGGCAACCGGGCAGGCCGAGGGCCGCCCCCGCCGCAAGATCGTGCACCGCGAGATGATGCTCGGCCACCGCAAGAGCTGAACTGCAAGCGCTGAGCAGCGCTGAACGCTGCACCCACACTCCTGCACTCACAACACTGTCCCCCGGAACGTCCCCGCCAGTCATCAGGCGGGGACGTTCTGCTGCCGGCCCGGCTGCCATGGTCACGCGGCAGCGTCTGGCATACTCGCCGCATGAGCGTCCCCTCCCCCGCCTTTCCCCCTGAACGTGACGCGGACGTGCTGGTCGTCGGTGCCGGGCCTGCCGGACTGCACGCCGCTTTCTACGCCGCGTGGCGCGGCCTGAGCGTGACCCTGCTGGACGCCCGGCATGAACCCGGCGGGCAACTGACTGCCCTGTACCCGGACCGGCGGGTGTACGACGTGCCGGGCCTGCCTGCCGCGCCCGCCGCCGACGTGATCGCCGGACTGGTCCGGCAACTGGACGGCCTGAACGTGCAGTGGCATCTGCACACCCTGGCCCGCACGCTGGAACCGGACGGTGAGGGCTGGCGCGTCGGGGCGACCACCCCGGACGGCCCGCGCACCTTCCGGGCGGGGGCCGTGATCCTGGCGGCAGGCCTGGGCGCACTGCTGCCCCGCGAGGCCCGCGTGCCCGGCGCGGACACCCACCCGGACGTGAGGACGGACGTACCGGACGCGGCAGAACTCGCGGGTCGCCACGTCCTGGTCGTGGGCGGCGTACCGCAGGCCACCCGCGCCGCCCTGGAACTCGCGCAGGCGGGGGCGCAGGTGACGCTCACGCACCGCCGCGCCGGCTTCCGGGGCAGTCCCGCCGACCTGGGTGCACTAGAGGACGCGGGACGCAGCGGACAGCTGAAGCTGCTGGCCCCCGCCACCCTGACCACCCTGACCCCGACCAGCGCCTCCCTGACCGTGGACGGACAGCCGCACGACGTGAAGGCCGACACGGTCCTGATCCTGAACGGCTACCTGCCGGACCTGACCCCGGTGCAGGGCTGGCCGCTGGACTGGCAGGGCGAGTACGTACCAGACGGGGTGGGCAGCCGGACGGCGCTGCCCGGCGTGTTCGTGGCGGGCGACTTGGCGGCGTCCGGGCAGGATTTCAAGCTGATCTCGGTGGGGCTGGCGCAGGCGGCCGTGGCGGCCAATCACGCCGCGCACCACGTCCGCCCTGACCTGCGCGTGCGGCCCGGTCACTCCAGCGAGAAACGCCTCAGCTGATCAGGCCCGTGTGCGGGCGCGGCGTCAGGCCCTGGGCGCGCACCAGCGTCCGCACTTCCTGGCAGCGGCAGCCCCGGTACGTGCACAGCAGCCCTTCCGGGTCGCGGTTCAGCAGGCGCACCGTGGCGTCCACGAGGTCCCGCACGCGGTACAGGCGCAGCGTGGACTGGCCCACCTGCGTGCTGCGCAGCCCCATGTGAACCTCGGGGGCCAGGTGATCGAAGTCGGCCGAGCAGTTAGGGAACGCCGTGGGCAGCACCTGACCGTCCAGCGGCACGTACCGCGTCAGCAGCGGCATCCCCGCGAGGTGCTCGCCGTAGTGCACGCTGGTGTTACTGCCGAAATCCACGCCCATCAGCAGCGCGTACCCGTTCAGGTCGTACAGCGCCCCGACCGGCTGGTACGGGCTGCTCAGCGACTGCGCCTCGGTGATGCGGGCCGCCTCGGTGCCCAGCGCGATGAAGCTCAGGGTCGGGTGAAAGGATCGCAGGGCGCCCGCGCGGTCCACGATCTCCTGCGACACCCGCCCGATATCGCGGCTGACCCGGCTGTCCCGGTGAAAGCGGGCGTGCGTAGTCGAGGTCGGCCGGGACAGGAGCGTCGTGTACGTGAAGGCCGGGGCCACAACCGTCGCCGTCCGCGCGGCCAAGGCGTCCACGATGGTCCGGGCCCCGCCGTCCAGCGTTCCGAAGGACTTCAGGCTCGCGTGCACGATCACGTGCTGCGACCCGTCCAGCCCCAGCGCGCGCAGCCCCTCATCCAGTTCGGCGGGGGTGACGGCGGGGCGGCGAAGCAGATTCAACACGCCCGCAGTTTACTCCGCTCCGGGCAGCAGAACTGAAACGCGGGCGGGAGAGAGGCAGCGGGGCACAGGGAGTGGGGCATGGGCAGTGGGCCGGCCCGCAACAGAGCAGTGACCCGCCTGCTGCGGGGCAGGTCGGGTCACTGGCTTGGGGTGCTTGGCCGTGCCGGTCGGGGCGTGGGGTGCAGGTGGGCAGGTGATCCACTCACCACGGCCCCCCCTCCACGCGCTTCCCTTACTTCACGAAGAGCATCTGGCGGTAGGTGGGCAGCGGCCAGAGCTTGCTGCTCACAACCTTCTCGAGTTTATCGGCGGCGGTGCGCACGTCACCCATGGCGGGCAGGACGTGGTCGCGCATGTGGTGGGCTTTCTCGTGAACTTCCTCGCCGCCCAGCGTCTGGTTCTGAGTGCGCAGGGCCTGGATGGCGTCGAACAGTTCGTCGGCGGCGGCGCTGACTTCGGCAGTCACACCCTGGGCGGCCTTGCTGCCGCTGACCCGGCCGAGATCCGCGAGGTAAGTGAGGGCGGCGGGCAGGATCTGCGTCTGGGCCATGTACTCGGTGGTTTCACCCTCGATGTTCACGGTCTTGAAGTAGATGTCGAACATGATTTCCTGGCGCGCGCCAAGTTCGCGTTCGTTCAGGATGCCGAGTTTGCCGAACAGGGCGGTGTTCTTGTCGTTGTTCAGCTGTTCGACGGCGTCGAGGGTGGTGCGCAGGTTCAGCAGGCCGCGTTCCTTCTCGGCCTCGGTGTGCCACTCCTCGCTGTACCCGTCGCCGTTGAACACGATGCGCTGGTACTTCTGGTAGGTGCCCTTGACGACTTCGGCCACGGCGTCGTCGAGGCTCTGCCCGGCATCGAGTTTGGCTTTCAGTTCGGCCGTCAGTTCAGAGACGCTCTCGGCGACGATGGCGTTCAGGACCGTGATGGGGAAGCTGATGCTCTGCGAGGAGCCCACGGCGCGGAATTCGAACTTGTTGCCGGTGAAGGCAAACGGGCTGGTGCGGTTGCGGTCGCCGGCGTGCACGGGAATTTCGGGCAGGACGCTGCTGCCCAGGCCCATCAGACCGGCGGACTTGCCGCTGCCGCCCTGGCCGCTGACGATGCGGTCGAAGATGTCGGTCAGTTCGCTGCCCAGGAAGATGCTGATAATGGCGGGCGGAGCCTCGTTCGCGCCGAGGCGGTGGTCGTTGCTGGCGCTGGCCACGCAGGCACGCAGCAGGTCCTGGTGGGTGTCGACGGCTTTCAGGACGGCAGTGCAGAAGAACAGGAACTGCATGTTCTCGTGAGGGGTGTCGCCGGGTTCCAGCAGGTTCTCACCGGCGTTGGTGGACATGCTCCAGTTGCAGTGCTTGCCGCTGCCGTTCACGCCAGCGAAGGGTTTCTCGTGCATCAGGCAGACCAGACCAAACTTGCGGGCGGTGGTGCGCAGGACCTGCATGATCAGCTGCTGGTGGTCGGCGGCGATGTTGCTGTTCTCGAAGATCGGGGCGATCTCGAACTGGCCGGGCGCGACCTCGTTGTGGCGGGTTTTGACCGGAATGCCCAGCGCGTACAGCTGCATTTCGGCGTCGGTCATGAAGCTCAGGACCCGGTCGGGAATCGCGCCGAAGTAATGATCCTCGAGTTCCTGGCCGCGCGGGGGCTGCGCGCCGAACAGGGTGCGGCCGGTCATGACCAGATCGGGGCGGCGGTAGTAGTACTCCTCGGCGATCAGGAAGTACTCCTGCTCGGCTCCGAGGCTGCTGCTGACGCGGGTGCCGGCGCTGGCGCCGAACAGTTCCAGGGCGGGCGTCACGGCGCTGTTCAGGGCCTCGATGGAGCGCAGCAGCGGGGTTTTCAGGTCGAGGGCCTCGCCGGTCCAGCTGGCGAACACGCTGGGGATGCACAGGGTCGCGCCGTTGGCGTGCCGGATGATGAATGCCGGGGACGAGGGGTCCCAGGCGGTGTAGCCGCGCGCCTCAAAGGTGGCGCGCAGGCCGCCGGACGGGAAGGAGCTGGCGTCGGGCTCGGCCTGGATGAGTTCCTTGCCGGAGAAGGACATGATGGCCACGCCGTCACCGGCGGGGTTCAGGAAGGAGTCGTGTTTCTCGGCGGTGCTGCCGGTCAGCGGCTGGAACCAGTGGGTGTAGTGCGTGGCGCCCTTTTCCATCGCCCAGGTTTTCATGGCCAGCGCGACGGTGTCGGCGATGCTGGCGTCGAGCTGCGCGCCGCGTTCCACGGTGGCCTGCAGGCTCTTGTGGGCGCTCTTGCTGAGGCGGGCCTTGAGCTGCTCGAGGGTCAGCACGTCGCTGGCGAACAGGTCGTTCACGACTTCCAGCGGGGAGGCGGAGGGGGTGGTTTCCACGCGCCAGTTGCGTGCGGCCGAGTTAACGTCGAAGTCCTGGTTCATGTCGCTCCCTGTGGTGGGCCACGCCGTTGGCTGCGCGGTGTGATGGCCTGCGGTCTGCTCCGCGCCGGACGGTGGCTCACGTACTGCCCGCGAGTATAGGAGGGTGCCCCGGCAGGGTCAACGCATTGTTCTGAACAAGATGACGGATTGCCGGCACCCCGACCGCCCGGCGGGGCTGCGCCTTGCAGCTTGTTACAGCTCATATGGGCAGAACTGCCGCTTTCCCGGAACACTTTGCACTGGACCAGCGGCGCGGCGTGAGGGAACAGGCCGGGGGCCGCGCGGCTGGTCCGGGCCGTGCAAGCAGTCCCGGCTTACCGGACGGCTGCGAAGGTCGTACCATTTTGAAATGCCCGGGTGGTGTGCTGCGGCCTGGACCCGGCTGCGGTTCGCCCGCGCAGGCCGCGTCCCTGCCGGGTTCTGCCGTCTCTCGACTCACGGGCCGGGATTCACCTTTCTCCTCTCGGCCTCTGTGTTCCTGGGCCTGGGACGCTTGACCCCGACCTGCATGCCGGGCTGCGCCGGTCATCCTGAATCCTGCCTGCACCCTGCTGTCTCTTCCCATTCTCTTCCCGTTTCTCATTCCGGAGGTTCCTTTCACCATGACGCCCCCCCGTTCCAGCAAAACTCCCGTGCCGTCCGCCCCCGCGCCCGCCGTGCGTCCCGCGCAACCGGACGGCCCGACCGTGGAGAGCATCCTGACCCGCCTGCAGGAAGCGGAAGTGAAGTTCCTACGCCTGCAATTCACGGACATCCTGGGCAACACCAAGAACGTCGAGGTCCCCAAATCCCAGTTCGGCAAGGCCCTGAACGGCGACGTGACCTTCGACGGCAGCGCCGTGCAGGGCTTCACGCGCGTCGAGGAATCCGACATGCTGCTGCGCCCGGACCTGCGCACCTTCCTGATCTACCCGCAGTTCTCGCGTGAGGAAGGCGAGCGCGGCAAGGTCGCCCGCCTGATCTGCGACGTGGCCCTGCCCGACGGCACGCCGTTCGAGGGGGACCCCCGGCAGGTCTTGAAACGCCAGATCGACCGGGCCACGGCCCTGGGGTTCGAGATGTTCGTGGGCACCGAACCGGAATTCTTTCTGTTCGAGCGCACGCCGGCCGGGGTGGGCAGCACCGTCACGCACGACCGCGCCGGGTACTTCGATCTGGCTCCCATCGACAAGGGCGAACGCATCCGCCGCGAGATCACCAACAAACTCGTCGAGATGGGCTTCGAGATCGAGGCGGCCCACCACGAGGTCGCGCCCGGCCAGCACGAGATCGACTTCCGTTACGCCCCGGCGCTGGAAACGGCCGACCGCATCGCCACGTTCAAGTTCGTGGTCAAGCGCGTGGCGCTGGAGTACGGCCTGCTGGCGTCGTTCCTGCCCAAACCCATTCCCGGCGTGAACGGCAGCGGCATGCACTGCCACCTGAGCCTGTTCCGTGGTGGCGTGAACGCCTTCGCGGACCCGGCCGGCGAGTACGGGCTGTCCCGCACCGCCGAGCAGTTCATCGCGGGTCTGCTGGACCACGCGGGCGGCATGACGGCCATCACCAACCCGCTGGTGAACAGTTACAAGCGCCTCGTGCCGGGCTTCGAGGCTCCGGTGAACGTGGCCTGGAGTACCAGTAACCGCTCGGCCCTGATCCGCATTCCAGCCAAGCGAGGCAACTCCACGCGGGCCGAGGTGCGCATGCCCGACCCCAGCTGCAACCCGTACCTGGCGCTGGCCGTCATGCTGGCCGCCGGCCTGGACGGCATGGAGCAGGACATGGAACCCGCCCCGGCCATTCAGCGCAACATCTTCAAGATGACGGTGCGCGAGAAACGCCACCACCGCGTGAAGGAACTGCCCACCGACCTGCGCGAGGCGGTCGAGGAACTGGAAAAGGACGACGTGATGCGCCGCGCACTGGGCGAGCACGTCATGGAGCATTTCGTGGCCGCCAAGCGCGCCGAGTGGCGTGAGTACAGCGCGACCGTGCACCAGTGGGAACTCGACCGCTACCTGGATCTGATCTGAAAGCGCCGTATCTGAAAACGCCGTAGCGGCCCCTGCGCTGTCCCCGGCACGGACTGTCCTGAGAGGCAGGCGACAGACCTGCCCCACAGGCACCCCAGGCCCCGCCGACGTTCTGTCCGGCGGGGCTTTCTGCCTGAATGCACCAACCGCCAGCACCTGCCGGGTGGCGGCCGTACCGGCCTGCTGTCCGGAGCTGGACTGCCAGGAGAGGCAGATCGGCGGGAGTGGCAGCTCGGGTGTTGCCGGTCTACCCGGTCTTTCGGCACTTTTCCGTGGTGAGCCAGGGAGGGATCAGGGCCGGAAACCTTCACCTGCCGGGGGGATCAACGGCTCAACTGGACAAGCTGTGCTTGCGTTCCACTGCATGAAAATGCTTCAGTCACGCCAGCCGGTCACCAGCCGCGCAATCATATTGCTAATTCGCACTCTCCGCCGGCAATCATCCACTGGTATTGGTTTGGTCTCGCTTCAATCATTTCACTGAGCTTCATGAGTGACGCATTGACAGGACCTTAAGTGCTTCATAGAATCTGGGCATCACCACACGGCACCCGGGCACCAGGCCCGATGTGCACCCATATCTGGAGGACCCATGAAGAAATCCGCACTGAGCCTGACCGTACTCGCCGCGCTTGCCCTCGGCACCGCCTCCGCACAGACCACCATCAAGATTGCCAGCCTCAGCCCGCTGTCCGGCGGCCAGAGCGACCTGGGTACCCAGATCCGCAACGGCACCCAGCTGGCCGTCAACGAGTACAAGGCCCAGTTCAAGAAACTCGGTTTCGACCTCGTCCTCGTTCCCTACGACGACCAGGCTGACCCCGCGACCGGCACCGCCGCCGCCCGCAAGATCGCCGCTGACCGCCAGATTCTGGCCGTGGTCGGCACCCTGAACAGCGGCGTCGCCATTCCCTCCAGCGCCGCGCTGCAGCCCAGCCGCGTGGCGATGGTCAGCCCGGCCAACACCGCCAACGGGGTCACCGACCGTGGCCTGAGCAACATGAACCGCATCGTGGCCCGCGACGACTCGCAGGGCCCGGCCGGCGCCAACTTCATCAGCGGCACCCTGAAAGCCAAGAAAGCCTACGTGGTCAACGACAAGACCGCCTACGGCGAAGGTCTGGCCAAGGAAGTCGAGAAGGCCCTGAAGGCCAGCGGCGTGACCGTCGTCGCCAACGAAGGCACCGAGGAGAAGAGCGACTTCTCCAGCATCATCGCCAAGATCAAGCTGCAGAAACCCGACGCCATCTACTTCGGCGGCATCTACAACCAGGTCGGCGTGTTCATCAAGCAGCTGCGTGAAAGCGGCGTCGCGACCCCCGTGGTCGGGGGCGACGGCCTCGACAGCGGCGAACTGCCCGTGATCGTCGGCACCGCCAACGCCAACAACATCTACTTCACGACCGTCGCCGCGCCCATCGACGCGCTGCCCGCCGCGAAGGTGTTCGCCGCCAACTACAAGAAGACCTTCAACGACGACGCTCAGGGCTTCGGCGCCTTCGGCTACGACGCCGCCAAGGTCGTCCTACAGGGCACCCTGAACGCCGTGCGCGCCAACGGCAACAAACTGCCCAGCCGCACCCAGGTCGAAACGGCCATCCGCAAGGGCAGCTTCACGGGCCTGCTGTCCGGCAGCGTGGCCTTCAACTCGGTCGGCGACCGCAAGGCCGGCACACTGTACGTGATGAACGTCACGGCCGGCAAGTTCAAGCTCAGCACCAGCATTCCCGTCAAGGCTCCCAAGAACTGAAGTTCACCGGGGGGCGTGTATAGACGCGCCCCCGCACAACTGAGCTTCCCCGCACCATCCTGGGGCCGGGCCACGCGCCGGGCCCCAGTTCTCATGACCGCCGCCCTGCCGGGCGTTACGGACGGGCCGGGTTCCGGCGCACGGAACCGCGCAAGCGTGACCGGAGTACCATTTCAGTTAACTGACTGTGCTGACGCGCGGGTTCAGGGACCGGAGGAAGCACCGAGAGTCGGTCTTCCCCGGTTGCACTATTCGTTTCTCTGTGCCGCTCTGGTCAATTAACTGACCGGGCGACCACACTCCCACGCAAAGGAGTTGAATTTCTTTGGATCTCGCGACCCTCCTGCCCTTCCTGGTCAACGTGATCGTCGGCGGTCTCGTCCTGGGCTTCGTGTACGCGATCATCGCGCTGGGTTACACCATGGTGTACGGCGTGCTGCAACTCATCAACTTCGCGCACTCCGAGGTGTTCGTCACCGGCGCCGTCGTCGGCTTCGAAGTCTTCCGCGTTCTGAACGGCGTCGAGATGAACGGCTACCTCAAGCTGCTGATCGCGCTGCTGGCTGCCATGCTCGTTTCCGGCGGCCTGAACGTCCTGATCGAGCGCCTGGCGTACCGCCCGCTGCGCGGCGCACCGAAACTGGTGCCGCTGATCACCGCCATCGGCGTGTCCCTGATCCTGCAAGACGTCCTGCGCGTCATCGAGGGATTCCAGGGCCGGTTCGACCTGACGTACACCCTGCCGAACGGCTTCGCCAACAAATTCTGCGCCGCCGAGAGCACCTGCGCGCCACTGGGGAACTTCCTGCGCGGCGTGGGCATCGACATGCAGCTCAAGGACGTGATCCTGGTTGTCGTGGCGCTGATCAGCCTCGCCGTCCTGAACTACATCGTGAACCGTACCCGCATGGGCAAAGCCATTCGCGCCGTCGCGCAGGACCGCGTGACCGCCGGCCTGATGGGCATCGACAGCAACCGCATGATCAGCGCCACCTTCCTGATCGGCGGGGCGCTGGGCGGCATCAGCGGCGTGCTGTTCGGCATGAAGTTCGGTACCGTGAACGCCTACAGCGGCTTTGACCCGGGCATCATCGCCTTCACGGCCGCCGTTCTGGGCGGGATCGGCAGTATTCCCGGCGCGGTGCTGGGCGGCCTGACCCTGGGCGTCATCCAGAACCTGATCGGCGTGACGAACATTCTGGGCATGGTGGTCGGCAGTGAGAACCTGGGCGCCATCGACGCCAGTTACCAGCGGATCGGGGCGTTCATCGTGCTGGTCCTGATCCTGATCTTCAAACCTACCGGCCTGCTCGGCAAGAGCAACGTGGAGAAAGTATGAGCCTGCCCTCCATGTTCGACACCAACCGCGACGGGAAACCCGACCGGACCATCCTGCTGATCGCGTTCTTCCTGATCACCAGCGCCGTGCTGCTGGTCTCGCATAACGGCCCGCTCCTCGAGGGACTGGGCAGCGCCGGGCAGTTCCTGAAAAACCCCATCACCGAAGCGTTCTTCGTGTCGCTGTTCCTGGCGAACATTCTGTTCGCGTACCTGTGGAAGGCCGCCCCCTGGGCGCGCGCCCTGGTCGGAGTGGCCAGCCTGCTGATCGTGCTGCCGTGGGCCGGACGGGAAGACACCAGCCTGCTCGACCTGAGCATCCAGATCATGATCTTCGCGGCGCTGGCGCTGGGCCTGAACATCGTGGTGGGTCTCGCGGGCCTGCTGGACCTGGGGTACGTGGCGTTCTTCGCGGTCGGCGCGTACACCTGGGGGATCTTCGCCAGCCCCCGCTTCGCCGAGATCCTGCGGTACTACGGCGAGAACCCGGGCGCCACCAACGCCGGCACGCTGGCCATCGGCCTGTTCCTGACGGTCGTGACGGCCGCCAGCATGGTGTACATCAACCGCCTGACCAGCCGTCAGGCCCCCACCGCCACGAGCACCTGGAGTTTCCGCCTCGCGGCCTTCGGTCTGGTCGCGGGCCTGACCCTCGCGGCGCGCGCCACCATCGTGCTGATGTCCGGTCAGGCCGAGGGGCTCGCCAACGGCATCGACCCCGGCTTCTTCTGGCTGTTCCTGGCCCTGAGCGTCCTGGCCGCCGCGATTGTCGGCGTGCTGATCGGCCTGCCCGTGCTGCGCCTGAAGGGCGATTACCTCGCGATCATCACGCTGGGCCTGGGTGAAGTGATTCGCGTGCTAGCGAACAACCTGGACCTGTACACGGCGGGCTCGCAGGGCATCACGCCCATCCGCAGCGCCAACGTGCCCTGGTTCAACTCGCTGGCCGGCGCGCTCGGCTTCACCGAGGACCAGCATTACCTGCTGTTCCTGTACGTGCTGGTCCTGATCGTGGTGGGCGTGATCCTGCTGGTGAACGTCCGCCTGGACCGCAGCCGCATCGGCCGCGCCTGGATCGCCATCCGTGACGACGAGGTCGCCGCGCAGGCCATGGGCGTGCCGCTGGTGCAGACCAAACTGATCGCCTTCGCGACCGGCGCGAGCTTCGCGGGCATCATGGGCATGATCTTCGCCGCCAAGCAGACCTTCATCAGCCCCGAGTCCTTCAACCTGTTCCAGAGTATCGGCGTGCTCAGCATGGTCATCCTGGGCGGCATGGGCTCCTTCCCCGGCGTGATCCTGGGCGCGGCCGTCGTAACCCTGCTGAACCTGCGCATCCTGCCGGGCCTGGGCGAGGCGACCGCCAACCTGGGCATCCCGCAGCAGGTGAACCCGGGACAGCTGCAACGCCTGATCTTCGGGATCATCCTGGTCGCCATGATGCTGCTGCGCCCCGAGGGCCTGCTGCCCAACAAGCGCCGTACCCTCGAACTGCACCACGAGGACAACCAGGAAGACGACAGCGTGGACGGCAACGCCGGAGCGCTGGGGAACACGGGCGCCGAGGTGTACTCGGCCGGCGTTGCGCCCGCCAAACACGAGGACAACGCAGGAGGCCGCAAATGACCGGCACCGGCAACATTCTGGACGTGCAGGGTGTCACGAAGATCTTCGGCGGCCTGACCGCCGTGAACGAAGTGACCATGAGCATCCCCGAGCGCAGCATCGTCAGCGTGATCGGCCCGAACGGCGCGGGGAAAACCACGTTCTTCAACATGATCACCGGCATCTACCAGCCCACGCGCGGCACCATCCGCCTCGCCGGGCGGGAACTGGTGGGCATGCGCCCCGATCAGGTGACGGAAGCCGGGATTGCCCGCACCTTCCAGAACATCCGCCTGTTCTCGACCATGACCAGCGAGGAGAACATCATGGTGGGCCGCCACGCCCGCCTGAAAAGCGGCTTCGTGGACGCCGTGCTGCGCACCAGGAAATTCCATGATTCCGAACAGGAGGCGCGCGACACGGCCCGCCTGATGCTGGACTTCGTGGGCCTGAGCAAGTGGCGTCAGGAACTGGCGACCAACCTGCCGTACGGCGACCAGCGCAAACTGGAAATCGCGCGTGCGCTGGCCACGACGCCCAAACTGATCCTGCTGGACGAACCGGCCGCCGGCATGAACCCCCGCGAGACCGAGGACCTGAAAAGCCTGATCCGCCGCGTCCGTGACGAACTGGGCGTGACCGTCTGCCTGATCGAGCACGACATGCGGCTGGTCATGACCCTGTCCGAACACATCACCGTGCTGGACTACGGCAGCAAGATCGCCGAGGGCCTGCCCTATCAGGTCCGCAACGACCCCCGCGTGATGGAAGCCTACCTGGGCCGTGGGGCCGCCGCCGGCGAGTACGGGAAGGAAGAACGTCCTCATGTCTGAACTGAAACCCATGCTGGAACTGAACGACGTCCACACCTACTACGACCACATTCACGCTCTCAAGGGCGTCAGCATGACCGTCAACGAGGGCGAGATCGTCGCCCTGATCGGCGGGAACGGCGCGGGCAAGACCACCAGCCTGCGCACCATCAGCGGCATGATGAAACCCCGCCGGGGCACCATGACCTACCAGGGGCAGAACATCTCCGGTATTCCCGCGCACCACACCATGCAAAAAGGCATCAGTCACGTGCCCGAAGGCCGGCGTATCTTCAAGGACCTCTCGGTCCGCGAGAACCTGGAAGTCGGCGCGTACACCGTCACGGACCGCGCCCTGATCGAGAAGCGCGTGCAGGAAGGCTTCGAGTTCTTCCCGCGCCTGAAAGAGCGCGAGGCGCAGCTGGGCGGCACCATGTCCGGCGGAGAGCAGCAGATGCTGGCCATCGCCCGCGCCCTGATGGTCAACCCGCGCCTGCTGCTGCTGGACGAACCCAGCATGGGCCTGTCCCCGCTGTTCGTGGAAGCCATCTTCGACATCATCGTCAAGCTGAACAAGGAGCGCGGCACGACCGTCCTGCTGGTCGAGCAGAACGCCAGCATGGCCCTGGGCATCGCCCACCGCGCGTACGTCCTCCAGACCGGCGAGGTCAAACTCAGCGGGAACGCCGCCGACATCGCCAACGACGAGAGCGTTCGCAAAGCGTACCTGGGCGAAGAGTAAACCCCCCTCGCTACCGACCCTCCGGGCAACTGGGGGGTCGGTTTGCTGTGGGGTGCGTGGGCCCGGAGCAGTGGGATATATCTCGCCAGCCCTACCATCAGTTACCTATCCCCCGGCCTCATCTGCCCTCACAGATCACCTCGGGGTCGGTTAGGCTGGCCCTGATGCGAATCAAGGTGTGGACGGTGCTGATTGCGGCGGCCCTGACGGCGTGCGCGCCGGTGCAGACGACGGTGAATCCGGCGGCGCTGCCGGCCGTGACGGAGTTCGGAGCGCACGAGAACCCGATGGAGTGGTGGTACGTGAGTGCCTACCTGCCCGGCGATGGGCTGGCGCTGCACTGGGCTCAGTTCCGGGTGCGTGATCCGCGCGTGCCGGTGCCGGTGTTCATCTCGCATGTGGCGGTCACGGACCTGCGCTCGGGGCAGGTGACGTTCCTGGAGCAGTCGCCGGGCACGGGTGAGGTGGCGTTCCCGCCGCTGCGAATCCGGCAGGGCGCGTGGACGCTGACGCAGGCGGGGCCGCAGCCGGGGGCGGTGTCCACGGGGGCCTTCGCGTTGAAGGCGGGGCCGCTGGACCTGACCCTGACGCCGCTGAAAGGGCCGATGCTGCACCCGCCGGGCTTTAGTGGCAGCGCGGACACGGGCGTGCTGTTCTACCAGGGGATCACGCGGCTGGCACTGGCGGGGTCCGTGAATGGGCGGGCCGTGCAGGGCGAGGCGTGGCTGGATCATCAGTGGGGCAACCAGATTCCGGGGCAGACGGCGCTGTGGGACTGGTTCAGCGTGCAGCTGGAGGGTGGCCGGGACCTGATGGTATACCGGGTGCGGCGACTGGACGGGACGGTCGCGCAGTTGATCGGCAGTGTGGTCGAGCCGGACGGGAGCGTGAGGGCCGTCAGAGGCCTGCGGGCCGTGCCCGGGGAGGAATGGGTCAGTCCGCAGGACCGACGGTACACGCTGGACTGGCAGCTGGTCTCGGACGAGTTCGATCTGAGGGTGCGGGCGGTGCGGCGCGAGCAGGAGCTGCTGAGCCGCAGTACCCGCATCGCTTACTGGGAAGGGCCAGTCGAGGTATCGGGCGTGTGGGCCGGAACGCCAGCCAGGGGGCAGGGGATGATGGAACTGGTCAGCGGGGCATGGGCACCGAAGTAAGGACACCGAAGTGAAACAGACCCCGCGTCAGAGGAACAGAGGCGCTGGTTTCCCAGCTCTGCGGTGAGTCGGCGGGGTTCGTAGAGGCGCGGGATCTGCGGGAGGATCAGAAGTCAACTGGGTTACTGTTAATCATCCGCAATAAACTTGACATGACTAGACTCAAGTTTCAGAATGGAGACAGTTGACCCAGTATCCACTCCCCCACTCCCGGAGGTTCCCGACTTGAATCCCGACCGTTTCACCGAGGCCACCACCCAGGCCGTTCAGCAGGCGCAGCAGCTCGCGCAGCAGAGCGGACACCAGAACCTGACGCCCACACACGTCCTGCGCACCCTGACCGACAACGACACCGCCGGGCGCGCCCTGACCCTGGCAGGCGGCGACCTGAACCAGATCCGCGCCGCGCTGGACGCCGAACTGCTGAAGCTCCCACGCGTGCAGGGCGGCGGCGACAACCTGTACCTCGACCCGGCCCTGAGCCGCGCCTTCGGACGGGCCGACACCCTGGCCGGACAGCTGGGCGACTCGTTCGTGGCCGCCGACGCCCTGCTCCTGGCCCTGCGCGGCGAGTACCGGGGCAGGAGCCTGCCCACCGAGACTGACCTGAACCGCGCCGTGAACGAGCAGCGCAAAGGAAAAACCGTGACGACCAAGACCAGTGAGCAGCAGTTCGACGCCCTCGCCAAGTACGGCACCGACCTCACCCAGCGCGCCCGCGACGGCAAGTTCGACCCCGTGATCGGCCGCGACGAGGAAATCCGCCGCGCCATGCAGATCCTGCTGCGCCGCACCAAGAACAACCCCGTGCTGATCGGGGAACCCGGCGTGGGCAAGACCGCCATTGCCGAGGGCCTCGCCATCCGCATCGTGAAGGGCGACGTGCCCGACGGCCTGAAGAACAAACGCATCGTCAGCCTCGAGATGGGCAGCCTGCTGGCGGGCGCGAAATTCCGGGGAGAGTTCGAGGAGCGCCTGAAAGGCGTGATCGACGAGGTGATCGCCTCGGCCGGCGAGATCATCCTGTTCGTGGATGAGATTCACACCATCGTCGGCGCGGGCAAGACCGAGGGCAGCCCCGACGCGGGCAACATGCTCAAGCCGGCGCTGGCGCGCGGGGAACTGCACCTGATCGGCGCCACAACTTTAAGCGAGTACCGCGAGATCGAGAAGGACCCCGCCCTGGAACGCCGCTTCCAGCCGGTGTTCGTGGATGAACCCAGCGTCGAGGACACCATCTCCATCCTGCGCGGCATCAAGGAACGCTACCAGGTACACCACAACGTGGAGATCACCGACCCGGCGCTCGTGGCGGCCGCGCAGCTCTCTCACCGGTACATCACGGACCGTCAACTGCCCGACAAGGCCATCGACCTGATCGACGAGTCCGCCGCGCGCCTGCGCATGGCACTGGAATCCAGCCCGGAACGCATCGACCAGCTGGAGCGCCGCAAGCTGCAACTGGAAATCGAACGCGAGGCCCTGAAGCGTGAGAAGGACCAGGACAGCCAGAACCGCCTGCTGGACATCGAGGGCGTCCTGAAAACCATCACGGACGAACTCGCGGACGTCCGCGCCCGCTGGGAAGGCGAGCGGCACGAGGTCGCCGCGCTGCGCGAGAAACGCGAGTCGCTTGATCAGGTCCGCACGGACATCGAGAAGGCCCGCCGCGATTACGACCTGCAACGCGCCGCCGAACTGGAGTACGGCACGCTCCCGCAACTGGAAAAGGAAGTGCAGGAGCTGGAGCACAAACTCAAGGGCGCGGAGTTCGCGCACACCCAGGTGACTGAGGAGGACATCGCGTTCGTCGTGAGCCGCTGGACCGGCATTCCCGCGAATAAACTGATGGAGGGTGAACGCGAGAAACTGCTGAAACTCGAGGAGCAGCTCCATGACCGCGTGATCGGACAGGACCGCGCCATCGTCAGCGTCGCCGACGCCATCCGCCGCAGCCGCGCCGGCCTGAGCGACCCGAACCGCCCGCTGGGCAGCTTCATGTTCCTCGGCCCGACCGGAGTCGGCAAGACCGAACTGGCCAAGGCGCTCGCGGAATTCCTGTTCGACAGTCAGGACGCCATGGTCCGCATCGACATGAGCGAGTACATGGAGAAACACACCGTCGCCCGCCTGATCGGCGCGCCTCCCGGGTACGTGGGCTTCGAGGAAGGCGGCCAGCTGACCGAGGCCGTCCGCCGCCGCCCCTACGCCGTGCTGCTGTTCGACGAGATCGAGAAAGCCCACCCGGACGTGTTCAACGTCCTGTTGCAGGTGCTCGACGACGGCCGCCTGACCGACGGGCAGGGCCGCACCGTGGACTTCCGCAACACCCTGATCATCCTGACCAGCAACATCGGCAGTCCGCTGATCCTGGAAATGCAGCACCGGGGTGACAGCTCCGCCGACATCCGCGACGCCGTGATGGGCGAGTTGCAGGGGCACTTCCGCCCGGAGTTCCTGAACCGCGTGGACGACATCATCGTGTTCGACGCCCTGACCGCCGCCGACCTGCACCGCATCGTGGACATCCAGATGCGCGGCCTGATCAAACGCCTCGCCGAACGCCGCGTGAGCCTGCACCTGTCAGGCGCCGCCAAGGACCGTCTCGCGCAGATCGGGTACGACCCGGCCTTCGGCGCCCGCCCGCTGCGCCGCGCGATCAGCCGCGAGATCGAGACGCCACTGGCCCGCGAAATCCTGCAGGGCCACGTGCCCGACAACACCAGCCTGAACGTGGATTTCGACGGCACGAACTTCCAGTTCCAGATCGGCGCGCTGAACTGATCCGGACTCGCAGAGCTGCGCCGCAGAGCGAGTAGGAGCAAAGAGGATTCCGGGCGTGGAGTTAGCAACCCGGTGTGGTTCCGGGTTGTTAACGAAACAGCTGGAATCCGTGTGACAGAGCAAAAAGCAGCGGCTCCCCTCCTACTCGGGGAGCCGCTGTCTGTTCAGGTCAGGCGAGGTGTTCGGCCAGGCGGTCCCAGGTTTCGGTGATGCCCTGGAGCATGCCCATGTCCATGACGACCTGCAGGTCTTCCGGGCGGACGTACGTGGAACGGCTGGTGACGCGGGTGCCGCCGGGGACAGCCTCGAAGGTCAGGTCGGCCAGCGTGGCGGGCATCTGGTCATTGACCGCGCCGTGCTCGTCGCTGAAGTAGTCGGTGTAGGTCAGGCGGGTGGGCGCCTCGATGCGTTCGTACACGCCCAGGCCCCAGCTCTGCATGCCGTGGAAGTCGCCCTGGGCGGGGTCCGTGCAGGTCATGCAGTAGTGCCAGCGGCCGCCGGGGGTCAGGTCAATCTCGCAGTGCGTGAGTTCCCAGCCGCGGGGTCCCCACCAGTGGCGCAGGTGCTCGGCCTGCGTGAACGCTGCGAACACACGTTCGGGATTGGCGGCGAAGGTGCGTTCCAGGACGAGGGTGCGGGCGTCTTCAATGCGGTGGTCGAGGGTGGCGGCGTGCGTCATGGGGAACCTCCGGGTTCGGTGGGGTCAGGCGTGGCGGGCGGGAGGGTGCTCAGGTAGTCGTCCAAGCGGTCGAGGCGGGCTTCCCAGAGGGAGCGGTAGCGGCCCAGCCAGTCGTCGAGGTCGCGGAACGCGGTGGGCTGCAGGTGGCAGATGCGGCGGTTGGCCTGGGGGTGAACGGTGATCAGTCCGGCGTCACTGAGGACCCGCAGGTGCTTGGAGGTCTGCGGCTGGCGCAGGTTCAGCTGGTCAGCGATCTCGCCGACGCTGAGGGGCCGGGCGCGGAGCAGTTCGACGATCTGGAACCGGTGCGGGTCTGCCAGGGCGGTGAAGGTGAGGTGGTTCAAGTGGCGGTTGACCTCCTTGTGGGGCGCTCTGTTGTGCACTTATTATGCCTCAAGCAGAATATTCCTGTCAAGACATGTTTCGGGTAGATCAGAGGCGGCCTGCTCTGCCGCCTTCTCCCCTGCCGACCACGCGTCCCAACAGCCTTCCGTTGCCTGTGGGGCAGGGCCTGTCCGGAGATCCACCTTCAGGATCCCACCGCCGCTCTTATGGGTGCAGCGCCTCGCTCTCGTGGTCGCTGTGGGCATCCGGCCCCTCGATCTGCACGGTGCTGTGCGTGATGCCGTGCCGCCCGGCGATCTCCTGCACGCGCGGCAGCAGCTCTGCCCCTGTATCCGGGGCCACCAGATGGGCCGTGAGGTTGTTCACGCCGCCCGTCACGCTCCAGACGTGCAAGTCGTGAACGTCCGTCACGCCGGGCAGCGCAGCCAGTTCACGGCGCAGGCCCGTGAGGTTCAGGCCGTCCGGCACGCCCTCCAGCAACACGTTCACGCTCGCACGCAGCAGCGCCCAGGTGCGGGGCAGCACCCACAGACCGATGGCGGCGCCCAGCAGCGGGTCCACCCAGGTCCAGCCCGTGAAGCGGATCAGCAGCGCACCGATGATGACGGCCACGCTGCCCAGCAGGTCGCCCATGACTTCCAGGTACGCGGATTTCATGTTCAGGCTGCCCCCCTGTCCCCCCGCCAGGATGCGGGCGCTGATGAGGTTCACGATCAGGCCCAGCACGGCCACGATCAGCATGGGCGCTGCTTGCACCTCGACCGGCTGCGCGAAGCGGCGCGCGGCCTCGACCAGCACGTAGATGCCGACGGCAAACAGTGCCCCGGCGTTCAGGGCGGCGGCCAGAATCTCGGTGCGGCGGTACCCGAAGGTGCGGCGGGTGTCGGCGGGCCTGGCACCCACGCGAATGGCGAGCAGGGACAGGCCCAGCGCGGCGGCGTCGGTCAGCATGTGCCCCGCATCACTCAGCAGGGCCAGACTGCCGGACGTGAAGGCGTACGCGACCTCCACGATCAGGAACCCGCCGGTCAGGATAAGCGCCAGGGTCAGTTGCCGCGCGTTCGCGTTCGCACCGTGGTTGTGCGCCCCGTCGTGAGTGTCTGAACTGTGGCCCTGCGCGGCGTGTGCGTCGGGGCGGTGGTCACCAGGGCCGTGTTCACCGGGTCCGTGATCATGGGAGCTGTGGTCGTGGGGGTGGTCAGTCATTCACCGAGCGTGCCACGGGCCACTCCGGGGCGGATGCGGGCCGCGTTTACCAGTCGTGGCGGATTGCGCACAGGATGACGCGGGAGCGGTTCAATGCCGTCTCTCCGACCGACATGACCTGACCGACACTACACGGTCGGCACGCCCCGCGCGGCCAGGGCACGGGCGAGCGCGTCCGGGTTGGCGGGCGTCAGGTAGTACGGCACGCCGCCCCGCTCCACGATCAGGCCGCCTTGCGTGTTCGAGGCGAGCGCCTGCACGCTGCGGTAGGCGGGGCCGGTGAAGGTGTAGTTGCCGCTGTAATAGCCGGGCAGGCCCACGCCGCCCACCTTCAGGCCCAGGTGTCCCTCTGTGCGGCGCAGGCGCAGGTCACGGTACGGCCACTCGAACGTTCCGGAAAAGCGGCTGACGCGCAGCCCCGTGTCGGTCAGGGTGTACGAGAGCCGCCGGGGCAACTGCGCGAACAGTGCGGCCAGTCCCACGCCCAGCAGCGTGAGGAACACGCTCCCGGCCAGCGGCAGAGGCCTGTCGGCCCCGTCATCCGGCACCCAGGCGGTCACGATCAGCATCAGCGGCGCCACCCAGGTCAGCGCCCGGAACCAGAGGGGCGAGGTGGGGGGCGCGACCGGAACGGCAGTGTTCATGCCGTCCGGTACGCGCCTACCCCGCGCGGGGTTTCCGGCTGCCCGCCCCCGGACTGCCTGCCGCACGGCCCTGCCAGACCTGCGCGACGGCTTCCTCGACGCTTTTCACTCCGTCCGGGTGGCCATCCAGGCCGGGTGGGACGATCAGGCGGGTGTACCCGGCGCGGCGGGCTTCCTCGGCGCGGCGGATCGAGCCGGTCGTGGAGCGCACCTCGCCCGCCAGTCCGACCTCGCCGAACACGGCCACGTTGCCGGGCAGGGCGCGGCCCACCACGGCGGAGTAGATCGCCAGGGCGATCGCGAGGTCCAGGCCCGGATCGGGGACTTTCAGGCCGCCCGCGAGGTTCACGTACACGTCCAGGCCGCCCAGCGTCAGGTCCAGGCGGCGTTCCAGCACGGCCAGCACCACGTCCACGCGGCGCGGGTCGAGACCCACCACGACCCGGCGGGCGTTCGGGTACGGGGTCTTGCTGGCCAGTGCCTGCACTTCCAGCAGCATGGGCCGCTGCCCGTCGATGGTGGCGGCCACGACGCTGCCCGGCACGTCCAGGGGCCGCTCGGCCAGGAACGCCGCCGACGGGTTCTCGACGGCGATCAGGCCCTCGCCGCGCATCTCGAACACGCCCAGTTCACCGGCCTGCCCGAAGCGGTTCTTGACCGAGCGCAGCAGCCGGAACGACCCGACCGTCTCGAGGAACACGGTGGTGTCCACGATGTGCTCCATGACTTTCGGTCCGGCGACCGTGCCGTCCTTGGTCACGTGCCCGACCAGGACGGTGGCCGTACCGGTTTCCTTGGCGGCGCGGGTCAGCATGGCGGTGCCGTCGCGGACCTGCGCCACGCCGCCGGGCGCGCCCTCGCCTTCCACGGTCACGGTCTGGATGGAATCCACGATGCACAGCGCGGGTTTATGCTCGCTCATCAGCGCGGCCACATGCTCGGCGCGGGTGTCCCGCGTGAGTTGAATGTCCGCGCCGCCCTCCAGGGCCACGCCCAGCCGGTCGGCGCGCAACCGGATCTGCTCCAGCGATTCCTCACCGGCCACGTACAGCACGGTGCCGCCCAGTTTCGCCACGCGGTCCGCGACCTGCAGCAGCAGGGTGCTCTTGCCGATGCCCGGCTCGCCGCCGATCAGCGTGACGCCCCCGGCGACCAGACCGCCGCCCAGCACGCGGTCCAGTTCCGGAATGCCGCTGGACGTGCGCGGCTCCTCGCGGCGGCCCACGGTGGACAGCGCCGTGAGTTTCCCGCCCACCACGCCGCCGTACGCCCCGCCCCGCGAGCCAGTCGTGACGGCCGCAACTTCCTCCTCGAACGAGTTCCAAGCCTGGCAGTTCGGGCAGCGGCCCAGCGGTTTGGCGCTGGTGTACCCGCAACTGCCACAGACGTAGTTGGTGCGGGCTCTAGCCACGCGCGCCGGGGCGACCGTCGGCACGCCAGTACATGCCGTCCTCGGTGGCGAGGTAGTCGCTGTCGACCAGTTCGGTCAGCAGGAAGCTGGGGTCTTCCAGGGTGCTGTGGTCGGCCAGCACCTGCTCAATCTGCCCCTGGTCGTAAGACACGCCGGGCTCGAACAGGCCGGTCAGGTAATCGAGAATGGCCAGCTGGTGCGCGCGGCGGCGGTCGCTGGGCCACCCGGTGATACGGCCGTGTTCATCCTGAAAATCGGAAATACTTTTCGTCATGACCGCCATGCTAACCGCCCGGAGCACTCCTGAGGGTGATGCGGGTCAGCCTGCGCGTCCAGTCAGCCACGCCGGGAAGGCCGGACACGGGCAACGGTGGCCAGGAAGGCCGGGTCAGGAGGCCGGAAGACCCGGCACAGACAGCAAGAAAGGACGCCCGGCAGAGCGGACGTCCCAGCAGTCAGGAAGCGGGAGAGCTTACGCCAGGATCTGGCGGGAGGCGGCTTCCTCGCCCTTCTCGAACTGAACGCCGCCCTCGCCCAGCACGACGCGCAGTTCCTCGCCGTGGTTGGCCATGAGTTCCAGGGCCAGGGGATCCTCGATCTCCTCGCGGACAAGGGTGCGCAGTTGCCGGCTGCTGCCGACGGCGTGCTTGGGGCTGCGGGCCTTGAGTTTCGTGACCAGCCACGCGGCGATGGCCGGGTCGAACGTGACGCTCAGTTCGCGGCTGGCGAGTTCCTCGGTCATCTCGCCCATGAGTTGCTGCGCGACGCGCACCAGTTCCTCCTCGCCGAGGCTCTTGAAGCGGATGACCTCGTCGAGGCGGTCCAGGAATTCCGGCGTGAAGATGTTGCGCAGCGGGGCGTTGCTGTCCGGCGTGACCGGGCTGAAGCCCACGGTGGGCGTCACGTTGAAGCCCGTGTTGCTGGTCATGATCAGGATGGTGCGGCGGAAGTCCACGGTGCGGCCCAGTCCGTCGGTCAGGCGGCCGTCATCAAGGACCTGAAGGAAGGTGTTGTACACGTCCGGGTGGGCCTTCTCGATCTCGTCGAGCAGGATCACGCTGAACGGCTGGCGGCGCACCGCCTCGGTCAGGCGGCCGCCCTGCTCGTAGCCCACGTACCCGGGGGGCGAGCCGATCAGTTTGCTGACCGAGTGGCTCTCCTGGAATTCGCTCATGTCCATGCGGATCAGGCTGCGTTCGCTGCCGAACAGGCTGCGCGCCAGGGCCTTGGCCAGGTGGGTCTTGCCGACCCCGCTGGGTCCGACGAACAGGAAGCTCGCGGCGACGCGGGTGCGGCCACCCAGGCCCACGCGGGCGCGGCGCAGCGCACTGGACAGCGCGCGGATGGCGTCCGGCTGGCCGTACACCTGATCCCGCAGGGTGCCTTCCAGGTCACCGAGTTGCGCGGCCGTCTCCTCGGAGTAGATGCCGCCCATGGAGTTGATGACGCTCTCGATGTCCTCGCGGGTCACGTACGGTTCGCCGTCCTCGGTTTCCGCAACCGGCAGGCCCACACTCATGTTCAGGCGCACGCGGCTGGCGGCCTCGTCGATCAGGTCGATGGCCTTGTCCGGGAAGTTCCGGCCCGGCAGGCTCCGCTCCCCGATGCGCACGGCGAGTTCCAGGGCCGCTTCCGGGATCTGCACGCCGTGATGCTCCTCGTACTTGGGTTTCAGGCCGCGCAGGATCTGCAGGGTCTCGGCGGGGCTGGGTTCCAGCACGATCACCGGCTGGAAACGGCGTTCCAGGGCGGCGTCCTTCTCGATGTAGCGGTGGTACTCGCCGGTGGTGGTCGCGCCGATCACCTGGATCTCGCCGCGCGACAGGGCGGGCTTGAGGATGTTTGCAGCGTCCAGCGTGCCCTCGGCCCCTCCCGCCCCGACCAGGGTGTGCAGCTCGTCGATGAAGGCCATGACCTTGGCGTTACGCAGCTCCTCGATGATCTGCCGCAGGCGTTCCTCGAACTCGCCTCGGTACTTGGTACCGGCCACGACGCCGCTCAGGTCCAGGCTGACGAGGCGCACACCGTGCAGGTTCGGTGGGGTGCGCTTCTCGTGAATGGCGAGCGCCAGGCCCTCCACGATGGCGGTCTTGCCCACGCCCGGATCACCGATCAGGACCGGGTTGTTCTTGGTGCGGCGGGTCAGGATCTGCGTGACGCGGCGGATTTCTTCGCTGCGTCCGATCACGGGGTCCAGTTTGCCCTCGCGCGCCCACTTGGTCAAGTCGCGGCCGTACTCGTCCAGGAAGGGCGTGGCGACCGGTTTGGCCGGTTTGCTGGCCGTGCCCTCGCCCTGCGCCAGGATGCGCCAGCGGATGGTGTCCACGTCCTTCGTGAGTTCCTGAAGGATGCGGAAGGCCACACCGTCACCCTCGCGGATGATGCCCAGCAGGATGTGCTCAGTACTGGTCACCTGCGCGCCCAGGCTGCGGGCCTCGCTGGACGCCAGCTCCATAACGCGCCGGGCGCGGGGCGTGATGCTGGGCGCGTCATTCAGGCGGTTACCCTCGCCACGGCCGATGATTTCCTCCACGCGGCGGCGCAGGCCGTCAAGCGAAGCACCGAACTCTCCGAGAATGCTGGCGGCAGTACCGCCCTCGCGCATCAGGCCCAGCAGCAGGTGTTCCGGGCCGACCATCGCGTGGCCCAGGCGGTTGCCTTCCTCGCGGGCGTAATGGAACACGAGTCGGGCGCGGTCGTCGTATCTGTTCATGGGTGACCCCCAGGGGCGGAAAGCGCGGCCATCACGGGCCAGTCACGGACGGGCCGTGACACGCCGAAACAGCGGCGCCGGGTGAACGGCTGAAACGGGAACAACGAACTGCCGCAACTGGACAGAACGCTCGGTGCCTGGTGGACAGCCTGAGTGTAGACTATCCGCCCCACCCGCCGGCCGGCAGGTGAAACCTTACGATCTGAGCAGCGAACCGGCACACACCCACTGTAGCGAGCAGTTCATGACGGGATTCTTGCCACGTCTGCCCCTACCGGCACCCACAGCACCCGCCGCGCCGCCCGCATTACCCTGCGGACATGAGCGACACCGCCCACGATCCCACCCCGACAGACGCGCCGACCGACGCCACTGCTCTGGAAGCGCCGCCCCGCGCCCGTGACGTGATCTTCGGCACGCAGCAGAACCGCATTCAGGAGCGCCTGAACGACCTAGACCCCGACCTGGGCCGCTACATTCAGGAGTTCGCGTACGACACCGTGTACGACCGGCCCGGCCTGGACCTGAAAAGCAAGGAGCTGATCGCCTGCGCCCTGCTCGTCTCACTGGGCAGCCCCCCCGAACTGCGCACCCACATTCGCGGCGCCATGAATGCCGGCGCCACCGAAGCCGAGGTGCGCGGCGCGCTCATGATGTGCGTCCCTTACCTGGGCTTCCCGCGCACCGTGGCGGCGTTCGAGATGCTCAAGCAGCACCTAAAGCGCTGACCCACACACAACACGAACCGGCCCCCACAGGGAGAGCCGGCACGGTCAAAAGAAGGCGTGTATCAGAAAGTAGCTTTGATGCCCACGCGGGCCTTGAAGTTGGTGCCGGGGCGCACGAAACGGCTGTCGTTGTAGGCGTAGTCGGCGTCGCTGGTGGGGTAGTTATAGGTGGTGGTGTTGCCGGCGTTGGTCGAATCGACGTTGATGGTGTTCTTGAAGAAGTGATCGACACCCAGATCGCCCACGAGGCTGATGTTGCCGCTGAGAGCGTAGCTGGCCATCACGCCGGCACCGATCCCGAAGGAATTGCTGCTGTAAACGTTCGAGCTGGTGGAGTTGGCCGTTTCGGTGGCACGGAACATGCCGTAGCGGCCGCCGGCGTACAGGGTGGTGTCGACGCCAGGGGCAACTTCGCCGAGGCTGTAGGTGCCGTCCAGGGAGACGACCGTCTGGCTGCCGCTTTCCGTGAAGCCGTCGTTCTTCTTGCGGTCAGCGAAGGTGGTGCCCAGGGCGTCCTTGCTGCTGTCGTTGATGGCGTCGGCGGAGCGGGTGACGGCCACGCCGGCTTTCACGCCGACCGGGCCGATCACGTTGGGGGCGTGCACGAAGGCTTCGCCGCTGAGGCCGCCGGCGTAGCCGCCGGTCAGGCCGAGTTCGACGCCGCTGAGGGACTGCGCGCCGGCCGTGGCGGTGCTGGCGGCGATGGCGAGGATGGTCAGGGGAATCAGGTTCTTCATGAGAGTAGGTTCGTCTGCCAGCATGAGAGGGTTCCTTGAGGCAGTTGACTGGAACTTTAAGGTGGGGCTGTTCTTAAAGACTGGCGCTTGATGACCTGAATGCCGCGTAAAGACGGCATGGGCGCAGGCCCCTGGCTTTTCTGCCGGTCTGTACGCCTGTCCGGCGGCCTGGGTGGGCACAGAGGGGTTCTCATGGTCGGGGTCGAGGCACAGAGAGGTGGGCTGGGCGAGGTGGGTTTGGCGTGTGGTTGCACTGGTCTGACTGGTGACCTGTGCCCTTTCCTGCTGCGGGCGGGGTGTTCCCTGGGCTACGCTGGGGGCCGGTTCAATTCTGAGACCCGGTGCTGCTGGGCTCTGGCAGGCGCGGCGGGTTCTCACCGTGCTGGCTGGTGGCCGTCTGGGCGGGGGTCTTCCCTGGGCCGGAGCGCTCTGCTAAACTTGAACCAAGTACAATTTGTCGGGCCGGGTGAGCCGGCCTCTTCCCGTCTCCGACACACGCACCCGACCCCTGGAGGACCCATGAACATCCTGACCCTCGTAAGACAAGTTCCCGATGCCGAAGCCCGCGTCAAGATCAGCGGCCAGACCGTCGACCTCGAAGGGGCCACCCTGGTCATCGACGGCATGGACGAGTACGGCGTGGAAGAAGCCCTGCGCCTGCGCGAGAGCGGCGCGCCCGTCGAACAGATCATCGCGCTTGCCGTCGGCCCGAAGAAGGTCGAGGACGCCCTACGCACCTCGCTCGCCATGGGCGTCGACCGCGCCATTCACATCGAAACCGACGAGAAATTCGACGCCGTGACCCTCAGCCGCGTCGTGGCTCAGGTCGCGCAGGCCGAGAACGTCACGCTGATCCTGGTCGGCGGGCAGGAAGCCGACTGGGACTCCCAGGCCCTCGGAGCCGCCAGCGCCGAACGCCTCGGCTGGCCCCAGCTGACTTGGACGAACGAACTGAAAGTCGACGGCGACACCATTACCGGCCGCCACGACGTGGACGACGGGAACGAGAGCTTCAGCGCCCCCCTGCCCGCCGTGGTCACCACGCAGCAGGGCCTGAACGAGCCCCGCTACCCCACCCTGCCGAACATCATGAAAGCCAAGAAGAAGGAACTCCGCAAGGACGACCCCGCCGCCTACAACCTGAGTGGCAAGGTCCGCGTGGTCGGCGCTGAAATTCAGACCCGCGCCCGCCGCAACACCATGATCGACGGCAAGGACCCCCAGGCCGCCGCCCAGCAACTGCTGGAACTGCTTCGGAACGAAGCGAAGGTGATCGCATGATTCTGATCGTTGCTGAACACGCCGCCGGGAAACTGGCGAAAGCCACCCTGGAAATGGTCACCGCCGCGCAGCAGTCCGGGCGCGAAGGTCCCGTCACGCTGCTCGTACTGGGCCAGAACGTCGCCGCCGTGGCCGCCGAGGCCGCCGCCGTGGCCGATCAGGTGCTCGTGGCCGACCTGCCCGCGCTCGCCACGTACAACGCCGAAGTCTGGGCGGCCGCCACCACGCAGATCGCGCAGGAGGGCGAGGCGCACACCGTCATCATCGGCGGCAGCCGCTCTGGCCGCGAGTACGCCCCGAGGGTCGCCGTGAAACTCGACGCGCCGTACCTCGAAGACGCCACCAAACTCAGCAGTAACGGCGCGGCCCTCCAGGCGCAGCGGTACACCTTCCTGGCCCGCGTGACCGAAACCGTCGAGGCGGACGGCACGGTCGTCGTGACCGTCAAGCCCGGCTCGTTCCCGCCCGCCGCGCCCGCCGCCGCCGCTGGCGAGCAGTACGACGTGGAACTCGACCTGCCCGCCCCCCGCGTGCAGGTGACTGGCCGCAGCGTCGAGAAGAGCAGCCGCGTTGCCCTGACCGAAGCCGACGTGATCGTCACCGGCGGACGCGGCGTGGGCAGCCCCGAGAACTTCGCCCGTTACGTCGAGGGCCTCGCCGACAACATCGGCGCGGGCGTCGGTGCCACGCGCGCCGTCGTGGACGCCGGCTGGCGTCCCTACGCCGAGCAGGTCGGCCAGACCGGCAAGACCGTGCAACCCAAGGCCTACATCGCCCTGGGCGTCAGCGGCGCCGTGCAGCACCTGAGTGGCATGGGCAAGAGCAAGAACATCATCGCCATCAACAAGGACGCCGAAGCCCCGATCTTCAAGGTCGCGGACTACGGCATCGTGGGCGACATCAACGAGATCGTCCCCGCGCTGATCGAAGCCAGCCGCAAGTAAATGGGGAATGGGGGGTGGGTTGGTTCTCCAACCTCTGCCCCACCACCCAGCAGTCACTGAAAGGCCCGCCGACTGCGAATGCGTCGGCGGGCCTCCTTCTGTTCCCACTCTGCACTGCGTACTGCCCACAACCTTCCCACTTGAGCGTGCCTTATGCCTCGGCTCCGGGCGGGCGGGTGTCCCTGAGACTGAGGGCATGACGGACGCGAGTGGTGTGGTGGTAACGGGAGCGGCGCGCGGGATTGGGCGGGCGGTGGCGGAACTGTACGCGGAGCGGGGGTGGCGGGTGCTGAGCGTGGACCTGAACCTTCCGCCGGTCCTGCGGGGGCAGCGGCGCGTGAAGGCGGACGTGAGCACGGCGGCGGGCCGGGAGCGGATCGTGCGGGCCGCGCGGGAACTGGGGGGCGTGCAGGTGCTCGTGAACAACGCCGCGTACCAGGGAGCGCACGGGAGCGTACTGGACGTGAGTGAGCGCGGCTGGGCGCGGACGCTGAGCGTGAACCTGACGGCCCCGCTGCTGCTGACGCGCGCACTGGTGGACCTGCTGCCCAGCGGGGGCGCGGTCGTGAACGTGGCGAGCGTGCAGGGCCTGTTCGCCGAGCAGGACAACGCCGCGTACAACGCCAGCAAGGGCGGACTGGTGAACCTGACGCGGGCCATGTCGCTGGACCTCGCGCCGCGCGGCCTGCGCGTGAATGCGGTTGCGCCCGGGGCGATCAGCACCGAGGGCGTGCTGGCAGCCATCGCGGACAGCGAGAACCCCGCGCAGACCCGCCGGGATTACGAGGACCTGCACGCCCTGCGCCGCCTGGGCACCCCGCAGGAGGTGGCGAAAGTCGTGTACTTCCTCGGCAGTGACGAGGCGAGCTTCCTGACGGGCGCGATCGTCCCGGTGGACGGGGGAATGACGGCGTCGTTCATGATGGCGGGCCGACCGGTGTAATACGGATTCCGTCTGTTTCGTTAACAACCCGGAAGGACACCGGGTTGCCAACTCCACGCCCGGAACCCGTTTCTCTCCTGCCCGCTCCGCTCGGATGGAACGGTTTTTGCAAACCATTCCATCGGAGTCCGTATAAGAGGGACACAGGAAGCGGTTCGCAGGGAGCGGGCCAGGGGCTCTCCCCTGCCTGGGCCTGCTTCGGCGCCAACACAACGGGGCGCAGGGGTTCACCACTCCCCGCGCCCCGCTTCCCGCGTACCCCCGTTCAGATGCTGCGGGGGCGGCCCCAGGCGAGCAGCCCGATGATCAGGATGAAGGCCGTCATGCTCAGGACCGGGATGGTGATGACGGTGTTCAGGCCGGCCAGGGCGCCGCTGCCCCACACGGGCCAGGGAACGTTGCAGGCGACGGTGGTAGCGTCGGCGGTGCAGGCTTTCAGGACGGGAATCACGCCCCAGTCCTCGAAGTTCTGAATCAGGGCGATGACCGCACCGACGGCGGCGAGCGGCAGAGCGTACAGGCGGGCACCGAGGTCGCCGCGCAGCGCGCCGATGCCCAGAATGACGGCCAGGGGGTACATGCAGATGCGCTGGTACCAGCACAGCACGCAGGGTTTGAACCCCAGGATGTTACTGAAATACAGGCTGCCCAGCGTGGCGATCAGGGCGATCACCCACGCGGCGTACAGGCGGTTGTCGCGGCTCATGGCTTACTTGCTGGCGGCGTCGATGGCGGCGCTGACGTCGGCCAGCAGGTAGCTGCTCTGGCCGCTGCCGTTCAGGACTTCCTTGCCGTTCACGAACACGGTGGGCGTGTGGTTCACGCGGGCGTCCGTGACCTGTTTCTCGTCGGCGTCCACGCGGGCGGCGGTGGCGTCGGTATCCAGGCAGGTGGCGAACTTGCCCTGGTCGAGTCCCTCGACGTTACCGGCGAGGTCCTTGAGGCGGGTCTTGGTGGCCCAGACGGTGCTCTCGCTGCCCTGGGCGCGGAACAGGATGGTCTTGAAACTGCCGAAGGCGTCGTTGCCGCCCTGGTCGTACACGCACTTGGCGGCCTGCGCGGCGAGTTTACTGTCGTCGGTGGGCAGGCGGACGTTCTCGGCCAGGAAGGGCCACACCAGGGAGTACAGCTTGGCCTTGCCGGTCTCGATGTACTTGCTGTTCAGTTCGGGGGCGATGGTTTCCTCGAAGGTCTTGCAGACGGGGCACTTGAAGTCCTCAACGACGACCACGCTGACGGGCGCGTCGGCCTTGCCGGCGAAGGCCTGTCCGGTCAGGTCGAAGTTGCCGTTCAGGCCCGCTCCGGCGGCGGGTTTGCCGCGCACGGCGACCAGGGCGAGGGCGATCAGGGCCACGGCAATCAGCGTGCCGATCACGAGAATGGTGCGGTTGGAGTTACTGTTCATCTGCCCTGAAGTGTAACGCGCGTCCATGAGGGACCGCCGACCATGTCGGGCCGCCGGCGACCGGAGCCTGGGCTGGAGGCAGCAGAAACGCCGCTCCCGGTCAGGGGGAGCGGCGCGCAGGTGGTGCGGGGACGGTCAGGCGGGCACGGCCCCAGGCGGGCGGGCGCGGCGGCGACGGGCACGGAGGATCAGGCCGATCAGTTGCCGCGCGGCGCTGAGGCCCAGCGCGATCAGCATGCCGGTGATGGCGGTGCGCAGGAATTCCGGGTTGGCGGGCAGCGTCATCTGCGGGTCGAGTTTGGTGCCGAACTGCCCGACGGCGATCAGCACGCCCGCGAACAGCACCCCGGCGAACGGCAGGACGAACAGTCCGCCCGAGTGCTTGAGCAGCAGGGTGCCCATCAGGGCCCCGCCGACCAGCGGCAGGATGATCAGCCACTCGGCGGGCGGCTGCACCGGACTGAAGTACCCAAGGCCGCCCAGGATCAACCCGCCGTACCCGAACCAGCCGCCGAACTCGTCGGCCAGCAGGGTCAGCAGCACCCAGGTCAGCAGGCGCACGGGCCACTCGCCGGGCGTCCACTGGAAGTACGCCAGGGTCAGCAGGCACACAGCGCCTCCCAGCAGTTTCAGCAAAGTGACGGCCGTGCCCGGCGGCGGATCGTCCTGCGGGACCGGGCGGGCCGGGCGTGACCCCGCTGGACGTGGCCCCGGCGTGGGAGCTTCGGGGGCCGTGGCGGGGTCCAGCGCCGCGTGCCGCCCGGCCTGAACCGGCGTTTCAGGGTTCAGACCCTGGGGGTCCGTGGGGTGGGTGTCGGGTGGGGTGGGGTCGGGCGGCTGGGTCATGCGCTTTCTTTCTTAGCACGACTCTTGCGGGCGGGGGCCGCGCCGACCAGTTCCGGCTCCTCGGCCACTGCGGGTTTCTTCGCGGGCCGGCCAGCCTTCTTTGGGGCGGGCGCACTGGCCGCAGCGGGCTTGCGAGGGGTGGCGGCCACGATACCGGGCACGCGGCGCAGGTACTCGCCGGTGTGGCTGGTCGGGTGCGCGGCCATCTCCTCAGGCGTGCCGGTGCCGACGACGGTGCCGCCGCGCACGCCGCCTTCGGGGCCGAGGTCGATGATGTGGTCGGCGGTCTTCATGACGTCCAGGCTGTGCTCAATGATCACCAGGGTGTTCCCGCCCTCCACGAGGCGTTGCAGCACTTCCATGAGTTTGCGGACGTCCTCGAAGTGCAGGCCCGTGGTGGGTTCGTCGAGGATGTAGATGGTCTTGCCGGTGGCGCGCTTGCTCAGTTCGCTGGCGAGCTTGATGCGCTGCGCCTCGCCGCCGGACAGGGTGGTGCTGGGCTGCCCGATCTTCATGTAGCCCAGGCCCACGTCGCACAGCAGGGTCATCTTGCGTTCGATGGCGGGGATCGCCTCGAAGAAGCTCTGGGCGTCCTCGACGGTCAGGTCGAGCACGTCGGCGATGGTCTTGCCGTTGTACTTGACCTCCAGCGTCTCGCGGTTGTAGCGCGCGCCCTTGCAGACCTCGCACGGCACGTAGATGTCTGGCAGGAAGTTCATCTCGATCTTCATGACGCCGTCGCCCTTGCAGTGCTCGCAGCGGCCGCCCTTCACGTTGAACGAGAAGCGCCCGGCCTGATAGCCGCGGCGGCGCGCTTCGGGGGTGCGGGTGAACAGGTCGCGGATCTCGGTGAACACGCCGGTGTACGTGGCGGGGTTGCTACGCGGCGTGCGCCCGATGGGGCTCTGGTCGATCTCGATGACCTTGTCCAGATGCTCCATGCCCTCAATTCGGTCGTACTTGCCGGGCGTGGTCTTCGCGCCGTTCAGTTCGCGGGCCAGGGTGGCGTGCAGGATGTCGTGGATCAGGGTGCTCTTGCCGCTGCCGGACGGGCCGGTCACGACAGTCATGGTGCCCAGCGGAATCTCGATGGAGACGTTCTGGAGGTTGTGTTCGCGCGCCCCAATGACCTTCAGCTGTTTGCCGTTGCCCCGGCGGCGGCTCTGCGGCACCTCGATCTTCAGTTCGCCGCGTAGGTACTTGCCGGTCAGGCTGTCCGGGTTGTCCCGCACCTGCTGCGGCGTGCCGACCGCGACGACCTGCCCGCCGTGCACGCCCGCGCCGGGCCCCATGTCCACGAGGTAATCGGCGTCCATCATGGTGTCCTCGTCGTGCTCGACGACGATCAGGGTGTTCCCCAGGTCGCGCAGGTGCTTGAGGGTGCCGATCAGGCGGTGGTTGTCCTTGGGGTGCAGGCCGATGCTGGGTTCGTCCAGCACGTACAGCACGCCGGTCAGGCCGCTGCCGACCTGCGTGGCCAGCCGGATGCGCTGCGCCTCGCCGCCCGACAGGGTGTTCGCGGTGCGGTCCAGGCTCAGGTAATCCAGGCCCACGTCCACCAGGAATTTCAGGCGGGTGCGGATGGCCCGCAGGATCGGGGCGGCCACCGCCGTGCCGAAATCGTTCAGGACGTACTCGTAGCGGCTGGGGGCGTGCGCACGGGCCGTGCCGCCCAGGTGCCCTGTCAGGAACGCCTCGATGGCCGCGTGGTCCAGACCGCCACCCTGCAGCCGGTCAAAGAAGACGTCGGCGTCCAGCACGCTCATGCCGCTCGCCTGACTGATGTTCAGGCCGCCCACGCGCACGGCGAGAATCTCGGGTTTGTAGCGCGTGCCGCCGCAGGTGGGGCACGGCTGGAGTTCCATCATCTCCTCGAGTTTCTCGCGCATGAACTCGGATTCCGTGTCCGCGTAGCGGCGTTCCAGGTTGGGGATCACGCCCTCGAACTCGGTCATGAACCGCATGGTTTCCTTGCCGGCGCGGCGGTACACGACCTCGAAGGGTGCGCCCGGCCCTTTCAGGACGGCGTCCTGCGCCTGTCTGGGCAGCTCACGCCAGGGGGTCTTCACGCTGAACTCCAGGTGCTCGGCCAGCGCCTGCAACTTGTCCCAGTAGTAGATGCCGCCGCCCGTGCCCTTCTTGCTCCAGGGCAGGATCGCGCCCTCGGCGATGGAGAGCTTGTCGTCGACGATCTGGTCGGCGCTGAACTCGCGTTTGCTGCCCAGGCCCGCGCAGTCCCCGCACGCACCGTACGGCGAGTTGAAACTGAACGAACGGGGTTCGAGTTCCTCCAGCACGCTGCCGTGCTCGGGGCAGGCGAACTTCTCGGAGTACAGTTCCTCGTGCGGCCCTCCGTCCTGCCCAGCGTCGGGCATCAGCACGCGCAGCAGGCTCTCGCCCCGGCGCAGGCCCAGTTCCACGCTCTCGGCGATGCGGCTGCGGTCCCCTTCACGCAGGGTCACGCGGTCGATGACCACGTCCACGTCGTGTTTCTCGAACTTCTCCAGCTTCAGCTTCTCGGCTTCCTCCAGCTCGTACAGCGTGCCGTCCACCCGCACGCGCGCAAAGCCCTCGCGGCGCAGGTCCGCGAACAGCTTGCGGTACTCGCCCTTGCGCCCACGTACGACCGGCGCGAGCAGGATGGCGCGCTTGTCCGGGAAGCCCGCCAGCAGGCGGTCCGTGATCTCGCTGGGGCTCTGCTTCTCGATCTTCCGGCCACAGACCGGGCAGTACGGGGTGCCCACGCGGGCGTACAGCAACCGCAGGTAATCGTGGATCTCAGTCACGGTTCCCACCGTGCTGCGGGGGTTGTGGCTGGTGGTCTTCTGGTCGATGGAGATGGCCGGGGACAGGCCCGTGATGCTCTCCACATCCGGTTTCTCCATCAGGCCGAGGAACTGGCGGGCGTACGCGCTGAGGCTTTCCACGTAACGGCGCTGACCCTCGGCGTAGATGGTGTCGAAGGCCAGAGTGCTCTTGCCACTGCCGGACACGCCCGTGATCACCACGAACTGATCGCGCGGCAGTTCTACCGTGATGTCCTTGAGGTTATGTTCCTTCGCGCCCTTCACGATCAGATTGTTCTGCAAGGTGGATTCTCCCTGAAAAGTGCGGCCAGCACGGCAGGAATCAGACGTAGACCGGGCCGCCGGGGGTTACGTTGAACGCGTAAGGCACCGCCTCCGCTTCGGAAACGAGACAGTCTAGCAGGTCAGGGCACCATGCGAACATGGGCCGATTCCTCATTCGGCGCCCCATCGGAAAGGTCAGACGGACCTCCCTCACCGAGTGGCAAGAATCCTTTCCTGAAGACAACAGCGGCAAGGAACACCGGGACGTACAGATGCCCAAATGATGACTCGTGTGATGCTGACTGTCGCGCTCTCAGGGACCGTGGGATCAGGGTTATCTGCCTCCGGCGACCCATACCCGGCCAGCACAGTGGCTGCCCTGATGGTCGAGCCGATGATCCAGAATGGAAGGCCGTCCCGGCAGATTCTGGCGCTGTACATCATCAAGAGCGATCTGGCCCTGTCCCCACTGGTTGGCAGCGTGGGGTTCGAATCCGAGCACTCGGTCCGGATCGGCCTCTCGCACAGAGCCTGGACTCTTTCGCAGGAAATCGCCGATCTGAAAAGGAGGTTGAAGGAGATCGGCGTGGACGCGAGTGTTCACTGGGCGGAGGTCAAAGGGTTTTGAGGCCCGGCACCTGACCACCCTGCCGGGGTCGCCGTGACCTCTCTGGCCAGGCCAGCCCCCTCAGGGCAGCGTTAGGACGCGCACGTTGCCGTCGCGGGCGCTGAGGTAGTTCAGCAGGCGCCCGTCGGGGCTGACGGACCAGTCCGACAGGCGCACCTGATCGCCCAGGTCGCCCAGGGTCTTCCAGGCGTTCGCGGTCACGTCGTACTGCCGCAGGGCGTGCGGGCCGCCCGCCGCGTTCAGGGGAATCAGCAGCAGGCGGTTGGCGTCCCGCCAGCGGTACGAGCCGAAGGTGCTCAGTTCGCGCGGGCTGCCGCTGGCGGTGCCCTGTACCCACAGGCCATTGCGGGCGGCGCTGTCGAAGGCGATGGTGTACGCCACCTGACGGCCCCCGGGGCTGACGGTCACCGAGCGAAAGCCCAGCGCGGTCCTGAGGGTACGGCGCGCGCCGCTGCGGGTGTCCAGGGTGAACAGGTCGCGGTCGCGCGCGGCGGCGGTGGCCTTGCCGCTCAGGAGCAGGGTCGTGTCGTTCAGCCAGCCGTGAATGCTGCCGCCCGGCAGGGTCGCCACGAGCCGGGGCGCGGCGAAGGCGTCCGCGACGAATACCCGCGTGACCCGGCGGTCGAAGTTGCCGGTCGTGTCACTGCGGGCGTAGGCCAGCCGGGTCTCGGCGGCCGTCCAGGTGACGTTCGCGCCGTAGGTGGGCAGCGTGAACCGCCGCCCGTCCGCGAGGCGTTCCAGGGTGGTGGCCTCGCCCGAGCCGGGCCGCACCGCCCACTTCAGGGCCGGAGAGAAGAACGCCACGCTGGAGAACCGCCGCGTGACGGCGCCCCCGGTCGCGGCGACCTGATAGATGCCGGTCGAGACGCGCGCCGGGGCGCCGTCCAGGAACAGCAGGGCGCGCGAGTCGGGCGCCCAGACCACGCCGGGGCAGCACTCGCCGCTCAGGACCGCGCGGGACGGGAGGGTGGCGGCGTGTGCCGTTCCCAGCATCAGGACGGCCAGGGCGGCGCGCCTCACCGGGCACCTCCGGCGGCGGGCGGCCAGGGTTGCCGGTATTCGTTCAGCAGGGCGCCGCCCCGCAGCGCGGTGGGCTGAGAGTCCGGCGTCTGCCAGCGCCGGGGCTGGGTCAGGTCGTACTCGTACCCGCGCCCGAAACTCCCGGCCAGCGCCAGGGAATTCCAGTCGGCGGCAATGAACGGTAGCGGGTTGAAGAAGCGCTGGTGCGAGCGGTCGCGCAGTTCAAGGTGCAGGTGAGGGGAGCTGACACACGTGCCCTGCGAGTCGCCGCTCTCGCCGATCACCTGCCCGCGCGTGACCCGCTGGCCCACCCGCAGGCTGGACCGCACCCGCAGATGCCCGTACAGACTGGAGAGGTTGCCCGCGTGATCCACGACCACGTTGTGCGGCGGACTGCCGTGCGGGCCGTCCACCTCGGCCACCACGCCGTCCCCGATGGCGCGCACCGGAGTGCCGCACGGCGCGCTGAAATCCAGGCCCGCGTGGATGCCCTGCAGGGCCCCGTACGTGCTCTGGCGTTGCCGGTACGCGCCGGTGGTGTTCCCGTACCCCTGCCCGAGCATCCAGGTGTCCGGGCCGGGCGGCCCCGCGAACGGCAGGCCGAACTGCGCCTTTGCGGGCGCGACGGCGCTCAGAGGGAGCGGCGCGGCGTAGTGGGCCAGCGCCACGCCGGACAGGGGAACGCTGAGCAGCAGGAATCGGCGGGCAGACATACCCGATGCTGCCCGCCGAACGCGCCCGTCAGGGTACGCGCGCCCACCTTCTCATACAGACTCCGATTGAATGGCTTGTAAAGCCGTTCAATCCGAGCGGATGCGAGTGGGAGTCAAGCGGGTTCCGGACGTGGAGCTGGCAATCCGGTGAAGTTCCGGATTGTCAGCGAAACAAACGGAATCCGTATCAAGCGTCGCTTCAGGCCTTGCGCAGCAGGATGCTCTTCAGGTACAGGCTCTCGGGCACGCTCAGGAGGTGCGGGTGGTCGGCGGGCTGGTACGTGACGTCCAGTACCTCGGCGTCGGTGTTCGCCTCGGCGGCGGCCACGCGGGCGGCGTCCAGCAGGTCGTCCACGCGGATGTAGTGGGCGCAGGTGCTGATCATCAGGTGTCCGCCGCTTTCCAGCATGCGCAGGGCGCTGGCGGCCCCGTCCGTGAAGATGCGTTTGGCGCGGGGTACGTCGTCGCGCCTCTTTGCGAGGGTGGGCGGGTCGAGCACGATGGCCGAGAAGGTCCGTCTGTCTTTTTCCAGTGCGGCGAGGGCTTCCAGGGCGTCGCCCCAGCGCACGCCGACCTGAAGGCCGTTACTGCGCGCCGCCTGTTCCAGGGCGGCCAGGGCGACGTTGTCCTTGTCGATGGCGGTGGCTTTCGCGCCGGCCTTCGCGGCGTGCAGGCTGAAGCCGCCGGTGTACGAGTACACGTCCAGGAAGCCCGCGCCGGGCCGGACCAGCGAGGCCATCAGGCGGCGGTTGTCGCGCTGGTCGAGGAAGAAGCCGGTCTTCTGCGCGTCCATGGGCGCGAAGTGCAGGTTCAGGTCGTCCTCGAAGAACTCCACGCGCTCCGGCACGTCGCCCCAGAGGGTGCCGGTCACGAGGTCCAGGCCCTCGCGGCGGCGCTCACCGGTGTCACTGCGCTCGAAGGCGCTGGCGGCGCGCGTCTCGTCTTTCAGGGCCTTCACGATCAGGTCGCGGTGGCGTTCCACGCCGGCGTTACGCAGTTGCACGCTCAGCACAGACCCGAACTGGTCGGCGATCACGCCGGGCAGGCCATCGGCCTCGGCGTGCAGGACGCGCATGGCGTCGGTGTTCTGAATGCGGCCCTTGCGGCGGGCCAGGGCGGCCTTCACGCGGGCGCGGTAGAACTTCAGGTCGATGTCCTCGTCCTGCCAGGTGAGCAGGCGCAGCGGCGTGGCGCCCTGCGGGTTGAAGTACCCGCGCGCGATCAGGCGGGTGCTGCCCTCGGCGCGGACGTTCACGACCTCGCCCGGCTGGATGCCGTCGTCGGCGCGGGCGATATCGCCGCTGTGCCCGAAGGGGTAGCGGCCCGCGATGCGGCGCACCGCCTGGGCTTGGAGGGTGACGGTGGGGGACTTCTTCACCGCAGCAGCGTAGCAAACACGTGAACGGGACCGTAAGTCGGCCGTCACTGGCCGCTGCTAGGCTGGCCGGCATGAACCGTCCCGCCGCCCTGCTTCCCTCTTCTGTGCTCGCTGTCGCCGCCTCGCTGCTGCTGGGGTCGTGCGGCCTGATTCCCACGCCCAGCGTGGACGTTCCCGACAGCACCCTGAACCTTCCGGACAGCGGGGCGCTGGGCGGGAAGGTCGTGTACCTGTACACCGACTCGCTGGCGGGCAATTCCGTCCCGTCGGCCCTGTCACAGTTCAAGGTGGAGGGCAACGCCACGTACACCACGGCGGCCGGCACGCTGAGCAGCGTGGGCATGTACATCCGCCCGGACCTGAGCAGCGTGCCCGTCTCCTGCACCGAGTACCCCGCGTCGCCCATCACGCCCCGCATGCTGGTGTGCAGCGCGGCCGGCGAGCAGGCGCAGGCCATCGGGACACTGAACGTGAAGGCCGGTCAGGGCGTGCCCTTCTCGCTGGGCGGCGCGGCCCTGGACAACGCTGCCAGAAGTGGGCACGGGTACTTCGGCATGAGCTTCAGCGGGGGCCGCAGCCTGTTCGGCGACACCCTGAAACTGAGCGGAATGAAAGCCAGTGCCCGCCTGTAAATACTGACTACCCCCATCGCATCCCCCGACAGCTGAAGGCCTGCAGAGACTCGGCACACCTGCCAGGGTCTCATAAGGTGCCCGCCTCGCTTTTGTGCGGGGCGCAGGGTGCCTTAGCCTGGGTGGGTGCCCTTCAATCCATCACCGCGTCGTCAGGCGCTGCTGAACCCGATCCGCAATTGGCGCACCCTGACGGCCGCCCTGCTGTGCGCGGCGCTTCCGCTGGCGGCCGCCAGTCCGGCCACCGACCTGTACCGCGAGGCCACCAGGCACGTCCTGCGCGACTACTACGGCTGGAGTACCGCCGACCTGAAGGGCCTGACCGAGCAGTACGGCCGCACCCTGGATGACCGCTGCGCGCCCGCCGGGGACGCCTGCCCCTTCGAGACGGGCCGTGAAGTCCTGACCGAACTGTTCGCGCAGGTCGGGGACGCCCACACCAGCGTGCGCGACCCGGAAAGTGCGCTGCGCCTGCGGGAAGTGCAGGAGAACCTCGCGGTACCCCGCACGGGCGCGCGCGTGGTGAGCGTGCCGGGCGGCCTTCTGGTCGCGTCGGTCATGCCGGGCAGCCCGGCCGAGCAGGCGGGCCTGCGCCCCTTCGACCTGCTGACCCGCGTGAACGGCCGGCCCGCCGGGAAGAACCCCGCCCCGGCTGGCGGCGTGCGCGAACCGGCGATGGGCGGGGGTGGGGACGGGACCCTGCTGGACTCCAACCTGCTGGACTCCCGGGAATTCACGCGACTGGAACGCGCCGCGCAGCCCATTCAGGTCGAGGTGACCGCGCCGGGCCGCGCGCCCCGCCCTGTGACCCTGGCCAGCGCGACCCTGCGCGCGCGGGATGAACCCACCCTGAACTGGGTCGGGCCGGACAGCCGCACCGCGCTGATCTCGGTCACGTCGTTCCTGCCGTCCGACACGGCCGAGCAGTTCCTGGCGCGCGTGCAGGAAGCAAGGCGCGGGGGCGCCCGCGCGCTGCTGGTCGACCTGCGCTTCAACGGGGGCGGCAGCCTCACGCAGTGCGTGGCGGCCGCCAGCATCTTCGGGCCTACCCAGTACCGCAGCCGCTACCGCACGGGCGGCGCGATGTACGCCGGTATCGAGGGCCGGCCCGCTGGCCCGCAGGACCGCCAGCAGCCCCCGGACACGGCCGTGTGGCGCGGCCCGGCCGCCGTGCTGGTCGGCCCGAACACCGCCTCGTGCTCGGAGGTCTTCACGTACTACGCGCAGCGGGCCGGGGTGCTGGCCGTGGGTGAAGTCACGCGCGGCGTGGGCAACAGCGGCGTGACCTTCGATCCCCTGCCGGACGGCGGCGTGGTCTCCGTGACGGTCCTGCGCGCCTTCTGGCCCGACGGGACGCCCCTGCCGGCACACGTGACGCCCGACGTGCCGGCCCCCACGGACCTGAACGCCCTGACCACCCAGGGGCAGGACACCTGCCTGAACGCCGCGCTCGTCGCATTGGCGGCCGGGCAGGTTGGACGCCCCCCCGCCCAGCCCGGCAGCCTGAACCAACCCTGACCCGCCTCTGGGCCGCCTTCTGGACGGCCCTGAAGTCGGGTCAGGTGGGCAGTACGGGCCCTCAGTCGGGGGAGGCGGGCGCTCCCTAGCGGGACCAGCGTTTCATGAGGGTCACGAGGCGTTCGGGCGTCACGTTGCGGTACTCAATCTCGTTCACGCGGACCAGCGGGGCGTCCTCGGGCGACACGGAGTCCCCGCAGTGCTTGAGGCTCAGTTCGACGTTCCCGTCGGCAGTGACCATACCGGGGCTGATGCGCAGCGCCGCCCAGACGGCGTCGAGCAGATCCTCGCGTTGATCGATGGTGAGGTGTTCGGTGCAGATTTCCAGGCGGGTAACGGACACAGTGGTGATCTCCTTCAGGCGGGGTCATCCTACCGGATCGCGGGCCGCCCCGGCGCGTCCCGGTCACGCGGCCAGTCCGGCGGGCGGCGGGGGTATCTTCGCGGACGTGCCCTCCCCTCCCCCACTCCTTCCGGCCAGCGCGGCCGGCCCTGACGCGCGGACCACGCGGCTGGCCCTGACCGGCGTGATCGTCACCGTGATCCTGTGGGGCGGGAACGTGGTGCTGCTCAAGGCGCTGCTGTCGCACCTGAACGCCGAGAGCATCAACACCGGGCGCTTCCTGCTGGCCGCCACGGTGCTGGTCACGCTGGCCGTGCGGGCCCACGGCTGGCCCCGCTGGACCTGGCAGACGTGGCTGATCGTGGCGGGCGTGGGCCTGCTGGGCAACAGCGTGTTCCAGACGCTGTTCCTGATCGGCATCCGGCTGTCCCCGGCGGGCGTGGCGGGCGTCGTGAACGGCCTGGTGCCCGTGCTGGTGCTGCCGCTGGGCCTGCTGCTGGGGCAGGCGGTCACGCGGCGGCAGGCGGCGGGCGTGGGCGTGGCCTTCGCGGGCCTGCTGACGCTGCTGCTCCTGACCCGGCAACCGGGATCGCCCGTCACGCTGAGCGGCATGGCGTGGCTGCTGGCCGCCGCGACCGCCTGGGCGCTGTACACGCTGTTCAACCGCACCCTCTCGGCGCGCGTGGGGGCGCTGCCGTTCGTGGCGTTCAGCCTCGCGCTGGGCAGCCTACCGTACCTGCTGTACGCCGCGCCGCACGTGCAGCTCAGCGGCACGCCGCCGCTGGCGTGGGCGGGCGTGGCGCTCAGCGGCCTGGGCGCGAACGTCGTGGCGTACCTCGCGTGGGCGCGCGGCGCGCAGGTACTCGGCGCGGCCCGCACCAGCGTCTGGAACACCCTGGCCCCCGTGATCGCCCTGATCCTGAGTACCGCGCTGCTGCACGAACGCCTGCCGCTGACCGTCTGGGCGGCGGCCGGCGTGATCCTGGGAGGCGCGGCGCTCGCCAACTGGCCCGGCCGGACGGCAGCCCCCCCGACCACCAGCGCCCCAAAAAACGCCCCCACCAGTTAGGCAGGGGCGCGCAGGCACACACTGTTTATTCGGGCTGCCAGTTCAGTCCGGCTGGCGGTCCGAGCCGTGCAGTTGCACGGGCTTGCCGCGCCGCATCCGCAGGTTCAGCAGTTCCACGGCAATCGCGAAGCCCATCGCGAAGTACGTGTACCCCTTGGGAATCTTGAAACCGAAGCCATCCGCGATCAGGTTCACGCCGATCAGCAGCAGGAACGACAGGGCCAGCATCTTCACGGTCGGGTGCGCCTGCACGAAGTCCCCGATGGGCCGCGCGGCCACCAGCATGATCGCCACCGTCACGACCACCGCCGAGACCATCACGCCGATGTCGTCGGCCATCCCGACCGCCGTGATGACACTGTCGAGGCTGAACACGATGTCCAGCAGCATGATCTGCCCGATGATCGCCGCGAAGTTCGCCCCGACCACCGCGCCCCCCGACGAGCCCGCGCCGTGCTCCGGGCCTTCCAGCTGCTCGTGCATCTCCTTGACGGCCTTGTACAGCAGGAACAACCCGCCGAAGATCAGGATCAGGTCCCGGCCCGAGAAGCCCTGCCCGAACACCTCGAACAGCTCGTTTTTCAGGCTGTAGATCCAGCTGATCGAGAACAGCAGGCCCAGCCGCATGAACATGGCCCCCAGCAGGCCGATGGTCCGCGCGCGCTGCTGCTGCTCCGGCGGCAGTTTGCCCGCCAGGATCGAGATGAAAATGACGTTGTCGATGCCCAGAACGACCTCAAGCAGCAGCAGCGTACCGAACGCCAGCCACGCCTCGGGCTGCGTTATCCAACCGAACAGTGATTCCACCTGAGTCACTCCCTGAGAACAGAAAACGGGCGCTGCCACGCGCGCCCAGGAAACCGGCCAACTGCCCTGTCACCGCGCCCGTGCCACGCGACCAACGTTCATGCTGACGGGACGCCCGCCCCGCTGCATGGCAGGACGCTCAAGGACCTTCATGCAACCGGGGGTCACCTCATCAACCCGGGAGGCTTTAGCGGGGGGTCGCGCCGTCCAGGAACACGGCCAGCAGCGCCCGACCCATGCCCTGCGGATCACTGGACGGCGCCCCAGTCACCAGCGGGTACGTGAGCGCCAGGAACGCCCGCGCCAGCATCGCCGGGACCACGTCCGCGCGCAACTCGCCCCGCGCGGCCGCCAGCTCGAACAATTCCGACAGGCCCCCGATCCACACGCGGCGGTACTCACGCTCGAACGCGCCGCGCCGCTCGGCACTCACGTGCCGTAACTCGCCCGCCAGTTGCAGACCCACCCGCTGCTCGGGCGCGCTGGCCAGTAACTCGTACACCAGCGTATCCAGTTGCAGGCGAATGCCCACCTGCGCGTTCGCGGCCGCCACCAGCCGCGCCAGTCCCGCCAGCGTGCCCTCCAGCATCGCCAGGAACAGCGCCTCCTTGTCGGCGTAATGGTGGTACAGGGCCGGTTTGGTCACACCCACGGCCTCCGCGACCTCGCGCATGCTCACGCCGTGATACCCGCTCTGCACGAACAGGCGCGCCGCCTCCTGCTGAATGCGGGCACGGGTCGTATCGGGCAGGGCGGCAGGAGCAGACACAGGAGGAACCGTCATTACCACCCATGATACCCGGCCCGCCCTGGCATCCCCCTGACAGGCCGGCGTACACTGAAAGGCGATCCACAACCCAGACCCGCCCCCCACACCCCACCTGCCCACAGGAGTCGCCATGCGTTCATTCATGTTGCCCGCCGCCGCCCTGCTCTCCCTGACCCTCGCCGCTTGCTCCCAGACGGCCGCACCCACCGGCGCGCTGATCGCCAGCGATTACGCCTCCCGCCCCGAACTGCAGGACGCCGGCAGTCAGGCGATCCTCGCCCGCTACGGCAACGACCCCGGACTCCTCGCCACGCTGCGCGAAGCGTACGGCGAAACGCCCCGCGTCCTGACCCTGCCCGCCGCACCCAGCATCAGCGGCCTGGACCTGACCAGCGACCGCCTAGCCTACGTGAAACGCACCGGCTGGGGCACCGTGGGCAACTACAACACCCAGTACGCCGCGTACAACGGCACCAGTCTCCCCTACGCCGGCCTGGACTGGACGCGCGACGGATGCAGCGCCCCCGACGGCCTGGGCCTGGGCTACCGCGAGGACTTCCGCCCGGCGTGCAACGTGCACGACTTCGCGTACCGCAACCTCAAGGTCTACCAGCGCACCGACGCGAACCGCCTGACCAGCGACGAGGCCTTCCACACCAACATGAAAGCCATCTGCAACGCCAAGAGCTGGTACAAGCAACCCGCCTGCTACAGCGCCGCCTACGCCTACTACCAGGGCGTCCGCGTGGGCGGCAGCGACAGCTTCTGAGCAAGGCGCGGGGGGCAAGAAGCGGGGCGCAGTCAGGCCCCGCTTCCTACCCCCCGCTCAGGCCGGGTTCGTCCAGTACGCCCAGGAATGCCCACCCGCGCAGGTCGCCGTGAACTCCAGCCCCCGCTTACTGACCTTGCCCGGCTGACCGCACTGCGCGCACACGGGTTTGGCAGGCGTGTTGCCACCACAATCAGCGCACTTCAGGTAGTACCCGTACTTCCCGAACTGCACCGTCACGTTCACGGACGAGCAGGCGCGGCACGCCACATCCGGGCGGGGCCGCGCCTGCGCCTGCCGCTCCTGCGACGTGCGGACAGGCGACGAGGAACGCTCCGGGGACGCCAGAGGAGACGCCTCGAACACTGGCTCCGGCTGCCCAAAACGCACGGGGCGCGGTGGGAACGCAGAACGGCCGACCGGCTCACCCCGCACCGATTCGCCTTCTGCTTCGCGCTGTGCCACGTAATCCTCGACGGCACTCACAGCCACGTGCCGTGCTTTCAGAAACGACTGAAGGCGGGTCATTTCGGCGTCGGTAAAGCCGAAACTCCCGAACGTCCTGTCGAACTGCTGCTGCACGAGACTGCCGATCCGCTCTGGCACCTGATCAGCCTTGACCAGTTCAGGAACTTCCGACTTGCGGGTAATTCGGCCGCTATCGGAAATGGCGACCAGAACGTCCCGCCGGATGCCCGTGAACGTCCGCTGCTTGAGTCCCAGC